>NZ_DKTK01000007.1:0-199088 GCF_002473195.1 Pantoea sp. UBA7232
TTTTCCGTAAGCCGGTGTGCCGTGTCGATGGAGGGGTATTAGAGGGACGTCTTCCGTGCTGATATGCGTTAAATACAAAAAAAGAATCGTTCGCGCTATTTTTCGCCACAACGCTCTATTTCACAACGATTTGCCTGGTAACTGCGCAAATTCATACGCAAATCTGCTCACTGCAGACCAGTCGGTGTACTCGACTTCTTTAGAGGTATCGGTTTCACCACCGGTCATGCGCATAATTAACTGAATCATTACCCGATCAAACCAGCGATAGCGCGGATAACGTAACGCGCCGGCAAACACAGCGCAGCAGTCGGGCTGCCACGGTGACTGCTCAAGAAATTTGCGGGTATAGGCATTGGTTTGCGGGGAACGCTTGTCAGCTTTGCGCGCCGTCAGATTCACGCTAAAAAATCCGCTTACCCGCTGCTGCAGCGACTGCCGGTGCTGCGTGACAAACGTCATCAGCGCCGTATCAAAATGACCATAGCGAATCGAGGCGCCTATCAGTACGCGATCGTACTGCGACCAGTCAATCTGTCTCGTCTCTGCAAGATCCTGCACATCACATAACTGCTGCGGTACCAGAGTCTGAGCAATACGCGCTGCAATTTCGCGGGTTTGTCCGTCGCGGGTGGAATAAAGTATTAATGCTTTCATTACAGGTTCCTGTTTCTCTTATTCACGCCAGAAAGTCGGCGTGAACAGCACCAGCAGCGTAAAGACCTCAAGACGCCCGAACAGCATCGTCAGGATCAATATCCATTTCGCCACATCATTCATGGTTGTGAAGTTGTCTGCGACTACACCCAGTCCCGGCCCAAGGTTGTTCAGCGTTGCCGCAACAGCAGCAAACGCGGAGAAGTCATCAACGCCGGTCGCGATAATGGCCAGCATGCTGAGCAGAAACACCAGCGCATAGGCGGAGAAGAAACCCCATACCGCTTCCAGAATACGCTCCGGCAGCGCCCGGTTGCCAAGCTTA
Source organism: Pantoea sp. UBA7232 (assembly GCF_002473195.1). NCBI lineage: Bacteria > Pseudomonadati > Pseudomonadota > Gammaproteobacteria > Enterobacterales > Erwiniaceae > Pantoea > Pantoea sp. UBA7232. The sequence goes on from NZ_DKTK01000007.1 coordinate 983, forward strand.
ATGGTGTAAACCGCATTAGGGTGCACCAGACGTTTTAGCTCACGTGAACCCTGCTTGAACAATAGCAGAATACGAATAACCTTCAGGCCGCCCCCGGTTGAGCCAGCCATACCACCGATAAATGCTGAGCAGAGCAGCAGCACCGGCAGGAACAGCGGCCAGCGTGCAATGCTATCTGTGGTGAAGCCCGCCGTTGTTGCCCATGACACTACCTGGAAAAAAGCCTGATTCAGCGTTTGCCAGCCGCTGTCATAAACATTATGCAGCCAGAGCACCAGCGTGCAGATCACCACCAGCGTAAACTGCACGCCAATAAACATCCGGAATTCAGGATCGCGCCAGTAAACCTTCAGGTTACGCCCGCTCAGCAGTGAAAAGTGCAGGCCGTAGTTACAGCCGGAAATCAGCAGAAACACCGCAACAATCGTGTTGATCGTCGGGCTGTTAAAATAGCCGATGCTGGCATCGTGCGTGGAGAAACCGCCAATAGCGATGGTAGAAAAGCTGTGCCCGATAGCGTCAAACATCGGCATGCCGGCCAGCCACAGGGCCAGCGCGCAGGCGATGGTCAGCACAACATAAATCAGCCACAGCGTTTTTGCTGTCTCTGCAATACGCGGCCGCATCTTATTGTCCTTCAGCGGCCCGGGCATTTCGGCGCGATAGAGCTGCATGCCACCAACGCCCAGAATCGGCAGTATGGCAACGGCCAGCACGATAATCCCCATACCGCCCAGCCACTGCAGCATCTGCCGGTAAAACAGAATCGCTTTCGGCAGGGAGTCGAGCCCCACCAGCGTCGTTGCACCCGTCGTCGTCAGGCCGGAAAAGGATTCGAAAAAGGCATCGGTCGCGGAGAGGTGAGGCTGCTCGGCAAAGATAAACGGCATTGCACCGACGCTGCCCAGTACCGTCCAGAACAGCACCACAATCAGAAAGCCTTCGCGCGGTTTAAGTTCGGTCTTCTGTTTACGGTTGGGCCACCAGAGCAGCGAACCAATGACAATCGCCATCAGGAACGTCTGACTGAAGGCGCGGCCGGCACCGTCGCGATAAATCAGCGCCACTAAACCCGGTACAATCATGGTTACCGAGAATAAAATAACCAGCAGACCCACAATGCGGGTAATGGCGCGGAAGTGCATTCAGCCGTGTCCTTTGTTCAGTTATCCAGCGGGAGCAGCGCTAGCGCACCCCGGCTGTAGTCAGAGAGGTTTTGCTTAAAGGCCGCTATCTGCGCATGAGGCAGCGCAATGCGCAGCGTGATGCAATCTTCATAGCGGCTCTCTTCAGTAATGCCGTCAAAACGCTGCAGCAGGCGTTCTATATCGCTCATCTGTGCATAATCACAGCGCAGCATAAAAGATTGCATCGGCACTTTGCGCTGACGCGGCAGCTGTTTCAGTCCCTGCTGCACCCCGCCGCCGTAAGCTTTGACCAGCCCGCCGGTCCCCAGCATGATGCCGCCATAATAGCGTACGACTACGGCAGTGATCTCACCAAGGCCGCTCCCCATCAGCTGCGCCAGCATCGGCTTACCTGCCGTGCCGGAGGGTTCGCCATCGTCGGAGAAGCCCAGCTGCTGTGAATCGTCCGGAGCACCGGCAACCCAGGCCCAGCAGTGATGCCGCGCAGCGGGATGCTCGCTTTTGACCCGCTGCACAAACGCCCGCGCCGCTTCAGCACCCGGCGTATGCGCCAGCAGAGTGATAAAGCGGCTTTTTTTGATCGTCTCTTCGCTGCTGCTTATCGCCTCAGCCGGAATATCATAAGCGTCCATCAGGCCAGGTGCAGGTCGCGCGTCATGTTCTCAATGCGATTAGGGTGGATCACCACATTATCTTCAATGCGAATTCCGCCATACGGCTTCAGCGCATCAATCGCCTGCCAGTCAAAGTGCTGGGTGTACTTACCCCCGCGTAGCGGCGCCAGCAGCGAATCGATAATATAGAAGCCCGGCTCAATGGTCAGTACCATGCCGGGCTCCAGCACCCGGGTGCAGCGCAGATAAGGGTATTGCGCCGGCGCAGCCAGATGCGTGCCGCGATCGTCCTGCATAAAACCGGCCACATCATGTACCTGCAGCCCGAGGGGATGACCCAGGCCGTGCGGCATGAAAGGTCCGGTGAGATTCTCTGCCACCAGCGCCTCTTCCGTCAGGCCTTTTACCAGACCAAATTTCAGCAACAAACGCGCAATGCGCTGATGCATCTGCAGATGATAATCGGTATAGCGCACGCCCGCTTTCAGCGTAGCGATCAGCGCCAGCTCCTCTTTATTCATTGCCTCCACCAGCTCGGCATAGCGCGTTTTACTTTGCGCCGCATAGCTGCGGGTTAAATCTGCTGCATATCCTGCATACTCAGCGCCGGCGTCAATCAGGAAGCTGTGACGTTTGGCTGGCGGCTGGTGATCGAGCCGGGTGTAGTGCAGCACGGCTGCATGTTCGTTCAGCGCCACAATATTGCCATACGGCACATCCGTATCCCGGTGCCCGGTAGCGGTAAGATAGGCGAGGTTAATATCGAACTCGCTCATGCCGGAGAAAAACGCCTCTTTAGCCGCGCGATGGCCAGCAACCGCCAGCTTCTGCGCCTGACGCAGGCAGGCGAGCTCATAATCCGTTTTGATACTGCGATGATAATGCAGGAAATCGATGACCGCCTGCGGGTTGATCTGCGCGCTGCTGAAGCCCAGCTGCGCAGCACGTTCCGGTACCGGGCCAATGTAGGCGACGTTTTCACGCGATGCTGGCAGCAGCTGTGCAATCTCATCTGCATTTTTCAGCCCGATGACATCAACATCTCCGGTCCAGAAGCTCTCCGGCAGCGGCTCGACGTTATGCCAGTAGTCGACGGGTGAATAGAACCACAGTTTAGGTTTATTGCTGCCGTCGACCCACAGCCAGCAGTTCGGCACCTGCGTGACCGGCACCCAGGCTTTGAACTGCGGATTCACTTTAAACGGATAGGTGTGATCATCCAGAAAAACGGTCTGTAGCTCGCCGGAGTGGATCAGCAGCGCATCGAGTTTGCCGCGCGCCAGAATCTGTTGCGCCCGCTGCTGCAGCGTTTTGATATGCGCCTGATACAGTGTTTTCAGTGAATCCATGAACGAGTCTCCGATGTCGCGAAAGTGGCCGCAGTGTAGCATAGCCGCGCCGCTATTGGCGCGCCAGCCAGCCTGTGATCGCGGTATCAAATAAGCACACTGCCGTTTGCAAAAGAGGGGCAGGCCGCTCACACTCCTGTTCATCTGGTATGACCAGATCACTTTTCGCGGTTTCAGGAGACGGATATGCTCTACCAAGGCGATACCCTTTCATTACACTGGCTCGAAGACGGCGTTGCCGAGCTGGTTTTCGATGCTCCCGGCTCGGTCAATAAACTTGATATTAAAACCGTCGCCAGCCTGGGAGAGGCGCTGAATGTACTGCAGCAGCAGCCCGGTCTGCGCGGTCTGCTGTTAAGCTCCGCCAAACCCGCTTTTATCGTCGGCGCGGATATCACCGAGTTTCTTTCGCTGTTTGATGCCCCTGAAGAGAAACTGAGCGCGTGGCTGACCTTTGCTAACAGCATTTTTAACCGGCTGGAAGATCTGCCGGTACCGACCATTGTCGCCATTGATGGCTATGCGCTGGGGGGTGGCTGCGAGTGTGTGCTGGCAACCGATCTGCGCGTCGCGACGCCGGAGACGCGTATTGGCCTGCCGGAAACCCGACTCGGCATCATGCCAGGCTTTGGCGGTAGCGTGCGTTTGCCGCGCCTGCTGGGAGCCGACAGCGCGCTGGAGATCATTGCCGCCGGCAAAGATGTGGATGGATTAAGCGCGCTGAAGCTGGGTCTGGTCGATGCCGTGGTCAGCCGCGACAAACTGCGCAGCGCCGCGCTCACTATGCTACACGACGCCATTACCCAGCAGAGCTGGCAGGCACGCCGGGCGCCGAAGCTGGCGCCGCTGAAGCTGAGTCCGGTTGAAGCCGCGATGAGCTTTACGCTGGCGAAAAGCATGGTGCTGCAGACGGCAGGTAAACACTACCCTGCCCCGCTGACAGCGGTGAAAACAATTGAAGCTGCCGCCGGGCTGACGCGCGATGATGCGCTTAAGCTTGAAACGGCTGCGTTTGTGCCGCTGGCACAGAGCGATGTTGCCCGCGCGCTGGTCGGCATTTTCCTTAACGATCAATATGTCAAAAGCCTGGCGAAAAAACATAGCGCCCGCGCAGAGCTGCCGCAGCAGGCCGCCGTGCTGGGTGCCGGCATCATGGGGGGCGGGATTGCCTGGCAGTCAGCGTGGAAAGGCGTACCCGTTATCCTGAAAGATATCAGTGAAAAAGCGCTGACGCTGGGTATGAATGAAGCCAGCAAGCTGCTGAATAAGCAGCTGGCGCGCGGCAAAATTGATGGTGCGAAACTTGCTGCCGTGCTGACAACTATCCAGCCGGTGCTGGAGTATAGCGGTTTCCGCCGCGCTGATGTGGTGGTAGAAGCGGTAGTGGAGAATCCGGCGGTCAAAGCGAAAGTGCTCGCTGAGACCGAACAGCAGCTGCGGGACGATGCCATTCTCGCCTCCAACACCTCAACCATCCCGATTAGCGAACTGGCGAAAGCGCTGCAGCGTCCGCAAAATTTCTGCGGTATGCACTTTTTCAATCCGGTACCGCGCATGCCGCTGGTGGAAGTGATCCGCGGCGAACAGACCTCAGAAGCGACCATCAGTAAGGTGGTGGCGTGGGCCAGCAAAATGGGAAAAACAGCGGTCGTGGTTAACGATTGTCCCGGTTTCTTTGTTAACCGGGTACTGTTTCCCTATTTTGCGGCTTTCAGCCTGCTGCTGCGCGACGGCGCTGATTATCGCCAGATTGATAAAGTCATGGAGCAGCAGTTTGGCTGGCCAATGGGGCCAGCGTGGCTGCTGGATGTGGTCGGTATCGATACCGCCCATCATGCGCAGCAGGTCATGGCGCAGGGCTTTCCGGCGCGCATGCAGAAAAACTATCGGGATGCCATCGATGTCCTGTTTGATGCGGGCCGGTTTGGGCAGAAAAACGGCCTCGGCTTCTACCGCTGGGAACAGGATAAAAAAGGCAAACCGCAGAAGATACACGATCCGGACGCCGATACGCTGCTGAGCAGCGTCAGCGAACCTGCGCGTGCGTTCAGCGATGAAGAGATTATTAATCGTATGATGCTGCCGATGCTGCATGAAGTGGTGCGCTGTCTGGAAGAGAAGATTATCGCCTCACCGGCAGAAGCGGATATGGCGCTGGTCTATGGCCTCGGCTTCCCGCCATTCCGCGGCGGCGCTTTCCGCTATCTTGATACGCTCGGTAACAGCAATGTGGTCGACCAGGCCAGACGCTACGCACATCTCGGCACGCTTTATACGCTGCCGGAGGCGCTGGTGCAGCGTGCGCACGCGCATCAGAGCTGGTACCCCGCCGTTCAACCTATTGATGAAGCGTCGCTGCAGCGCGCCTGAGGAACAGAGATGGAAAATGTCGTCATTATTGATGCCGCACGCACGCCCATGGGCCGCTCTAAAGGCGGCGCCTTTCGTCAGGTGCGGGCGGAAGATCTCTCAGCACATCTGATGCGGGAGCTGCTGAGCCGCAACCCGGCGATCGACCCCGCCTCGCTGGATGATATCATCTGGGGCTGCGTGCAGCAGACGCTGGAGCAGGGATTTAATATTGCGCGCAACGCGGCGCTGCTGGCGGAAATTCCGCACCGCGTGCCCGCCAGCACGGTGAATCGCCTCTGCGGTTCATCTATGCAGGCGCTGCATGATGCTGCCCGGGCCATTATGACCGGCGATGCGCAGACCTGCCTGATTGGCGGCGTTGAGCATATGGGCCATGTCCCGATGAGCCACGGCGTTGATTTCCATCCCGGCCTGAGCCGGACAGTGGCAAAAGCCGCCGGCATGATGGGCCTGACAGCGGAAATGCTGGCGCGCATGCACCATATCAGCCGCGAACAGCAGGATGCGTTTGCTTTCCGTTCGCATCAGCGTGCATGGGCGGCGACGCAGCGCGGCGATTTTGCCCGCGAAATTATTCCCACCTGGGGGCACGACGCCGATGGCGTGCTGAAGCGCTATGAGAGTGATGAGGTCATCCGTCCGGAGACCAGCCTGGAGGGTCTGGCCGCGCTGCGGCCGGCGTTTGATCCGGTGAGCGGCACGGTGACCGCCGGCAGTTCATCCGCGCTTTCTGACGGCGCTGCCGCCATGCTGATCATGAGTGAAAGCCGCGCCCGTGAACTGGGCATCACCCCACGTGCGCGTATCCGCAGTATGGCGGTAACCGGCTGCGATCCTTCAATTATGGGATACGGCCCGGTTCCCGCCAGCAAAATGGCGCTGAAGCGCGCCGGACTCAGCGTAGCGGATATCGGACTGTTTGAACTCAATGAGGCTTTTGCTGCGCAAACCCTGCCCTGCATCAAAGATTTAGGGCTTATGGCGCAGATGGATGAGAAAGTAAACCTGAACGGGGGTGCCATTGCACTGGGGCATCCGCTGGGCTGTTCCGGCGCGCGCATCAGCACCACCCTGCTCAACCAGATGACACAGCATGACGTGCAGTTTGGCCTGGCAACCATGTGTATCGGCCTGGGTCAGGGCATCGCCACCGTATTTGAACGTATCTAAAACAGAGACCTGTGAATCGCACGTGTTCCCGCCCTTCCGGGCGGGCTTTTTTACGGCTGCGCCTCAGATAAACGCAAAGGCATCGCCATACATCTGCGCTTCCAGCGCGCCGCGCTCGCTGCAGAAACGCTCACGGGCAATTTTTGCCATCTCAAAGCGTCCGGCGATATAGATGTCATGGCCGCTCAGATCGGCATGATCCTGCATAACGGCGGTCAGTACCGTCCCGCTGCGCCCCTGCCAGCCATCTGCAGGCTGCTCAACCACTGGAATCACCCTGAGATTCGGGTGTTTTACCGCCAGCGCTTCCAGCTCATCCATATCGTAGAGGTGCTGCAGTTCACGTCCGCCCCAGTAAATGGCGATATCACGATCGGGCTGCTGCGCCAGCGCGGTCAGCAGCAGTGAACGCGCGTAGGAAAAGCCGGTGCCGCCGGCGATCAGAATCACCGGGCGCTCGCTCTCTTCCCGCAGCCACGCATCACCATGCGGCATATCAATCGTTACCTGGCGGTCGCTTCTGATGCGATCCATCACGGCCATAGCGTAAAGATTGAGATCGGATGCGCCAATGTGCAGCTCAATAATCTCTTTCTCCATTGGCGTTGAGGCAATGGAGAAAGGACGCTTGTCGCGCTCATCCATTACCACCATCAGATACTGACCGGCGCGAAAGCTAAATTCCGCTTCCGGGATCAGGCGCACGCGATATACGGTGTCGGTAATCGCCTCAACCGAAGTCACTTTGCAGCTTAACGTCGTCATAATTGCCCTTTCTTATGGTTCTCTGCTGCCGTCAGCGCTGCGGCGGTTCGGCAAAGATTGCTAACTCATCCCAGATTGCGTCAATACGCGCGGTGACCGCCGGATCTTTGACGATCGGCGTGCCCCACTCGCGCTGCGTTTCACCCGGCCATTTATTAGTAGCATCCAGCCCCATTTTGGAGCCCAGCCCCGAAACCGGTGAAGCAAAGTCGAGGTAATCGATCGGCGTATTCTCTACCAGTACGGTATCGCGCGCCGGGTCCATGCGGGTGGTAATCGCCCAAATCACATCATTCCAGTCGCGCGCGTTTACGTCGTCGTCACACACAATAACAAATTTGGTGTACATAAACTGACGCAGAAATGACCAGACGCCAAACATCACCCGCTTGGCATGTCCTGCGTACTGTTTTTTAATCGTCACTACCGCCAGGCGGTAGGAGCAGCCTTCAGGCGGCAGATAAAAATCGACAATTTCCGGAAACTGTTTGATTAAGATTGGCACCAGCACTTCATTCAGTGCCACCCCCAGTACCGCAGGCTCATCGGGTGGACGACCGGTATAGGTGGAATGATAGATCGGTTTACGCCGCTGCGTAACGTGCGTAACGGTAAAGACCGGAAAGCTGTCTACTTCATTATAGTAACCGGTATGGTCGCCATAGGGACCTTCCGGCGCCATGTCGCCCGGTTCAATGTAGCCTTCCAGCACAATTTCCGCGCTGGCGGGCACTTCCAGATCGCAGGAGACGCATTTTACCACTTCGGTTTTATTGCCGCGCAGCAGGCCGGCGAAGGCGTACTCCGAGAGCGTATCCGGCACCGGCGTGACCGCGCCCAGTATGGTGGCGGGATCGGCACCCAGCGCCACCGCGACCGGAAAGCGTTCGCCGGGGTGGGCTTTGCACCACTCCTGAAAATCGAGCGCGCCGCCGCGGTGCGACAGCCAGCGCATAATCAGCCGGTTTTTGCCGATAACCTGCTGGCGGTAGATCCCCAGGTTCTGCCGCTCTTTATGCGGTCCGCGCGAAACGGTCAGCCCCCAGGTAATCAGCGGTGCCGCATCGCCAGGCCAGCACTTCATCACCGGAATACGCGACAAATCAACCTCATCGCCGCTGAAGATCTCTTCCTGACAGGGAGCATTGCGCAGACGCTTTGTTGGCATATTCAGCACCTGCTTAAACTGCGGCATTTTGTCAAAGAGATCGCGGAAGCCTTTGGGCGGCTCCGGCTCCTTCAGAAATGCCAGCAGTTTACCGACGTCGCGCAGCGCGCTGACCTCCTCCTGCCCCATACCCATGGCCACGCGCTTTGGCGTGCCAAACAGGTTACACAGCACCGGCATGTCATACCCTTTGGGGTTTTCAAACAGCAGCGCCGGGCCGCCGGCACGCAGCGTGCGGTCGGCGATTTCGGTCATCTCCAGTTCAGGATCAATCTCCTGAGTGATGCGCTTGAGCTCGCCACGCTGTTCCAGCAGCGAAAGAAAATCTCGTAAGTCCTGGTATTTCATGTGGCTTCAGTTTTCCGGCCAGAGTGAATCGGGAAATCGTGCAGATCCGTAATGGTCTGGCAGTCTGATACAGATGCGCCCTAGTCGTCAATTCTCTTGCCGCAAAGCGCACAGATAACGCACTAATCAGAAAATTCGCAGAGAATTTCTCTGGCCGGCACGGTATACGCCAGCCGATGCGCTATAACTCTGACTGCAGGTTTGTTATTCTTGGCATCCATTATTTGGGGGCAATTATGGAATCCTGGTACTTACTCTATTGCAAACGCGGACAGCTGCTGCGCGCTAAGGAACATCTTGAGCGTCAGGCAGTAACATGCCTCAGTCCAACGATCGCGATGGAGAAGCTGGTGCGCGGTAAACGCACCACTGTCAGTGAGCCGCTGTTCCCTAACTATCTGTTTATCGAATTCGATCCGGAAGCGATTCATACCACCACCATCAGCAGCACGCGCGGCGTCAGCCATTTTGTGCGCTTCGGCGCTATGCCCGCCACGGTGCCCTATGAAGTGATTGAAGCACTGCAGACCGATACACCACAGATTGTTCTGGATCCTGAAACGCCGCAGTCGGGCGATGAAGTGCTTATCACCGACGGCACGTTTGAAGGGCTGCGGGCGATTTTTGCCGAGCCCGACGGAGAAACCCGTTCGATCCTGTTGCTGAACCTGCTGAATAAGCAGGTGATGCGCAGTGTGGATAACAAACTTTTTCGTAAGGTTTAAGCCAGCCTGAACAGCTGACGCGCGTTTGCGTCGGCATGCGCACTCAGCGCCTCCGCCGTCTCTCCGCGCCAGCCCGCCACCTGCTGTACCAGATGAGGCAGAAAACAGGGTTCATTGCGCCGCGAGGCCGGACGGGGCCGCATATCGCGCGGCAGTAAATAAGGCGCGTCCGTCTCCAGCAGTAAACGCTCCGCCGGGATCAGCGGCAGCATCTCACGCAGCGCCATTCCGCGGCGTTCATCACACACCCAGCCGGTAATGCCCACGGAGAGGCCCAGCGCCAGACAGGCTTCCAGCTCCGCACGCGTGCCGGTAAAGCAGTGTACCACCGCTCCCGACAGCTTCGGCAGCCACGGCTCCAGCACCGCAACAAAGCGATCGTGCGCTTCGCGGCAGTGTAAGAACACCGGCAGCTGCAGCTCTGCAGCCAGCGCCAGCTGGGCATCGAATGCATACTCCTGCTGCTGATGCGCAGCCAGATTGCGGTTGAAGTCGAGCCCGCACTCCCCTATGGCAACCACCTGTTCGCTCTCTGCCAGGCGGCGCAGCGTGCTGGCTGTTTCTGCGGACCACTCACTGGCGTGATGCGGATGGACGCCGGCCGTAGACCAGCAGTAGCCGGGATGCTGTGCTGCCAGCTGTCGTGCCTGCTGGCTCTCCAGCGCGTTAGTGCCGGTAAGCAGCATGCCGGTGACACCTGCTTCGCGCGCGCGCTTAACCACCTGAGCGCGATCTTTTGCGAATTGCGTGCTGGTCAGGTTTACACCGATATCAAACATCTCTTTCCCCAAATAAAAACCGCCCGGCAGGCGGGCGGTTTGTAAAATGCTTTCACCCCGCGCGCAACGGGGCGTCCTGCGTAAACGCGATCAGGAGTCTTCCTCTGCCGCTTTACGCCCTTTACCCACGTAGTAGCGGGAAAAGAATACGCCGACTTCAAACAGGCAGTACATCGGAATAGCGAGCAAAGTTTGGGAAAAAACGTCTGGCGGTGTGAGCAGCATCCCAACAACGAAAGCGCCGACCAGAATATAAGGCCGTTTTTTCCGCAAATCGTCTGGCGTGGTGATCCCGGTCCAGCAGAGCAGCACGATGGCTATTGGCACTTCAAACGCAACGCCAAATGCCATAAACAGCGTCATGACAAAGTCGAGATAGTTCGTAATGTCGGTCGCAATGGTGACGCCCTGCGGCGCGGTCTTGGCAAAAAAGCCAAACGCCAGCGGAAAGACAATAAAGTAGGCAAAAGCCACACCCACGTAGAACAGCAGTGTACTGGAGAAAAGCAGCGGCATAACCAGCCGGCGTTCATGCCGGTAGAGCGCTGGCGCGATAAATGCCCATACCTGATAGAGGATCACCGGAACCGCCAGAAACACCGAGACAATAAGGGTCAGCTTGATCGGCGTAAAAAATGGCGAGGCAACATCTGTGGCAATCATACTGGCGCCGGCCGGCATCTGGCTGATCAGCGGTGCGGCGACCGCGTGATAGATATCGTTAGCGAAATAGATCAGGCAGAGAAAAATCGCAAACACGGCAATGATGCAGTTCAGCAGACGCTTACGCAGCTCGATCAGATGGCTGATGAGCGGCTGGGTATCTTCAACAGCCATGGTTATCGTTCATCTTTTGCAGAAAGGGGAGTGGGTGAGTGCGCCGCATCAGCCCGATCGCTGAGCGTTTCTGCAGCAGCAGGTGCCTGCGCCGGTGCGCTGGCGTGATGCTCCGCCTGTGCCGGCGTAACGGCGGCAGCCGGCGGCACATCAGGTTTAACCACGGCAGGCTGATGAATCGTATTCGCTTCATCCTCCGCTTTTTCGATATCAATACTCTGCTGAACAGAGCGCTTCATGGAGTCAGCGGTTTTACGCAGCTCTTCCATTGACTGCTTCAGCTCCGGAGAGAGCGTTCCCTTTCCCGCCTCTTCCACTTTCTTCAGGCTGTCCTGCAACTCCTGCAGCTTTAGCTCCTGCGCCAGCTCGTGCTGCACATTAGCCGCCAGCGAGCGAATTGCCCGGATCCAGCCCACTACCGTTTTTACCGCCACCGGCAGACGTTGCGGCCCGAGTACAATCAGGCCGATCACGAACACCAGAACCAGTTCACTAAAGCCAATATCGAACACAGTTACACCTTACTTATCCCGCGGCTGATCTTTATTCACCGGGTCATGCTGTTTATCTGCCAGCGTTTTGGCATTGAAGTCAGCATCCTGCTCTTTAGGCAGATCTTTTTTCTCATCTTCATCACTCATCGCTTTTTTAAAGCCGCGAATGGATGAGCCAAGATCTGAACCGAGGTTGCGCAGTTTATTGGTGCCGAACAGAAGTACAACGATGACGGCAATGATTAACAATTGCCAGATACTGATACCGCCCATGAGATATGCCTCTGAAATACTTAACAAAAAGAAAAACTGTAATGTGGCGGGCCGGGAAACCGGCTCCGGCCTGCGACATTACGCGATTTGCACCAGGCAAACAATTAGTTTGTCTTGCGCCAGCCCACCAGCCAGGTCACGATGCCCGCCGCCATTAACAGCGCCGGGAAGAAGTCCCAGTCAGGCCGGCTCAGGAGTACTGCCGTCCCGCTTAACAGCAGCGTGGCCCCCACGCCAAACAGGTAGCGCGACTGGTGATGCCGGGTGCGCTGCGCGTTCAGTTCATTAACCAGTTTATCAACGCTGTGCTGCAATAACTTATGCTGGCGCATGCTGTCGTAAAACAGTTCCGGCAGTTCTGGCAGTTTCTCTGCCCAGAAAGGCGCTTTCTCTTTAACCTTACGTACCAGCGCCGGAAGACCAATCTGATCTTTGATCCACTCTTCCAGAAACGGCTTCGCGGTTTTCCATAAATCGAGCTGCGGATAGAGCTGACGTCCAATCCCTTCAATATAGAGTAGCGTTTTTTGCAGCAGCACCAGCTGCGGCTGCACTTCCATATTAAAGCGGCGCGCCGTGTTGAACAGGTTGAGCAGCACGTGACCAAATGAGATCTCCGCCAGCGGCTTCTCAAAAATCGGTTCGCAGACGGTGCGGATTGCAAACTCAAAATCTTCAACGTTAGTATCGGGCGGCACCCAGCCGGAATCCACGTGGAGTTCCGCTACCTTGCGGTAGTCGCGGTTAAAAAAGGCAATAAAGTTTTCGGCCAGATAGCGCTTATCTTCTTTGTTAAGCGATCCCACAATCCCGCAGTCGATACCGATATATTGCGGATCTTCCGGACGATCGTAACTGACAAAAATGTTGCCCGGATGCATATCGGCGTGAAAGAAGCTGTCGCGAAATACCTGGGTAAAGAAAACCTGCACGCCGCGTTCAGCCAGCAGCTTCATATTGACGCCGTGCTGCTCCAGCGTGGCGACATCGGAGATCGGGATCCCGTAAATCCGCTCCATCACCAGCATGGTTTCGCTGCAGTAATCGGAGTAGACCTCCGGTACGTAGAGCATGCGGCTCTGATCAAAATTACGGCGCAGCTGAATCGCATTGGCCGCTTCCCGCAGCAGATTGAGTTCATCAATCAGCGTTTTTTCGTAATCGCGGACCACTTCCATCGGACGCAGGCGGCGACCATCCGGCAACAGGCGCGGCACCCAGCGTGCCAGCCGGTAGATCAGCTTCATATCCGCTTTGATAACCGGCAGGATATCAGGGCGGATCACTTTGATGACCACTTTGCGGCCGTTAGATTTCAGCGTCGCGGTGTGGACCTGAGCAATAGAGGCAGAGGCGAGCGGTTTGATATCGAAATCGTCAAACCAGGTCTCAACCGGACCGCCAATCGAGCGCTCAATCTGCGCTTTTGCTTTTACGCCGTCAAACGGCGCGACGCGGTCCTGCAGGATTGCCAGCTCGTCGGCAATTTTAGGCGGAAACAGATCGCGACGGGTTGAGAGCATCTGACCAAACTTGATCCAGACCGGGCCAAGCTGCTCCATTGCCAGACGCAGGCGCAGGCCCATCTCCGCTTCTTTATGCCGGTTGGGGATCCAGAATACGCAGCGGCGCCACAGCCGCAGCGGCAGCGTGATGCGCATGTGCGGTATGAGTTCATCCAGCCCGTAGGTCAGAAAAATTTTAACGATAAAATATAAGCGCCGAAGTTCTCCGAGCGTCATTTCGCCTCCCGCTGTGCCAGACGCGCCTCAAAGGCGTTTAGTGAACGCTCCATCGCTTCAACCTCTTCTGCAAACCATGCCAGCTCCAGCGCACCCGGCGCCAGCCGCCACTCTTCGGTTACCACCTGGCTGAGATAGTCCTGACGGCGCGTTACCTGCTGCTGCGCAAAAGCCAGCGCCCGCCTGCCGGCCTGACTGATACCCTGTGCCGCAATATCACCGGTCCAGGGTGCCAGATACTCTGCCGGATCGAGTTCAGCCAGATCCATTAATGCGGAGAACTGCTGTACCACCTGCAGATCGCCCTCAACGTTCAGCTCGCCGCTGCGGATCAGGCCGGTGAGCTGCTGGCGATCGCGCAGTTTAGGCAACGTACTCAGGCGCAGGCTGACGCTGCAGTCGCTGCTGTCCTGCCAGTCGCCCAGCACGTCCAGTCGCGTTTCGCTGAAGACCAGCACAAGGGGAAAATCGAGCTCCTGCAGCCGCAGCAGCAGCACCTTACCTGCCAGGCGCTGCCGGGCGGCTTTCAGGCTACGATCGCGATAAAGTACACGATTCAGCGCGGTTTCAAGCGCGCCGGTAATAAGAGGGGTTAGCGTCATGGTCACTCAGAACTTAAAGCCACGATGCAGCGCGACAATGCCGCCAGTCATGTTGTGATACGTGCTGTTTTCAAAACCGGCGTCGTTCATCATCGCTTTCAGGGTCTCCTGATCGGGATGCATACGAATAGATTCAGCCAGATAGCGATAGCTCTCTGCGTCATTCGCCACCAGCTGCCCGATACGCGGCAGAATATGGAATGAATAGGCGTCATACGCCTTGCTCAGCGGATCCAGCACCGGCTTAGAAAACTCCAGCACCAGCAGACGACCGCCCGGCTTCAGCACGCGAAACATTGAAGCCAGCGCTTTCTCTTTTTCCGTGACGTTGCGCAAGCCAAACGAGATGGTGACGCAGTCAAAATAGTTATCCGGGAACGGCAGAGCTTCCGCATTCGCCTGCACATAGCTGACGTTGCCGGTGACCCCAAGATTACGCAGCTTTTCACGGCCCATTTTCAGCATCGAGCTGTTAATATCCGCCAGAACCACCTGCCCGGTTTCACCCACCAGACGGGAAAATTTCGCCGTGAGATCGCCCGTGCCGCCTGCCAGGTCGAGCACACGCTGACCGCGACGCACGCCGCTGCTGTCAATGGTAAAACGCTTCCATACGCGATGGACGCCGAACGACATCAAATCGTTCATCAGGTCATATTTTGCCGCAACGGAATGAAACACGTCCGCGACTTTATCGGCCTTTTCACTTTTTGCTACGGTCTGGAAGCCAAAGTGAGTAGTTTCCTGCTGTGATTCATCTGCCATCGGTTTTACCTGTTCCACAAATAATTCTCTCCGAAGTGTATCAGAGTCGCGCGATCCGAGCACGTTGCCGCCGGTTATTCATTGATACGGCGCACTTCCGCTGCCGTTTCCGCATCATCCTCTGCCCAGCGCTCATCCGCTTCATCCGGCAGCGCCTGCTGCACCAGCTGCGGATTAATGGGCCGCTTAACTTCGACTCCCAGCGACTTAAACGCCTCGCTCTGGGCGATAAGATTGCCGCGCCCTTCTGCCAGCTTTTTCATCGCCTGCTGATAGCTCTGCTGCGCCTTGTCCAGATTATGTCCGATGCCGCTCATATCATCGACAAACAGCCGCATTTTGTCATAGAGCCGTGCGGCGCGATCGGCAATCCGCTGGGCGTTGCGGCTCTGATGCTCATAGCGCCACAGATTATTGATAGTACGCAGCGCCACCAGCAGCGTAGTCGGACTGACCAGCATGATATTCTGCTGCAGCGCCTCGCTAATCAGCTCAGGCTGCCGATCGATGGCCAGCAAAAACGCCGGCTCCACCGGTATAAACATCAGCACATAATCCAGCGAGCGTAAACCGGGTAATTGTTGATAATCTTTTCGCCCCAGCAGACGAATATGACCGCGCATCGCCGCAACATGGTCCTGAATAGCCAGCTCCCGTGCGGCATCATCCTCAGCGTTAAAGTAGCGCTCATACGCGACCAGCGTCATCTTGGCATCCACCACCACATCTTTGCCCTGCGGCAGCCGGACAATCACGTCGGGCTGCATGCGCCCCTGCTCCAGCGCGATGTTAACCTGGGTTTCATACTCATACCCCTCACGCAGGCCGGACGCTTCCAGTACCCGACTGAGCACCACTTCGCCCCAGTTACCCTGAATCTTGTTGTCGCCTTTCAGCGCTTTGGTCAGGTTTAACGCCTCCTGCGCCATTTGTGCATTGAGCTGCTGCAGCTGGCGGATCTCATACGTTAACGTATG
Source organism: Pantoea sp. UBA7232 (assembly GCF_002473195.1). NCBI lineage: Bacteria > Pseudomonadati > Pseudomonadota > Gammaproteobacteria > Enterobacterales > Erwiniaceae > Pantoea > Pantoea sp. UBA7232. The sequence goes on from NZ_DKTK01000007.1 coordinate 17,112, forward strand.
ACGCTCACGCGCCTCCTGACCAAAACTCTCATTGACCTGACGGCGAAAGCCATCCAGCTGATCGCGCAGCGGCGCAATCAGGCTGTTAAGACTCTGACGATTTTGCTCATCAACACGGCGACCGCTGTTTTCAAAAATGCGGTTCGCAAGATTCTCAAACTGGGCGCTCAGACGCTGCTCGCTGCTGGTCAGCAGCCGCTGCTTCTCTTCAGCGGCAAAGCGCGTCTCCTCCAGCCGGATAGTCACCTCGCGCAGCTCCGCTTCCTGTGCGCTGTTGACCTCCAGCTGATTACGCAGCTCGCGGCTGAGCTGTTCACTTTCAGCACGCCAGTAATCCAGCTGCTGCAGGCGCTCCTGCGCCCCGCTCAGGGTGCCATGCAGCTGCCGCAGCTCCTGTTCACGCTGCCGGAGCTGCAGCTGCAGCTGTTCCTGTTCGCGCTGCTGACGCTGCTGCGCCGCTTCCAGCAGGCGATGCTCCGCAGTCAGGCTGGCGTGCTGCTGACCGGCACGCAGCTGCGCCAGCAGCCAGCCGATACCCAGACCGGCCAGTGCCAGTACAAGCGTAATAATAAGTTGCTGATCCATGATCCCCCCGCCCCTCGCGATGCTCAGGGGAAAGGTAAAGTTGGCCTGGAGGAATGTCTACTGAAATCTCTGACCGCCAGGCCGCAGGAGGTCAGCAGGCTCTGACCGTGAGTTCGCCCGCTTTCCAGGCATCGATCAGGAAAAACGGCATCGGCAGCACCCATTCACTCTCATTCACCACGCGCGCCGGATAACACCAGCTCTGGCCGCCACAGGCGAGTTCAACCTGCTGCGCACCGTTGCAGGGGGCAGTGGCCTTACCGGTCATGCTGGCATAGCCGGCGTTACTGCCGACATGAAAATGTTCTGTCTGCCAGCGAACGGGGGCGTGAGCGGGCCACGGCTGCGCCTGATGAAAATGAAAAAGATCGTCATGACTGAGCAGGCTGGCACGAACGGTGGGCCACAGCGCCACTTTGAGGAAATATTGATCGGTGAAGCGCTGATTGCCGGTGTAGCGCGCCATAAAGTCGCGCATCTGCTGCGCAAGGTTGCGGACGACGCCGTGACAGCCGCCCCACATACCGGCCAGCAGCAGTTCGGTATGGGTAAAGTAGTCACGCATATGATGAAACCAGAACGGCGAGTCGAGCCAGGCCTGCACGGCCGCAGCTTCGCGCTCTGACAGCAGCGAGTCGGCGTCGCGAATGATAAAGCGCCTGACCGTGGGGTCATCCATCACCAGAAAGCGCCAGAGCGTAGGCTGAATCTCTTTTTCGTGCGACATATCCACCAGCTGCGCGCCGGCGTGCTGCAGGCGCTGCCAGACATGCTGCGGCACGCTTTCATCCAGATAGACGCGACACTGCCATGCCGGATAGAGCTCGCGCGCCACTTCAACGTTTTTAATCAGCGTTTCGCAGTAGCGCGGCTGGTTGCCATACAGGCTGAACGCAATACTGTTTTCCGCCGGGTTGTGCGGGTTAAACGCCGGCGGCGCATCAGCCGGAAACGGCTGCTTTTGTCCGGCAGAAAAGCGCGCATCGGAGTGCATCAGCGAAGCCAGGCCGTAGCGTGCCACCTCATCCGGCTTATCCAGCCAGCCACAGACCTCGGTCAGGCCATCCAGCCAGGTTTCCGAAGCCTGTGCACGCTGTGCGTCAGGCGCCTGGCAGATTTTCTGATAGATTTTGTACGATTTTTTATAGTCGCCGGTGCGCATCAGCGTCAGTGCATAGTCGCTGAGCACCTGCATATGGTTCGGCATTACCCGCAATACCGCTTCACAGCACTGACGCGCCTGCGCGTAGTCGCCGTCGGCCATCGCCTGGCGAAACTGCGCGGCGGCGTGTTCAACGCGCGCCTGCGCAGCAGCGGGATTATTGACAGAGGCGGAACGGGGAGCGGAGAAGGTCTTACGCATAAAAGGGATCCCAGAGTTCGCTGAATAGGTGCGCATCCTGATTCGTCAGCGGCTGAGTTCCCTGTGAGGCGGGTCCCGCATCCATTGCCAACTGGCGCGCTACAGTAAGCGACGCGCGGCTTCCACCACAATTTTCACAGCGTCGCTCTCGGTCTGCTTCATGGTTGCCGCGTCCGGGATCTCTTTTTGCGTACGGTTCACAATGACGCCAGCCACCATGCCGGCACGCAGTCCCTGACTGGCGCACATGGTTAACAGTGTAGCGGATTCCATCTCATAGTTAAGTACGCCCATCGCCTGCCACTCCTGCATGGAGCCCTGGAAGCGATTGACCACGCGACCAGAGAAAGTGTCGTAACGCTCCTGACCCGGGTAGAAGGTGTCAGAAGAGGCAGTGATGCCGATATGGGTACGCGCGCCGCACTCTTCTGCCGCCGCGACCAGCGCCGTGGTACAGGCAAAATCGGCCACGGCCGGAAACTCCATTGGAGCAAAGTGCAGGCTGGCGCCATCCAGGCGTACTGAGGCGGTCGTCACCAGCACGTCACCGACGTTAATGTGCGGCTGAATGGCACCGGTGGTGCCGACACGCAGGAAGGTCCGGACGCCGAGCTGCGCCAGCTCTTCTACCGCAATTGAGGTTGAAGGACCACCGATACCGGTTGAGCAGACCACTACCGGCTTGCCGTCGATCTCCGCCAGCCAGGTAGTGAATTCACGATGCGACGCCAGATGCTGCGGATTCTCCATCAGCGCAGCGATTTTTTTCACCCGCTCCGGGTCGCCCGGGACGATCGCCAGCGTAGCGCCTTTCAGGTCAGCTTTAGTGATACCAAGGTGGAAAACGTCAGACTGGGTCATATCAGACTCCTGCTAATTAAGTATTGTGTCGCGCACTCTACGTGAGGCAGCGCGACAAATATGTGATATCTCTCACTTCAAATAATGAAAGTTACATTACCAACCGCACTATTTGTGATTTTTGTCACAATATAACGCGCCGTTTCACACATTTATCCGGCACGGTGCTGCGTAAGCTTCAGCGGCAATGTTAATACAGAAGCCGCATCTGAGAATCTGTTCCTTTTACCCTGTAACCATCCGGCTATTATGACCAGGCTATAGTTACCTGATTGCGCACCTGCCAGCACGGAGAGAACCATGAAAACCACAGAAAATATGGCACAAGAATCGACCCCGGGTGGCTTCGCCTCAGCGGCGCAGCCCGCCGCCAGCAGCACAATCATTACCCAAAGCGATGCGATTCAGTGTGGCGAGACCTCAATTCCCAGCCAGGGGGAAAATCTGCCCGCCTGGTACGCACGACCTAAATCATTCAGCGGTACGCTGCCGGTGGTACTGGTGGTTCAGGAGATTTTTGGCGTACATGAGCATATCCGCGATCTGTGTCGCCGCCTGGCACTGGAGGGCTACCTCGCAGTGGCACCGGAACTCTATTTCCGCGAAGGCGATCCGCAGGAGTATCACGATATCCCGACGCTGCTCAGCGAGCTGGTGAGCAAAGTGCCCGACAGCCAGGTGCTTGCCGATCTCGATCATGCGGCAAACTGGGCTGCACGGCACGATGGCGATATTCGTCGTCTGGCGATTACCGGCTTCTGCTGGGGCGGGCGCATCAGCTGGCTGTTTGCCGCACACAATCCTCAGGTGCGTGCCGCAGCGGCGTGGTATGGCCGCCTGGAAGGAGAAAAAACGCTGAAGCAGCAGAAGCATCCGATTGATGTCGCCGTCGATCTGAACGCGCCGGTGCTCGGCCTGTATGGCGGGCAGGATGAGGGTATTCCGCTGGAGAGTATCGATAAAATGCGTCAGGCGCTGCATGCCGCCAATGCCAGAGCGGAAATTGTGGTCTATCCGGATGCCGGTCATGCGTTTAACGCCGATTATCGTCCAGGCTACCATGCAGAATCGGCCCGGGATGGCTGGCAGCGTATGCTGGCGTGGTTCAAACAGTATGGGGTAGCCCCCAGCGCATAACGTTATCCGGGGCGCTGAGGCGCCCTTTTTCATGCACGTTCTGCTTTTGACGCCCGCGTTTGCTGCCTCTGCGCACAGCAGCCCATCCCATTTAGCCATCCAGATGTTTACACCGCCACAATCTGCGGGTAGTGTATAGCTTACCGCGTTATTCGTTTTGTCCCGCTGTGAAGGATTCTCATGATCGAACTCAAACACCTGCGAACGCTGCAGGCGTTACACAACACCGGCTCGCTCGCCGCCGCTGCGGCGCAGCTGCACCAGACGCAGTCTGCGTTATCGCATCAGTTCAGCGATCTGGAGCAGCGCCTTGGCTTCCGGCTGTTTGTGCGTAAAAGCCAGCCGCTGCGCTTTACGCCGCAGGGTGAGATTTTACTGCAGCTGGCAGAGCAGGTACTGCCGCAGATCCAGCAGGCGCTGCAGGCGTGTCATGAGCCACAGCAGCAGGCCACGCTGCGCATCGCTATTGAATGCCACAGCTGTATTCAGTGGCTGACGCCTGCGCTGAATAACTTCCGCAAGAGCTGGCCGCAGGTGGTGATGGATTTTAAATCCGGCGTCACCTTTGATCCGCAGCCGGCGCTGCAGCAGGGCGAACTGGATGTGGTACTGACCTCGGATATTCTGCCGCGCAGCGGGCTGTTTTATACGCCGATGTTTGATTTTGAGATGCGGCTGGTGCTGGCACCCGATCATCCGCTGGCGCAGCGCACGCATATTACGCCGCAGGATTTCGCTGATGAAGTTTTAATGATCTACCCGGTACAGCGCCAGCGGCTGGATGTCTGGCGTCACTTTCTGCAGCCCGCCGGCGTCAGCCCGGCGCTGAAAAGCGTGGACAATACGCTGCTGCTGATTCAGATGGTTTCGGCGCAGATGGGGATCGCCGCCCTGCCGCACTGGGTGGTTGAGAACTTTGAAAAGCAGGGGCTGGTCGTCACCAAAACGCTGGGCGACGGTCTCTGGAGCCGGCTCTACGCCGCCGTACGCGAAGGCGAACAGCGTCAGCCGGTGCTGGAAGCCTTTGTGCGCTTTGCCCGCCAGCACGCCTGCGATCACCTGCCGTTTGTGCGCGACGCCTCGCAGCCGGGCGCGGTATTACCCGGCGCATCCTGATGGTCCGGTGCGGCGTGCGTGCGCCGCGCTGTTATCCCCGCCCCGCCTGCACTATAATGCGCCGCCTTTTACTGCATACCCGGAGAGTTTCACCATGACCAATAACGATGTTCTGCGCAGCGTGCGCTATATGCTTGATCTGAGCGATAGCAAAGTGGTGGAGATTTTTGCCCTTGCGGGAAGCGATGTGCCGCTGGAGGATGTGCAGGCCTGGCTGAAAAAAGAGGATGACGCCGCGTTTCGCAAACTACCTGATGTACTGATGGGCTATTTCCTCAACGGCCTGATCTACTACCGGCGCGGTAAGAGCGACGATGCGCCGGCGCCCTCTGTTGAACGTCGCATGAGCAATAACATCTTTCTGAAGAAGCTGCGTATCGCGTTTGCGCTGAAAACCACCGATATTCCCGACATCCTGCTGAAAGCCAACTTCAAGGTTTCACAGGGTGAAATCGGCGCTATCTTCCGCAATCCGGATCACAAGAACTATCGCGAATGTGGCGATCAAATTCTGCGTAATTTCCTGAAAGGGTTAACGCTTATCCAGCGTCCGGGAACGCCGGCGAAGAAAAGCTGATCGCACGGCGCTGCCTGCAGGCTGCGCCCGCCACGTGCTCAGGCGTGACGCCTGCCGATCACCCAGCGTTTATGCACATAGAGTGAAGCGAAGATCACCGCAGCGCCCGCAATAAAGCTCGGCCAGTGCGGCTTCTCCTGCCAGATCGCCAGATTTACCAGCAGCCCCGCCGGAACATGCATATTGTTCATAATGCCCAGCGTGCCGGCATCCACCTGCGTGGCTCCATAGTTCCACATAAAATAGCCCAGCCCGGATGCGGCAACGCCCAGCCATATCAGCACGCTCCACTGCAGCGTGGTCGTGGGCAGCTTCTGCGGATTGCCCCACAGCGACCAGGCCAGGGCGGCAATCAGCACCGCTCCGAGATAGAACCAGGAGAACGCCGTATGCTGCGGCATGGGCCGCGTCTCCTGCAGCCGTTTGTATCCCACCATGCCGACAGCAAAGCAGAGATTCGCCGCCTGCACCAGCAGCAGACCCAGCCAGAAATGATCGCTGACTTTGTCATAGCGAATAATGGCTGCCCCCGCTACCGCCAGCAGCGCGCTGAAGGCGTAGCCGATGCGCAGCGGACGCCGGCTCAGCAGGTCATAAATCAGCGTAATATAGAGCGGCGTCATCACCGTAAACAGCAGGAACTCAGATACGCTCAGGTAGAGATAGGCTTCAAAACTGAGCAGATACATAATGCCGAGCTGCAGCATTCCCACCAGCATATAAAGCAGCAGCGTTGATGCCCGGTAGCCGCGCCAGCGCAAAAACGGCAGAAAAACCAGCGCGGCCAGGCCCAGGCGCATCAACACGGAAAACCAGCTATCCACCTGGCCGGCCAGATATTCGCCGATCAGGCTAAAAGAAAAAGCCCACAATACAGTGGTGATAATAAGTAACAGCACGGCACACCATTCCCCGATAAACAGAGGCGCTAGTGTAATCAAACCTTCATGAACCAGCTGAATAATCTGGTTTACAACTGAGCATATTTTGCCCGCTTGTGGCGGACAGCTGGCGATACGCGCTGGTCAGCTGTTACCTCCTTACACAGGCTCTGGTCAGAATGCGTATGAACACCGGCTTAAAACCTGGCAAAATGCGCGAAATCCAACATTTCCTGGTTTTTTTCGCTCCTGATTGTCATAAAACTGTAACATATGTGTCACACGTCACAGTAACGTGCAGCAACCATCTCTATCCTTTGCGCGATATGGAAACACCAGGTTTCCTTTGCGCTTATGCGTATTTCTGCCCCAACCTGCTGGGAAATTCATAACTATTCTGCGCCCCGGAGGGCCACACTCATGCTGAGTATTTTTAAACCTGCACCGCATCGGCCTCAGGTCGCTGACGATCGTGTTGATCCACTGTATCGCCGGCTGCGCTGGCAGATCTTCCTCGGGATCTTCTTCGGCTATGCGGCTTACTATCTGGTACGCAAAAACTTCGCGCTGGCGATGCCCTATCTGGTTGAACAGGGGTTCTCGCGCGGGGATTTAGGGTTTGCCCTCTCCGGCATCTCTATTGCGTACGGCTTTTCCAAATTTATCATGGGTTCTGTTTCCGATCGCTCAAACCCGCGCGTTTTTCTGCCGGCGGGCCTGATTCTTGCCGCCTCGGTCATGCTGTTTATGGGCTTCGTGCCCTGGGCGACCTCCAGCATTATGGTGATGTTTGTGCTGCTGTTCCTGTGTGGCTGGTTCCAGGGAATGGGCTGGCCGCCGTGTGGCCGCACCATGGTGCACTGGTGGTCACAGAAAGAGCGCGGCGGCATTGTTTCCGTGTGGAACTGCGCGCATAACGTCGGAGGCGGTATCCCGCCACTGCTGTTCCTGCTCGGTATGGCGTGGTTTAACGACTGGAAAGCGGCGCTCTATATGCCCGCGTTTGGCGCCATTCTGATCGCGCTGTTTGCGTTTGCCATGATGCGCGATACGCCGCAATCATGCGGTCTGCCGCCGATTGAAGCGTGGAAAAATGACTATCCGCCTGATTACAGCGAGGACCATGAGCAGGAGCTGACCGCAAAGCAGATCTTTATGCAGTACATCCTGCCCAATAAGCTGCTGTGGTATATCGCGCTGGCAAACGTCTTTGTCTATCTGCTGCGCTACGGCATCCTCGACTGGTCGCCGACCTATCTGAAAGAGGTGAAACACTTTACGCTGGATAAATCCTCCTGGGCCTACTTCCTGTATGAGTATGCGGGCATTCCCGGTACGCTGCTGTGCGGCTGGATGTCAGACAAAGTGTTCAGAGGCAATCGCGGCGCGACCGGCGTGTTCTTTATGACGCTGGTGACAATCGCTACCGTGATCTACTGGCTTAACCCGCCGGGCAATCCGGGCATCGATATGCTCTGTATGATTGTGATTGGCTTTCTAATCTACGGCCCGGTGATGCTGATTGGCCTGCACGCGCTGGAACTGGCACCGAAGAAGGCCGCCGGCACCGCAGCGGGCTTTACCGGCCTGTTCGGTTATCTGGGTGGCTCCGTGGCAGCCAGCGCTATCGTTGGCTATACCGTTGATTTCTTCGGCTGGGATGGCGGGTTTATGGTGATGATCGCCGGCTCGGTGCTGGCAGTGGTGCTGCTGCTGCTCACCATGATCAACGAACATAAGCATAAGAAACAGCTCGGATAAGCGAGGCGGGCCGGGAGAGACCGGCCCGTTTTTTTACTCCAGAAAGAGTTTACGCAGCGTGTGCGGCACCGCATCGTCCGCATTGCTGCCAATGATCTCCAGCGATGGCAGCGTATCCTTCAGGCGCTGCTGACCGTTGTGCATAATGCACCCTTTACCGGCCATACTCAGCATCTCAACATCATTCATGCCATCGCCGAATGCGATGCACGCTTTCAGCGAATGCCCCAGCTGTTTTGCCACAGCTTCCAGCGCGTGCCCCTTCGACACGCCGCCCGCCATCACTTCCAGACAGGTTGGCAGCGAGAAACTGACGTTAACGCGATCGCCCCAGCGCGCTTCAATCGCCTGCTCCAGCGGCAGCAGACGAGCCGGATCGCTGCAGGTGAAGAAGACTTTGCTGATGCCATCGGTGGGCAATATTCCCGGCTCATAAAGCTGATACATAAACTCCGACTCCTGGAAATAGTCCTGCTCATCGGGATGGTGACGGTTCATAAACCACTCATCATCGCGATAAACATGGGTCAGAATATTTTCATCCTGATATTTCAGGGCGTAAAGCTCGCTGGCGATATCGCCGTCAAGATTGTGGCTGAAAATCAGCTCGCCTGCGGCGTTATGCACGCGCGCGCCGTTGGAGGTGATCATGTACGCCGGAATGCCGAGCTTGTCGCGCATCTGTCCCACGTCGATATGGTGGCGGCCGGTGGCAAAAACAAAATGGATATCACGCGCCACCAGCGCCTGCAGCGTGGTACGGGCAAACGGCGTCAGACGATGTTGCGGCGAGAGCAGCGTGCCATCCAGATCGGATGCAACGATGTGAAACATGGAAACCTCGGGTTGTAATAACGGAAATAACGTCAGCTGAGATGACGGGCAAAAAAATCCACGGTGGCATTGAGCGCTTCGGCGCGCATTGCATCTGATTCAAACAGAATTTCATGTCGCGCGCCTTCAATGACGCGCGGTACGTTACCTTCACAGGGATGCCCGGCTGCCGCCAGCGCCTGGCAGAAGAGATCCTGTGAACGGTTGTCCACCACATCATCTTCACTCGCCTGCAGCAGCAGCAGCGGCGTGGTGATATTTGCCGCCTGACGCATAATATTGCGTCCGGCCTGCACGCCTTCACGCACCCAGTGATAGGTCGGACCGCCGACGCGAATAGCCGGATCGTCAGCATAAAAGCGCAGATTGCGTCGATAGCGCTCGCGGCTGTGCGTCAGGCGGTTAATGCCAAACGGATGCGCGCGCCAGCGTCCGGTGCCAAGGGCGTATCCGTCGCGCAGCGCCGGCCGCTTCTCTGCCCAGTCAAGAATACGGTGCGCCAGAAAGGGCGGCAGCGGTAGCACAATGCCAAACATAGGTGCGCACAGCACCGCCGCATGAAATGCCCGCGGCTGCCGGGCCAGAAACAGCGCGACAATCGCACCGCCCATTGAGTGAGCGAGGACATAGCGCTGCTGATAATGCTGGCTGACAATCTCTTTCAGGTAGAGCGTCTCCAGATCGTCAACATAGTCGCTGAACTCCACCACGTGTCCGCGGTGCGAATCTGCCAGCAGCCGCTCAGAGCGCCCCTGCCCGCGATGGTCAATAATCACCACATCGTAGCCGCAGTGAAACAGGTCGTATGCCAGCTCCGGGTATTTGATATAGCTTTCAATACGCCCCGGCACAATCAGGATCACGCGCGTGTGGTGTGGCGCAGTAAAACGTACATAGCGGAGAGTAAGATTGCCCGTTCCGGTGAACTCACACTCTTCCCGCTGCCGCCAGAAGTCGAGCAGCGGACCGGTAGCAAACGCCGCAAAAGCGCGTTCACGCCTGAGCCAGCTCTCTCTGTGATGCTGCATCTGCCCCTCCCGGAGAGTTCAGTTCGCCCTGCTGGTATGCCATAGCGCAGCGCAATTTTCTGGCGTATTGTGTCATACTTCGCTCGCTTCAGGGAATGTCACACATGACGACAGAATGGTGGTTAACCTACCTGCTTACCACAACCATCCTCAGCCTTTCACCAGGCTCAGGCGCTATCAATACCATGAGCACCGGTATCAGCCACGGCTATCGCGGTGCGGCCGTATCGATTACCGGCTTACAGCTCGGACTGGCGGTGCATATTGTGCTGGTGGGGGCCGGACTCGGCGCGCTATTTTCACAGTCGCTGCTGGCGTTTGAGATCCTGAAATGGGCCGGTGCTGCCTATCTGATCTGGCTGGGTATTCAGCAGTGGCGCGCCGCTGGCAGCCTCGACCTGAACGCCGTTGCCAAAGCGATGCCGCGCCGGCACCTGTTTCAGCGCGCGCTGCTGGTGAACCTGACCAACCCTAAAAGCATCGTGTTTCTCGCCGCGCTGTTTCCGCAGTTTATTCTGCCCCATCAGCCGCAGCTGATGCAGTATCTGATCCTCGGCGTGACCACGATTGTGGTCGATATCATCGTGATGATTGGCTACGCCACGCTGGCGACGCGCATTGCGGGCTGGATCAAAGGCCCGAGACAGATGAAGCTGCTGAACCGCATTTTTGGTGGATTGTTTATGGCGGTCGGCGCGCTGTTAGCCAGCGCGCGTAAAATAGCGTAATAAACGGCCGGGTGTGCGGTCAGCCACACCCGGCGCAGCGTCGCCGTTTCAGGCGACCGGGCCTAGCGCGAAATAATCAGGTGAATGCCAAAACCGGCAAACAGCACGCCCGCCATGCCATCCACCCACTTTGCCATGCGCTGATACTTCTCGCGCATCCACGGCAGGGCAAAGATAGCGGCCACCAGCGCAAACCATGCAAAGGTTTCCGCAATAATCAGCAGAAATAGCCCCCAGCGCGTCGCGGCACCGACATCATTACCGACAAACAGCGAAAAGACGCTGCCAAAATAGATAATGGCTTTGGGATTGGACAGGTTTGTCAGCAGCCCTTTCAGAAAGCTCATGCCGCGCTTCGGCAGCTCCACCACGGGTGCATCACTCTGCGGCTGCTTATGGCGCTGACGCGCCGAGCGCAGCAGCTGCCAGCCCATCCACAGCAGATAGAGCCCGCCGCCCACCATGATAATTTCATGCAGCCACGCCATTTTGGCCAGCAGCAGGTGCAGCCCCATCAGCGCTACGCCCGCCCAGACAACAATGCCCAGCGTAATGCCCAGCACGCCCATCATCGCCTCTTTACGCGAGCGGCTGGCCGCAGTTTGCGACACAAAAAAGAAGTCAGGGCCGGGGCTCATCAGCGCAACCAGGTGCACCAGCGCGACGGTAGCAAATAATATCAGCATGCGTTTAGTCCTTTATTCGTCATTATCAAGATGTTCCCGGATCATCAGCAGGAACGGCTTACCAAAGCGCTCCAGCTTGCGATGCCCTACGCCGTTTACGCTCAGCATATCTGACGCGCTGACCGGCAACTGTTCCGCCATTTCAATCAGCGTGGCGTCATTAAACACCACGTAAGGCGGAATATTCTCTTCATCTGCTATCGCCTTGCGCAGCTTACGCAGCTTGGCAAACAGCTTGCGATCGTAGTTGCCGCCGTACACTTTTGGCGCACTGCTGCGGCTTTTCGCCGTCACGGTGCGCGGTACCGCAAGCATCAGCGGTATTTCAGCGCGCAGTACCGGACGCGCGGCCTCGGTGAGCTGCAGCGCAGAGTGCATGGCGATATTTTGTGTCACCATGCCAAGGTGAATGAGCTGACGCAGTACGCTGATCCAGTGCTCCAGGCTCTGCTCGCGCCCCAGGCCATAGATCGGCAGTTTGTCGTGGCCGTTATCGCGAATACGCTGGCTGGCTGAGCCGCGCAATACTTCCACAATGTAGCTCATGCCAAAACGCTGGCCGGTACGGTAAATGCACGACAGCGCTTTCTGCCCGTCAACCAGCCCGTCATAGCGGCGGGGAGGATCGAGGCAGATATCACAGTTGCCGCAGGGCTGCTGACGCCCTTCGCCAAAGTAGTTCAGCAGTACCAGACGCCGGCAGGTTTGCGCTTCCGCAAACGCGCCCATCGCATTGAGCTTGTGACGCTCGATATCCTGCAGCGGCCCCGGGACTTTCTCTTCCAGGCATTTGCGTAGCCAGACCATATCCGCCGGATCGTAAAGCATCATCGCTTCAGCAGGCAGGCCATCGCGGCCGGCGCGGCCGGTCTCCTGATAGTAGGATTCGATGTTGCGCGGGATATCAAAATGCACCACAAAGCGTACGTTGGGTTTGTTGATCCCCATGCCAAACGCCACGGTAGCGACCACAATCTGCAGATCGTCGCGCTGAAACGCTTCCTGCACATGCGCGCGCTGTGCGCTGTCGATGCCGGCGTGATAGGCGCCCACGCTCAGACCACGGCTCTGCAGACGCGCGGCGGTATCTTCCACTTTTGCCCGGCTGTTGCAGTAGATAATGCCGCTTTTGCCGCGCTGCTCCTGTACGTAGCGCAGCAGCTGATCGGTGGGTTTAAACTTCTCCACCAGGGTATAGCGAATGTTAGGACGATCAAAGCTGCTGACCTGAATCAGCGGATCGCGCATCTGCAGCAAATGGACAATGTCGTTACGCGTGGTTTCATCGGCCGTGGCGGTCAGCGCCATCACCGGCAACTGCGGAAAGCGCTGCCTCAGCTGCCCGAGTGCGCCATACTCCGGCCGGAAGTCATGCCCCCACTGCGAAATACAGTGCGCTTCATCGACGGCCAGCATCACCGGATTCCAGTGCTGCAGCCCCTCGAGGAAGTTGTCCATCATCAACCGTTCCGGAGCGATGTAGAGCAGTTTGAGCTTCCCGGTACGGCAATCGGCAAAAACCTGCTGCTGCTGTTCGCGCGTCTGCGTCGAGTTAAGACACGCCGCCGCCACACCGTTGGCCAGCAGCTGATCAACCTGATCTTTCATCAGTGAAATCAGCGGGGAGACCACCAGTGTCAGCCCGTCCTGCACCAGCGCCGGGATCTGATAACAGATCGATTTGCCGCCGCCGGTCGGCATGACGACCAGACAGTCGCGCCCCGAGAGCGCTGACTCGATAATGGATTGCTGACCCGGACGAAACTGCTGATAGCCGAAGGTGTCATGTAACACCTGCTGCGCCAGCGTTTCCTGATTGTGCACTGCCGAAATTGCCACGGTAATCCTGTTTTACTGATTAGAACAGATCGTTAAGCGTTACGCCCACGCCTAAACGGGTCTGACGGTGGTTATAGTCGATAAGCGATTCGCCATAGCCGCTGAACAGCTGCGTATAAAAGCGAACGTGTTCAGTGAGAGGATAGCTCCAGGCGAAGGTTGCGCCGCCGTAGCCGCTGTTCCAGTTATAGTTGCCTTCCACGCTGAAAATGCTGTCGCCCATCATATAGCCGAGCTTCGCGCGGTAATAACCCATGTATTTGGTAATGTCCGGGTTATCGTCATTGCTGGCGCTTTCCGGCAGACGATACCAGGGCTTGATCTCCGCAAGGAAGTTGCCGTTTTCTGCCATCAGGCGGGCGTAAAGGCGGTTCCAGCTGCGGGAAGTGGGATCGCTGCGACCATTGGACTGATGATTAACGCCCAGCTCCACATCGCGCAGCGTCCAGCCTGCCAGTGAGTAGTCCGTTGCCCAGCCCAGAAACAGCTGTGGCTCATAGTTCGTTTCGCGGAAGGGTGACGACGCGCCGCGATTCGACAGCTGCCACCATGAACGCTGAGTATACGAGGCGGCCAGTACTGAGTTATCACCTAAAATGCCGCGCCACAGCGGAAACGCCAGGCTGAGCTGGAATTTTACTTCATCTTTTTTCGCTTTGTCTGCCCAGTTGTAAGAGGAAATCGCCTCTTTATTCATGTCGCTGGTGTAGGTGTAAAGCAGGTAGTTGTTTTCATAGGGGTAAAGCACAAACGGATTGTCATGCTTTTCCAGCAGATTTGCGATCACGCTCCCCTTCACCGCAGGTGCGTCGTGAATATTTTTAATCGTGGCTTCATCTGCCTGCGCCAGTGCAGGAACGGTTAATGCCGCGGCCAGCATGACGTATTGCTTACGCATAGTGTTCTCCAGTGCGCTGCGTGGGAAGGTTTTCAGGGCGGTGGTACAAAAAGCAGGCCATTCTACACGCAAAGCGGGGCGTTGATCAGCGCCGATTTCTGAAACTGGAAAGCAGCGCGGGAGCAGCATAATATACACAACTTCTTAACATCTTAAGGCCGTAACTATGTCATCTCCGATGCTGACTCAGCAGGACGCGCGCCAGCTGATTGGTGAAATTTTTGTTTATCATATGCCGTTTAATCAGGCGCTGGGCCTGGAACTGGAACACCTTGATGCTGATACGGTCCGGCTGGCATTTGCCAATAAAACCATGCTGGTAGGCAACGCCGCACAGCAGATCCTGCATGGCGGCGTAATTGCCTCGGTGCTGGATGTTACCGCCGGGCTGGTTTGCGTCAGCCATGCGCTGACGCGGCAGGAGAGCATCAGCGAAGAGGAGCTGCGTCAGCGGCTGGCGCGGATGGGCACTATCGATCTGCGGGTTGATTATCTGCGCCCGGGCCGCGGCGAGCGTTTTATCGCTACCGGTACTCTGCTGCGTGCCGGTAATAAAGTCGCCGTGGCGCGCGTTGAACTGCATAATGAGCAGCACGATTATATCGCTACGGCCACCGCAACCTACCTGATCGGTTAACTCACGCAGCGCAACCGGTGCGCCGCCTTATGGACAATACAATGGACAGCCAGCAAACGCGGCAGGGCATTTTTTATGCGCTCGGCGCTTATTTTATCTGGGGCGTTGCTCCGGCCTACTTCAAACTGGTCAGGGCAGTGCCGCCCGCCGAAATCATGACCCATCGGGTGATCTGGTCCGTGCTGTTTATGCTGATCCTGATTACGCTGAGCCGCAGCTGGAAGCAGGTGCGCCAGGTGGCCGCTCAGCCGAAAAAAGTTCTGCTGCTGGCGCTGACCGCCGTCACCGTCGGCGGCAACTGGCTGCTGTTTATCTGGGCGGTGAATAATCAGCATATGCTGGAGGCGAGCCTCGGCTACTTTATCAATCCGCTGATTAATGTGGTGTTCGGCATGCTGTTCCTGCGTGAACGCTTTCGCCGTCTGCAGTGGCTGGCGGTTGTGCTGGCGGCGGCGGGCGTACTGGTGCAGCTGTGGCAGTTTGGCTCGCTGCCGGTGATTGCGCTGGGGCTGGGGCTGAGCTTTGCGCTGTATGGCCTGGTGCGGAAAAAGATCCAGGTTGATGCACAAAGCGGCATGCTGATCGAGACGCTGTGGCTGTTCCCGCTGGCGGCGATCTATCTGTTTGGTATTGCCGACAGCGCGACCAGTCATCTCAGCGCCAATCCGCTCAGCCTCAATCTGATGCTGGTGGCCGCCGGCGTGCTGACCACCATTCCGCTGATGCTGTTTGCCGCAGCCTGCGCGCGTCTGCGTCTCTCAACCGTGGGCTTTTTCCAGTATCTTGGCCCGACGCTGATGTTTCTGCTGGCGGTACTGTTTTATGGCGAGCGCCTGACTCCCGATAAGCTGGTCACCTTTGGCTTTATCTGGCTGGCGCTGGCGGTGTTTATTTTTGACGCCGTACTCTTCTCAGCCCGCACGCGGATGCGCAAAGCGTGAGATAAAGCGCGCCAGTGCCGGGCCGGTGAGCAGAATGGTAAACAGACGCAGCGTCTGCAGCGCCATAACAAACGCCATATCGACCCGGCTGCCGGCGGCGATAATAGCGACGGTATCCAGCCCGCCCGGGCTGGTAGCCAGATAGGCGGTCATCAGGTCAATATGCAATACCCGCGTCAGCATCCATGCCAGCGCCGCACACAGCACCATCAGCCCGAGGATTGAGGCGAGCATCTGCGGCAGCGTCCGCAGCGCCAGCAGGAAAATCGGGCGCGTAAAGCGCAGTCCGACGCTCCAGCCAATCAGCGCATAGGCCAGCGCCAGCAGCCACTCCGGCACCTGCAACGTCGCGATTTCGCTCCCCTGCAGCGTGGCCCCAGTCAGCGCCGGCAGCAGCAGCGCACCGGAGGGGATCCGCAGGCGCTGCCCGAGCCAGGCACCGGCGATCATCACCACCAGCGTCAGCAAAAAACCGTGATCAAGCGCCGGAAACCAGATCGGTCTGGTCGCACCGCCGCTGGTATCCAGACCAATACGCGCCACCACCGCCGCCGCCGTGGCGACAAACAGGACGCGCAGATACTGCATAAACGCGACCAGACGCACGTCAGCCCCGAAATCCCCCGCCATCGCCACCATTGCCGAGGCGCCGCCGGGCGACGATCCCCATGCACCGGTAGGACCCGGCAGGTTACTGAAGCGCACCAGCAAAAAACCTGAGAGACCGCTGGCGGCCAGCGTGAGGATCAGAACCGCCAGCACCACCGGCCAGTCGTTTAATAATGGGGTCAGTATGGCGGGCGACAGGCTCTGAGCGATCATACAGCCCAGCACCGCCTGTGCCAGAATAAACAGCCGCTTATCGATGCGCAGCGTTGCGCCGCTGAGTCCCATTACGGTTCCGGTGATCATCGGGCCAAGCAGCAGCGCAGCAGGCAGGTGAAGCAGCTGGAGAGCAACGCCCAGCGTCAAAGATGCAACCACCAGCAGCATCCATTGTAAGCGGAGAGAGTAGTGTGACATGAGCAAAATCAGACAAAGATAAGAGTTCAACAGGTTACGCAGGTTGCGCCCCCGGAGCCAGCGCAAATCGTTTTTTAATCAGCAGGCGGGGGCGATGTTTGACCAGGGCGCCATGAATGGCGCCCCTACAGAAATGTAGGGGGCGCATTTATGCGCCCCTGGCGTCAGACGGGTGCGGTGTTCAACCAGGGCGCCATGAATGGCACCCCACGATCACAGCCAGTTTTTGCGTTTGAAATAGAGATAAGGTGCCAGGCCTGCCAGCATCATCAGGCAGATTGCGCCAGGATAGCCGAAGCTCCATTTTAGCTCAGGCATAAACTCAAAGTTCATACCATAGCTGGAAGCCACCAGCGTTGGCGGCAGGAACACCACCGAGACCACCGAGAAGATCTTGATAATGCGGTTCTGTTCGATATTGATAAAGCCCATCGCCGCCTGCATCAGAAAGTTGACCTTCTGGAACAGGGATTCATTGTGCGGCAGCAGCGATTCAATATCGCGCAGGATCTCACGTGCCTGCTCCAGCTGGTTACCTGGCAGGCGCGCCTTACGCACAAGGAAATTGAGCGCACGCTGCGTATCCATCAGGCAGAGACGGACTTTCCAGCCGATATCTTCCAGCTCAGCGAGACGCGACAGCGCCTCGTCATACTCTTCACCCTGCTGGCCTTCCATAATCACGCGGCTCAACTTCTCCAGCGCGCTATAGATATTTTCAATCTCATCCGCCAGCTGCTCAATTTTGGTCTCGAACAGATCCAGCAGCAGCTCGTAAGCGTTGCCGTCGGTCAGCTGCTGATTGCGGGCGCGCATGCGGTAAAGACGAAAGGCTGGCAGCTCGCGCTCGCGCAGCGTATAGAGGCGATCTTCGCGGATTGTAAAGGCCACGGTGGAGTTGCCGGCGTGATCTTCAGCATCCTCAAAGAAAAAGAACGAGTGGATATGCAGGCCATCTTCATCTTCAAAGAAGCGCGCCGAGGCTTCAATATCTTCCAGCTCCGGACGCGTTGCCAGGCTCTGTCCCAGCTCTGACTGCACGCGCTCGCGCTCGCTGTCATCCGGCTCGATGAGATCGACCCATACCGACGTGTTGAGTTTATCGTTGTTATCTTCCAGCTCGATGCGCGTCAGGCGATCGCGCTCGAGTTTAAATGCGCTCAGCATAGCAATACTCCCCATTGCAGACCAAATGGGACAGGGCGGTGCCCGTCACGTCCGAAACGTAACGGACACGGCAAAGCCTTAACGCGGAAACTTTCGCTTCAGGGTGTGATCAGTGCTGACTCATGCGACGGATAAGCAAAGGAGGTCGCGGATAACCTTTCAGGCTACCTGCGTAAAGAGGTAGCCTTAGATATTCCTGCTAAACAGGATGTTGAGCCAGCATCGACTGGGCGCGTCCAAGGCATTGTCCTCTCATGATAATAGTGCGCGCATGTTACGCTGAGACGAAAAAGTCGTCAAGGTAGCGCAGCCGCGCTACATCGCCTCCAGCCGCGCATACGCGGCGACCAGCCACTTAATGCCCTGCCCCTGGAAAGCGACCTGCAGGCGACTGTGCTCGCCGCTGCCTTCCAGATTAATAATGGTGCCTTCGCCAAACTTCGCGTGACGCACCCGCTGACCCAGGGTAAAGCCGCTGTCGCTTTTGCTGGTGGGCGTGCCCATGCGCTGATGGCTGACCGGACGGCTGACGCTGGCGCGCAGGCGCACTTCTTCCACGCACTCTTCCGGCAGTTCGCCAATAAAGCGCGACGGGCGATGATAGACTTCCTTGCCGTAAAGCCGCCGCGTCTCGGCGTAGGTGAGCGTCAGCTTGACCATCGCCCGGGTGACGCCAACATAGGCCAGCCGCCGCTCCTCCTCCAGACGCCCGCCCTCATCCAGCGACATCTGGCTCGGGAACATGCCCTCTTCCATGCCGACAATAAAGACCTGAGTAAACTCCAGCCCTTTTGCCGAGTGCAGCGTCATCAGCTGTACGGCATCCTGCCATTTATCCGCCTGACCTTCGCCCGCTTCCAGCGCGGCGTGCGATAAAAACGCCTGCAGCGGCATTAAATCTTCATCTTCATCCTGATAGCTGAACTGGCGGGTGGCCGTAACCAGCTCCTCTAAGTTCTCAATACGCGCCTGGCCTTTTTCGCCTTTTTCCTGCTCATACATCAGCCACAGACCGGAATCTTTAATCACGCGATCGGTCTGCACATGCAGAGGCATCTCTGCGGTTTCATGCGCCAGCGCATCAACCAGTTCGCAGAAGCGCTGCAGTGCCGACGCCGCCCGCCCTGCAAGCGCGCGATTCTGCAGCAGTTCCCGCGTGGCCTGCCACAGCGTAAGCTGTTTTTCGCGCGCCGTCTGACGCACCACATCAAGTGTCCGATCGCCCACGCCGCGCGTCGGCGTATTGACCACGCGCTCAAATGCAGCGTCGTCATTACGGTTGGCAATCAGGCGCAGATAGGCGAGCGCATCTTTGATCTCCTGACGTTCAAAGAAGCGCATACCGCCATAAATACGGTATGGCATGCTGGCCTGCAGCAGCGCCTCTTCCAGCACGCGCGACTGGGCGTTACTGCGATAGAGAATCGCGCAATCCTGCAGCGCATTACCGTTCTCATGCCAGGTTTTAATGCGGTTAACCACAAAGCGCGCTTCATCCAGCTCGTTAAACGCACAGTAGATTGAGATTTTTTCGCCGTCGCTGCCGTCGGTCCAGAGCTCTTTTCCGAGCCGTCCGCTGTTGTTGGCGATCAGGGCGTTGGCGGACTTCAGGATATGATTAGTGGAGCGGTAGTTCTGCTCAAGGCGGATCGTTTCCGCACCGGGAAAGTCCTGCAGGAAGCGCTGGATATTCTCAACCTGCGCGCCGCGCCAGCCGTAGATGGACTGATCGTCATCGCCGACAATAATTACCCGGCTGCTGTCGCCCGCCAGCATGCGGATCCACGCATACTGAATGTTGTTGGTGTCCTGAAACTCATCAACCAGAATATTGCTAAAGCGCTCGCGATAGTGATTCAGGATCTGTGGCTTATGCAGCCACAGCTCATGCGCGCGCAGCAGCAGCTCGGCAAAATCGACCAGGCCTGCGCGATCGCACGCCTCCTGATAGGCCTGATAAATACGCAGCCACGTCTGCTCAACCGGATTGTTGTAGCTTTCGATATGTTTTGGCCGCAGACCCTCATCTTTCTTGCCGTTGATGTACCACATGCCCTGCCGTGCCGGCCACTGCTTATCATCCAGATTCATTGACTTAATCAGACGCTTCAGCAGCCGCAGCTGATCTTCGCTGTCGAGGATCTGAAAATCCTGCGGCAGTCCGGCATCCAGATGGTGCGCCCGCAGCAGGCGATGCGCCAGGCCATGGAATGTGCCAATCCACATGCCGCCCTGTCCGCTGCCAATCAGCTGATCGATACGATGACGCATCTCAGCCGCTGCTTTATTGGTGAAGGTGACCGCCATGATGGAGTATGGCGAGCAGTTCTCCACCGACAGCAGCCAGGCGATGCGGTGCACCAGCACACGGGTTTTGCCGCTGCCTGCTCCGGCCAGCACCAGCAGATTGCTGCGCGGTGCGGCAACCGCCTCACGCTGTTTGTCATTCAAGCCGTCGAGCAGATCAGAAACGTCCATAAGCACCGTTTTTAAAGAATAGAGTTGCGTACCCTGAGTCATTCGTCCTGCAGCGATGCCGCAGATCTCTGAATGGTCGCGCGCTTACGCAGGTAAGTCGCCAGAGTGAACCGGCACAGCCCGTAAAGCCGTGCGCCACAGGATACGACTGGATAAATTTACAGCCATTATAGCAGTGAGGTCAGGGATGCCAACCGATGAATTTCGACGTGCGGCAGCAGGCGGGCGTCATCAATCTGCATCAGATTGCCGCTGTTCAGGTTGATCCAGCACGCCTGCAGGCCAGCGCGCAGTGCGCCTGCAACATCGGTAGTCAGGTCATCGCCAACGTGCAGGATCGCCTCCGGCGCAATAGCAAGCCGCTCCGCCGCGAGATGATACATATCCTGCCACGGCTTGGCGCGACCGTGCGGACCGGCACGCAGCGTAAACTGAAAGTAGTGCTGAATGCCGAGCTTTTCCGGATCGGCATTGCCGTTGGTGATCGCCACCAGCGGCACGCGCTCGCCGAGCCAGCGCAGCGTCTGGTGCGTCTCTTCCGGCATCACAACCTGACTGCGCCAGTGGTGAAAGGTGCGCATCACCTCTCCTGCGCCCGCGGCAGCGTCGGCGGCCGGCAGGCCAATATTCAGTAACGCCAGCTCCACCGAACGGCGGCGCCACTCTGAGACGTCATGATAAATATCGGGTTCGCGCGCCAGCAGCTCATCACGCAGCTGCTGATAATCGGCCGGTGTGAATTCACGCAGCGCCGGGTGAAACGCCTGTAGCGCCGCATGCGTCTCCTGCGCGGTCTTGCGGATCACCGGGCGGTTGTCATACAGCGTATCATCCAGATCGAAGGTCAGCGCCTTAACCGGATGCAGGGAGCGGTAAAACTTCATTCTGATTTTCCTCGTTTGGCACGCGGATGCGCGGCATCGTAGACCGAGGCCAGATGCTGGAAATCGAGATGGGTGTAAATCTGGGTGGTCGAGAGATTGGCATGCCCGAGCAGCTCCTGCACCGCGCGCAGGTCGCCGCTTGACTCCAGCAGGTGGGTGGCAAAAGAGTGGCGCAGCTTATGCGGATGAATATGGCTGGCCACGCCCTGTTTGATGCCCCACTCGGCAAACCGCTTCTGCACGTTGCGCGCGGAAATCCGGCTACCGCGCGAAGAGACAAACAGCGCATCATCCTGCGGAGCAAAACTGTCGCGCAGCGCCAGCCAGTGCTGCAGCCAGGTCACCGCCGTTGCGCCAACCGGCACGCGCCGCTCTTTACTGCCTTTGCCCAGCACCTGGACTTCACCCGACTCCGCATCAAGATCGCGGCAGTTTATCCCGACCAGCTCGCTGAGACGCAGGCCGCCGCCATACATGGTTTCAAGCATTGCGCGATCGCGCACCGCCAGCGGGTCATTAAGGTCAATCTCCAGCAGCTGCGTGACTTCATCCACGTCCATATTCTTTGGCAGATGGCGAGCGTTACGCGGCGTGGCGATACCTTTCGCCGGATTTGCGCTCAGCATGCCCTGGCTGACCTGCCAGTCAAGAAAGCTGCGCAGGGCAGACATACGCAGCGCCAGACTGCTCGCCTGCAGGCCATCGCGCCGGCTGCGCGCCGCCAGGCTGCGCACCTGCGCCGGCTCCAGCTGCGACCATTCGGTTAACTGCATGCTCTCCGCGAGCGCCACAAGCGCCAGCAGCTGGCGACGATAGTTTTTCTGCGTCAGCGGACTGAGCTGGCGTTCTACCTGCAGATAGCGCAGAAAGGCGTCGACGGCGGGCAGCAGCGTACTCATACGCGCTCGATCCAGCGCGCCAGCAGCGCCGGCAGCATCTGGGCCAGGTGCTGCAGTAAGAGTGTCCCCATGCCGGCCTGATAGTGCTGATTATCGCGGCTGCTGAAGATGACGACGCCCGCTTCACCCCGCTCGCCCAGCAGCGACATCGCAACCGAGCCGACCGCTTTCGCCTGCGGCAGCAGCAGCAGCAGCTCCGGTCCGTTCAGGCTGCCAAGATAGTGCTGCTGCTGACCAAAACGCTGAATACGCAGCGGCTCAAACGCCTGTCGCGCCAGACCCAGCTGGATAAAATCAGAGGGTGCGCCGAGGCGCCATTGATCGCTGAACAGCCGTACATTGGCGCCCGCCAGACCCAGCTCGCGCGCCCAGCGCTGCAGGCGGTTCAGCATCTCCTGCAGGCTGTCAGCGGCGGCGAGATGTCCCTGCAGCGCCAGCAGGCGATCGAACAGCTGATGATTGGCGTTGGCCTGTTCCATCAGCAGCGTGATCTCCTCTTCCAGCTGACGGATGTGGTTGCGCTGGCGCGCCATATGCCACTCTACCAGCGAGACGCTGCCGCGCACCGCGTGCGGCACCGCCATCTGTTCAACCTGACGTGCGTTGCGGATAAAAAAATCGGGGTTCTGCTGCAGATAAGCGCTGACGGCGCGATCGTCAAGCTGCACCGCGCTGTCAGTCTGCTCTTCCGGGTATTTCATAAATGGATAAATCCGTCATAAACGTGGGTGGCGGGTCCGGTCATATATAGCGGCTGTCCGGCCCCCTTCCAGGCGATATGCAGCGTGCCGCCGGGCAGATCGACGCGCACTTTTTCTGCCAGCAGCCCCTGCTGAATACCACAGGCTACTGCTGCACAGGCGCCGCTGCCGCACGCCTGGGTTTCGCCGGCTCCGCGCTCATAAACGCGCAGGCGTACGTGCTCACGGCTGACCACTTCCATAAAGCCGACGTTAACGCGTTCCGGGAAGCGCTCATGACTCTCCAGCGCCGGCCCCAGCGTCTCAACGGCTGCAGTTATCACGCTCTCCACCTGAATTACACAGTGCGGATTACCCATTGAGACGGCACCAAACATCACGGTCTGCTCAGCGACGCGCTGCAGATAGAGATTCTCCGCCTTGTTAGCGCGCAGCGGCACACGCTGCGGATCAAAATCAGGCTCGCCCATATTGACCCGTACCAGCTCATCGCTGGTCACGCTCAGCACCATACGTCCGGTTTGGGTGCTGACGCGAATGTCATTTTTATTGGTCAGCCCTTTGAGGCGCACAAAGCGGGCGAAACAGCGCGCGCCGTTGCCACACTGCGCCACTTCACTGCCGTCAGCGTTAAATATGCGATAGTGAAAGTCGAGATCCGGATCGTAGGGTGGCTCTACGATCAGCAGCTGATCAAAGCCGATCCCCAGATGCCGATCCGCCAGGCGGCGAATCAATTCCGGCGAAAAAAAGACGTTTTGTGTCACTGCATCCACGACCATAAAGTCGTTGCCGAGACCGTGCATTTTCGAGAACTGCATTTTCTGCTCCGCCGGATTACTCATTAAATTTAGTTTGACTGTACGCCTGATGAGCTGCCGGTGACCAGGCCCCCGGTATCCGCCTGCTGAGCGGCCTGCTGCTGCTGTTCTGTCGGCTTGTCGTTCTGCTGTGGCTTATCCGCGGGCGGGAAGTATAACGGGCCTTTCAGGCCGCAGCCTGCCAGGCTGACCAGCATCAGCGCCATGCCCAACTGGCTTATGACTCGTCTCATTTTATCTGCTCGTATTGTCCAATTCTCAGCTGCTTATCATCGCAGCTGATGGTGTAAAAGCAACAGGAAATATCGGACAGAGTGGCCGTGCAGGCTGGCTGAAAACCCGCGATCAGTGCACCTGATAACGCGGCATAAAATCGGCGTTGTCGTTATCCGGCGGGGTCGGACAGAGCTGCGTCAGGGTCTGACTGCGGAACGGGATCACCTGAAAACGATCGCCGGTGTTCACGATTTGATAAAACTGCGGCAGATTGAAATTGATAAAGCTTGAGCCGTAGGTAAAGCGATCGTGTGATGAAGAGTAGAAACGGCTGACGTCGCGCACCAGCTCCTCTTTACTGCCTTCGCAGTGGTGGTAAATCTCCACGCGATTGCTCTCATCGAGAATATAGATGTTGAATCCGCGATCGTCGCTGGTGTCTTCAAAGAAGAACTGAATAATGCCTTCGCTGGCGTAGCCGTTTACCACCGGCGGCAGCGGAGTCTGGTTCGATTCCACCTTAATCGATAACCCATGCAGCTTGTTGTTGGAAATCGCGCCGTAAAACTCTACCGCGTTCTCCAGCTTCTGCACCGAGACGCTCATGCGTTCAAAGAAGAGTCCCCAGGTCTGTCCCGCGACGCGAATCGCTTTGAAGCGGCCCGGCTCCTGCCGCGTACTCGACAGGCGCAGCTCAATGCACTCTGATACCAGCTGCTGTACCCGCGTGCGGATCAGGCCACGCAGATGCTGACTGTAGCAAAATACCTCAACCGTATCGGGCGGCGCCGCATCCTGATGCATCTTGCCCAGAATGGTTTTCAGCGCGTCAATCATCGCCTGTTCACCGCTGAAATGCAGGGTACGTACTTCATTCCACGAGTTGCGGTAGAGCAGATCGACGCTGCCAATCAGGCACTGCTGCTGCTGACCAAAGCTGAATACATCCAGCTTGCGGAAATCAA
This sequence comes from Pantoea sp. UBA7232, assembly GCF_002473195.1. Lineage (NCBI taxonomy): Bacteria > Pseudomonadati > Pseudomonadota > Gammaproteobacteria > Enterobacterales > Erwiniaceae > Pantoea > Pantoea sp. UBA7232. The sequence goes on from NZ_DKTK01000007.1 coordinate 42,138, forward strand.
AGTGCACCACCTGGTTACGGAATGCCGCAGTGGGATCGTGCTCAAGATTGACAATAATCGCCAGATGGCGGATTTCGCACGGGCTGTAGAGCGCTTTTGGCGTAGGCGCCGGCAGGCGCAGCGGAAAGTGGCCGGAGACATCGCTGACCAGCTCCTGCAGACGCGCCAGGTCGCACAGCTCGTTACCTTTAATGTGCAGCCGCGTTTTCTGCGTCAGTAATCCGTTGAACCATGCCCACGCCACCAGCTTGTTCAGATAGCGGTTATATTCCAGCGGCTGATGGCTGATAATCGAACTCATATCCGGCGACTGATTATAGAGATACCAGCCTGGCCGGTTCGCGCGCCCGGCGGGCGCGTGAATAAAGGTCAGGTTCTCTTCTGACAGATCGGGTGATATTTGCGGGTTGACCAGCGTGACTTTACCCGGCAGCGCTTCAAAAGCGGCATACAGTTTACGCGTCAGTACGCCGATATCCTGCGGGCTGGCACTGACGCTTAAATTGTTCCGGCGCGCAAAGCGGATCAGATTACGATAGCTCTGCATCATCGCATCCAGCAGCTCATTATGCGCCTCGCGCACGCGCTCGATCTTCCACTCCGCCCGATTATCCAGAACGGCGAGTTTCGCTTCGTCCCAGCCCCAGGCTTTTACCAGCTGCAGCAGAATTTCGCGCCGCCAGCCGTTGCGGGCGTGCTGATCGTCACCGGAAAGCTTCTCGCACACTTTCAGATAGAAACAGCGCCGCACCAGGTCGAGGCGGGCGTGATCTTCCACGCTGGTCAGATAGCGCGTGACCCGCTCCAGCATCATGCAGTAGGGATCCAGCCCGAAGCTGACGATCTCGCCTTCATGCAGACGCTGTCTGATATCCATCGCCAGCAGCTGCGTATTCGGATACTCCCAGCTGTACGCTTCCAGCAGCAGCGTTTTCAGCACCGCTTTATAAGGGGAGTCGATACTTTTATAGAGCTGCCACAGGCTGGCGCCAAAATACTCTTCTGCCGACAGCGTACCGAGGCCGCCTAAATCGAGCCATTCGTTCGGTGTCAGTACGCCCTGTGAATAGAGCGACATGACGTAATCGTCATAGTGATGCTCTTCCTCATTCGGCACCATATTCCACAGAATACGCTTACCCGCCATGCGCACTGCCGTACGGTAGAACTCATCAAGCAGCAAAATATGCTGGGTCGATCCGCAATCCTCACCGCCGAGGCTGCCGCTCTCGTTGTGACGAAAACGGTTTTCATCAATAAGGAAAAAGCTGACTTCCACACCCATTGACACACACCACTTCTGTAACAGCGTACACTTACGCTGCAGGGCCAGACGCTCTTCGTTATCAAGCCAGGAGTGGTGGCACACCCAGATATCCAGATCGGATGCGCTGTTCTGCCCGACCGACGAGGTGCTGCCCATTGAGTAGATAGCGGTAATTGGCCGTTCGCCCCCGGCCGCTGGCGTCAGGTCTGCCGCCGGTTTGCCGGTAACGGTATGCAGCAGCTGCTGTTGCTGTTCATCAGGCGTGAAGAAGCAGACGCCGTGTGGAACGTTACCTTCGAGGTAACCCGGCATCAGAGGATGATGATAGTGCAATAATGTTGGCAGCAGACTGTAGACGTGCTGGAAAGCAGGCCCCATGGCAGCCAGCGCGCGATCTACGCGCAGCTGGTTAATCGCATCCAGTCTCTGTTTAAGTGTCTCAATGTAGAGGTACAAGACGTTTCGCCTGATTGTCCCAGTGTTAAGCACCCTGCTTCCAGCGTTTGCCATTTTAATAATGAGGTATGCAGGCAAATTATTGCTGGAAACGTGATCAATCTAACACCAGAAGGATTGACCGTAAAGAAAGTTGCGCTACATGACAGTTTAGCATCTGCCGCAGAGCAACCCGCTTTTTTTGCGCCACGCCTGCTGAGGTATGGCGAGCCACAAATGAATAGTGCGGCCTTTTCAATCCGTTGAAACTGACAGCATTCCCCTATCGATGATAGGATAATCGATGAACGATCAAAATGGTTAACGGTATGTTAAACAAAATTTTCAGAATTGCTACCCGTCAAAGTCCTCTCGCACTCTGGCAGGCACAATATGTTCAGCAGCGCCTGATGGCAGCCCATCCGGGCCTGCAGGTAGAGCTGGTGCCGATGGTGACCAAAGGCGATGTTATTCTCGATACCCCGCTGGCAAAAGTGGGCGGCAAGGGTTTGTTCGTTAAAGAACTGGAACAGGCCATGCTGGAGAATCGCGCCGATCTGGCGGTGCATTCCATGAAAGATGTGCCGGTTAACTTTCCGGAAGGCCTGGGTCTGGTGACTATCTGCGAACGTGAAGATCCACGCGACGCCTTTGTCTCTAATCACTATAACGCTATCGATGAGCTGCCTCAGGGTGCAGTAGTTGGCACCTCCAGCCTGCGCCGCCAGTGTCAGCTGAGCGCACGCCGGCCTGACCTGATTATCCGTTCGCTGCGCGGCAATGTCGGCACCCGTCTCGGCAAGCTTGATGCGGGTGAATATGATGCCATTATTCTGGCCGCTGCCGGTCTGAAACGCCTTGGGCTGGAAGATCGCATTCGTCAGGCACTGCCTGCAGAGCTTTCACTGCCCGCCGTGGGACAGGGTGCCGTAGGCATTGAGTGCCGGCTTGATGACAGCGCATTAATTACGCTGCTGCAGGCGCTGAACCACAGTGAGACAGCAGTATGCGTGCGCGCTGAGCGCGCCATGAATACCCGGCTTGAGGGTGGATGTCAGGTGCCGATCGGCAGTTTTGCCGTACTGGAAGATGACCAGCTCTGGCTGCGCGGTCTGGTCGGTGCGCCCGACGGCAGCCAGATGGTAACCGGTGAACGCCGTGGCCCGCGTGAGCAGGCGGAGCAGATGGGCATTTCGCTGGCTGAAGAGCTGCTGAATAAGGGCGCGCGCGAAATTCTGCATGAGGTCTATCAGGGACAGCCGCCGGTATGACTATTCTTGTGACCCGTCCGGAACCGGCTGCCAGCGAGCTGGTTGCGCGCCTGCGCAGCCTGGGCAAGCTGGCGTGGGCGTTTCCGCTGATTGAATTTACGCCGGGTCGCGATTTAGCACAGTTACCGCAACAGCTGACGGCGCTGCGGCCGGGCGATCTGGTGTTTCTGCTGTCACAGCAGGTAGTGAATTTCGCCCATCCGGCGCTGCAGCACAGCCAGACAGCCTGGCCCGCTGCCGCTGACTACTATGCGATTGGTCGCTCAACCGCGCTGGCGCTGCATACCGTCACAAATCTCAAAGTAGACTATCCTCATGCGCGGGAGACCAGCGAAGAGCTGGTTCGCCTGCAGCGCCTGCAGCAGGTCAGCGGCAAGCGCGCGCTGATCCTGCGCGGCACTCCCGGTCGGGAATTATTAGCGGAAACTCTCATCGAACGTGGCGCAGAAGTGCAATACTGTGAGTGCTATCAGCGCAATGAGAAGCACTACGACGGCGCTATTGAGGGTCGGCGCTGGCGCGACCGCGGGATTACCACGCTGGTGGTGACCAGCGGTGAAATGTTAAAACAACTCCATGCACTGTTTCCGCCAATCGATCGGCGGGAGTGGTTACTGCACTGTCGACTGGTGGTCGTCAGTGAACGTTTGGCTACCCAGGCCGCTGAAGCGGGCTGGCAGGAGATAGACGTAGCCGATGGTGCCGATAACGACGCGCTGCTGCGTGCGTTACGCTGAACTTAACAATGGGATGAGCCACAATGACGGAACACAAAGCTTCCTCCGCCATGGTTGAAGAAACTACCCCAGCGGACACTTCCCCGACGCCAGAAAACCAGCCGCCACGCGAAAAACAGCGCGATGGCCGGGTATTAAGCGCCGTGGCAATTGTGATTGCGCTGGCGATTGGCGCAGGCCTTTACCTCAACGGGAAACATCAGGCCGATGTACAGGCTCAGACTAACCAGCAGCTCAGCGAGCAGCTCAGCGCGCTGCAGCAGCAGCTTGGCAGCGACAAACGCCAGCTGACGCAGCAGCTGACTGATGCGGGCACTGCTCTGCAGGAAGCGCGCGCTAAGCAGGATAACAGCGCAAAAGAGCTGGAGACGCTGCGTGAAAAAGTCGCCACTATCTCCGGTAATGACACCCGCACCTGGCTGCTGGCGCAGGCTGACTATCTGGTAAAACTGGCGGGCCGCAAACTCTGGAGCGATCAGGATGTCACCACGGCCGCTGCGCTGCTGAAAAGCGCCGATACCAGTCTGGCTGAGATGAACGATCCCAGCATGACCAACGTCCGCCGGGCGCTGACGCAGGATATCAGCTCACTTTCGGCCGTCAGCCAGGTCGACTACGACGGCATCATCCTCAAGCTGAATCAGCTCTCTAACGGCGTAGACAATCTGCGCCTGGCGGACAACGACAACGACGATGCGCCAATGGATAGCGACGGTGGCGAACTCTCCGGCTCGCTGCACGAATGGCGGCAGAATCTGGTGAAGAGCTGGCATAATTTTATGGATGATTTCATTACCATCCGCCGCCGTGATAATACCGCTCAGCCGCTTCTGGCGCCTAATCAGGACGTCTATCTGCGTGAAAATATCCGCTCCCGTCTGCTGGTGGCTGCGCAGGCGGTGCCGCGTCATCAGGAGGAGATCTATAAACAGTCGCTGGATGCGGTATCGAGCTGGGTACGCGCCTGGTATGACACCAACGATGCGGCGACCCGGGCGTTTCTTGCACAGCTGGATGAGCTGAGCCAGCAGACCATCTCAATGGATGTGCCGGATTCGCTGGAAAGTCAGCCGCTGCTGGAAAAACTGATGCAAACGCGCGTGCGCAATCTGCTGGCGCAGCCATCGGTTGCGGCTGAACAACAGGGAGGCTGACCATGCTAAAAGTACTGGTACTTTTCCTGCTGTTGCTGGCTGGCGTCGTGCTGGGCCCGATGGTAGCCGGGCATCAGGGTTATGTGCTGATCCAGACTGATAACTGGAATATTGAGACCAGCGTGACCGGGCTGGGGATCATCCTGGTCCTGAGCCTGCTGGTGATTCTGCTGGCAGAGTGGATCCTGCGTCGTCTGTTCCGCACCGGCGTCCGTACGCGCGGCTGGTTCACCGGCCGCAAACGTCGCAGCGCGCAGCGTCATACGCAGCATGCGCTGATGAAGCTGGCTGAAGGTGACTATCAGCAGGCAGAGAAGCTGCTGGCGAAGAATGCCGATCACGCCGATCAGCCGGTAGCAAACTATCTGCTTGCGGCTGAAGCGGCACAGCAGCGCGGCGATGAAACCCGTGCTAATCAGCATCTGGAACGCGCTTCTGAACTGGCAGAGAACAATACTATCCCGGTGGAGATCACCCGGGTCCGGCTGCAGCTGGCGCGCAACGAAGATCATGCGGCGCGTCACGGTGTTGACCGTCTGCTGGAAGTTGCGCCGCGCCATCCGGAAGTGCTGCGTCTGGCGGAGCAGGCCTATATTCGTACAGGTGCCTGGGGTGCCCTGCTGGATATTCTGCCGGCGATGCAAAAGGCCAAAATTAACGATGATGCGCAGCGTCATGCGCTGCAGCAGCAGGCGTGGCTGGGGCTGATGAACCAGGCGATGGCCGATCAGGGTAGCGAGGGCCTGAAGCGCTGGTGGCAGAGTCAGAGCCGCAAGACGCGGCAGGAGACTGCGCTGCAGGTCGCCATGAGTGAGCATCTGATCGAGTGCAACGATCCCGACACGGCTCAGGATATCGTGCTGGACGGTCTGAAAAAGCAGTATGACGATCGGCTGGTGCTGCTGATGCCGCGCATTAAAAGCGGCAATCCTGATGCGCTGGAGAAAGCGCTGCGTCAGCAGATCAAACAGCATGGGGCAACGCCACTGCTGCACAGCACGCTGGGGCAGCTGCTGATGCGCCACGGCGAATGGCAACAGGCCGCCGATGCGTTTGAGCAGGCGCTGGCGCAGCGTCCTGATGCGTTTGATTATGCCTGGCTGGCGGATGTCTACGATCGCCTGCAGCGTCCGGAGGATGCGGCCAGCATGCGCCGCGAGGGCCTGCTGCTGACGCTGAAGAACAATCCGGCAACCTGATTTATGCTTGTTGTTTGTCTGCCGGGCTTGTCCCGGCTTTTTTTTGCCTGAACCGTGCCATCCCCGCCGTAAGCAGATAAAAAAACACCTGCCAGAAGCAGGTGTAAGATCAGGTCGTAAGACAACTGATGGTATCCGACTCAACGTAATGTCCGTCTAACTACAGTAGCGCACAGCGTTACTGCCAGGCTGGACAACGGATACCGTAAGGGGCTCTGCATCATTCCCAGGTTTATGTCGCCTGAGCGGACATAAGAGGTGGAATGAGCATCTACGACAGGAAGTATTGCACAAGATGTGCCAGATTGGCATTTTTCTTAAAAAGCTTTTCTGGTTCAGGGAGTTAACGCTGCTGTTCTCTTATCTGAAAAGCGACATGCCGCAGGCAGTATGCGATTGCGGTCATTTCCGTCGCAAAACAGCGACAAATAGATCTCTTATGGAATAAATTCAATTTATTCAAAGCGTTATTTGTCGCAAAAATACGACAAAAACTGTAGCGGTCGCATTGCGAGTTTAAACCAGGGCGCCATTAATGGCGCCCCTACGGTTTGGTGGGGGCCGCGCATCGTATCGCGGATTTTTTGCAGGGGTCGCATTTATGCGACCCTGGCCGCAGACCGTATCGCGGGTTACGTCATTGCGTATCGTACCCGCCCTTAACCAGGGCGCCATAAATGGCGCCCCTACGGTTTGGTGGGGGCCGCGCATCGTATCGCGGATTTTTTTGCAGGGGTCGCATTTATGCGACCCTGGCCGCAGATTACACGCAAACGAAAAAAGCCTGCTTTTTCAAGCAGGCTTTTCGAATATGGTCGGCGAGAGAGGATTCGAACCTCCGACCCACTGGTCCCAAACCAGTTGCGCTACCAAGCTGCGCTACTCGCCGATTTTTTACTTCTTTACTTCTTTACTAAAATTCTGCCTGGTGCGAAGAGAGGGACTTGAACCCTCACGTCCGTAAGAACACTAACACCTGAAGCTAGCGCGTCTACCAATTCCGCCACCTTCGCATGTCCCAGCAAAATCTGGGGTGGCTAATGGGACTCGAACCCACGACAACTGGAATCACAATCCAGGGCTCTACCAACTGAGCTATAGCCACCATAATTCTGGTGCGTAAGCTGTTACGCTTACTATTCACTGCATAACGCGGTTAAACCCAACCACCGAAGCTCTTGCGCCCAAAAGAAAATGGCGCGCCCGACAGGATTCGAACCTGAGACCTCTGCCTCCGGAGGGCAGCGCTCTATCCAGCTGAGCTACGGGCGCGTAGCGCCGTTGCGGATGGGCATACTACGTATTTGGCTTCACCCTGTCCAGTGCTTTTTAAAGAAAAAAACGCGTTTGGTTATGCTTTGTGCATTCCGTCGATAAATAGCGCAATTTCACGCTTATAAGCTAAAAAATTGCTGGATTAATCAGCAGCCTCAGAGATCGCCCCTCCAGTGATAGCGCAAATATTTCAGCAGCTTTAACTGCCGGCGCCAGCGTGAAGGCTGCCGGATCAGCCGATAGAGCCACTCCAGCCCCAGACGCTGCCAGAGACGCGGTGCACGGGTAACGTTGCCGGTAAAAACATCATAGGTACCGCCTACTCCCATATAGAGTGCGTCGGGCCAGTGCTGGCGGCAGTCACGCATCAGAAGCTCCTGACGTGGTGAACCCTGCGCTACGGTAACGATTTTTGCGCCGCTCGCAGCGATACGTGCAAACAGCGCCTCGCGGTCAGCCGGGGCAAAATAGCCGTTCTGGCTGCCGACAATATTTACGTTCCACTGACGCTGCAGTTTGTCGCAGGTCTCCTGCAGTACCTGCTCGCGGCCGCCAATTAAAAATACCGGAATCCCGGTGCGTCCGGCGCGCTCCATCAGCGCCTCCCACAGATCGGCACCGGCAATGCGGCTGACCTGCAGCTGCGGATACTTTTTGCGCAGCGAGCGGACAATACTGATGCCATCCGGATATTTAAACTCAGCTTCGCTAATCAGAGCGCGTAGCTGCGCATCTTCTTCCAGCGTCAGCATCTTTTCAGCATTGATGGCAATCAGCGTACCGCGCCGGGGCGTGTTATCAGGCAGCAGAAAGCTGACAAAGCTCTCCATATCGTTAAACGCGTGCAGATCAACGCCGCGTATCGCGTAATGCGGCTCAGTGGTCGTCATGGTTTTCATCTTCCGTTTTGCCCGGTGATCAGGAGGAGCCGCGCAGCGCCTGAACACGACGCGGACGAATAAGCCCTGCGCGCGCCAGCAGCCAGCTGAGCAGCTTTGCCAGGCCTGTACAGGCGGCAAAAATGATGCAGAAAAACACCACGCGCGAGCCGAATGCGTCCAGCCCCTCGCGAGCGAGAACGATCATGTTAAACACCGCACCGAAGCAGAAACTCTGCAGCACCGCGCCGCTATAGCGGTTGTCGCTGTCACGTCCCTGCGTATAAAGCGCGTCAAAGCCTTTCATCAGGAGGCCCACCGCTACCGCACCCAGCGGAATAAACAGCACGCCACCCATGATCAGCAGCGAACCGATCAGCGTCGGCGAAATGGCCAGGCCGGAGTGGTTATTCAGCACTTCCCAGGTAAAGTAGTTAGCGCTGTTCAGGATCGCAGAGGGACGATCGGGCCACAGCCAGCCCGGAATAAAGACATAAAAGTCGCGCCAGAGCGGCGCCAGCCCCTGAAAATCGATTTTGTCATAGTTCTGCAGCAGCAGCGCCAGGTTCTCCCACGGCGAGAACGTATCCCGCGTCAGGTAGAGAAACGTATAAAAGGCCTCTGCCCCGGCCACATCCAGGTTGTAGCGCCGCAGCGCCAGCCAGAACATACCGCAGATCGCCATCGCGCCTGCCCCTGCCAGCATCCAGAGCGTGATCCAGCCGCGCGTAATACCAATAAACAGAAACAGCGCAAAGGCGATGATGATGTTCGCGCGCGTACCGCCCACCAGCGCATAGGTCAGCAAGCCAAACGCCACCGTTACCAGCAGAAACAGCAGCCACTGCCGCTGTGTCGGATGCAGAAAATAGCGGATCAGCATCGCCGGAATAAAGAAATAGAAGAAGCGCTTGAGCGCCACGCCAGAAACCTCACTCGAGAAAATCTGGTTATAGGCCGAGAGCCGGAACAGCAGCAGCCCGTTGTGCATGAAAAACACGGTCACCGTGCCAATCGCCACCAGCGCCAGCAGCAGGCAGGTGAGATGCGTCTCCACCCGATCCATTACCAGCCACGGCTTGCGCGGCGCGGCGCTGGCCGGTCGCAGCCGGACTTTATAACTGACGTAGTAAATAGCGTAGAAGCTGGTGGCTGCCAGCAGCGCCTGCAGCAGAAAGGCGGGCGGTACCACGGCCACATCAAAGCGGAATACCAGTACGCTGGTCAGCGGAAAACCAAAGTAGAAGGTCAGCAGAAACAGCAGCGTAAAGAAGAGATGAAAGTTAAAGCGCACGCGCCTGAACTCACGCCAGGTCAGCGTCAGGATAAAGCCCAGCGAGCAGAGATAAACCACCAGCAGACCACTAAACTGCAGCAGACTCATGATGCACTTCCTTCACTCAGGCTGAGCGCATGGCGCCAGCCGGCAAGATAGCCCGGCGCAAAAAAAGCGATGGCCGGTTTGTCGCACGCCGTCAGCTGGCGCTGCGCTTCCGCGATGCGGCTGGCATCAAGTTCGTCACAGCTGAACAGCACCGGGATGCCCTGCTCGCTGAGATCGCGCCAGAACGGATTTTTACGGTTCAGCACAAAGGGAATGTTAGCCTGAATCAGCAAACAGAGCGTGCCAATCCCCTGCTGCCGCTCAAACATAAAATAGCCAAGCTGGCAGCGTCTGAGCAACTGAAGGTAGGCTGGAAAATCGAGCCTGTCGCGGATCAGCGTAACCTGCCCGGCCGGAAACAGACGCTGCGCCGCCGCATCGATCTCATCAATATAGGCATAGTTGTTGGCCGGGTAGCCGAGCGGAACCAGCACGCTGACCTGCTCGCCAAACTGCCGGCGTATCGCCTGCAATCCTTCAATGTGCCGGTTGCTGCGGTCGCCGGAGTTGCCCAGCAGGATCGTCAGCGCACTGTCCGATGCTGTGGCTGCCGGCAGCGCAATATCAGGCATGCGCGTCGGAAAATAGAGCAGTGACGCCGGCACCTGCGGATGCCGCTGCTGATAAAAAAAGAGATCGCCGCGCGTAGCAAACACCTGTGCCATACGCCCCTGCGCGATGCGGCGCAGCAGATAGAACAGACGATATTTCAGCCCGGCACCCTCTTCATACAGGTCAGCTCCCCAGACATGCCAGAACGCCTGATGGCGGCGGATCTTTCCGCTGAGCAGCGCCAGCCAGATACGCGGGTTAAACTGTCCGTGAAAGAAAAAGCGCCGGGAGCGATCGGCGGCGCGCGCTATTACCGCCTGCGCCAGCGCGGCTTTAGTAGCGAAAGTTTCGATCTGCAGCTGGCTACAGGCGGGCAGCGAGCCAGGCGCAGCAACTACCATAAAGCGGCGCGGCGCGGCGGCAGGCAATTCAGTGCCTATCACGTCATTAAAGAAACGCAGCACCGTCTGATTGTGATGCGGGATATCAGATCCCAGCACATGAAATAACGTCATTTTGTCCGGCAATAAATCAGGAAAGCGCCACAGCAAAGGGCAAAATAGAGTATATAGGTCGCCATATACGCCTGCGCTGCGCCAGTCGCGCCGTGAAGCGGGATCAGCCAGCGCGAAAACAGCGTCAGCAAAGCAAACTGGCTGATCTCGGTGAGAATATAGAAGCGCAGCGACGCTTTGGCGATCACCAGATATCCGAAAACATAGGCGCCGACTTTAAAGAGATCGCCACATAACTGCCAGATAAAAAGATCGCGCATGCCGCTAAACTGCGGGGAAAACAGCAGCCAGATCGCCATGTCGCGCAGCAGCCAGACAGCGAAACTGGCGGCCGCCACCGCCGGCAGTACAAACCGCAGCGCGCGGCCTATCTCCCGTGCAATCTGCGGCTTATGCTCCAGGCGTGCCAGCGTCGGCAGCAGCCAGACGCTGAAAGTAGCGGTAATAAACTGCAGATAGGCGTCAGAGATCGTCGTCACGCCCTGCCATAATCCCACCTGCGCCCAGCCCTGCTGTTCCGCCAGCAGATTACGCATCATCACCCACGCAACCGGCAGCGTGATCGACGTCATCAGCGCCATCAGCGTATATTTTGCCAGGTTGCGTGCCAGTTCCGGCTGCCATACTGGCCTGAGCCAGCGCAGCGGCAGCACCGCACGATGGCGCCGCAGCATAATCAGCGCCGGTATCACCAGCAGCGCCGGGACCAGCGCCAGTCCCGCCAGCGCCCCCTGATAACCGCCCAGCCACCAGCAAATAATATAACCGGCCACCCCTGTCAGGCTGCCGGTTATCAGCGCCAGCGCATTGCCGCGCGCATCGCGAAAGCCTTTCAGCAGCGCCAGTGTCAGATTCGCCCAGGCGATGCCAAACTGCAGAAACGCCACGATGCGCACCACGCTCTGGTAGTGCTCGTGCCCAAACAGCATCCGGCTGACCGGTGCCGCACCCAGCAGCAGACCCGCGGCCAGCAGCGCCGAAAAGCCGAGCACCATCGCAGAGGCCGTACCGGTCAGCGCCCGCAGCTGCGCAGGTTCATGCTGCAGCTGCGCCACGCTGGCGGTCACGCCATTAAAAATGCCTGCGCCAGCCAGTACGCCGAGCACGGTAATCAGCTGCCGGAAGTTACCCGCCTGCCCGACGCCTTCCGGACCGAAACTCAGCGCCAGCAGCTTTATCACCAGCAGGCCAGCCGCAATTTTTACCAGCGTGGAGGCCGCGGTCCAGACCGATGCTTTTGCCAGCGACATCAGGCAAAGTAGCTCAGCAGAGAGCTAATCACGGTACGCTGATTGTTATCTGACAGGTTATAGAACAGCGGCAGGCGCAGCAGGCGCTCGCTGTCGCGCGTGGTGACGCGATCTTCACCGTGGAAGCGGCCAAACCGCTCACCGGCAGGCGACGTATGCAGCGGAATGTAGTGAAACACCGTGAGGATCTCCGCTTCTTTCATCCAGCGTATCAGCGCTTCGCGATCGTCACTATCGCGCAGTTTCAGATAGAACATATGCGCATTATGACGGCAGCTATCCGGCACTGCCGGCAGCGCGATCCGCCCCTGAGCCGCCAGCGGCTGCAGCGCGTCGTAGTAGCGCTGCCACAGTCGCAGTCGCTGCTGGTTGATGGTCTGCGCCGCTTCCAGCTGCGCCCAGAGATAGGCTGCCTGCAGATCGGCCATCAGGTAGCTTGAGCCGATATCGCGCCAGGTGTATTTATCCACCTGACCACGGAAAAACTGACTGCGGTTGGTGCCTTTTTCCCGGATAATTTCAGCACGCTCGGTGAGCGCCGCATCATTTATCAGCGTCGCACCGCCTTCACCTCCGGCGGTGTAATTTTTCGTTTCGTGAAAGCTAAAGCAGCCGATGTGCCCGATGGTGCCAAGCGCGCGGCCTTTATACTGTGACATGACGCCCTGTGCAGCATCTTCAATGACATAAAGCTGATGCTTTGCGGCCAGCGCCATAATGGTGTCCATTTCACACGCCACGCCCGCATAGTGTACCGGTACGATAGCGCGCGTTTTCGGCGTGATTGCAGCCTCAATCAGTGTCTCATCGATGTTCATCGTATCCGGGCGCACGTCAACAAAGACAATGGTGGCGCCGCGCAGCACAAACGCGTTTGCGGTGGAGACAAAGGTATAGCTCGGCATGATCACTTCATCACCGGGCTCGATGTTGATCAGCAGCGCGGCCATCTCCAGCGAGGCGGTGCAGGAGGGCGTCAGCAGCACTTTTTTACTGCCAAAATGCTGCTCCATCCACTGCTGGCAGCGGCGGGTAAAGCCGCCGTCACCGCACAGCTTGCCGCTGGCCATCGCCGACTGCATATAGTCTGTTTCAGTGCCCACCACAGGGGGCGCGTTAAAAGGGATCATGATGCTTTCCTGTAAAACCAGTAGGCGGTGCTTTCCAGCCGGGCACCGCAGCGTAAATAGAGGCGCATCGCTGCAAGATTGCTGAGCTGCGTGGCAACGCGCAGCTGCGCCAGCTGGCGCACCCGGCCCCAGTCAGCCGCAGCCAGCAGCAGACGCTGGCCAATACCCTGCGACCGGGCATCAGGCAGCACCGCCAGCAGTCCGATACGCACATCGCCGTTCACTTCACGCAGGGAGACAAAGCCCTGCAGGCTGCCCTGTTCATCGCAGGCGATCAGACACTGGTGATCGAAGGTGCCGCGCACCGCGTTTTCAATCCACTGCGCATAAAACCGGCCGCTGTCGGCCGCGTCAAACCACGGGGCACGAAACCGGCTCTGGCTGAAGGCTTCTGCAGCGGCGGCACGCAACGCCGGGATTTGCGCCTCACGCGCAATTCGTACGCCAGGCTGACGCGCCGTCTGCGTCAGCGGTAACGTCAGATCGGCTTCTCCCTCAACCAGCTGAAAGCCGTGCTGGCAGACCGCATCAATCGCCGCGGTCTGCTCTGCCGGCACTTTTATCTGCAGCAGGCCTGTCGCCTGCTGCAGCGCCTGCGGCAACGTTAGTTCACCCTGCAGCGTCAGGCGCGCCGTGGGCTGATGAAAGAAGTCACTCTCCCACTCAAGGAGATCAATACTGACGCGGACGGGCATGTAAAATATCCAGCAGATACTGGCCGTAGCCGGTTTTGGTTAACGCCTCGCCTGCCGCCTGTAGCTGAGCATCGCTCAGCCAGCCGTTGCGCCAGGCAATCTCTTCCAGGCAGGCTATCTTGAATCCCTGCCGCTTTTCTACCGTCTGCACAAAGACGCTGGCTTCAACCAGGCTGTCATGCGTACCGGTATCCAGCCAGGCGAACCCGCGACCCAGCAGCTCTACAGAGAGTAAGCCAGCCTCCAGATACATCTGGTTAATCGCCGTAATCTCCAGCTCACCGCGCGCCGAGGGCTGGACGCGCTTTGCAAACTCCACCACGCGGCGATCGTAAAAATAGAGTCCGGTCACCGCCCAGCGCGATTTTGGCTGCGCCGGCTTCTCTTCGATTGAAAGCGCATTAAACGCCTCATCAAATTCCACCACGCCGAACCGCTCGGGATCCATCACCTGGTAAGCGAAGAGCGTCGCGCCTTCCGTTCGGGCAGCCACTTTTTTCAGCTTCGGACTAAAACCCTGACCAAAGTAGAGATTGTCGCCCAGCACCAGACAGCAGTGGTCGTCACCAATAAACGATTCACCAATAATAAACGCCTGCGCCAGTCCATCGGGGCTTGGCTGTTCAGCATAGGAGAGCCGGACACCAAACTCACTGCCATCCCCCAGCAGACGCTCAAAGTGCGCCCGGTCTTCAGGCGTGGTAATGATCAACACATCGCGGATGCCTGCCAGCATCAGGACAGAAAGGGGATAATAGATCATCGGCTTGTCATACACCGGCAGCAGCTGCTTGGAAATTGCGCGGGTAATCGGATGCAGGCGCGTTCCTGAACCACCCGCCAGAATAATACCTTTCATCATTGCTCCTTCTGGCTCTGCTTCAGCGCGATGCGGTTAAGCCGAGGCGTTCAGCGCGATAGCTGCCGTTGAGAATAGCCTGCCACCACTGCGGGTTGGCCAGATACCACTCCACCGTTTTACGTATGCCGCTCTCAAAGGTTTCCTGTGGCGTCCAGCCCAGCTCGCGGGCAATTTTGCTGGCATCGATGGCGTAACGCAGATCGTGTCCGGGACGGTCGCTAACAAAGGCGATCAGCTCGCGGTAGCTGTTAATCGCCGCAGGACGCTGCCCGGCGGCAAGCTCATCCAGCAGATCGCACAGGGCGTGCACTACCTCAAGATTACGTCGCTCATTATGCCCGCCAATATTGTAGGTCTCTCCTGCTTTGCCGTGACTGACAACGGTATAGAGCGCGCGCGCATGATCTTCCACATAGAGCCAGTCGCGGATCTGGCTGCCGTTGCCGTAGACCGGCAGCGCCTTGCCCGCCAGCGCATTGATGATAGTCAGCGGGATCAGCTTCTCCGGAAAATGGCACGGGCCATAATTATTGGAGCAGTTGGTGACGATCACCGGCAGTCCATACGTTCGCATCCAGGCACGCATCAGATGATCGCTGCTGGCTTTTGATGCGGAGTAGGGGCTGCTCGGCGCATACGGCGTGGTTTCGGTGAAAAAATCATCCGTACCGTGCAGATCGCCAAAGACTTCGTCTGTGGAAATATGGTGCAGCAGGAAGCCAGCTTTGCGCGTGCTCTCCATCGCCTGCCAGTAGTGGCGTACCGCTTCCAGCAGATGATAAGTGCCGACAATATTAGTTTCGATAAAGGCAAATGGCCCATCAATCGAGCGGTCGACGTGGCTTTCTGCTGCCAGATGCATTACGCAGTCGGGCTGATACTGCGCCAGCACCCGATCAAGCTCCGGCCGGTTACAGATATCAACCTGTTCAAAGGCAAAACGCGGATGCTGCTGCACGCCCGCCAGTGACGCCAGATTGCCGGCGTAGCTTAGCTTATCCACCACCACGACCTGATGCTCCGTGCTTTCAATCAGAAAGCGCACCAGCGCTGAGCCTATAAATCCCGCGCCGCCGGTGATCAGAAAGCGTTTCATCGCCATACCCCTTTGGTATCGACAATCCACGGCTGGGCAATCTGCGCAGCGTCAATGGCCCGGAACTGTGCATGATCAACCAGCATCACCAGAATGTCAGCCTGCTGTAGCGCCTGCTCCACGGATACCAGCGAGGCGTCCTGCCCCAGCCGGTCAGGAATCGACGTAACGTGCGGCTCGACAACCCAGGTCTCTCCGCTGTGCCACGCCGCAATGCGCTGCGCGACCGCCATCGCCGGGCTCTCACGCAGATCGTCGATATCGGGCTTAAACGCCAGCCCGAAACAGGCAATAGCGATCTCGCTGGCGCGCTTATCGCTCTGCGTCGCGCACTCCGCCAGCGCCTGTTTTACCTGCTCCAGTACCCAGCCAGGTTTGGCATCATTCACTTCACGCGCGGTGCGAATCAGCCGCGCCTGCTGCGGGTTCTGCGCCACAATAAACCACGGGTCGACGGCAATACAGTGTCCGCCCACGCCCGGTCCGGGCTGCAGAATATTGACGCGCGGATGCCGGTTCGCCAGCGCAATCAGCTCCCAGACGTTGATCTTCTGATCGGCGCAGATCAGCGACAGCTCATTAGCAAAAGCGATATTGACATCGCGGAAGCTGTTTTCCGTCAGCTTGCACATCTCCGCCGTACGCGCGTTGGTTTCAACGCAGGCTCCGCGCAGGAAAATACGGTACAGCTCGCTGGCACGCGCCGAACAGGCGGGCGTCATGCCGCCAATCACGCGATCGTTCTCCAGCAGTTCGGTCATCACCTTGCCGGGCAGCACCCGCTCCGGACAGTAGGCGATAAAGATATCGCTCTCGCCCTCATGCTGAGGAAAACGCAGATCGGGACGCGCCTCGGCCAGCCATTCCGCCATCTGCTCTGTGGCGCCGACCGGCGAAGTCGACTCCAGAATCACCAGATCGCCTGTTTTCAGTACCGGTGCCAGCGACAGCGCGGCCGCGCGGACAAAGCTCAGGTCTGGCTGATGATCGTTCATAAAGGGCGTGGGGACAGCGATCAGAAACGCATCTGCCGGTTCTGCCGTCGTGGTGGCGCGCAGCTGCCCCTGCTGCACCGCCTGCCGGACCACCTCGCCGAGATCGGGCTCCACGATGTGGATTTCCCCCCGGTTAATGGTTTCAACGGCGCGCAGATTGACATCCACGCCCACGACCTGCTTTCCCCTTGAAGCGAAAACGGCTGCCGTTGGCAGCCCGATGTAACCCAGTCCGATCACGGAAATGGTATTAAAAGACATAATTAAACTCTGTTGTTGTTCAGCGCCTGCAGAATGCGTGCGCAGGCGTGGCCGTCGCCATAAGGGTTGTGTGCCCGGCTCATACTCTGCCACGCCTCTTCGTCCTGCAGCAGCAGGGTGACTTCAGCGACAATGGTATCGACATCGGTGCCAACCAGTTTTACCGTCCCTGCCGCGACCGCTTCCGGCCGCTCCGTGGTATCGCGCATCACCAGCACCGGTTTCCCCAGCGACGGCGCCTCTTCCTGAATTCCGCCGGAATCGGTGAGGATCAGCCAGGCACGGTTCATCAACCAGACAAACGGCAGATACTCCTGCGGTTCGATCAGAATAATATTGTCGATACCGCTAAGTATCCGGTTAACCGGCTCGCTGACGTTGGGATTGAGATGCACCGGATAGACGATCTGCGCCTGCGGATGAAGGCGCGCAATCTGCGCCAGCGCACTGCAGATACGCTCAAAGCCCTTACCAAAACTTTCGCGCCGGTGACCGGTAACCAGGATCAGCTTTTTGTCCGATTCCAGAAACGGATAGTGCGCCGCCAGGCGGGCATTGAGATCGGCGTTGGTCAGCACGCGATCGCGCACCCACAGCAGCGCGTCGATTACCGTATTGCCGGTGACAAAGATACGCGCATCAGGCAGGTTTTCCCGCAGCAGGTTCTGCCGTGATGTGGTGGTCGGCGTGAAGTGATAGCTTGCCAGATGGCCTGTGAGCGTGCGGTTAGCCTCCTCCGGCCAGGGCGACATCAGATTACCGGTGCGTAAACCAGCCTCGACGTGCCCCACCGGGATCTGCTGATAAAAGGCCGCCAGGCTGGCCGCCAGCGTGGTGGTGGTATCACCGTGCACCAGCACCACATCAGGTTTAAAATCGGCTAAAACGGTTTTCATGCCCTGCAGAATACGGCAGGTAATCTCGGTCAGCCCCTGCTCCGGGCGCATGATATTTAAATCGTAATCGGGCTGCAGCTGAAACAGATGCAGCACCTGATCGAGCATTTCACGGTGCTGTGCGGTGACGCACAGGCGGGATTCAAACGCAGCATCCTGCGCCAGTGCCTGCACCAGCGGCGCCATTTTGATGGCTTCAGGACGGGTGCCAAATACAGTCAGTACTTTCACGCTGATTCTCTTATTGGCGAATAGCTGATAACGCGCGCGGCCGGCGCACCAGCGCCACACCCGCTCCGACCAGCGCCCCGATCGCTCCCCACATCACCATCATAAACAGACGGCGCGGGCTGTCGCGTGAAACGGGCTCTTCCGGCGTGCGCAGGTAGCGGTAAGTCTGGAACTGTTTATCAAGGCGTGGGCCAGCCTGTAACGTGCTCAGCATCGCCCTGTTTTGATCATAGCTCAAATCGTAGGCGGGGCCGCTGGCCTGCAGCATATCGAGCTGCGCCTGTAGCCGCTGCTGGCCCAGTAAAAAGCGATCGCTCTCTGGCAGGCTCTCACCTGCAGCAGGCGCACGGTTATCGGTAATACCCTGCTGACTGGCGAGCTTCAGCGCCTGCTCAATGCGCTGACGCTGGCGATCGTACACCGCCTGCGCCACCGCCTGCTGCCGGTCAACCTGCGACTGCAGCTGCACGTTACGCGCCTGCCATGCGCCTTTCAGCTCTTCATTCAGATGGCGTGCCGCACGCTCGCTGGCGTAAGCAATATACTGACGCAGAAGATTGTTAGCATCACCGGCGGTTTCTGCCACCAGCCGCACCGTATCAAGCGTGTTGTGCGCACTATCTGCCGGCATAAACTGGATGTTGGTGATCATATCGTCCAGCAAGGCCGCATCATTATGCGCATTACCACTTTTACGGCTTTTAAAATAGTCGGTCTGCTGCCAGAAATCGCGCCGCGTATCCCATGAAGCGAGCTGCATGGTGAACTCCTGATAGACCTCATCCATTACGGTAGGGGCCGGATTATTCAGGCTCAGCGTATTGCTGTGGATATCGAGGTTGTTCAGAAACTGCTGCTGTACATAGTAGTCGCCCAGCATGTTAACCGTAGGCCTGTCGGTGACTGCCGTGGTGCTCCACGCCTGCTTCATCAGCATTGAAGCGAGCCAGGCCAGCAGGGCAAACAGAACAGCGCAGCCCGCTATCCAGCGTTTACCGCGCCACAGCGTGCAGCCCAGGCCGCGAATATCCAGTTCGTTCTCCACAACAGAGTTCATAACAGCGGTGTCCTTATCTGATGCTTATCCAGGTCATGTTTTATTGATATGCGCTTGATTCCATCTGCGCTTGAGACGGCGAATCATTCGTGCCATACGCCACGCGTGTTTAATGCAGTAGCCATAGAGCAGAAATGCTACCAGGAAGAGCACCAGCATGACCCACTCAGGTATGAACGCCAGATATTCGCCGAGCACGCCGATGCCTGCCAGCAGCGCCGCCGCCAGCGTGATCAGTAAAAAAGCCTGACGTGACGAGAAACCGGCACGCATGATGAGGTGGTGAATATGTTGCCTGTCGGCTGAGAATGGACTCATGCCCTTGCGCAGCCGGCGATACATGATAGCCACCATATCCATCAGCGGGATGGCGATCAGCCACAGCGCTGTTACCGGCGTAATAGGATGGCTCAGGCCCTGTGTCGTTTCCAGCAGGATCCAGATAATGGTGAAACCGATCATGGTGCTGCCGGCATCACCCATAAACACTTTATAGCGTTTGCCCAGAAAACCGAGGTTCAGCAAAATATAGGGAATAGTGGCGGCGATCATGGCAAAACACCACATTGCCAGGCTGGTCATGCCGTCAAAATAGAGAATGATCCCCATTGCACCGAACGTTACGCAGGAGAGTCCGCCCAGCAGACCATCGATACCGTCGACCATGTTAAACGCATTAATTGCCGCCCAGACGGCGAACAGCGTTAATACGTAGCCAAAGGGACCGACGACAATCTCCACCGGACCCACAATAAAACCGAGACTCAGCAAATAGAGCTTGGCGCCATACATCATGACAACGGCGATAATCGCCTGCATACAGGCGCGAAACTTTACGCTGATATCAAAGCGATCGTCGAGTGCGCCGACCAGCACCAGCACGCCGGCACAGAAGAGATAGAGCAGGCCGTTCGGCATATAGGACTGCGTAATAAGGAAAGCGAAGCAAACGCCAGCGTAAACGGAAATACCGCCAACGAGAGGGATAACGCCCTGATGCTTTTTCCTTGCATTAGGCTTATCAACTAATCCGATTTTTTTTGCGACCTTACGGGCCATAAAAAGGAATGCCAGAGAGAAGAGAAAAGTTAAACCCAGCTCTGCACCCATAGTGAGTAAATTCACATTAACGCTCTCAGCTAAAATCGTGGACAACAATAAGCAAAATCCCGGTTATTGCTGTATATCCCTGTCTGACCAGGCCGCAGCGCGCGCGGTTGCTGAAAAAATCGCCGCCTTTCTGCTTGCGTCATTCTAAAACTTTTCTGACTCGCCTAATCCTAATGCGCACAAATAAAAAACGCCACGATAAGCCGTGGCGTTTAACAGAAATAATGCCGATTTATTACCTGCGTAACAATATCATTGTTTCGCTTTTAACCGCTTATGAACGCTTCATCATGTCGAAGAATTCATCGTTGGTTTTGGTCATCGCCAGCTTGTTGATGAGGAACTCCATCGCGTCAATCTCGCCCATCGGGTGAATAATTTTGCGCAGGATCCACATCTTCTGCAGCTCTTCCTGAGAGGTGAGCAGCTCTTCTTTACGGGTACCTGAACGGTTGTAGTCAATTGCCGGGAAGACGCGTTTTTCCGCAATCTTACGCGACAGGTGCAGTTCCATGTTACCTGTACCTTTAAACTCTTCGTAAATGACTTCATCCATTTTCGAACCGGTATCAACCAGCGCTGTGGCGATGATAGTCAGGCTACCGCCCTCTTCCACGTTACGTGCTGCACCGAAGAAACGCTTCGGACGATGCAGGGCGTTGGCATCAACACCACCGGTCAGGACTTTACCTGAGGCAGGAACCACGGTGTTATACGCACGCGCCAGACGGGTGATTGAGTCGAGCAGGATGATGACATCTTTTTTATGCTCGACCAGGCGCTTGGCCTTTTCGATGACCATTTCAGCAACCTGCACGTGGCGGGATGCAGGCTCATCGAAGGTAGAGGCGATAACTTCACCTTTAACCAGACGCTGCATCTCGGTCACTTCTTCCGGGCGCTCGTCAATCAGCAGCACCATCAGGACGCAATCCGGATGATTATACGCAATGCTCTGCGCAATGTTCTGCAGCAGCATGGTTTTACCCGCTTTTGGCGGTGCCACAATCAGGCCACGCTGGCCGCGGCCAATTGGCGACGCCAGATCCAGCACGCGAGCGGTTAAGTCTTCAGTTGAGCCATTACCCCGCTCCATACGCAGACGACTGTTAGCGTGCAGCGGCGTGAGGTTTTCGAACAGAATCTTACTGCGGGCGTTTTCCGGCTTGTCGTAGTTAACTTCGTTAACTTTCAGCAGGGCAAAATAGCGCTCACCCTCTTTTGGCGGACGGATTTTACCGGAAATGGTGTCGCCGGTACGCAGATTAAAACGACGAATCTGGCTGGGGGAAACATAGATATCGTCAGGACCGGCGAGGTAGGAGCTGTCTCCGGAACGGAGGAATCCAAATCCGTCCTGCAATATCTCCAGCACGCCATCACCAAAGATGTCTTCGCCGCTCTTCGCATGTTGTTTGAGGATGGCGAAAATAATGTCCTGTTTGCGCATGCGCGCCAGGTTTTCCAGCCCCATATTTTCGCCGAGAGTAATCAGCTCAGAAACCGGCGTATTCTTTAATTCGGTAAGATTCATAGTGATGGGTTCTTAAACTCGGGGTAATTCTCGAAATGATTGTCGTGAATGGTATGGCAAAAATTCCATGCCTGTTAATGGCTCTTTTTCAACACTGCTCGGCGGGTATCGTCTGATAGAGCGATAGGAAGCGAGAGACGGTCGAAAGATGATGCCGGGTATGCTAGCCGTCAGATTGCCAAACCACAAAAACGTTCAACTCGAGCGGGGTCTGACAAGAGAAATCTTTAGATGCAAACTACAAAGGTAAGTGCGTAATGCAGTATCGTCAAATTAGCACGCCTGACCAGCGGCGTCCAGCAGTGGCGAAAAAATTCACCACTGCGGAACAGAGCGCGTTGCGCTTACGCCAGATTGGCGTTCAGGAACTCTTTCAGCTGGCCTTTAGACAGCGCACCCACTTTAGTTGCCGCCACTTCGCCGTTTTTAAACAGCAGCAGGGTCGGAATACCACGGATGCCATATTTTGGCGCGGTACCTGGGTTCTCATCAATGTTCAGCTTGGCGATGGTAAGCTTACCGTCGTACTCTTCAGCAACTTCATCGAGGATCGGGGCGATCATTTTGCAAGGACCACACCATTCAGCCCAGAAGTCAACCAGGGTAACACCCTCGGCTTTCAGCACGTCAGTATCGAAACTGTCATCGGTGAGGTGAACGATTTTATCGCTGCTCATGTTTAACTCCAAAGATTATGCCTGGCGAATTGGCGTAAAATATACCAACGTTGGTTAACTTTATTTCATCGGATACGCTTTCGTAAAGCGATAGTAAGCTGATATTCTACCACACTATGAGCAAAACACACTTAACCGAACAGAAGTTTTCCGACTTCGCCCTGCACCCTCAGGTCGTGGAAGCCCTTGATACTAAAGGCTTTCAGCATTGCACGCCTATTCAGGCGCTCGCACTGCCTTTTGCGCTTTCAGGGCGTGATGTTGCGGGTCAGGCGCAAACCGGTACCGGCAAAACGATGGCGTTTCTGACGTCAACGTTTCATTATCTTCTTTCTCACCCTGCAGCTGAAGGGCGCCAGGTTAATCAGCCACGTGCGCTGATCATGGCCCCTACGCGCGAGCTGGCCGTACAGATTCACGCCGATGCGGAGCCGCTGGCTAAAGCAACCGGCCTGAAAATGGGTCTGGCTTACGGCGGCGACGGCTATGACAAGCAGCTTAAAGTGCTCGCTGACGGTGTCGACATCCTGGTGGGCACTACCGGACGTCTGATTGATTACGCAAAACAGAACCATGTGAATCTGGGCGCTATTCAGGTTGTGGTGCTGGACGAAGCCGATCGCATGTTCGATCTCGGCTTTATTAAAGATATTCGCTGGCTATTCCGCCGCATGCCGCCTGCCACGCAGCGTCTGAGCATGCTGTTTTCCGCAACGCTCTCTTACCGCGTCCGGGAACTGGCGTTTGAGCATATGAACAACGCGGAATATGTCGAAGTGGAACCGGAACAGAAAACCGGCCACCGCATCAAAGAAGAGCTCTTCTATCCATCCAATGAAGAGAAGATGCGTCTGCTGCAGACGCTGATCGAAGAAGAGTGGCCCGATCGCGCCATCATCTTTGCTAACACCAAGTATCGCTGTGAAGATATCTGGGGCCATCTGGCCGCCGACGGTCATCGCGTCGGTCTGCTGACCGGTGATGTCCCGCAGAAAAAGCGCCTGCGCATTCTCGATGATTTCACCAAAGGCGACGTGGATATTCTGGTAGCAACGGATGTTGCGGCGCGCGGTCTGCATATTCCGGCCGTAACGCACGTCTTTAACTACGATCTGCCGGACGATCGCGAAGATTACGTTCACCGTATTGGTCGTACCGGCCGTGCCGGCGCCAGCGGACACTCTATCAGCCTCGCGTGTGAAGAGTATGCGCTGAATCTGCCCGCGATTGAGGAGTATATCGGTCACGGCATTCCGGTCAGCAAATACAACAGCGATGCGCTGCTCAGCGATCTGCCACCGGCAAAACGTCTGCAGCGCAACCGCACCGGCAACGGTCAGCGTCGCGGCGGCAATAACAGTAATCGCCGGAGCAGCGCGCCCCGTAACCATAACCGTAAACGCCCAGGTTAATCCCACATGCTAAGCGCATCATCACTCTATGCAGCGATCGACCTCGGGTCTAACAGCTTTCATATGCTGGTGGTGCGTGAAGTTTCCGGCACTATTCAGACCGTGGCGCGCATCAAGCGCAAAGTCCGGCTGGCAGCAGGACTTAATGCTGACAGCGAACTCTCTGCTGAGGCGATGCAGCGCGGCTGGCAGTGCCTGAAGCTGTTTTCGGAACAGCTGCAGGATATCCCGCCAGAGCAGATCCGCGTGGTGGCGACCGCCACGCTGCGCATCGCACGCAACGCGCCAGACTTTCTGACCACCGCTGAAGCGATCCTGGGCTGTCCGGTCAATGTTATCAGCGGTGAGGAAGAAGCGCGCCTGATCTATCAGGGCGTGGCCCATACGACCGGCGGCTCCGACCAGCGTCTGGTAGTCGATATTGGCGGCGGCAGCACCGAACTGGTTACCGGTGAAGGTTCGCACGCAACCACGCTGTTCAGCCTTTCAATGGGCTGCGTCACCTGGCTGGAGCGTTTTTTCAGCAATCGCCATCTGACGCAGGACAATTTTGACCGGGCAGAACAGGCGGCGCGCGACATGCTGCAACCCGTGGTAGCGGCGCTGCGTGAGAAAGGATGGCAGGTCTGCGTCGGTGCATCCGGTACGGTTCAGGCTCTGCAGGAGATCATGGTGGCGCAGGGGATGGATGAGCGTATCACCCTGAGTAAACTGCAGCAGCTGAAGCAGCGCGCTATTCAGTGCGGCAAGCTGGAAGAGCTGGAAATTGAAGGGCTGACGCTGGAGCGTGCGCTGGTCTTTCCCAGCGGTTTGTCGATTCTCATCGCCATTTTCAACGAACTGAATATTGATAGCATGACGCTGGCAGGCGGCGCGCTGCGTGAAGGTCTGGTGTATGGCATGCTCCATCTGCCGGTCAATCGCGATATCCGCAGCCGTACGCTGCATAATGTGCAGCGCCGTTTTTCTATCGATGTGGAACAGGCTGACCGGGTGCAGCAGCTGGCTGAACGTTTTTTTCGTCAGGTCAGCCAGAGCTGGAAGCTTGACCAGCGCTGTCGCGATCTGCTGTTAAGCGCCTGTGCCGTACATGAAATTGGCCTGAGCGTCGATTTTCGTCAGGCTCCCCGGCACGCCGCCTATCTGATCCGCCATCTCGACCTTCCTGGCTTTACGCCCGCGCAGAAAAAAGTGCTCGCCTGTTTGCTGCAGAACCAGAGTGGCAGTATCGATCTGGCTCTGCTGGCCCAGCAAAATGCCGTGCCGCCGCGTACGGCAGAACGCCTGAGCCGCCTGCTGCGCCTGGCGATTATCTTCTCCACGCGTCGCCGTGACGATACGCTCCCGGCGGTACGCTTACTGGCAGAAGAGGATGCGCTGCACCTTACGCTGCCGGCGGGCTGGCTGGAGGCGCATCCGCTGCGCGCCGAGCTGCTGGAGCAGGAGAGCCACTTTCAGTCCTACGTTCACTGGCTCCTGACCTTCTCCTGATGACGTGACGGCTGCCACTACTTTTTTGCATTCGCCAGCATTGCCCGCAACCCGGCCACCCGGGTTTGCCCGGTTTTAACGCGCTCTTCTGCGCTTACCACTTTTTTCTCACGCTCCCACTCGACGTCATCCTGCGGCAGTTCCAGCAAAAAACGGCTGGGTTCAGGACGAATCAGCTCACCATACTGGCGACGCTCCCGGCAGAGCGTAAAGGTCAGCTCTTTCTGTGCGCGCGTAATGCCCACATAGGCGAGACGCCGCTCCTCTTCGATGTTGTTCTCATCAATGCTGCTCTGATGCGGCAACAGACCTTCTTCCATGCCGACCAGGTAGACATAGGGAAATTCCAGCCCTTTTGATGCGTGCAGCGTCATCAGCTGAACCTGGTCGAGATCTTCATCACTCTCTCCCCGCTCCATCATATCGCGCAGGGTAAAGCGCGTGACAACCTGTGCCAGCGTCATGGGCTCATTCAGCTCATCACCTTCAAGCATTTCCGTCATCCACTGGAACAGCGTATTGACGTTTTTCATCCGCATCTCTGCGGCTTTCGGACTGCCGGAAGTCTCAAACAGCCAGCTCTGATAGTCGATACCGCGGATCAGATCGCGCACCGCGCTGATCGGCTCCCGTTCAGTCAGCTGCACAATCTCATTCAGCCAGTGGGTAAAACGCTGCAGATGCTCCAGACCGCGCCCGCTTAGCGTCTGAGCCAGCCCCATGTCAAAACTGGCATTAAACAGGCTCTTATTACGCAGCGTGGCCCACTCACCCAGCTTCTGCAGCGTGGCCGGGCCGATTTCGCGACGCGGCGTATTTACGATGCGCAGAAACGCGCTGTCGTCATCCTGATTAGTCAGCACGCGCAGATAGGCCAGCAGATCCTTGATCTCCGGGCGTGAAAAGAACGAAGTGCCGCCGGAAATACGGTAGGGAATGCGGTTCTGCATCAGCAGCTTTTCAAACACGCGCGACTGATGATTGCCGCGATAGAGAATGGCGTAATCTTTATACTGGGTGCGGTTGATAAAGTGATGTGCGATCAGCTCGCCGGTTACGCGCTCCGCTTCGTGGTCTTCATTATTCGCGCTCAGCACCTTCAGCGATTCGCCTGACCCCAGTTCAGAAAAGAGACGCTTTTCAAACACGTGCGGGTTATTGGCGATCAATATATTAGCCGCTTTGAGAATACGCTGCGTGGAGCGATAGTTCTGCTCCAGCTTCACGACCTCCAGCGCCGGAAAGTCCTCTTTCAGCAGCACCAGGTTTTGCGGACGCGCCCCGCGCCAGGAGTAGATAGACTGGTCGTCATCGCCCACCACGGTAAATCGCGCGCGCGCGCCGACCAGCAGTTTTACCAGCTCATACTGGCTGGTGTTGGTATCCTGATACTCATCCACCAGCAGATAGCGAATACGCTGCTGCCAGCGTTCGCGTACCGCCTCATTACGCTGCAGCAGCAGCGTGGGCAGCAGGATGAGATCGTCAAAATCGAGCACGTTGCACGATTTGAGATGCCGATCATAGAGCTGATAGCAGTGCGCAAATATCTGGTCACGCTGGGATTTTGCTATTGCTGCCGCACCCTGCGGATCGATCAGATCGTTTTTCCAGTTAGAGATCGTGGCAATCAGCTGCTGCAGCTGTGTTTTATCCTCTTCCAGCCACTGGCTGGTCAGCTCTTTCAGCAGCGCCAGCTGATCCTGGTCGTCAAACAGCGAAAAGCTCGATTTCATCCCCAGCGCGGCATATTCACGCTTGATAATCTCCAGCCCCAGCGTATGAAAGGTTGAAATCATCAGGCCGCGCGCCTCTTTGCGTCCCAGCGTTTGCGCCACGCGCTCTTTCATTTCGCGCGACGCCTTATTGGTAAACGTCACCGCAGCAATGTGGCGCGCCTGATAGCCGCATTCGCGGATCAGGTGAGCGATTTTATTGGTAATGACGCGGGTTTTACCGGACCCCGCCCCCGCCAGCACCAGGCAGGGGCCGGTGACAAATTCGACAGCACGTTGTTGGCCGGGGTTTAAACGCATAAAAAATATCACTCGATTGAATCAGACAGGAGGAATTACATCGCGTCGCAGGGTGCGTACCTGAACGCAAAGGTCGCCATCAATGGCGCCCCTGCAACTGACGCGCACTACGCTATAATGCGCCGCACATTATACATAACAGGAGAGCACCATGGCGAAAACCGCAGCAGCTTTACATATCCTTGTGAAAGAGGAAGCGCAGGCGAAAGCCCTGCTGGCGCAGCTGGAGAAAGGAGGCAACTTTCAGCAGCTGGCAAAAAAACATTCAACCTGCCCGTCCGGACGCAACGGCGGTGATTTGGGCGAGTTTCGTCAGGGACAGATGGTGCCGGCTTTTGATAAAGCGGTTTTTACCTGCCCGCTGCTGAAGCCTTACGGACCGGTAAAAACCGCGTTTGGTTACCACATCATTAAGGTGCTATGGCGCAGTTAATCACTTCTGGCTCTTCATCTGCTGCAGCACATTGCTGCACTGATTAGCGTCGGTGTCGCTGGGTGAAATCAGCGCCAGCAGCGCGGCAGCCGGTGCCACAACCGCCCCCAGCGCTACGGCCGCCGCCCCGCGTGCAATAAGCGGCCCGGTTTTAACCCCGGCATCCGGATTTTTAAAGGTTCCGCGCACGTAGAGCGGAGAACGCAGCGTAATAATGCGAATGCCTTTGCTCTCCGGATTTACCGTCAGATCGAGTCGCTCGCTGGCAAAGTTAACGTTGCCGGTGACGTTGATTACCGCATTTTCGGTATCAAACACGAACAGGCGCGGCGTTGCGACGCCCTGGCGCAGCGTCAGATCGGTGGCGGCACAGTTGATGCGCACTTCATCATCACCAAACAGTTTACCCACCACGTAGTTTCCGACGTTAAGCCCGGCAATTTCCATCAGGCTGCGGCTGATGAGGCCATTGTTCATCAGCAGGCGCAGCTGACCGTTGCTGCTGCCCAGCAGTGCGGCAACCGAATTGCCGGTACCGCTTAGCGTTGCGTCTCCGTTGAGCTGGCCCAGGCTGCGCTGCATGGCGGTTACATCAGGAAACAGCTGGCGCAGCTGCAGTTTGCGCGCGTGCAGATCGGCGCGGCCGCGCATCGGTGAACGGCTGCCCTCAAGCCGGATAGTGGTATTGATATTGCCGCCGGCCATGCCGAAGCGCAGCGGATCAAGCAGCAGATCGCCTTTTTCCAGCGTCAGATGCGTATAGAGGTCGCTGAGCGGCAGCTTGCTGCTGTGCTCAATGCGCTTGCCGCTAAACTTCACGTCGGCATCCATCGCATCCCAGCTTTTGGTTTCAAACTTATCGTAAGGCAGCACGCGATCGGCAGGCTGCGTGGCGGCTTCACCACGCTGCGCCTTCGCCCGCGCCGTTTTCTCACTCCCTTTACCGGAATCAACGCCAATCAGCGGGCCGAGATCGGCCATGCGCAATTGACGGGAAGTGAGTTCGCCGCTCAGCTTCGGCCGGGGTTTGCCCTGACGATAGGTGAGCGATCCATGGATATCACTGTCACCGATATGGCCATTAAACTTTTCATAGCGGAACAGCGCGCCTTTGGCGTCATTAAAGCGGGCAGTCAGATGACCGTCAGTTTCATAAGGGGGGGTATCAGGCAGCAGCACGCCGGTTAAGCCATAGAGATTGGCCAGCGTATCGCCGGAAAATCGCAGGCGCACATCCAGCCCGCCCAGGTTCAGCGGATCCTGCAGCGTGCCTTCCAGCCTTACCCGCGTGGTGCCGTTACGCAGATCGGCCTGCAGCGGAAATGGCGTGGTTTTGCTGCGCAGTGAGAGCATGCCGCCAATTCTGCCGTCGCCGGAAAGCGGCTGCTGGTTATAGGTGCCTTTCGCCTGCCAGCCAAAAACAAAATCGCCAGCGCCTTTCTGCTTATCATCGCCGCCGGTAACCTGAGCATAAGGCACGGGTTTACCGAGTGAGTTGATATTCACCGTTACATCCGCTTTGTTGATCGCATCGCGGTAGCGCAGCTGCCCCTGATCAAACAGAATATTATCCATGCGGAATGACCAGGCTGAGGGAGCGGCGTCAGCCTCGCTGTTTTCGCTACTGGCGAGCGTAAATGTCCAGTTATTCTTCTTGCTGGCGAGCTGTATCAGACGCGCGTCGGGCTGCTGCAGCTTGATCCAGGGCAGGTAGATCTCTTTGTGCAGCAGCGCCAGGGGGGCCAGCGTCGCATCAACGCGCTGCAGGTGTACCATAGTCACGTCAGGAATGTCGGGCGGATTGCCCAGCATGATATCTTCAGCGTGTACCTGCGGCCAGGGGATCCAGCTGCGCCAGCCCGGCTCAGCGCGGTTACGCGCCCAGTGTACGCCAAGGTCGCCGCGTATCGCGAAAGGACGGTTCAGCTCTGCTGACACTTTCTGATTAATGGTTGGTTTCAGGCGGTTCCAGTCAAAGGTGGCAATCACCACAACCAGTACCACGATCAGTAACAGCAGAATGCCCGCCACCCAGCTGGCAGCTTTTCCCGTGCGAGTCATGCTTTTTCCTCCTTGTTCTCACGTCTCATTAAAGATAGTCGAGACGCGGTGTAACAACATCAGAGAAGCATCAACGGCAGCGATCTCAGCTCACTAAAAGGAAGCGGACGGGAAAAAAAGTATCCCTGAGCTGCAATAGCGGGTGAGGATTGTACCTGGCGCCACTCCTCTTCGGTTTCCACGCCCTCAACTATTACGCCATTGCAGTAGCGATTAATAAGCGTCAGCAGCGTTGAGAAAAGGACTCGCCCCTCTTCTGACGCGCGCAGCAGCATAAAGAGTTCACGCGATAATTTGATGTAGTCATAGCGCAGTTCGGTCAGCGCAGAAAAATTTGCCATGCCGGAGCCAAAATCATCCAGCCATAGCGGCCCCAGCTCCGGCATCTGCGCCACCATCTCCTCCTGCGGCAGCGCATGATGCTCAGTGAGTTCAAAGCGCACCCACGGCAGCTGGCCAATCAGCCGTCGCAGGGCCGGATGCTGCTGTATCGCCAGCAGCGTCGGCCCGTCAATATTGACCGATGCCACCAGCTGATGGCGGATAAAAAAGCGGGACCACGTCAACAGCAGAGTGAGTTGTTCATGCACCACATCCAGCCGCTGCTCTGTCGATAGCGCAGCAAAGTAGCTTTCCGGTGAAAGACGCTTTTCCGGCATAGCCGCGTACGTAACGGCGGTCAGCAGCTCAATCGCCAGCAGGCGGCCAGATATCTGATAAATAGGCTGAAAAGTATAAGTACGCTGGCACTGCTGCCGGAAAAATGCGATATCCGGTTGCGTATGTTTAAGAGAAACAGACAGCCGGTGTCCGGAATTCTTCATCACCATGGTTTTTTCCTGATCGGTGGTGAGTGCCAGCAGAAAGCAACCCGGCGGCAAGTATCGGCTGGTTCCTGGATAACTTTATTGCTTTGTGCAGCCATATAGGGCGTCGAGTCTAACAGCGCGCCTTTGCCTTAATCGCAGAAACAGAGGATGCTTTGTCTGCTAAATCGTCGCCGGAGGGCGATTTAAAGACTTAAGGCAAACTGACGCGCCAGAAAACCGGCCGCCGGAAGGGTTCGGAAAAAGGCGCAGCCGGAGGGATTTCTCTGCTGAAATTTCCCGTGATTGGTTTGACTTACTACTCTGTTTTATCCTGTTCATTGCGCTTAGTACGCCTCTTCCATCTTTCGCACTTTATCTGAAGTGTGCACTTATTATCTTCGCTAAACATAACTGTTTAAATTCAGTCTCTTGAAAGAGAATTCCCGCCTGCCAGGTATAGTCTGATTCTCGCTGGTTATCGTTTTTTCGGCTGGACGACAACGCAAAAGAAGACCATCTTTTAATCAATAACAGCAGGACGCTGTTCCTTCGGCCGCAGAAAAACAACGACTATACGCCCTGCTCAGGACAGATTTATGCACACAGAAATTATCAATATCTGGCCATCCGGTGATGCGCCAGGCGCCAGTGACTCCCGCGCTCAGCCGCAGATTGTTGACCTGGCTAAAGAGTATGAGCCTTACGATCGCGCAGCCACCGGCGTGCGCTGCCCGGAAATGGCTATCTGGTATCCGGAAACCTCCAACGGGATCACTCTGCTGGTGGCACCGGGCGGCGGTTATCAGCGGGTGCTAATCGATCGTGAAGGGAGCGCGCTGGCCACGTTTTTTACCTCGATGGGCTATACGCTGGCCGTAATGACATATCGCCTGCCCTATGACGGGCATCATGAAGGCGCGGATGCACCGCTGGCCGATGCCCAGCGGGCGGTCCGCGTGCTGCGCGAACGGGCGCAGCAGGGCAAAAACGGTAAGTACATTGTGATGATGGGCTTTTCCGCAGGCGGCCACGTTGCGGCCTCGCTGGGAACGCGGTTTAACGAGAAGCTCTATCCGGTCCAGGATCGTATCGATGCGCTCTCACCGCGCCCCGACGCTATGGTGCTGATCTACCCGATTATCAGTATGCGTGACGGCCTGGCACACGAAAGTTCACGCACGCGCCTGCTGGGCGCCTGGCCGGATCAGAAAAGTATCAATGCCTATTCGCTGGAGACGCGCGTGCACGCGCAAACACCGCCAGCCCTGCTGATCCATGCGGCTGACGATGAAGCGGTTTCCGTTAACCACAGCATGCTGTTCTTCAGCGCGCTGCGTGAACATAAAATTCCGGCCGAGATCCATTTTTATCAGAAAGGCGGGCACGGTTTCGGTATCCGCGGCGTAGCCGATCTGCCACTGGCAAGCTGGCCGATGCTGGTCACCGAATGGCTGCGGGCGAAAACCTGACGTTGTTACGCCCTGCGCGGAATTCATCACAGGGGGCGCATTTATGCGCCCCGATCGGTGCTGTTTTCTGCTTTACTGCTTTCGTCCGGGGCCGGTGCGGCGGGCGCATCAGGCACCGTCATCACCTTGTTCCAGCTCTCCTGCAACATCTTCACATTGGTCTCTGCTTCGCCCTGTGGCTGGATCAGTACCATAGTCAGCTCCTGCGTCAGCTGCTGGCGCAGTTCCTGGTTAAGCTGCTCACGCGTTAACTCACTCAGGAAAGACTGGCGCAGTTTCTGATACTGCTCGGGAGCAATATCCACTACCGCATTCTGCTGCGAGCGCAGGCGCTGCCCCATCAGAATGTCAGTATCCGTACGGGCGTAGGTGGTAAACAGCTTATTCAGCTCCAGCAGCTTCTGCGCCATAAGCGCATCAAATTCATCCTGCGGCAGCCCTTTATCGCGAACCACGGCCAGCGCTTTAGCGATCTGATTCATGTTTTGTGGCAGTGACGCGTTGGGACTCTCCATATTGATGGAGCACTGCGCGCGCTGATAAAGCACGCGGCAGTCAAAGCCGACCTGCACATTTTGCGCTTTATTATCTGCCAGCGCGCGCTGCACGTGCCAGAACAGCGCTTCCCGCGCCAGATCGCTCTGCCAGTAACGTTGCAGATACTGCGATTCGCGAATCGGTTGCCACGACGTATCCCATACCAGCGACAGCCGATCCTGTGCCAGAGAGCCATCTACCAGATTGACCGGCTGATGCGGCAGCGGCGACAGCGTGGGCAGTGGTGCCGGCGTATCGCGTTTTCCTTTCAGCGTTGCGAAAGTCTTGCCAATCTGCTCCATGATAGTGCGGCTGTCGACATTACCAACCACATAGAGCGTCATATTATCTGGCGTATACCACTGCTGATAAAAACTGTTCAGCTGCGCGGGATCGACCGGCGCGCGCGGTGGCTCACCGGGGTCGTGCGCCAGCATGGTTGAGCCTTTCAGGCGGTAGCGCCACCAGACATCCTGCGTGTCAGATGGCCAGGTGGCGATGGGATCGGTCGCGCTTAATGCCGTCGCGACCACCTGCTCATTAATGCTCATCTTACCCGCGGTCGCCGCCAGCCAGTTTAACGCTTCTTTAAGCAGTTCTGGCCGGTTGTTGGGCAGACTGAGGTTGTACTGAGTGTAGTCGTATGACGAGATCGCTGGCGGCAGCGGACGCTGCGGATCCATCGCCTGCTGCCACAGTGCACGCTGCTGATTGGTATCCAGCGCGGTGTTATGCACCATCGCCAGGCGCGGTAACAGATGACTGAAGCCGGTCTGCTGAGCGCTCTCCGCCAGCGAGCCGGTATTAACCACCAGGCGAAGCTCAATGCGATCGCTGGGACGTTGTGGTGTGGTCAGCAGCTGCCAACTGAACCCGTTGTCCAGTTTGCCCTCCTGCCAGGCGGGATCGGGCTGAAGTGTTTCGGCGTGCGCGCCGAAACCGGTTGCTGCAAGCAGCAAGCCGCCAACCAAAAGCCGAATTCTGGTGCCCTGCATGTGAACCCCTAATCAAACAGATAAACGCTTGTTAGCACGGACTGACTGGCCACCGGGAAAGCGGCCCGCGCGGCGTATTGCCGCCGCGTTTATTTAATGACAGTTCCTTTGACCACAGGATGGCCAGGAAGTCGCGCAACAAGGAAAAAAATCGGGAAAAAAATCAACGGGGTTTATTATGCAAATGCCCGCTGTCAGGGCAAGTGACAGCGGGCATTTAATCGGAAATTAACGCAAATTGCGGATTATGCGCCGGTATGAGAGACGTGATTGACCTTTTTCGCTGAAGAAAGCGTCTCTTTCATCTGGTTTTCATCCAGCTGACCCACCCACTTAGCCACCACCACCGTGGCTACGCCGTTACCGACCAGATTAGTCAGCGCACGCGCTTCGGACATAAAGCGGTCGATGCCCAGAATCAGCGCCAGGCCCGCGACCGGCAGATGCCCTACCGCAGAGAGCGTCGCGGCGAGAACAATAAAGCCGCTTCCGGTAACGCCCGCCGCGCCTTTCGAGGAGAGCAGCAGAACCACCAGCAGGGTGATCTGATGGAAGATATCCATATGAGCGTTGGTCGCCTGCGCAATAAACACGGCGGCCATGGTCAGATAGATTGAGGTGCCATCCAGATTAAACGAGTAGCCCGTTGGAATAACCAGCCCCACCACCGATTTTTTGCAGCCGAGGCGCTCCATCTTATCCAGCATGCGCGGCAGCGCTGATTCAGACGATGACGTACCCAGCACAATCAGCAGCTCTTCTTTGATATAACCGATAAATTTGAAGATGTTAAAGCCAGCCCAGCGCGCAATTGCGCCCAGCACGATCACGACAAACAGGATACAGGTAATATAGAAACAGATGATCAGCTGGCCAAGCTGCACCAGCGAGCCGACACCATACTTACCGATGGTGAAGGCCATGGCACCAAACGCCCCGATAGGTGCCAGGCGCATAATCATGTTGATCACGCCAAAGATCACTTTTGAGAAGCTTTCGATAACGTTGAACATCACGGTACCGGCGCTGCCGAGGCGATGCAGTGCGAAACCAAACAGAATAGCGAACAGCAGCACCTGCAGAATGTTGCCGCTGGCAAAGGCACCAATGACGCTGCCCGGGATGATATCAAGCAGGAACGCGATCACACCCTGCTGTTCTGCCTGCTGTGCATAAACGGCTACCGCTTTCGCATCCAGGGTGGCGGGATCCACGTTCATTCCTGCGCCAGGCTGAACCACGTTCACTACCACCAGTCCGATGATCAGCGCGATAGTACTGACGATTTCAAAATAGAGCAGCGCTACGGCGCCAGTGCGTCCAACGGCTTTCATGCTCTCCATGCCGGCGATACCGGTCACCACCGTACAGAAGATTACGGGGGCGATGATCATCTTGATCAGCTTTACAAAACCATCACCAAGCGGCTTCATTTGCGCGCCTAATTCGGGATAGTAATGGCCTAACAGAACGCCGATGCCGATGGCAACCAGCACCTGAAAGTAGAGGCTTTTAAACAGTTTCATAACAGGTGTCCAGGTAGAGACGGCATTCACCGCCTGTGTCAGGGAGAAACGCATGCGGCAAGCCGCCTGAGAGCGTAAAACCTTACCGATAAACTGAAAATAACACCCTGTTAACAGGATGAGTATCCCCTGACATTCCTTACAAAAGTTACAAAACTCTAACTATGAACTGAAACGCTTCAGCTGGCGCTATGGCGCGGTTTCTGCAGAACAATCAATTGATAAGGTCACTATCACGTGCGTGAACAGCGCTGCAGCCAGCCCTGTTCAAAGATGGTAAGCGGCAGCGCTTCGGCATAGAGGTAGCCCTGACCGATAGTGATGCCACGCGCCAGCAGCCAGTCGCGCTGCTCCGCCGTTTCCACCCCTTCAGCCACAACATCCGCATCCACAATCTTTGCCACAGCGGCCACAATGCGCACCATAGTGTCATCGTCCGGCAGCGCGGCGACAAAGCTGCGGTCCATCTTCAGCTTATTAACCGGTAACGCTTTAAACTGATGCAGATAATTGAGATTGCAGTAGCCCATACCAAAATCGTCCAGCGCAACGGCAACTCCGGTCTGCTGCAGCGCGAGCAGCAGCGCCATCGCCTGTTCGGCATCACCTATTCCGGCGGTTTCGGTGACTTCCAGCACTAAGGAACCCGGCCGGATGCGATGCCGTTCCAGCAGGCTCTGCAGATGCGTCACCATGCCGCTGTCGCGCAGCTGGACGGCCGAAATATTTACGCTCAGCGGCAGCGTAATCCCCCGTCGCTGCCAGCCGGCCAGAATGCGGCACGCCTCTTCAAATACCCAGCGACCGATGGCGGAAATCACGCCGATCTCTTCCGCGCTGGCGATGAACTCTTCCGGCAGCCCGAAGCTGCCATCCGCCATCCGCATACGCAGCAGCGCTTCAGCCCCCGTCAGCTCACCGGTTGCCATGTTAAGCTGGGGCTGCAGATAAAGCGCAAACTCACCCTCCTGCAGCCCCTGCAGAATGTCATGCTCCTGCGTCAGCCGCTTCTGCGCCCGTTCGGTCAGTACCGGATCAAAAAACAGGATCTGATTTTTCCCCTGATGCCGCGCTGACATCATGGCTGACGTCGCCCGATCCAGCTGCTCGCGGGCAGAGCAGAGGCTCTCGTCAGAGAGTGACAGCCCGATACTGGCATTCGGTCGCAGCTGCAGCTGATACAGATTGACCGGCTGATTGATACGCAGCATCAGGTTGCGCGCCAGGCGCATCGCGCGGAATGGATTGTGCGCCCGCTTCAGCAGCAGCGCAAAATCGCTGGGCCCTGTCTGCGCCAGCAGCGTGTGGTCATCAATCGTGCTGCGGATTTTCTCGACCAGCGTCAGCATCAGCGCATCGCGCTGCTCATCGCTCAGCACGCCGTTGGCTTCCTGCAGCGTTTCGATACGGATAACCATGACGCTCCAGGGCTGCTGCCGGTGACGCTGCTGCAGATGCTGGTCGAGCAGCGCCAGGAACAGCGTGCGGTTAGGCAGATCCGTCACGGCAAAATGGGTGGTCAGCCGGCTCATCTCATCGTGAACGGACTCCAGCACCTGCTGATTGCGGTTATAGCTGCGGATCAGCATGCCTATCTCATCATCGCGGTGATTTCCGGGCAGCGTAAGCTTATGTGTCAGGATGGCTTGCGGCGGCAGCTCCTGCAGCTCGCGTGAAATATCGCGCAGCGGGTGCACCACCAGACGGTTAATACACCAGCTAATGGCGACCGAGAGAATCAGCGCCATCAGCAGCCAGCTGGTGATCATGGTTGAGAGCGTACTGAGCAGAAACTGGTAAACGCGCGAGGAGTCCGCCTGAAGCACCAGATAGGCGATGGGCTTTGGCATGCCGCCCCGCTCTATCGCATACAGCGGCAGCGTGATCTGCACCGGCAGTTCAAACAGCCGGGCGACCAGACGCGGAACCGGCTTTTCCGGTGCAAAATCGGCGTGCAGCGCCTGAAACGCATTGGGCAGCACCACATCGGCCCGCGACAGGATACCGGCGGGTTTCAGTGTATTAAGAATATGCTCCGCCTGAGGGATGTCCGCTTTCAGCACCGCCTCTGAGAGCGGCTGGCGTACCGTGTGCGCCACATTCTCCATCTGCTGGGCGTAATCAACCCTGCGCTGCTGCACAAAATGAAAAAGCTGGATAACGATAAAAATCGTGATCGTCACCAGCACAACCGCAGACACGGCTGCCATTTGCTTGATGGTTAACGAGCGACTGACGCGCAACAAAATTTCTCCCGGCCGCAATGCCGCCATAATCCGCAGTGATAGTAGCCTGAATGCGCAGCAAGTATATCCCAGGTCTCAGACGTTGTACGCCGCGATAAGGGTGAAAATCATCGGTCGGAAGGAAGAGAGGCGCGTTTTCAGCGTTTTACCCGTTGCCGGGCGCGGAGAACGCGAGCGCGCACCGCGCGCTCGCAGGAGAGTATTAACCTTTTTCCTGCCAGGCAAGCCACACTAATAGCTGCAGGCTGGCAGAGAAGTAATTCTGTTCCGGCTGAATGCGGTCGCTGAGATGACCGGTCTGGTTCAGCGTCAAATCGCGTACCGCTGTCAGGCCGCCTTCCATATTGTAAGGCGCCGGGCTGTTAGCCAGTACGTCGAACCAGGCCGGCGTGGTCTGACGCGGATAGCCCTGCCAGACGTGCTGAAAAGGCACCAGCCGCAGGCTCTGCGGATCGTACCACCAGATATTCAGCGGCACGCGAATCGCATCATAACTGAACCGGTTAGAGTACCCCACCGCCGGTGCGACAGAGCCATCCGCGTTCAGCGCGACCCAGTCCAGCGGCAGCGCGGTTTTACCAAACTGCATCTCACCCAGCAGCGTCAGGCCATCGTCAATGAGCGTATTCCAGACGCGCAGATGGCTCTGCTGAGAAAACGCCTGCCAGGCAGCAAACAGAAAATAGGAGGGGTTCAGCACGACGTAGCTCGACTTATTAAAGCCGTTTGCGCCAGGCAGCATAACTTTGTGTCCGGCGTAATCGATCACGTTCAGCTTAATAATTGCCCGCTGAATGCGATCGGAATCCTGCTGATAATCTCCTCCCCACTTT
Organism: Pantoea sp. UBA7232; assembly: GCF_002473195.1. Lineage (NCBI taxonomy): Bacteria > Pseudomonadati > Pseudomonadota > Gammaproteobacteria > Enterobacterales > Erwiniaceae > Pantoea > Pantoea sp. UBA7232. Next base: position 80,447 of record NZ_DKTK01000007.1, read on the forward strand.
TGGGCCGCGCGCTGCAGCGCCCAGGCAATGAGCACATTACCGTCGCTGGCGTCGTTTTTGTCTGCCACCGGATCGGCCGCATCAGGCACATAGCGCCAGTAGAACAGGTCATTTTGCGGATTATGCAGATGCGCACGCGTCCACTGCCACAGCAGATCAAAGGTAGCGCGATCGTTATTCGCCACCGCCAGCAGCATGCCATAGCCCTGACCCTCTGTATGGCTGACGCCTTTGTTGCCGGTATCGATAATCCGGCCGTCGCTGTTCAGAAAGCGGCTTTTATAACTGCTCCAGCCGTCTGCCATCGCCTGCGCGCTAAAAAATATCATCATTAAACAGAGCATCCACCGACGCCCGTGCCGCATTACATTCATTACCGCTTCCTATTGATATCGATACAGCAGCGTTGAGCCATTGTCGTTTTCCAGCGTCAGCGGTACTGCCGCGCTGCCGCCCTGATCGCGCAGCCACTGCGCATACAGCCCGCCCAGCACGGCCCCCATTGCCAGCCGCCAGCGTTCAGCCGGCAGCGTGTCGTGACCGGCCGGCAGCGCATGATGCTCAATCTGAATCGCATTTTCTGCCGGATGAATCTGCACAAAGCCCCAGTTGAAGCGGGCCAGCTGCAGATTCATCTCCCGCTCCAGATCCTGCACGGTACGTGAAGCCGGCAGAGGATAGCGCATCGCCAGCGTCTCCCCGGTGCTGGCCAGAAAAGCCGTGGCTTCATCACCGCCGTTCTCCAGCACGCTCTCTGTCATCACGCAGACCAGGTCAAACCAGCCAGGCTGATGCGACCAGGTCACGCGTGCGGTGGGTTGCTCGCTCATCAGTTATCTCCAAACATATAGCGGAAGTAGAGATTGGCAGTGCTTTCGTTGTAGTCGCCAAAGGTGTCATACCCCAGCTGCCCGCCAATCGTGACATCTTTATTAATTTTATAATCCGCACCGGCGTGCAGGTTGTAACCTATGCCGTTTTTACTTTCACCGCTGTAGTAAGCACTTCTGACAAAGCCGCGATCGGCCAGACTCTGCAGCTGCGACTGCAGCGCAGCATCGTCCGGGAAGTAGGCGCTCTTATCCTGGCTGTAAGACTGATACCCTACCGATCCCCCGACGTTGACTTTCAGATCGTCAAACTGACGGCTGAAATCCACCGGGAATGAAACGGACGCATAGTTCTGCGGGCTGAAATAGCCGCCCTGGCCATAACTGAAATAGCTGAGATTTTTGGAGAAATCCATCCAGGAGAGATTCATCCCCACTTTCAGCTCGCGATCGTCGTAGTGGAAAGGCCGTACATAAACGCCAGCGGTTGCCTGAACGCTCTGGTTGCTCGCCACATTTTCGCCAATGTAGCTATAAGCGCCGCCGCCGGCATAAAGTCCGGCATCGCCGTTGTCATAGCTCAGCAGGGCATTCGCGCCATTTTTCGTTACGCGTCCCCAGCGTTTGCCGCTGGTTTTATCTTCTGCTCCCACATAGGAAAGCAGGCTGTCGGTCATGGCACGGCGTTCACCGGTCAGGATCAGCGTCAGGAAATCCGTGAGTTTTGGTGACCACTGTATCCCGCCCACCAGCGTGCTGAGATCCTGGCCCAGCGGCGTGCTGCCGAGATCGATTTTATAGCTGTCACCCTTCAGCGCCATATTCAGCTCAACGCCGGAAGCGGACTGCGAATCGGTGGCTGAAGCGGGAACGTCCGTGATTTTCGCATCCCCGGCTGCCACGACATTGCCCTGCACCAGCGCATTGCTGCCAAAGCGGCGCCATGCATCTCCGCCAGCGCTGCCCGCGGTCAGTGAAACCGGCGTAACGGTAAAATCAAACCGCGACTCGCCAAACGGCACCGTGGAAAAGGTCAGCGGCGCTTTCGCTTCGGTCAGCTTACTCAAGCCTGACTCGCCATCGCGTCCGCGCACCTGCATCTGTCCCTGTACCCAGGTCCCGGTTTTCTCCTGCAGCGCGTCCATCATCGTGTCAATCTGATGCAGCGTCTGGTTCTGCTGCAGCACAGGCGTATTGGCTGCCAGCGCAGTGTCTGCTGTGCGGCTTACTGTTGGTGCGTTCTGCCACGGCATGACCGCGCCATAGCTGGAAGAGGAACGGCCAACCGGCGAGGTGCTGCGGTTAATAAAGGGATTGTCTGCCAGCGCCAGTCCGCCAACCACAGGTACGCTGCCGCTTTGCGCGCCCTGCAGACCAATCATTTTACCGCGTGCGGTACGCAGATAACGCATCGCTTCGCCGTGCTCGCCGTTGGCTTCCGCTACGCGCGCCAGCAGCAGCAGCCGCTCCGGCGTCTCTTCATTGCGCAGTCCGCGCGTCAGCGTATTCGCCCTGCTGATATCATTCTCTGCCAGCGCCACGTTAATGGCCCCGGTGCGCGCATCCTGTTGCGGCGTATCCTGCGTGATCAGATAGTCATAGACCACGCCCGCCTCTTTGTTCATTTTGCCGGACTGATAGAGACGCGCCATGGCAAACATCAGATCGCGGTTTTGCGGATCCTGCTGCAGCGCACCCACCAGTTTGTCATAGGCCGCCGCATACTGTTTCTGCTCACGCAGGCGATCTACTTCATTGATCAGATAGCCGTTGCGCACATCAGCCAGCTGCGCTGCCGTACTGCGCGCCTGCAGTTCAGGCGAGCTGAGAAAACGCTGCGCTTCACCGCTCAACCCGGCCTGGTTGAGCACCGTGACCTGCGTGGCATAGTCCCCGGCGTTACCCTGCACGCCGCGCTGCATGTTGCTGCGTACCACCGCCACGGCGCTGGTGAGATCGCCCGCTTTCGCCAGTTTCTCCGCCAGATTGCCGGCGTCAACCGGATTAGCCGGCGGGGCAGCAGCCAGCGCGCGCAGCGTATTCGCCGCCGCCGCATCCGAGCCCTGTGCCAGATACTGATCGGCCGTTGCCATTTGCAGATTAAAGTTAACGCGCTGCGCCAGTTCACGCATTGCGCCGGTTTTACTGCGATCGGGAATACGTGCCAGCAGCTGGCTCGCCTGCTGCCACGCGCCGCTTTCGCTGGCGTTGAGCGCACCGGCATAGAGTTCGCTGCTGGTCGCGCCATTGCGCATCACCGGCTGCATCACATTGGCTGCCATCAGCGTATTGCCCTGCGCGCGGTAGAGCCGCGCCAGATCCAGACGCAGCCAGCCATCGGTGGGATAGCGCTGTACGCCGCTGGTCAGCGTGGCGATCGCGGCGGCGCTGTTGCCTGCGGCCTGCTCGCGTTTCGCCTGTGCCCGGATGGGATCGCTGTTATTACCGCGTGGCGCCACGCTCTGCCGCACGCTGTCGGGCAGTGAGGCGAGCAGGCTGTTAGCTTCAGCGCTGCGGTTCTGCTGGCGCAGCACATAGAACAGTCCCTCTTTGGCGCTGCGGTTATCCGCATCGCTTTGCAGGATCGCACGGTAGGTTTGTTCCGCCTGCTGCAGCTGATTGGTGCGGCGCTGCACATCGGCACGGAACAGTTTTGCCGCCACGCCTTTTTCGCCTTCAGCCTGGGTCAGCGGCTCGCTCAGCGCCAGCGCCTGCGCACTGTCGCCGCTTTTCAGCGCCTGCTGAGCGGCGGCAAGCTGCGCGTAAAAGCGGGCATCCGCCGCCTGCTTCTGCCGCGCATCGCTCTGATCGCCACCCAGCTGTGCCGCCCGGTTCAGGTAGTCTGCGGCTTCAGCGTAGCGCCCGGCGCGCTGCGCAACATAGCCCATGCCCGCCAGCGCATCCGCATCCTGCGGGTTCGCCTGCAGCACTTTTTCAAAGCTGGACTGCGCACCGCTGACATCGCCGCTGTTCAGGGCCGTAAAGCCGGCGCCCTTTTCCGCGCCGCCCACGTTTTTACGGTAGTAATCCACTACCGCGTTATCCTGAGGATGACGCTGCTGCCAGGTCTGATAGAGCGCAGCGTCCTGAGCCTGCGGTGCCAGCCAGAGCAGCGCCTGCCGCAGCGAGCGGTCAGCCTCTTTATTGCCGTCAGCCATACCGGCCAGCAGCTCAATCCCCTGGCGACGGGTCGGCTCCTGATAGGTCATCGCCTTGCCCAGCGCCAGCTGCGCACCGGTATCCTGCGGATGATCGGCGGCAAACTGCCGCAGCGCTTCAACCGCCTGCGGCAGCAGCGTGCGATCGCCGGCCATGGTCAGATAATATTCAGCGGCGACGCTCGGCGGTGGCTCGTTACCGCTGAAGGTGTTGCGCCACGTCTGCAGCGCTGCGGCGATGTTGCCGCTGCGTGCCTGCTGACGCGCCAGCGATAGCTGCGCCTGCGGAATACTCTGCAGTTGACGGGCGTTATCCAGTTCGGCCAGATGCGCATCGTTGGGCGAAACGGCACTCAGCCGCGCACGCCACTGCGCTGCCTCGGCGGTACTTCCGGTCTGCTGGGAGTAGAGCGCCAGCAGATAGAGCGCCTGGGTATTATTCGGCTCCGCCTGCAGGATTTTCTGCAGCGACGCCTTTGCCAGATCGTCATGCGCTTTCTGATGCCAGTAGGCAGCCTGGTCAAACAGCGCCTGCAGCGCAGGATTGTTGCTCTCTGCCGCCAGCAGCGGCTGAGAGAGCGTCAGCGCCCCGCCCAGCAGCAGGGCGTGGCGGATGCCGGCACTCAGTATATTTTTATGCATTCTTTTTATCCTTACTTCCTGCCGGACTGACTGTCTGCTTTGGGGTTAAGACGCCGCCATGCGTGACGCTTCAGCATGAGCCAGGCGCTGCTGCCGATCAGCACGGCAACCAGCAGCGCGGCCAGCGCCATCAGCACCGAGTGCTGGTTGGCGTACCACACCACCATCATGTACCACGGCATCTCTCCGCTCGGAAACTGCGGGCCAACGCGGAAGCTGCGGATCCCGTTCTCATCGGTAATGATGGCGGTATCGCCGCGAATACCGGCGTTGATGCGCGCTGAATTAAGATCGTCATGCAGGCGCAGCAGCTGCTGATCGCTGGTGGCCACCGTCATCACCACCAGCCGGTCGGCACTCCACGGCGAGCGATAGCTGACAAAACCGCGCCATGCCTCATTAGAGGAGAAGTAGCGATCGGCGTCCAGCTGCTGACGATACCAGTCGCCGGTCAGCCAGCCGCGCAGCTTATCCTTCAGGCCTGGCTCGTTAACGCTCAGCGTATTGCCGCTGGTCTGCCACGGCGTGCCGTGCAGCATCTGCTGCGTAAAAGCACTGTGCTGCATGGTACTGACCGCCAGCACATCACTCTGCTGCAGCCGGCTCAGATTGGTGCCGCCTTCAGGCAGGCCAAACAGTACCTGATTCTGTACCAGCGCAACGCCGGTTGCGTTACCCGCGCGCGCCGCCATATCGAGCAGCGTGGCGATCTCCGCATCACCCGGTTTTTCCGGCAGCAACAGCGTGGTCTGCGAGAAGTCTGCCAGGCGCGTGAACGGGAACGCGGCTCCGACAAAGTAAGAGAGGTTCGGCAGCATGGTAAAGTGACGGGTGTGGCTCAGATCGATCCACGAATCCTCTTCGATGCGGCTTTTAATGTTGTTGTTAAGCAGTACGCCGCACGGCGCATCCGCTTTTGGCTTGATATTAAAGTAGAGCGCCAGCTGGTTATCGCCGTAAATCAGATACGGCTCCAGCTTCAGGGTGTAGTGCTCCTGACGCGCGTCGCCGCCCAGGCGGTGCCAGGCGCTCTCCAGCAGGCCGACTTTGTTAACCGTCAGGTTACGCAGGAAAGTCCCGTTGAGGGCGACATTCAGGAACGAATTGTTTTCGTCGATCCAGCTTTCAGTGGGAAAACGGTAGTTCAGGTTTACCGGGATCGTATCGCCATCCCATAAAAACAGATCGGGCGCCGCGCGGAAGTTTACGCGCAGCGCATCATGCCAGATACCGGTCGTGGTCAGGCTCTGATCTTTGCGCAGCAGTTCACTCAGGCGTACCGGGCGTGAGGTGTTGATCCAGCGCGGGGCATCATAAGGCTTACGCTGGGCCAGCGGCTGCGGCTGCACAGCAAGCTGGCTGGCATCGGTAGTCAGCGGTTTGGTTGTCAGACGATTCGCCGCCTGACGCAGCTGTGCGTCATCGCTGCCCACAATCAGCAGCAGTTTATAGACCGGATTATCCGGGTTATCGATCACCTGCAGCAGCGGGCCATTGCTGGCCGGCAGCGTCACGATGCCGATTTTGTCGCCCGGATGCCCGACCAGAATACCGTTGCGCTCTGGCAGTGCGCCGCGACTCACCGGAAAACGTATACCGCGGTAGTCAGACTGAATGCCCATCCACGACGCCACCAGTGCGGCAGCGCTCACCGCATCCGGCGTTACGCTGCTGGCAAAACCAAAGGTGACGCTGGCCGGCGTCATACGCTGCGCATCAATAAACGGACGCGGGAAGTTGCGCAGGCTGGTGCCGATATTCAGCTGCTGGCCCTCCAGGCTCAGCGTGGTTTGCGGCAGAATCGTTACCTGATACTGCTGTGTGCTCTCTTTTTCACACAGCAGCTTATCCGCATCGTTGATTTTAAAGCTGAGGTTGTTATCTGACACTACCATGGCAGCCGGAATATCCAGCTGATAGTCGCTGACGTCGCTGTCGCTGGAGCCGAGCGGCAGCGTGCCGAGCGGCTGTCCGTTCAGCATCAGCTGCAGCGACGTATTGCGCGCGGCCAGCGCTGATGAGACGCGCAGCGACAGGTTGAGCCGTGCGTTGGTAACCACCTCATCACCGGGCAGGGTAAAGACAATGCCCGACTGCAGCTGCCCGCCGGTCAGGGTGATACCCTGCTTCTGCCCCATCTGCGACACCGAAATGGTGCTGCTTACCGGCTGGTTAAGAATGGCGCTTCCGGTATCAGGCGCAGGCAACAGGATTGCCGGCGCTTCAGCCTCAGCTGGCGCGGCAGTACTGCTCTCCGGCGTGTACGGGGCGGCCCCGGCCGCCTGCTGCAGCTGCGCGTCAGCCGTGCTGTCGAGCCCTTCCGGCGGCGGCACGGCTGACAGCGCACTGCTGTCCTGCGTAACCGCAGGCTCTTCAGCCTGAACCGATGTCAGCAGCAGTGCGGTCGCCAGCGAACTGGCGAGCAGCGTTTGCGTTAATTTCTTCATGCTGCGCTGTCCTCTTTCGCCGCAGGCTGGTCATCACGCTTGTGCTTCTCGCGGCGATCTTTCCAGGTCAGCCAGAACAGCTCAAAAACGGTACGAATAATAGTGCCGATCGATACCAGCGGATTATCCTGCTTATACTCCGGCTGGATCCACGCATCCGCTCGCGCCAGCACCACGCGAACCAGCTCGCGGCGACGCGCCAGCGGCATCGCGCCAGCGGCATCGCGCCAAAGCGCAGACGGATTGTCTCTGCATCGCCGGAAATTTTACTGACCGGGATAGTGATAGTGCCGGACTTCAGCAGCAGATCGATCTCTTCAATCTCATCCATTTCATGCCGGTTGTCAGGCGCATCCAGCTGCGCGCCGCCCATCGAGAGATCGCTGGTGCGGGTACGCGACGAAATCCCGCTGGCGTAGTGGATCACAGCCGGGATCTGCACCTCAATACGAATGGTTTTACGCACCTGCTTGGTTTCGCGCGCCACGGCGATGGCCGCCATCAGAATAATCAGACTGAAAATAGCCCAGCCAACGTTAAGCGCGATAACCCAGGGATCGACCCCGAAATAGTCATGCGCCGTCGCGCGGACCACGCCGGCCACAATGCCGATGGAGAGCAGCGTCGCGACAATGACGTGCGGCCGTACGATATGGAAATCAAAGAAGCCCTGATCGAGCAGACCGCCTTTATCCGTTACGTTGAACTTGCCATGTTTCGGCGACAGTAGCGTCAGCAGGGTCGGAATGACCAGATGGAAGCACATCACCGTTTCGTAAATCTCTCCCCAGAAGGTATAGCGGAAGCGGCCATTCATACGGGAGTTAACGTAGAGCGACATCACCAGATGCGGCAGCACATAGGCGAAGATCAGCGACGCCGAAGAGTGGATGATATTCAGGTTAAACAGCAGATAAGCCAGCGGCGCGGTAAGAAACGCCACGCGCGGCAGGCCAAACTGAAAGTGCAGCATGGCGTTGAGGTAGCAGAGGCGCTGCTGCCACTTCAGACCACGGCCAAACAGCGGATTATCCACGCGGAAAATCTGCGTCATGCCGCGCGCCCAGCGGGTACGCTGAATAACGTGCAGGCCGAGGCGTTCCGTTGCCAGACCGGCCGCCAGCGGGATCGCCAGAAACGCTGAGCCCCAGCCGCGACGCTGCATTTTCAGCGCGGTGTGCGCGTCTTCCGTCACGGTCTCAACGGCAAAGCCGCCAATCTCTTCCAGCGCGCTGCGCCGGATAACGGCACAGGAGCCACAGAAAAAGGTCGCATTCCAGTTGTCATTGCCCTGCTGTACCGGACCATAAAACAGCGATCCCTCGTTAGGAATAGAGCGGGCGGCACGCAGGTTGCGCTCGAACGGATCGGGAGAGTAGAAATAGTGCGGCGTCTGCAGCAGGGCCAGCTTCGGATCTTTCAGGAAGGGGCCGACCGTTGCCTGCAGGAACGCGCGCGTGGCGACGTGATCGCAGTCGAATACGCAGATCAGCTCGCCTTTGGTAATGGTCATCGCGTGATTAAGATTGCCCGCTTTGGCGTGCCGGTTGTCATCACGCGTGATATAGCCCACGCCCACGTCAGCGGCGAATACCGCAAACTCGCTGCGCTTGCCGTCATCCAGCAGATAGACTTTGATTTTATCGCGCGGGTAATCGATACACTGCGCCGCCAGCACGGTATCGCGCACCACGTCCAGACTTTCGTTATAGGTCGGTACGTATACATCCACCGTGGGCCACAGGCGGGTATCATCCGGCAGCGGTTCAATCGTACGCTTTAAAGGCCAGGTGGTCTGCAGGAACCCGAGAATTAAGATCAGCCAGACGTAAAGTTCAGCCAGATATAAACCAATGCCGAGAATAGCTTCGATCTCGGAATTAAATTCCAGCGTTTCGGTAGTGCGCCACCAGATATATCGGGTCGACATCAGCGCGGAAAGAATAACCATTACCACGGTTATTTTACGGCTTTTGCTGAAGCCCAGTAAAAACATCATCCCGATGCTGATTAAACCAAAAATATATTGTTTCTGGCTGTCCATAGGCGTGATGATGATTACCGCCGCCACCGGCGCGAGCACCAGCAGCAGCAGGTAAAACCCGAGTTTACTCATGAGTCACCCTGAAAAAGCGTTATAAATTATCTGAGCCGGGCCTGAGCCCGGCTATTAATACTGGCTGCGGATAGGCGCCTGAACTTCACCGTTGCCGACCTGAATACTGAGCAAATTAGCCACGCGCTTTGCCACCAGTTCAATATCGAAGGCGGCCGCAGACGCGGGGCTGAAATCGTACACTGACTGCTGTGATGCATTCGCTTCCGCCACGCTTTCATCGCGGTGGACAACGCCGAGCAGGCTATCGCCCAGACGCTGCTGCATAAATGATGTGACTTCCCGGCTGATATTGCGGCGATTGTCGCTTTGGTTCAGCACAAAATAGTGGCCATGTTTATTATTCAGCGGCTGACCAATCATGCGGTTATTTTCAATTTGCGGCAGCAGAGAGACGGATGCCGTATCCGCAAGCATGACTACTAAATGCATATCGGCAAGTTGCTGCATCGCTTTAAGCGCCGGCCCCGGACCGGGAGGAAAATCGGCCACAATTACCAGGCCGGGATAATTCAGCACGGTATCGAGACCGCGCCGCAAAAAATGGGTGTCGCTGGCAAGCTTGTGCTCAAAGCGTTCACGCTGCTCCTCTGTGACGTCGCCGTAGGGCAGCACAAAAATATTGCCGCCGGTGGTCAGAATCGACTGGCTCCAGTCAGCCTGCTCTTCAGAGCGCGCAACAAAGCCGCGGCCATCCTGCAGCGGGACGCCAAAATGCAGACGCAGCGCATTCTGCACATCAAAATCGATTGCCAGCACCTTGCTGCCGGCGCGCGCCAGACTCCATGCAAGGTTGGCCGCCATGGTGGTCTTCCCTACTCCCCCTTTTGGCGAGCACACACAAACTAACGGCATAACGCAATCTTCTCCAGTAGCGGTTTGAGGAGTGTTTCTTTGGACAATACGGCGGGTTCAGCCGGACGCGAGCGAAACAGCGTGCTGAAGCGGGCAGAGGCGGGCGGAGCGACAGGCGCTGCCGCTGCTGCGACCGGCATCGCGCTGGCAGGCGCCTGCGGGGCAGCGGGGCGGATCACGACCGGCTCAGAAAGCGGAGGCGGAAACAGTGAGCCGGCGCGCTGCCGCTCCACAAGCGCCGCCGCTGGCATCGCTGCCGGCGCGCGCTTCGGCGGCGGCGGCGGAAACAGCGCACTGCTGCCCGGCGCGGCCTCGCGGACCGGCGCGGTAGCCGCCAGGCTGCTGAGCAGCGAGGCGCCCTCCTCTGCCGGAGCACGCGGAGCGGCAGGTATGGCTGGCGCGGCAAATGCCTCAGGGCCGGCCGGCTGTGGCTGCGGCAGATCGATACGCTGCCCCTGGCCCAGCTCCGGCGCATCATCTGTGCTCAGCTGGCGCAGAATGGCCCACTGATGATGATCGGCGCTCTGCGCCTGACCCGACATATCTTTGAAATCGATATCAAGCGTCTGCGTTTTTTCTTTGAAACGCTGCAGATCGTCATAATTCTTCATGATCAGTGCCTGTGAAAGCAGAGGGAATTTTTTGGCGAATATAGCACACACATTAAAAGTCGGTGAGAAAATTCTGATTATTAAAACCGCATATCTGATAAAGCTGCTTTATCTGTGTTTATAAAAAACCGGGTGCTTTACCGGCGGGAGATACGCGGCGAAAAGAGACTAATGCATTGCCGTTAACCGAAACGAAAATGCCGCCGAAAAGAAATTAAATATCTGTAAAATAAGGATATTTATGATTTTAGCGTTGCGTAACCCCAGCGGTTCAGCCGGCAACGCCTGCACGGTGATTTAAGAATTTGTCTTAGCGCGCTGCGCGGGGAGCCCTGTCGCTGACGGTCAGATAACGTAATGTGATAGATTTCCGGACTTATGCCCGGTTAACCTGATAAAGGTTAGCATTGCTGAACTGTTTCCGCTAAAAAAAGAAAGGCTCCCGCGGGAGCCTTTTTTATCAGTGGCGTTAATCAGGGTGTTTCCAGCGGCTGGTTTTCATCCTGATCGACGGCAAAGCAGGCAACCTGCTGATCGCCATAGCGTTTGAGTTTTGGCTGCAGCTGCACGCAGGTGCCAAAACGGCGCCGGCAGCGTGCGTTGAACGCACAGCCCGGCGGCGGATTGAGCGGGCTGGGCAGCTCACCGGTCAGTTTGATACGCTCGCGCCGCTCATCCGGATTAAGACGCGGCGTGGCGGAAAGCAGCGCCTGCGTATAAGGATGGCGCGGATTGCTGAAGATCGCCTCTTTACTGCCTTTCTCCACGCAGCGCCCGAGGTACATCACCATAACTTCATCGGCGATGTGCTCGACCACTGAGAGGTCGTGCGAAATAAAGACGTAGGAGAGGCCCAGGTCCTGCTGCAGATCCATCATCAGGTTCAGCACCTGCGCGCGTACCGAAACATCGAGTGCTGAAACCGGCTCATCCGCGATCAGGACATCCGGATCCAGCATCAGTCCGCGCGCAATGGCAATACGCTGACGCTGACCGCCGGAGAACATGTGCGGATAGCGATCGTAATGTTCGGTCTTGAGACCCACTTTCGCCATCATCTCCAGCGTTTTTTCGCGCCGCTCCGCTTTGCTCAGCGCGGTGTTGATAATCAGCGGCTCCTCAAGGATCTGGCTGATTTTTTTACGCGGGTTGAGCGAGCCATAGGGGTTCTGAAAGATGATCTGAATTTTCTGCCGGCGCAGTTTTTGCGCCTGCGGATCGTGCTTCAGCAAATCCTGTCCGTGCCAGTAAAGCTCGCCTTCGGTCGGGGTTTCGATCATGGTCAGCAGACGGCCAAGCGTGGATTTTCCGCAGCCCGACTCACCGACTACCGCCAGCGTTTTACCCCGTTCGAGGTTGAAGGAGACGCCATCCAGCGCTTTCACCAGGCGCTCCTGACCAAACAGGCCTTTCTTCACCGGGTAGTGTTTTTTCAGGTCAATCGCCTGCAGCAGATAATCCTGCTTCGTGTTATCAGGACTCATAGGTCGGTCTCCCGGCATCATCCAGTGGGAAGTGGCATTTAGACTGGCGGCCCGGAATGTCGCGCAGCGCAGGTTCTTCGGTACGGCAGCGATCGGTCACATAGGGGCAGCGCGGATTCAGCAGGCAGCCAGAGGGCCGGTCATATTTGCCCGGCACCACGCCCGGCAGCGATGCCAGCCGCGCCTTGTCTGCCGCAAACTCCGGCAGCGCCCGCAGCAGCGCCTGCGTGTAGGGATGACGCGGCGCCCTGAAGATATCCACGGCTTTGCCGCTCTCCACCACCTGACCGGCATACATCACAATAATGTGCTGCGCCGCTTCGGCAACCAGCGCCAGATCGTGGGTGATGAGGATCAGCGCCATGTTCTCCTGCTTCTGCAGCGCCAGCAGCAGTTCGATGATCTGCGCCTGAATGGTGACATCCAGCGCCGTGGTTGGCTCATCGGCAATCAGCAGCTTAGGCTTGCAGGCAATCGCCATGGCGATCATCACGCGCTGGCTCATGCCGCCCGACAGCTGGTGCGGATAGACATCAAGCCGCGAAGCCGGATCGGGAATACCCACCTGCTCCAGCAGATCGATAGCGCGCTGGCGGCGGGTGCGTTTACTGCCGCCCTGGTGCACCTTGAGCGCTTCCATAATCTGGAAACCCACGGTATAGCAGGGATTGAGGCTGGTCATCGGATCCTGAAAAATCATCGCCACTTCTGCGCCAACCAGCTGCCGGCGCTCTTTTTCAGAGATCTTCTGCAAATCGCGCTGGTTAAACTCCAGCTTCTCAGCCATGACGCGGCCAGGAAAATCGATCAGACCCATAATCGCCAGCGAACTGACTGATTTACCAGAGCCCGACTCACCGACAATCCCTACGACCTGGCCCTGCTCGACCTGATAACTGATGCGGTCAACCGCACGGAACGGTGTTTTTTCGTCGCCGAAATGCACCGATAACTTCTCTACATTTAATAACGCCATCTCGGTGCCTCTTTACTGCTTGAGTTTCGGGTCGAGTGCATCACGCAAACCATCGCCCATGAGGTTGAATGCCAGAACCGTCAGCAGGATGACCACTCCGGGGAAGGTCACTACCCACCAGGCACTTTGCGCATACTGCAGAACGTCAGAGAGCATGGTGCCCCACTCCGGCGTCGGCGGCTGCGCCCCCATTCCGAGAAAGCCCAGCGCCGCCATGTCGAGGATGGCGTTGGAGAAACCGAGCGATGCCTGCACAATCAGCGGAGCCAGGCAGTTTGGCAGAATATTGACGAACATCTGACGCAGCGTTCCCGCACCTGCCACGCCGGAAGCGGTGACATAATCGCGGTTAACCTCAACCAGCACCGCCGCGCGCGTCAGGCGGATATAGTGCGGCAGCGCCACAAACGTCAGCGCCAGCGAAGCGTTGACGATGGAGGGGCCAAAGATGGCTACCAGCACCAGCGCCAGCAGCAGGCTGGGCAGCGCCAGCATGATATCGACCAGACGCATAATAGTGGCATCCACCACGCCACCGAGGTAGCCCGCCATCAGGCCAAAAATCACGCCAAAAATCAGTGACAGTACCACGACCAGGCAGCCTACCAGCAGCGACAGGCGCGCCCCGAACATCAGGCGTGACAAAATATCGCGGCCCACATCATCGGTGCCGAGGAGATAACTCCAGCTGCCGCCCTCCTGCCATACCGGCGGATGCAGCAGCGCATCGCGGAACTGCTCTGCCGGACCGTGCGGTGCCAGAAAATCGGCAAAAATTGCAATCAGCAGCATCAGCGTGATGTAGACCAGGCCGATGACTGCGCCCTTATTACGTTTAAAATAGTGCCAGAATTCCTGAAACGGGGTCATCGGCTTTGGTGCGGCAGTTACGCGCGCGGGTTCAACAGCAGACATAGCTCCCCCTTATTTCTTATGTCGGATGCGCGGGTTGACCACGCCATACAGCAGATCAACCAGCAGGTTGACCAGAATGATCAGGATAGCAACCAGCAGCACGCCGCCCTGCACTACCGGATAGTCGCGGCGCTGCAGCGCTTCAATCAGCCAGCGGCCCAGACCCGGCCATGAGAAGATAGTCTCGGTCAGAATCGCACCGGCCAGCAGCGTGCCGACCTGCAGACCGATAACGGTGACCACTGGCAGCATCGCATTACGCAGCGCATGCACGACAATAACCCGCATGCGCGTCAGCCCTTTGGCGCGGGCGGTGCGGATATAATCCTCGCCCAGCACCTCCAGCATGGAGGAGCGCGTCATACGCACAATCACCGCCAGCGGAATGGTGCCCAGCACAATCGCCGGCAGGATCATATGCATGACCGCATCTTTGAAGTCGCCCTCTTCCCCCCACAGGAGCGTATCGATCAGCATAAAGCCGGTCAGGGGATGGCTGTCGTCAAGGAAGATGGTATCGCTGACCCGGCCAGAGACCGGCGTCAGGTTGAGCTGCACCGATACCAGCATAATCAGCATGATCCCCCACCAGAAGATCGGCATGGAGTAGCCGGTCAGGGAGATCCCCACGGCGGTATGATCGAAAACCGATCCGCGCTTTACGGCGGCCAGTACGCCCACCGGAATACCCACGGCGATAGCAAACAGCATGGCACAGATGCCCAGCTCCAGCGTCGCCTGGAAGCGCGGGACAAACTCATCCCACACCGGAATGCGGCTTTTCAGAGAGATACCGAGATCGCCGTGCAGCACCCCGTTGATATAGGTGATGTACTGCTTCCACATCGGCTGGTCGAGGCCAAACTGCGCCATCAGCTGTGCGTGACGCTCCGGGGAGATACCGCGTTCGCCCGCCATGATCAGCACCGGGTCGCCGGGGATCAGATGAACAAACGCAAAGGTCAGTAGGGTAATACCGATAAACGTCGGGATGACAAGGCCCAGACGTCGGAGTATGAATTGCAGCATAAGCCGGATTCTCAGTCATTCTCCCGCAGCGGAAAGTCGTCGCGGGACTACATTGCTCATAACGCGCGGTCGGCAAAGCCGGACGCGATGCAGGCAGCGCTTCAGTAAAAGTATTTGCCGGAAAAAAGTACGGGACACGGATGGCGAAGAGCGCATCCGAGGGCCAGCAGGCTGGCCCTCACCGTGATAATCCGAAAGGGTTATTCCTGAATATCGACGTTTTCGAAGTGATGCTTACCTAACGGATCAACCACATAGCCGCTCACTTTCTTGCTGACAGGCTCATAGACGGTCGAGTGTGCAATGATCAGTGCCGGAGCCTGATCGTGCATAACAACCTGCGCCTGCTTGTAGAGCGCAATACGTTTATTGTGATCGGCTTCCGCACGGGCCGGCTGGATCAGATCTTCAAACGGCTTGTAGCACCAGCGGGAGTAGTTGGAGCCATCTTTTGCCGCTGCACAGCTGAACAGGGTGGCAAAGAAGTTATCCGGATCGCCATTGTCGCCGGTCCAGCCCATCATCACCGTCTGGTGTTCACCTGCTTTGGCGCGCTTGAGATATTCGCCCCACTCATAGGTAACAATTTTGGCTTTTACGCCAATTTTCGCCCAGTCCGCCTGAACCATCTCCGCCATGCGGCGCGCGTTCGGGTTGTATGGACGCTGCACCGGCATTGCCCAGAGATCGATAGAGAAGCCATCCGCCATGCCTGCTTCTTTCAGCAGCGCTTTGGCTTTTTCCGGATCGTAGGCGTAATCTTTGATCTCGTCGTTATAGCCCCACATGGTTGGCGGGATCAGGTTTTTCGCTGCCTGCCCTGCTCCCTGATAGACCGCATCGATGATCGCCTGCTTGTTGACCGCCATGGTCAGTGCCTGACGCACTTTGGCGTTATCCAGCGGCTTTTTCTCTGTGTTAAATGAGAGATAACCCACGTTCAGGCCAGGCTGCTCCATCAGATTGATTTTGCTGTCTTTCTTCATGCTGGCGATGTCAGCCGGGTTTGGATAAGGCATCACCTGGCACTCGCCCTTCTGCAGCTTGGCGTAGCGCACTGACGCATCTGGCGTAATAGAGAAGACCAGACGATCGATTTTTGGTTTAGTGCCCCAGAAGTCCGGGTTCGCTTTGTAGAGAATGCGTGAATCTTTCTGATACTGCTGCAGTACAAACGGGCCGGTGCCGACCGGATTCAGGTCGAGTTTTTCCGGCGTGCCTGCTTTCAGCATGTTATCCGCATACTCTTTAGAAAGAATAGAGGCGAAGTCCATACCGAGGTCAGCGAGGAAAGGTGCTTCAGGACGGGTCAGGGTAAAACGCACGGTGTGATCGTCAACTTTTTCAATTTTGCCGATCAGCTTCGGCATATCCATGCCTTCAAAATATTCGTAGCTGCCGCCAGAGACGCCGTGGAATTTATTGTTTTTATCGAGCTGGCGCTCAAATGAAAACACCACGTCATCGGCGTTAAATTCACGCGTTGGTTTGAAATCTTTCGTGCTCTGCCACTTCACGCCCTGGCGCAGGTGGAAAGTGTAGGTTTTGCCATCTTCGCTGACATCCCACTTTTCAGCCAGGCCTGGCTGCAGTTCAGTGGTGCCGGTTTTAAACTCAACCAGACGGTTATAAATCGGGACCGAGCTGGCGTCATAGGTGGTGCCAGAGGTAAAGAGCTGCGGGTTGAAACCTTCCGGCGAGCCTTCTGAACAGTAGACAAGGGTCTTCGCCTGAACACCGGCAGCGACGGTCATCGCAATCAGGCTGAGACCGGCCTTCAGCATCCTGGATTTAGCCCGGGAGTTCATCATGTTTTGCTCCATTGTGATGTGATGTTGTGTGCATCGCCCGTCCTCTGATTTTTTTATGCGGTACGGGCAGGTCTGACAGCGACCAGAATGTGAGCGGTTATTGTTATTGCCCTGGCGGGATACACCAGCCAGATGCGTCCGTCTCTACATCTTACTGAGGCATCAATTTGTCAACAGTTGCAACGAACGTCAATACAACGTGGGGTTATTTACACAGAGTGTGAGTAAGTGCAAGCAACGATAAAAAAGAGCACTGGAGAGAGAAACCGATATATAAGGCGGTGAAAAAGCGTTCGATACCGCTGGATTATCTGGCGCTTGCGTCAAATAACAGTGATTATCACCGCTAAAAAACATTTTAAAATTGTCGATAAACGTCGAATATCTGAACGATTCCCCGTGCGTTATGACGTTCGGGTAGCGAAATATGCTGGCGTAATGGCATAAGAAATCAGCAAAAAGCAAAAGCCGGTCATAAGCAGAATGTGTCGCGAATTAAGAGAGGTGCTTTGATGCAGCAAGTGATGAAGAGCGGTGTTAAGGAATAATAAGGTTTATCCCGGTGATGATTAATGGAACGCGTAAATTGATGACTTTGCTTGATCGCTGCCGGGATGTGAGTCTGGTTCAGGGAAGGCCAGTAAATCCTCAGTCATCACCGAAGCCGGATAAAGGGTGAAATGCGGGGCCGTGGAGTAAAGCGTCACACGCCATGGATGGCGTGTGACGGGCGATCAGGGACGGACCTCGTCTTTACGGAGCGGTCGCGGATTTCACCCTGAGAGTGCAAATACGACAGACGAAAAAAACCTGCTTTTTGCAAAGCAGGTTTCTTAAATGATGGTCGGCGAGAGAGGATTCGAACCTCCGACCCACTGGTCCCAAACCAGTTGCGCTACCAAGCTGCGCTACTCGCCGATGGGGGCGAATATTACTGCTGCGCCTTTACAGCGTCAATCCCTTTTCCCTTTAAAGCTGCCTGATTGCCTGAAAAGCAGGCAACCGCGCCGGGAAGGCGATCTCAGCGCGGGCATACCGGTCAGAGATTGCTCTGTGCTTTAGCGGCGGGAGCCTGACACCAGTTGTTTGCCGGATTGATACCGCCATTGGGTGAGGTGTAGCCCAGACAGCCCAGTATGGTATCAAACAGCTCAACGTGACGATGCGTTTTACCGACACGCTGCTGCGCCTGCAGTCGCTCAAAGTTGCTGCGGTTCACCGGATCGTCCAGATATTTATCGGACGCCCAGACCATCATCGGCACGCGGAACTGCTCAGGCGGCGCCATCTCACGTGGGGTGCCGTGCAGGTGCATATTTTCGCTGATCGACTCGCCGTGGTCCGCCGCATAGAACACCAGCGCTTTTTTATCACGCAGCTGATCCAGTACGCTGTCGAGCATCGAGTCCACATACAAAACAGAGTTGTCATAAGCGTTGATCAACTGCGCCTTGCTGCAGGTGTCATCCACGCCCATGCACTCAGGCTGATAACGCGCGAAGCTGCGGGGATAGCGCTGCGAGTAAAGATAGTGTGAGCCTTTGGTATGCAGCACCACCAGATGTTTGCCTTTCGGGAAACGCTGCAGGGAAGCCTGCAGTTCCGGCACCAGCAGCATGTCGTCTACCGCTTTACCCTGATTACGCTTTTCAGAGCCGATCTGCTCGCGGAAAGAGAAGTTATTCACATCGGCATTGTCATAGAACCAGACCTCGCTCTGCATGGCGAACAGCTCAGAGGTAAAACCCAGCTCTTTCATGACGGCAAATACGTTCTGCTCTTTCAGAGTACGGCCCGGATTATCCATGGTGCCGCCTTCGCGAACAAACATGCAGCGCAGCGAGAGCTTGGTTGCGGTGTCGCAGGACTCACCGCGGAACGCCACCAGGTTTTTCTCTTTGGAGAGCTTTGGCGTGGTATCGCGATCGTAGCCCAGCATCCCCATATGATCCCAGCGCGTGGTTTCACCGATAACAAACACGACGTAAGTGTCATCAATGCCTGCCGGTGCCACATAGGTAAAGTTTTTCGCCGGATCGAACAGCGCTTCGCTGTCCAGCTTTTCATCCACTTTAGTCCAGGTAAACAGCCCCAGAGCAGCAATCCAGTTAGAAGGCAGATAAGAGTGTGCCACTACCCCGCCATAGCTGGGCAGATCGATATTCGTGATCTCTTCCTGCGTTTTCTGCAGTTTGTCAAAATAGCGGATCGGCAGCCATACCAGCGCCACGCTCAGCAGCATAATAGCTACCGGTTTCAGGCGCTGTCCCGGTGTTTTTAGCTGCTCAATCAGCGTCATACGCAGCCGGTTGCGCCAGATCAGCAGCAGCGGCAGCGCGCTGACCAGCACCATCCAGACAATAAAATGCAGGCCGATCACTTCTTTAGAGAGATCGATGTCGGTTGTCATAACCGAAGCCACAATGCCGTAGCCAATCACGACATTAAAGAAGGTCATGTAATATGCCGCGGCCACGGAAATCACTACCAGCAGACTGGCCAGCACGCGGTAAGCCCATTTTCCACCCAGCGAGAGCAGACGCATCAGGAAAAAGGTAAGTAAAACAGCGGCCGTGACTTCAGCAACAGCAGAAAGCCAGTCGGACGGGGTTGATTTGGTTAAGAAGCCGTCAAAGCGGCGGTAAAAAATTGGCAGGTTTAGCAGGATGCCAAGATAAAGTGCGAGCAGCAGAGAAAGCTTCTGCTGAGTTAAACTTTTGATATAATTCATTTAAATTTTCTGTTCCCGACCCGGTGTCGATTTATCACCGTTCCTGTGACTCTGTTCAGACAGCAAGGTTCGCTTTGAGAATGGAAAAGCGTGACGTATCGAGCAGGATCGGGACGAATCTGAACCGAAAATAACTGCGATGCCGTGTTAAGCGCAGCAGTAGAACATTTAACCAATGGTAAGACCAGATTTTTTTGTGCGGGCTAAAAGTGGGTGAATAAAAAAGGCTCCCGCAGGAGCCCGGTTAACCGCGTGCGTGCTTAATTAATGATATTCAGCGTCACGTCGATATTGCCGCGGGTGGCATTAGAGTAAGGGCACACGATGTGTGCAGCATCGACCAGCTTTTGGGCTTCTGCAGCATCCATCTCCGGCAGGTGGATATTCAGCGTAGCTTCAATACCAAAACCGGTCGGAATCGGGCCGATGCCAACTTCACCTTCAATCCATGCCTCTTTTGGCATCGCGATTTTGTCGCGACCGGCAACAAATTTCATGGCGCCGAGGAAACAGGCTGAATAGCCCGCCGCAAACAGCTGCTCCGGATTAGTCGCCTCGCCACCGGCTCCGCCCATCTCTTTTGGCACGCCCAGCTTAACGTCCAGGACGTTGTCAGAAGAGGTTGCACGTCCGTCACGGCCACCGGTTGCTTTTGCTTTAGCTGTATAAACCACTTTGTCTAAAGACATACTTTATCTCCGTTCGCTATATAATAACGCGCTACTTATCCGCGCCGATGTAAATGCTTTTTTAACCGCGCAGTCAGCCTGCGCGGTTCAGATTGGTGCGCAGCATATCAAGCTGCTCTTTCAGCGCTGCCATCGTCCCGGTGTCACAGGCCGTCGCACACTGCACCGCTTCCGGAATCGCAGCGGCGCGCGCCTGTAGCTCGCGCCCCTCATCGGTCAGCGTCACCACGACCTGCCGTTCATCCTGGCGTGAACGCTGCCGGCGCACCAGCCCGGCTGTTTCCAGCCGCTTAAGCAGCGGCGTCAGCGTCGCGGAGTCAAGAAACAGCTGTTCGCCAATCTCTGACACCGTGACATCATCCTGCACCCAGAGCACCAGCATCACCAGGTATTGCGGATAGGTGATATTGAGTGCCGCCAGCTGCTGACGATAGACCTTATGCATGGCCAGATTTGCCGAGTAGAGCGCGAAACAGAGATGCTGATCAACCTGGAGTGGCGGCCGCTTCACTTTTTTGCCATCTTGATTACTGTTCATGCAAATTAATATAGATAGCGCGCTAGATAATTGCAAGCTACTTTTCACGGGAGAGTGAAGATGCAGGATTCACTGGAGGAGCAGGCGCGTCGTTTTGCTACTGAACTTCATGCAGCTACAGGCCAGCGACGTAAATACACCGATGAGCCCTATATCGTTCACCCGCAGGCAGTGGCTGAACTGGTGCGCAGCGTAACCGATGATGAAGAGATGCTGGCAGCTGCCTGGCTGCACGATACGGTAGAAGACACATCCAGCACGCTACAGGATATTGAACAGCAGTTTGGCCAGCGCGTAGCCGGCCTGGTCGCGATGCTGACTGACAGCGCCCAGCCGCAGGCCAGAAACCGCGCGGCGCGCAAACTGGCACACTTCCGGCATACGGCGGACGCCTCACCCGAAGCGCAGACGATCAAGCTGGCAGATATTATCGATAATACCCGCGCGATAGTGCAGTTTGACCCGGATTTTGCGCGCGTTTATCTGATTGAGAAGCAGGTGCAGATTCAGCTACTGCTGCAGGGCGATAAACAGCTCTGGCAGCAGGCGCATCAGAATATCAAACAGGGATTGCAGCAACTGTCGCAGCCCCCCTATAACGTTCCGGAAAGCTGGTTCGCCCGTCAGGCGGCTAAATTTGAAGCGCTGAAATAAAAAACCCGCCGTGCAGGCGGGTTCGGAGAACCGATAATTGGTTACTCAAGCAGCTGCCGTCCCAGATAAGGATTCGCCTGCAGCAGCTTCATCAATTTGCGTGCCGTAGCGGAGGGGCGCGTGCGCTGCGCTTCCCAGCTTTTTACTGATGAGACGCTCACCCCCATCACGCGGGCGAACTCATCCACCTGCATGCCGGTCATCTCACGTAAACGCTGTGGCTCGGGAACTGACACCGTGTTGAGTGCAATATCTGATACGGAAGGCTTAGCATCACGTGTCAAAACAATTTGCTCAAGACTGCTGAGTAATTCAACCATTGGATCTTTTAATTCCATAGAGAACTCCTTAAAACTCACTATGAAGCACGTGAAAGTAGAGAGGTAAGCATCAAATGATGCTGAAACCAGGCTTTATCAGGCTGCATCCCGCAGCGGTTTGGACGTTAGAGTTATAAAACCGTTACGGGACACAGCCTGCTGGGCACTGCGAACATGTCAGCGCAATGCAACAATTGCCGGGTTTCTTAGTATGGGTCAGAATCCAGGAATTGCTGTCTGTTTTTTGATTATTTTTTCATCTTGCTTATGGCTAAAACCTGCAGTAACGCTTAAGTGCCTGTCAGGTAAAAAGTTGCTGTCTGTCACACTCTGCCCTCTGTCCTGAATGAAGCAAAAATAGCGCCAGATCCGCATTTCGCATCCTGCGGACGTTTCGCACCGCCGCTGCGGCATTTTTGTTCGCATTGTGCTCAATAATAGAGCAGAGATGCACCAGTCTGATGCATATTAAAGGAGAGGTTATGAGTTATGCCGCCTCTGCTGCGTGCACTCCTTCGCCTGCTACGCTGGTCAGGGGCTGAAATAGGGCAGCGGTCTGCCACATCGTTGACTATTGCTGTGCCACACGGGCGCGCTGACCGGAGAGCATCACACTGCACGCCTTCGGTCATTGTGCACGCCAGGCCATTGCACTATTCTTTAGGACCATTCTCAGCGATTCACATATTGCCATTTTGTCACGACAGGAGTTGAAACATGGCGTCAGGAACTTCCCGCATCTGGATGCGTACCGGCATGCTGCTCGCCAGCGCGCTGGTCATATTGCAACTCACCGCCTGCGGTGACAAAGAGGGCGATCAGCGTAAGGCGTTTAACGATTTTCTGCAAAATACCGTGATGCGCAGCGGTGAACATCTGCCGGCACTGAGTGAAAACCAGAAGCAGACCTTCGGTAACTACGCCAGTGACTATGCCATTCTGTATGGCTTTTCTCAGCAGGTGAGTCAGGCCACGGAACAGGGTATGCGTCCGGTCGTGGATGAGCTGGCAGCGATTCGCGTTCCGCAGGATTATCTGACCCGCCGCGATACCCTGCGCCAGGTGAGCGGCAATCTCAGCGTTCTGACGCAGCAGATCCAGAGCGCGAAAATGCAGGCTGACAGCAGCAAGGCGACGCTTAAACAGCCCGACGACCTGAAAAAGTCGTATGACGCAGCCTATGCAAAAGTGGTTACACAGCCGGCAGGCACGCTGATCCCGCTGCTGCCTAAGCTGCAGGCGCTGAGCCAGAGCGCTGTACAGACCGGAGACTATCTGCAATCGCAGGGAACACGCGTCACTTTTAATGATGGTGGCGTACAGTTCCCGACGCAGGATCAGGCGACCCGGTACAATGCGCTGATGAGTGAGCTGTCTGCAAATGCGCAGGCGCTGACGCAGGCGCAAAATGCAGTACAGGGTTCCTGGCAATAACGCCGGTTACGGGCAGTATTACCACTGCCCGGTTCTCGCTGCGCTTCGCTTTATAACGGCCTGCCGCTTTACCTACCCGCCTGTGATCTGGCGCAATTATGACCAGAAATTCTTTGTGACGCTAATCACACTTCTGCAATAAACCCGCACTACCAAAGAGTGAGGCTTATCACATAAAACCCGCTTTTTTGCTGAATTTTTCGGCGTCGCTGCTTTTTTATCCTGTCTTTGTGTGACAAGAGTCACATTAACCCCCCCTGTTCACCCCGCTTTTGCGTGATATGGATCACACTAATTCCGGACGCTACGCACGCTCCTGAACAAGTGCTAGAGTCCGCCTGCATACAGTAATGCCACGGCCCCCGCCGTAATGTCTCAACAAAAACAAATGCGCGCTCTTATTGCAGCGCGTCTCAATAAGGGGTGGGTTTATGTCCTCATCAGTCAAGGTCAGAGTGCAGAGCTTTGGTCGCTTTCTGAGTAATATGGTGATGCCTAACATCGGTGCGTTTATCGCATGGGGTATCATCACCGCGCTGTTTATTCCAACCGGATGGATCCCGAACGAAACGCTGGCGAAACTCGTCGGTCCGATGATCACCTATCTGCTGCCGCTGCTGATTGGCTTCACCGGCGGCCGTCTGGTCGGCGGCGATCGCGGTGGCGTGGTCGGCGCCATTACAACAATGGGCGTCATTGTCGGTGCCGATATGCCGATGTTCCTCGGCGCGATGCTTGCCGGACCGCTGGGCGGCTGGGCAATCCGCGCGTTTGACCGGGCCGTTGACGGCAAGATCAAAAGCGGTTTCGAGATGCTGGTGAATAACTTCTCCGCCGGCATCATCGGTATGCTGCTGGCGCTGCTGGCGTTCCTGGCTATTGGTCCGCTGGTGCAGGGGCTGTCGCACATTCTCGCCGCCGGGGTTAACCTGATGGTGCAGAACAACCTGCTGCCGCTGACCTCTATTTTTGTTGAGCCGGCGAAAATCCTGTTCCTTAACAACGCCATCAACCACGGCATTTTCTCGCCGCTGGGTATTCAGCAGGCGAGCGAAGCGGGTAAATCGATCTTCTTCCTGATCGAAGCTAACCCGGGCCCGGGGATGGGCGTGCTGGTCGCTTATATGATTTTTGGTCGCGGCAGCGCCAAACAGTCAGCGGGCGGTGCCGCTATTATCCACTTCCTCGGCGGCATCCATGAGATTTACTTCCCGTATGTGCTGATGGCGCCGCGCCTGCTGCTGGCGGTGATCCTGGGCGGTATGACCGGCGTATTTACGCTGACGCTGCTGAATGGCGGCCTGGTCTCTCCGGCGTCACCGGGTTCTATCCTGGCCGTGCTGGCGATGACGCCAAAAGGCGCCTATTTTGCTAACGTTGCCGCTATCGTAGCCGCTTTTGCCGTCTCTTTTGTTGTCTCTTCTATCCTGCTGAAAACCAGCAAAGTGAAAGAAGACGAAGATATTGAAGCGGCGACCCAGCGTATGCGCGACATGAAAGCGCAGTCTAAAGGCCAGCCGGCGGCAGGCGCACCGGTAGTAGCTGACGCTCACAGCGTAGACGTGAGCCACGTGCGTAAAATCATCGTTGCCTGTGACGCCGGTATGGGTTCCAGCGCCATGGGTGCCGGCGTGCTGCGCAAAAAAGTGCAGGATGCGGGCCTCACGAATGTGTCGGTGACGAACAGCGCTATTAATGCGCTGCCGGGTGACGTTGACCTGGTGATCACACACCGCGATCTCACGGAACGGGCGATGCGTCAGGCACCGCAGGCGCAGCATATCTCGCTGAATAATTTCCTTGATAGCGCGCTCTACACCAACCTGACCGAGCGACTGGTCACGGTAAACCGCAGCGTGGCGCATCGCGAAACGGTGCAGTCAACGCTGGCAGACAGCTTTGATAACGAGAATACGCACCTGTTTAAGCTCGGGACGGATAACGTATTCCTCGATCTGAGCGCCAGCAACAAAGAGCAGGCGATCCGCTTTGCCGGTGAGCAGCTGGTAAAAGGTGGCTATGTCCAGCCAGAGTACGTTGAGGCGATGCTGGCCCGTGAAAAGCTGACGCCAACCTATCTGGGTGAGTCGATTGCGGTTCCGCACGGAACGGTAGAAGCAAAAGATCGCGTGCTGAAAACAGGCGTGGTGTTCTGTCAGTATCCGGCAGGCGTACAGTTTGGCGATGAGCCGGATGAGGTGGCGCGCCTGGTGATCGGGATTGCGGCCCGCAACAATGAGCACATTCAGGTGATCACCAGCCTGACCAACGCGCTGGATGATGATAGCGTGATTGAACGACTGGCGCAGACCCGCAGCGTGCAGGAAGTGCTGGATCTGCTCTCAGGCAGCAGCGTCAAAGCGTAATCAGTCAGCAGTTTTTTCCCCGGGGCGGGCAGGCCCGCCCTGTGTCCGGGGCGGAAATGCCCGCCCTTTCGCTATTTGAGATGGGTCAATTTTATGAAAGCGTTACATTTTGGAGCAGGCAATATTGGTCGCGGATTTATCGGCAAGCTGCTGGCCGATGCCGGCATCGAGCTGGTCTTTGCTGACGTCAATCAGGTTGTGCTGGATGCCCTTAACGCCCGTCACACCTATCCGGTTCATGTTGTTGGCGAACAGGCAAAAACAGAGACGGTCACCGGCGTCAGCGCCGTTAACAGCACCAGCGATGACATCATTGCGCTGATCGCTGAAGTCGATCTGGTCACGACTGCCGTCGGACCGCAGATCCTTGAACGTATTGCCGGCAGCGTGGCGCAGGGTCTGATCGCCCGCCACGATCGGGGTAATACCGCACCGCTTAACATCATCGCCTGCGAAAATATGGTGCGCGGCACCAGTCAGCTGAAGCAGCATGTGCTGAAGGCGCTGCCGGCGCAGCATCACGCCTGGGCAGAAGCGCACGTCGGCTTTGTCGATTCCGCCGTGGATCGTATTGTCCCGCCTTCTGAAGCGGGCAGCAGCGATCCGCTGGAAGTGACCGTTGAGACCTTCAGCGAATGGATTGTTGATAAAACGCAGTTTAAAGGGGCGCTGCCGGCGATCCCTGGCATGGAACTGACCGACAATCTGATGGCGTTTGTTGAACGCAAGCTCTTTACCCTTAATACCGGCCACGCTATTACCGCTTATCTGGGCAAACTGGCGGGTCATGTAACCATTCGCGATGCGATCCTGGATAGCCGCATTCGCGCCGTGGTTGAGGGGGCCATGCAGGAGAGCGGCGCCGTTCTGATCAGGCGCTACGATTTTGATGCAGAGAAACATGCGGCTTACATCAGCAAAATCCTTACCCGCTTTGAGAACCCTTACCTGAAAGATGACGTCGAGCGCGTAGGCCGCCAGCCGCTGCGCAAGCTGAGCGCAGGCGATCGCCTGATTAAACCGCTGCTCGGCACGCTGGAGTACCAGCTACCGCAAGATAATCTGGTGCAGGGGATCGCAGCCGCGATGCACTACCGCAGCGATGCCGATCCGCAGGCGCAGGAGCTGGCCACGCTGATCGCGGAACAGGGCGTTGCAGAGACGCTGGTAAAAATTTCCGGCCTGGAGCCGGAGAGTCAGGCAGTAGAGGCTGTGGTGAGCGCTTACAGCGCTATGGCATAATGCGCGCCCCCGGGTGAGCAAACCGGGCGCAACAGGGTTGCGCCCGCAGACGGTAGCTGAACGATGCAGGCAATGATGGAAGAGAAGCAGGCTTTTGAAAACCAGGTGCTTGAGCGCCTGAACGCCGGTCGTTCGGTGAGAAGCTTTCTGATTGCTGCGGTTGAACTGCTGGCAGAAGCGGTTAATCTGCTGGTGCTGCAGGTCTTTCGCAAAGATGATTATGCGGTAAGGTACGCCGTCGAACCGCTGCTGCTGGGAGACGGGCCGCTGGGCGAGCTGTCGGTACGTCTTAAGCTTGTTTACGGACTGGGCGTGATTACGCGGCAGGAGTATGAGGATTGCGAACTGCTGCTGACGCTGCGCGAAGAGCTGAACCACGACGCCAGCGACTATCGCTTTACTGATGACGAGGTGCTGGGTCCGTTCAGTGAGCTGCACTGCGTGGTCGCCTGGCCGCCACAGCCCGACTTCACCCGCGATGATGAGGCGCTGCGCATTATGCAGCAGCAGCGTTATCTGCAGATGGTGCGATCCACCATGGTGCTCTCTTTGACCGAACTTATTTCCCGTATTTCGCACAAACAGGCATTCAAAAAGCCCGCTGTCTGACCTCAGGCAGCGGTACATCGAACAGTCGTACTGCCCGCCCGGCCTAAATTAATGTATCCTTTCCCTGTTTTCCTTAATGAGTTTTTCCAATGAAAGAACAAGTCAAAGCCGAGATCAAACGCCTCAGCGATCAGCTGGACGCACTGAACCGCAAAGAACCCCAGCTGCTGGAAGCGGGTGACGCTGAAAAGCTGGGTGCGCTGCTGAAAGAGAAAGAGACGCTGGTGCAGGAGATTGAACGTCTGCGCGGCGTACGTGATGAAAAGCTGAGCAAAGAGGCGCAGCAGCTGCAGCAGCTGCCGTTCAGCCGTGAAATCACGAAAAAAGAGCAGGCCAACATGGGTGCGCTGAAGAAAAGCGTGCGCGGCCTGGTTGTGGTGCATCCGATGACCGCGCTGGGACGAGAAATGGGTCTGAAAGTCATGACCGGCTACGCAAAACAGCCGTTCTGAGGCTGTTCAGGCTGCACGGTCTGCGCGGTGAGCGCAGCCGGCGGCCTGCTGAACCTGCTCTTTCAGGCTGTCGAGCAGCGTGTAGCGCCGGCGATATTCGGCGCGCTTTTTACTGGCTATCTCCTCCAGCGCTTTGCGCTCCATCTGCAGCGGCAGCGTAAAGCAGCCGTCGGCCCGCTCCTCGCCGCCCAGCGACAGCCAGAACTCACTGTAGCTGGCAAAAAACTTATCCCCTTTACTGTGTCGATAGCGCAGGCTGCGAAACACATGCGTGGTGTCGCCGACGGCGGCTATCGCTTCTGCTCCACACGCCTCCGCCAGCAGAAACAGTGCTTCCATCAGCACGCGCTTGGGAAACAGACCGTGCGCAGCTTTGGTCGCTTCGCGGATCGCCTCCGACGGAATATGCTTGCGCGGCCCCTGCAGTCCGCCAATAAACAGCGTACACCGCTGCGGCCCGCCAATCAGCGAGAATGAGAGGGAGGCCAGCAGCATACTTTGATAGTGCAACGTCAGCGTCAGCTCACCTTCGCGATCGTAATAGCCGGAGCTGCAGGCAATCGTAAACTGCTCTTCATTTTTGCCGCTGAGCTGTGCAACAGGCGTCCCGGCCGGATTCAGCATTAGTTGACGCAGGGCGGGATTATCAAGCTGTGCAACATGCTGGTAGTGCTGCACGATAGCGCGTGCGCGCTGCGCCACGCTAAACCGCGAACAGAGATAGGGACGATGCGGTTTAGCGGGCAGCAGACCCTGGCTGGCCATCAGCTGTGGCAAAAAGGGCAGCTGCGCCAGCTGCTGCAGATAGGTCAGCGTGGTAAACGGATAGAGCGCCGTTCGCAACGCAAACTTGGTACGAAAGCGGCCGCTGTGCCAGAGATTATCAGGTCGAAGTTTGCCGCTGATCAGCGGAAAAAACAGCGCTGAAGAAGAGAGATCGCCCGATTCAGTGTGGGTAATTGTTGTCATAAGGAGCTTAACGTCTCGAAAAAACCTGCTGCAATGTTAAGCACAGCCGCTTCAACGATTCGTTAATGACCCCACCCCGCCGGCACTAAACGGTTTGCTGTTTAGCTGGGGTTTAGATTGCCGTGACGCAGATAAAAAAAACCGGCGACATCGCACCGGTTTTTTACGCAGAAATAAGCGCTGATTATTTTGCTGAAGCAAAACGCGCTGCTGCTTCGTCCCAGTTCACTACGTTCCAGAACGCTTTGATGTAGTCAGGGCGCTTGTTCTGATACTTCAGATAGTAAGCGTGCTCCCACACATCCAGACCAATGATTGGGAAGCCAGACGCACCGGCGATCGCGTCACCCATCAGCGGGTTATCCTGGTTAGCGGTTGAAACCACAGCCAGTTTGTCGCCTTTTTTCACCAGCCACGCCCAGCCAGAGCCAAAACGGGTAGCTGCTGCTTTTTCAAACTCTTCCTGGAATTTCTCAACGCTACCGAAATCTTTTTCGATAGCCGCTTTCAGGTCGCCCTGCAGCGTGGTGCCGGTTTTCAGGCCTTTCCAGAACAGGCTATGGTTAGCGTGGCCGCCAGCGTTGTTACGCAGCGGGCCTTTTTTGTCTGCTGGCAGCTGATCCAGTTTGGTAATCAGCTCATCAACCGGCAGATCGGCGAATTCGGTACCTTCCAGCGCTGCGTTAGCGTTGTTTACGTAGGTCTGGTGGTGTTTGGTGTGATGGATTTCCATCGTCTGCTTGTCGAAGTGCGGTTCCAGTGCGTCGTAGGCGTACGGCAGGGATGGCAGTGAATAACTCATGTTCTTCCTCTCCATTTAATGTTTTGCAGCATCACCTTACCAGTGTGCCGCGTAAGCAGTGGGATCATTATAGTTAAAATCATGATCCATAAAAGGGTTATCAATGCCGTAGAAATGATAAGGATTTGCGGTTCAGCGGCCTGAACCGGCTAGCGCAGCCGCTGCGGGTGGGTATAGATCGTTGCCCGCCCTGGCTTACTGAAGCCTACCAGCGTCAGATTACTGCGCTGCGCAACCTCTACTGCCAGCTGGGTGGCGGCCGAGACCGCAAACAGGATCTCCACGCCGCACATGGCGGACTTCTGCACCATCTCATAGCTGGCGCGGCTGGAAACCAGTACTGCGCCCTGCTGCCATCCCTGCTTACTGCGCAGCCCCAGCAGCTTATCCAGCGCAACGTGCCGCCCGACATCTTCACAGCCGCCCGGCAGCAATCCCTCGGGTGAGAGCCATGCCGCCGCGTGCGTACAGCCGGTAAGATTGCCCACCGGCTGATAGTCACGCAGCCGCGCCAGCCCGCTGTCCAGCTGAGCCAGGTCAAACGTCTGGGTAAAAGGCAGCGGCTGCAGCGGCTTACCAATCTGATCCAGCTGCTCAACGCCGCAAACGCCGCAGCCGGTTCGCCCCGCCATCGCCCGGCGCTGCGCTTTTAACGCCATAAACCGGCGGCTGGCGAGCTCAATCTGTACTTCAATGCCGTTGCAGCCCGGCACCACATCGATGCCATAGATCTCAGCCGGTTGTTCAATAATCCCTTCTGAAAGCGAGAAACCCAGCGCAAACGCCTCGAGGTTGTCAGGCGTCGCCATCATGACCACATGCGAGATGCCGTTATAGACCAGCGCTACCGGCACCTCCTGTGCCAGCCAGTCAGTTTCGGCCGTTTCCGGTGTCCGGCGCTGCCACACTTCAGCCTGGCTTACGCCAGCGATCGTTTTCACAGGTTGCTCACCTGCCTGCTGTTTTGCTGTCACGTTATCTGTCTCTTATTGCACTCATCAAAAGCGGCGGGCCTCACGGCCTGGACGCTATACCGGCTGCCGGTTCAGATGCTGAGCATGAACGTCGGCCAAAAATTTTTCTTCAACTTATGTGCTGGCACTCTGGCTGCGCGGCCTGCGGCGGTCACAGAATCGTCCCTCCCTCCGGCTGCCGTCACCGGCAGTTAATCGTCCGTCAGCCAGCCGCCTGAGCGTCAGGCTGCTATCATCAGCGTAGTCGTGCTGCTTTCATTGTTGGCAGCGTTATCGCCAGAAAATAGAGGTGTTCCCTGATGAGTATTCGCATTATTCCGCAGAATCAGCCGGAAACACGCGAACCGCAGACCGCGGAACAGATCCCGCCGCTGCTGTTTCCCCGGCTGAAAAATCTCTATAGCCGTCGCGCTGCACGCCTGCGCCATCTGGCGGCAAAAAATCCGCTGGGTGACTATCTGCGCTTTGCTGCAGTGATCGCTCAGGCGCAGGAGATTGTGCTGTATGACCATCCGCTGCGGCTCGATCTGCGTCCGCGCCTTGCAGAAAGCGCGCAGCGCAATGAGCCGCCGCTTGATATTCGCCACTATCCGCGCGATCGTCACTGGCAGCAGCTGCTGCATTCACTGATTGCAGAACTCAAACCGGAGATGAGTGGCCAGGCGCTGGCGGTGCTGGAGAACCTGGAAAAATCGTCCGCCAGCGAGCTGGAGACGCTTGCCAGCGCGCTGCTGGCCGGGGAATTTAGCCGGGTCAGCAGCGATAAGTCGCCTTTTGTCTGGGCTGCACTGTCGCTGTACTGGGCGCAGATGGCCGCTATGATACCCGGCAAGGTGCGGACGGAACAGGGCGATCACCGGCAGTTCTGCCCGGTCTGCGGCAGCGTTCCGGTTACCGGCCTGGTGCATATGGATGTGGCGCAGGAGGGATTACGCTATCTGCACTGCAACCTGTGCGAAAGTGAGTGGCACGTCGCCAGTGACCGATGCTGCAACTGTGAGCAGACGCGCGATCTGCACCTCTGGTCGCTCGATAATCACCAGGCTGCCGTTCATGCAGAGAGCTGCGGCGACTGCGGCACCTATATGAAACTGCTCTGCCAGGAGCGGGATCCGGCGGTAGAGCCTGTTGCCGACGACCTGGCGTCGCTGGTGCTGGATGCGCGCATGGAGCAGGAAGGGTTTGCCCGCAGTAGCCTGAATCCATTTATGTTTCCCGGCGAATAGCTGGCCCGGGCGTTACCGCTACGTACCGCGTTTTATACGGAGGCTTTGATGAAACTGATAGGCAGTTATACCAGCCCGTTCGTGCGCAAAATTTCAGTTATTCTGCTGGAAAAGGGCATCGTGTTTGAGTTTATAAACCATACACCCTGGGCGGAAGATAGCCAGGTGCCCCACTATAATCCGCTGGGAAAAGTACCGGCTCTGATCGACGAGCGCGGATTAACCTGGTACGACTCTTCTGTCATTGCTCAGGTTATTGAGCTGCGTGATGAAGCACCCGCCCTGCTGCCTGATGATGCGCTGCGCGCGCTGCAGGTACGCCAGCTGGCAAAGCTGGCTGATGGTATTAACGACGCGGCGGTGACCATTGTGCGGGAACAGATGCGGCCTGGCGCGCAGCAGTCTGAAGAGGTGCTGCTGCGCAACCGTGAAAAAATCCAGCGCGGTCTGGATGCGCTGGAGGCGGCCGCGGCGAAAGCGGAGTTGATCAACACCGGCACACTGAATCTGGCGGATATCGCGACCGGCTGCATGATTGGCTATCTGAATTTCCGTCGCGTGCTGCCGAACTGGTGTGTAAACCGCCCGGCGCTGGTCAAACTGGCGGAAACCCTGTTTCAGCGCGAGAGCTTCGCGCGTACCGTGCCGCCGGCAGGTTAGACGGCAATAAAAAGGGACGATTGCTCGTCCCTTTCGCTACCGCATCCTGCTGCCGTTTACTGCAGCAGGGAAATATCTGCCACCTGCAGGAACAGCTGACGCAGCTGTGCCAGCAGCGTCAGACGATTCACGCGCACGGCATCATCTTCTGCGTTAACCATAACGTTGTCGAAGAAGTTATCTACCGCTTCACGCAGCTGTGCCAGCTCCACCAGCGCATCCTGATAGCGGCCTTCAGTAAACCAGGGCTGCAGCTTGTCGCTCAGCGCGGTGACGAAAGTCGCCAGCTGGATCTCCGCGTTCTCTTTCAGCAGCGATGCCTGCACGCTGTCGTTCAGCGGATCGCTGGCTTTTGCCAGAATGTTCGACACGCGCTTGTTGGCCGCTGCCAGCGCTGAGGCTGCCTCCAGCGTGCGGAAATGCGATACCGCTTTCATGCGCGCATCGAAATCTGCCGGACGGGTAGGACGACGCGCCAGTACCGCCTGAATGGTATCAACGCTGTGACCCTCTTCCTGATACCAGGTACGGAAGCGACCCAGCATGAAGTCGATCACCTCATCAACCACTTTCGCGTTGCTCAGCTTGCTGCCGTAGAGGCGCACGGCCTCTTCGGTCAGACTCTGCAGATCGAGCGGCAGATTCTTCTCGACGATAATACGCAGTACGCCCAGCGCGGCGCGGCGCAGTGCAAAGGGATCTTTGTCGCCTTTCGGATGCTGACCGATACCAAAAATGCCCGCCAGCGTATCCATTTTATCTGCAATCGCGACGGCACAGGCCACCGGGTTAGAAGGCAGCGCATCGCCAGCAAAGCGCGGCTGATACTGCTCATTGAGCGCTACCGCCACATCTTCCGCTTCCCCGTCATGACGGGCGTAGTGCATACCCATGACGCCCTGGGTGTCGGTAAATTCAAACACCATGTTGGTCATCAGGTCGCACTTGGAGAGCAGGCCGGCGCGGGTCGCGTGATTGACATCTGCACCAATCTGCGCGGCGATCCAGCCTGCCAGCGCCTGAATGCGGTCGGTCTTATCACGCAGCGTGCCCAGCTCTTTCTGGAACAGCACCGTCTCCAGACGCGGCAGATTATCTTCCAGACGCTTTTTACGATCGCTGTTAAAGAAGAACTCCGCATCCGCCAGACGGGGACGCACAACTTTTTCATTACCGGCCACGATCTGCTGCGGATCGCCTGACTCGATGTTGGTAACGAAGATGAAGTTCGGCAGCAGTTTTCCTTCCGGGCTGTAGACCGGAAAATATTTCTGATCGCCTTTCATGGTATAGACCAGCGCTTCCGCCGGTACTGCCAGGAACTTCTCTTCAAACGTTGCGGTCAGCACCACCGGCCACTCCACCAGCGAAGCAACCTCTTCCAGCAGGCTGTCGCTGAGATCGGCGACGCCGCCCAGCTGCTGTGCAGCCGCTTCCGCATCCGCCTTGATTTTTGCTTTACGCTCAGCGTAATCAGCCATTACCTTACCGCGCGCCAGCAGCTGCTGCGGATAGTGATCGGCGTGCTCCAGCGTAAACTCCGGCTCGCCCATAAAGCGGTGGCCGCGAATGGTGCGCGCTGACTGTACGCCCAGGATAGTGGCCGGGATCAGCTCCTCTCCCAGCAGCAGCGTCACGGTATGCACCGGGCGCACGAACTGGACATCGCTGGCGCCCCAGCGCATCAGTTTTGGAATCGGCAGCTTGCTCAGTGCGGTAGTGACCATTGCCGGCAGCAGCGCGCTGGCCTGCTCGCCCTTCACCGCGGCGCGATGCACCAGCCATTCGCCTTTATCGGTGCTCAGGCGCTCAGCCTGATCGACCGTGATGCCGTTGCCGCGTGCCCAGCCTTCAGCTGCTTTCGTCGGATTACCCGCTGCGTCAAACGCAGCCGCGACGGCGGGGCCGCGCTTCTCAATCTCGCGATCGGGCTGCGCCGCCGCCAGCGCTGCGACTTTCAGCGCCAGACGGCGCGGAGCAGCAAACCAGCTGACTTCGCCGTGCGTCAGGCCAGCGCTGTCCAGCTCGGCAGTAAAGTGTGCAGCAAAAGCTTCCGCCAGGCTGCGCAGGGCTTTCGGAGGCAACTCTTCGGTGCCAATTTCCACCAGGAAAGTTTTATCGGTCATGGCTGCCTCTTACTTATTACGGTTGCACATCGGGAAACCCAGCGCCTCGCGTGACGCATAGTAGGCTTCCGCCACGGCTTTCGTCAGGGTGCGAATACGCAGAATATAGCGCTGGCGTTCGGTAACGGAGATCGCCTTGCGCGCGTCGAGCAGGTTAAAGCTGTGGGCCGCTTTCAGAATGCGTTCATAGGCTGGCAGCGGCAGCGGCTTCTCCAGCGCCAGCAGCTGCTGCGCCTCTTTCTCATACTGCTCAAAACAGCTGAACAGGAAACCGACGTCGGCATATTCGAAGTTATAGGTCGACTGCTCTACTTCGTTCTGATGAAACACATCGCCGTAGGTGGTTTTGCCAAATGCACCGTCGCTCCAGGTCAGATCGTAGACGCTGTCCACGCCCTGGATATACATCGCCAGACGCTCCAGGCCATAGGTGATCTCACCCGTGACCGGCTTGCACTCAAGGCCGCCAACCTGCTGGAAGTAGGTGAACTGCGTCACTTCCATACCGTTGAGCCACACTTCCCAGCCGAGGCCCCAGGCGCCCAGCGTCGGGTTTTCCCAGTTATCTTCTACGAAACGAATATCGTGGATAGTGGGATCGATACCCAGCTCTTTCAGCGAGCCGAGGTAGAGCTCCTGAAGATTGTCCGGGTTAGGCTTGATCACCACCTGGAACTGATAGTAGTGCTGCAGACGATTGGGGTTTTCACCATAGCGTCCGTCGGTCGGACGACGTGAAGGCTGCACGTAGGCGCTGGCCATCGGCTCCGGGCCAATAGCGCGCAGGCAGGTCATCGGGTGTGAGGTGCCGGCGCCCACTTCCATGTCCAGCGGCTGGACAATGGTGCAGCCCTGGCGCGCCCAGTAATCCTGCAAGGTCAGGATCAGGCCCTGAAAGGTCTTGGTATCAAACTTTTGCATGTTGAATTCGCACGGGATACGGGTGAATTAAAAAGAGTTCGACAGTATACCCTTTGACCGGGCAATGTGCAGCCGGAAATCCTGAGGCTGTGCGGGTCGCGCGCGCTTTTGCCGCACAGAGGGCTCTGAATTACGGCGGCAGATGTTGTTGAGTGGCGGCACAGCGGCTACCCTTCCTCGCACCATCTGTACGCGAGGATCCCATGCCGCAAAAAATTAGCTGGATCGACAACTTACGTGCGGTCGCCTGCCTGATGGTGATCGTGATCCATACCACGACCTGGTATATCACCGGACCGATGGCGGTCACCGGCATAACCTGGGATGTGGCCAACCTGATGAACGCCGCCTCCCGCGTCTGCGTGCCGCTGTTCTTTATGATCTCAGGCTACCTGTTTTTTGGCGAGCGCAGCGCGCAGGCGCGACATCTGATACGCATTGTGCTTTGCCTGCTGTTCTACAGCGCGGTAGCGCTGGCGTATATCACCTGGCTGACACCGATCAGCGAAGGTCGATCCATCATGAAGCTGCTGCAGAAGCCGGTGTTTTATCATCTGTGGTTCTTCTTTGCGATTATCGGTATCTACCTGCTTTCGCCGCTGATACAGGTCAAAACGGTACAAAAACGCTATGTGGCGCTGCTGGTGGTTGTGCTGGCGGTGGTGGCAAACCCGAATACGGTCAGCCAGTCAGTGGGATCCTTTCGCTGGCTGCCGGTCAATCTCTATGTCAGTGGCGACAGCATCTACTACCTGTTGTACGCCCTGCTCGGACGCGCTATCGGCTGTATGGAGACGGGCGGCCGCCGGATCGGCTGGCTGGCGGGAGGCGTTTTTATCGCCTGCGTGCTGGGTATTGCACTCGGTACAAAGCAGCTGCTGCAAATCAACGGCGCCTTCAACGACACCTGGTATCTCTACTGCGGGCCGCTGGTCTTTATCGCGGCCATCAGCCTGCTGGTTCTGTTTAAAAACAGCCTGAACCAGCGGCCGCTGCCGCTGCTGGCGACCATTTCTCGCTATTCGCTGCCGGTATATGGTTTTCACGCGCTGTTTATTCACTATCTGCGTACTCACCACTATGACGATATGTCACGCCCCTGGCTCGATTTGCCGTGGGTGTTTGGCGTCACGCTGCTGGGCAGCCTGCTGCTGGCAAAGGTGCTGAAGCGCATCGATACGCGACAGCTGGTCAGCTGAAAGCGCTGACCGGCTCGCCAGAGTTCATCGCGCATTCTGGCTTTTACCGGTCAGTCAGCGTGCTCTGCCAGTCATGAAACAGCGTCAGCCAGTTTCTTACCGGCAGCTTTAGTTTTTGTCCGGTCCCGAAACCGTGCCCGCCCTGCTGGAACAGGTGCATTTCTGTTTTCACTTTATGCTCGCGCAGCGCGGCAAACATCAGCAGCGTATTCTGCGCTGAAGCCGTACCGTCATTCAGCGCGTGAACGAGAAACGTCGGCGGCGTACGATCGCTGACGCGCGCTTCCTGCGACTGCTGCAGAAGGGTCTGCGGGCTGATGTTTTTGCCGTACATGGCGGCGCGCGTGCCCGGATGTGTTACGCCATCCTTAAGCGACAGTACCGGATAGATAAGGGCAGTGAAGTCGGGACGGGCTGAGACGCTGTCCTGCGCATCCTGTGCCGGATAGTTATCAGCCTCTGGATCGTTACTGAGATTCGCGGCCAGATAAGCCCCTGCAGAAAAACCCATCACGCCAATACGATCGGCAGCAATATGGTATTGCGGGGCATTAGTCCGGATAAGCCGAAGTGCCCGCTGCGCATCCGCAAAGGCCGCCTGGCGATTCTGTGTGGTGCCGTCATGCGGCATACGATAAAGAAGAACGAAGGACGTATAACCCTGACGACTTAACAGCGTGGCGATATTAAGCCCCTCAAGATCTTTCATAATATAAGAAAATCCCCCACCGGGAATGATAAGCACGGCTGTGTGATTATTTTTTCCCGCAGGCGCTACATAAATCATTTCCGGCGAATTAACCTGCGTAACGGCACGATTATTATCAGCAGGATTTTTACTGAAATTAATAAATTTATTCTGTGTTATTTTTTCGCCCGGCCAGATAGGAATTTCCTTAGAGGCAAAGGCCAGCGGAAGATAAAGCAGTAAAAACGCGCTTATCAGGCGAAAAAGGATCATTCTTCTGGCTCCATATTATTAATAAAAACAGTTACAAACGCACTTTAGCCTCGGCCTTTTCTTTACCTCTGCGGATCGGCAACTCTCTGAAAAGGAAAAATATCAGCAGCAGAATTTGAAAATAGCAGAAAGCGGATGAATAATAATCCCGGCAGTAATCTGATAAAATACCGGGCCAGGAAAAATTAGACTTTTCTCATGTTTACCAAAACATAGCCCTATGTTATAAGTGCATTTTAAACTATAAGAATCTGTGACCATGGGAATTTACTGGATCATAAGTCTTAGCATGACTTTTGTCGCAATTGTCGAAATCATGTTAAGTAAAAATGAAAACACAGCACATATCAGGACGTGGCTTTATTTTATTGCTGTTGTAGTACTTTTTACTTTTGGCGGCATCCGTGGCCTGGGAACCGGCCTTGATGACTTCCAGTATCGCGACTTCTATGCACAGTTTCTCGATAAAATTATTATCGAGGGCTTCTGGCGCGCCGTGGTCGAGTTTCGCTATGAGCCTGCTATTTATGCGATTGCCGGTGCAACGCGCATTTTTACGGCCAATGCTGACATCTTTATCTTTGTTATCGCCTTCATCGCGGTATGCGTTAACGCGCACTACTTCCGCAAGCTGACGCCGCTGCCGCTGGTCGCGCTGGCCATCTACTCGGCGCACCTGTTTATCAACAAAGATATGAACCAGATCCGCTTTGGTCTCTGCTCGGCGTTTCTGCTCGGCTTTGTCTGGCATATGTCGCGTCGCAGTAAATCGGGTATGGTGACCACATTTCTGCTGTCGTTTTTCTGCCACGCAACGGCCGTTGTCGCGCTGCTTATTCCGATGGCGATGATTATCCGCAAAAACAAATATGTGCCGATTGCGATCGTCGTTATCAGCCTGCCGCTGGCCTTTATGGGAAGCTCGGCACTGATCTCCGCGCTCTCCAGCCATCTGGGTTCACTGGGCGACAGGGCCATGGGCTATGCCGATGCAGAGTCGCGCCAGGAGCAGGGTATTCTTACGCTCTCTAACCTGAAGAACATTGGCTTTGTCTTTATCTTCAGCTACATGCTGCTGAGTGATAAAATCAGAAACGCCGACCCGGCAAAATTTAACACTTACTATATTCTGGCGATTACGTTTGCCATCGGCAGTGGCCTGCGTATGGCGCTGCAGGACTACGCCTCTGGCGGCCGCCTGGCAAACTACCTGCTGCAGGTTGAACCGGTGCTGATTTCACTCTGTATCTGGGAAACCAAAAAGCTGAGAAAGGTCATCGCCGTAGCGATAACCGTGCTGATGGTGCTCTACTATCTCTACTATAACACCATGGCCAGTAAGCAATCGATCGTCGGCTACGAGGTGTCGCGCAGCTTCCAGCTGTTCCGTTAATCGTTAAAAACGCTAACCAACTGGTTAGCGTTTTTTATTTATAACCTCTTTTTTCCACCATACCAGGGAAATTCTGAATATTACGCCGCGCTTATACATCGCTTGATTTTTCTATCGTTTAAAACTCTAATAGTTTACCTCTGCCGCGGCAGAGCTTAACGCTTTTAATCAGAACACCATCCGATACAGGCGCTTTAATTATTATTACAGCGCGTTGTTATCCCATTAAAAAGAATGCTGATATGAACGAAAAAAATAATTTTGATATTGTCAGGCTTTCGCTTGCCTTTATCGTTTTGCTGGTACACTCAGCTGAAGTCACCAGAAATGCCGATATTCGTTTCCTTGCACATTATCTGAATAGCGATTTTGCTGTGAAAGGATTTTTTGCAATAAGCGGATTTCTTATTGCAAAAAGTTACTTAAGAAGCCGCTCGCTGAACTCTTATTTTATTAAGCGCGCCCAGCGCATCCTGCCCGCTTATATATTTGTGATTTTGATGTGTTTTACCATTGGCCTGTGTCTGACGACATTGCCGCTAATGGATTTTCTGAAACATCGTGAAACTATTAAGTATCTGGTGGCAAACTTTACCTTTCTGAATTTTATTCAGGCTTCACTGCCGGGTGTGTTTACCGATAATCCAAACCAGCCGATGGATGGCTCACTCTGGACGATCAAAGCGGAACTGACGCTCTATGTGCTGTTACCGTTTATCGTTCCGCTAATGAAGCGTAATCCGCTGAAAGTCTGGGGCGCCATTTTCATCATCTCCTGCGCCTGGTTCTTCTATTTCACCTCTGTCTATAGCGGCCCCAAAGCCGATACGCTGGCGAAGCAGTTTGTCGCCCTCTCCTCGTACTTTTTCTTTGGCAGCCTGCTGGCGATACACAAGCCCGCTTTTGATCGGCTGAAGCTGATTACGCTGGTGTCGATGGCGGCATGGCTGCTATGCAAACGCAGCGAGTATGCGTTTCTTATTGAGCCGGTCGCGTTCTCTTCAGTGGTGATTTTCTGCTGTACCAGCCTGTGTCGTGAGATAAAAATCAGCCAGTTTGGCGATCTTTCTTATGGCATGTACCTTTATCACTGGCCGATTATTCAGGTACTGCAGCACTTCGGCGTGTTCAGCGCCAACGCCTTTGCTGGCCTGCTGCTGACTATCGTCATCACTCTGGCGCTGGCGTGGACCTCATGGACCCTGCTGGAGAGCCGCTTCCTGAAACGGGCGCATCATACACCGCCTTCCATCGTACCACCGGCTGCTGCCCGCGACTGAATCAGCCAGCAGGCCACCTGCGGGTGGCCTGACCTGCGATGAGGTAAAAAGAAGGGTGCACGGCGTTAATAATCTGCCTGCTCATACTGCGCAATAACCGCCAGAGCCAGACCCTGGGCCGGCTCAAGGCGCTGCGCCAGAAAATGGAGCGTCGTATGCGCGTGGGTGAACGCCAGCGTACTGGCCTGCATCGTCTGCTGTACCGCCTCCCTGAAAACAGCTGAGCTGTTCCACGGCGCGTCAATAATGATACAGGCCGGGTTAACCAGCTGCATGACCTGACTCAGCGCAAAACCAAGATGCTCGCCCGCTTCGCTCATCAGCGGATTAAACAGTGAAGGTTCACTCTCACCCTGCTGCCAGCGCAGGCCCGGCTTGCGTTTGCTCAGCTGCTGCTGAATGGCGGGCTGACCGATCAGCGTCTCCAGGCACCCCCGGCGGCCGCAGCTGCAAAGCTGCCCCTCGCGCTGCATCCGCAGATGGCCGATTTCACCGGCGGTCCAGCTGCTGCCGGTATACAGCGCGCCGCGATCGATCAGCGCGCCGCCCACGCCCTCCGCAATACGCAGATAAAAATGGCTCTGCGCCTTACTGAGCTGCAGCTGCTGTACAGAGAGCAGCGCGGCTGCCTTGACGTTGTTGAGCACCAGCAGCGGCAGGCTGACGCAGCGTTGCAGCGGTGCCAGCACCGCCACGTTCTCCCAGCCAAGCGGCGCAGAGAAGTGCACAAAGCCGCGCTGTGAATCGATAATGCCCGGCAGACCAATCGCAATCCCTGTCAGCTCCGGATGCGCG
The DNA here is from genome assembly GCF_002473195.1 of Pantoea sp. UBA7232. Classification (NCBI taxonomy): domain Bacteria; kingdom Pseudomonadati; phylum Pseudomonadota; class Gammaproteobacteria; order Enterobacterales; family Erwiniaceae; genus Pantoea; species Pantoea sp. UBA7232. Next base: position 121,662 of record NZ_DKTK01000007.1, read on the forward strand.
GCGCATAATGTCTGACACACTTCAGCCAGTTCCTGCAGCAGCCGCTCCGGGGCGGCCGTTTCGGTGCGCCACGTCTGTTCCGCAATAACCTGTGAGAAGTAGTCGCGTACCTGCCAGTGGATCGTCTGTCGCGCTACCATGATGCCAGCGCTTTTCAGTTTTTCCGGCCGCAGGGCGATCTCAATTTTGGGCCGTCCTGCCGCCGTCACGCTGACCGGCCCCAGCTCGCGCACCAGCCCCTGCGCCAGCAGGTCGTCGATAATCAGTGAAACCGTGTTTTTGCTCAGATCCAGCGCCCGGGCGATGTCCTGACGGGAGGTGATGCGGGCGGAGCGCAGCTGCGCCATGACCCGCTTCAGATTATTCAGTCGAAGTACCGCTGGTCCTTTACCGGCTGCTTTCATGGCGCCTTCACCTGAGGATGAGATACGGTTCAGTTTAGCAGCCCGGCATCACCCGGGCGCGCAGGCGGCCGCGCAGTTTACCCGTTTCAGCTATCAATATTCATCACCGCGCACGCGGCTGCGGTAGCTCTCCCAGTCGAAGCGTACCCACAGGCTGTTTCCCAGCCGCATCCGGTCCATTACGCGCTCGCCCAGCAGGCTGTTCATTCCTGCCGGGTCAAGATTAGAGAGCATGCCGGTAGGGCGTTTTGAAGAGGAGCGCCGATCGACAATCTGATTAATAATCACTTTTTCGTAGCGCGATTCACTCTGCATGCCGATCTCATCGATCACCAGCAGATCAACCTTCGTAAGATCCTGCAGCAGCCGCTCTTCCGTGATATCGCTGCCGCCGCTGAACGTACCCTTCATGCTGGACATCAAATCGGCCACCGTCACAATCAGGACGCTCCTGCCGCGAATGATCAGATCATTCCCGATCGCCGCCGCCAGATGATTCTTTCCGGTGCCGGGACGGCCGGTAAACACAAAGCTGGCAATACTGTTCTCAAATCCGGCCGCGTACTCGCGCGCCAGCGCCAGCGCTTTGCGCTGCCCGTCATTCTCTACGCGATAGTTGTCAAAAGAGCAGTTCATATGCAGTTCGCGAATACCGGAGCGGCCCATAATGCGCTGCATCTTCATGGCGCGGTTCTCACGTACTATCGCTTCTGAGCGCAGACGGCCCTGCTCCTGATTCCACGCCAGCAGCTCAGCGCCATTTTTGAATTTTGGCTGCACCTCTTTCGGCATGATTTTTTTCAGGCGATTGAAAAGATCGGTTGGCGTTTTCATTACTCACCTCGGAAACCATCGGGAATATCGTAATCAGTATTGTCGATACGCGTAATATCGCGCTTTGGCTGGCCCCCATTGCCGGCACGATGCATCTGCACGCTGCGCGCCAGCTTCTGCTGCCACTGCACATGATGAAACGGCCGCCCTTCTGCCTGCCAGTAAGCTACAAAGGTAGCCAGCTCAGCGGGCGTCACCGGCTCGCTGAGCGCCACGCCCCATATGGCGGCCTGACGCTGAAAGTCGCTGTCGGGCTGCCAGCCCTGATACATGGCAAACTTACCCGCCGGGATAGCCAGCGCGGCGCTATCCGGCTGAAACAGAGTGTCATCCAGCGCGACATCGCTGGGCTGCCGGACTGCCGCCTCCAGCGCCAGCAGCGCTGCCAGGCGCTGCGGCGTCAGCGCATAAAAAGCGGGCACGTTATCCTGCAGCACGGCCAGCGTACCGTTATCGGCCTGGTGCAGTGCGGCAAGCGGATCGCGGCAGAAGCTGTCCAGCCCGGCCAGCGTTGAAGATAAGATTTTTACGGACATGAAGAGACCTGACGTTGAGCATTTCGGGGCGCCAGATAACCCGGCGCCAGAGAGACAGTGTACCTGTTTTAGCACCGGGGATCGTCATAAAAGGCAGGAATCAGCGTGCAGCGCGGCTCAGCACAGGCGAGACGCTATCGCGGGGCAGAGACGCCTGCGCCGTATGTGTCTGCGACAGATAACGCAGCGATGCGATAAGGCAGAGAGTGTAACCAAAGAGTTCGCAGCCCTCTTCGGCCATATTCTTCACGACCCGGTTATACCCCTCCATCATCAGCTGCTGCCAGAGCTGATGCATACCGAATAGCCGGGAAAACACCAGTATGGCCAGTAAGCCTGCGGCCATCATCTGCCAGCTGCGGTGCTGCAGCAGCGCAGCGAGACCAGGCAGGATCTGCGCCGGGGTACGCAGCGCCAGCGCCAGTGACGCGGCGGTGGTCGCGAGCGCAAACCAGAGCCAGGCACCGTGCCGGATAAGATCAAACAGATAATCGAGTTCGCGTATCAGCATGCAACTGTAGAATCCACCCACCAGAATCAGCGCGCTGCGCTGCTCAGGTCGCTGCGACGCGGCGCGGAAGAACAGCGCAGCAAGCAGAGTCAGCATCACGGCCTGCGTGATTTCAGTAAACGACGTTTCGTGTAATGCGTTGTGCATCCAGGCGACGTCGATATATACCATCGCCATACAGAAAACCAGAAGCAATCCACTGATGAGAAAGGCCGCCATCTCGCGGCTAATAAGAGTAATATGTTCACGCATTATAATGTAACCAAATGATAAAATAATTAGCGTGCTTAGTATATTTCACCCGACTTATCGCGCTTCTCATTTGGCGCCGGTTTTCAGCCTTGCCGCTGAACGTTCGTAGCAGAAACAGGGAGCAGAGCATGCAGCGATGTGGCTGGGTAACCGCAGATCCGCTTTACGTGCGTTATCACGACCGTGAATGGGGGGTTGCGCAAAGAGAAAGGCGCGCCCTGTTTGAGATGCTCTGCCTTGAAGGGCAGCAGGCGGGTCTCTCCTGGATCACCGTGCTGAAAAAGCGCGAAAATTACCGCCGGGCGTTTCATGATTTCGATCCGGCCACCGTCGCGCGAATGGACGAAGCGGATATCAGCCGTCTGATGCAGGAGAGCGGAGTGATCCGCCATCGCGGCAAGCTGGAAGCGATTGTGCAGAACGCACGCGCCCTGCTGGCGCTGGAAGCAGCAGGCGACGATTTTTCCCGCTTTATCTGGTCATTTGTGAACGATCGCCCCATTTTGCACCATTATGCCGATTACCGGCAGGCACCGGTCACTTCCGAACCGGCGATGGCGCTCTCTAAGGCTCTGAAGCAGCGCGGCTTCAAATTTATCGGTCCGACAATATGCCACGCATTTATGCAGGCCTGCGGGCTGATTAACGATCATCAAACCACCTGTTTCCGCCATCCCGATAATCTTTAACGCAAAAATTTACATTTTCAGATTCGGCCTCACGAATTTCCCCATCTTTGAACGGCATAATAGTGGCCTTCCGGGAGTGTTACCCATAAGTATATTGAGGGACTGATGATGAAAAAACGTGCTCTGACGCTGGCCTTGTTTGTAAGCGGCAGCCTTGCGCTGTCGGGTTGTACTACCAATCCTTATACCGGCGAATCGCAGGCGGGTAAGTCCGGAATTGGTGCGGGTCTGGGTGCCGTGGTCGGTGCCGGAGTAGGCGTGCTCTCCTCCTCTAAAAAAGATCGTAAAAAGGGCGCGCTGATTGGCGCGGCATCCGGTGCGGCGCTGGGCGGCGGCGTGGGGTATTACATGGATGTTCAGGAAGCGAAACTGCGCGACAAAATGCGCGGTACGGGCGTCAGCGTAACCCGTCAGGGCGACAACATTGTTCTGAATATGCCAAACAATGTCACCTTTGACTCCAGCAGCGCAACGCTGAAAACGGCCGGCGCCAACACCCTGAGCGGCGTGGCTATGGTGCTGAAAGAGTATCCAAAAACCGCCGTTAACGTTGTCGGCTATACCGACAGCACCGGTTCACGCGCGCTGAATATGCGTCTGTCGCAGCAGCGTGCCGAAAGCGTGGCCAGCGCACTGGTGCTTCAGGGCGTAGCGCAGAATCGCCTGCGCACGCAGGGCATGGGACCGGATAACCCGGTTGCCAGCAACAGCACTGAAGAGGGCAAAGCGCAGAACCGTCGCGTTGAGATCACCCTCAGTCCGCTGAACTAAACAGCCTGCCGGCCTGCACCCGCAGGCCGGTTTCTGACACTTTCCGGAAATAACTGGAAACCATTCCAGAAAACAGTATATACTGCCCCCGCTCTCTGAAGACTACACTGGCTTATACCAGCGTGACAAAAACTCAACCGGTCGGATACGCCCATGTCACTCAAAGCGATCGCTGCCGCCCTTGGCCTCTCTGTTACCACCGTCAGTCGCGCGCTGAACGGCTACGACGACGTGGCGGAATCAACCCGGCAACGCATTCAGGATGAAGCACGCCGTCGCGGTTATCGGCCAAACATTGCGGCACGCCGTCTGAAAACCGGCCGGGCAAACGCCGTCGGGCTGGTATTACCCGTCAGTACCGCCTCGCTTAACGACAGCTACTACAGTGAAATGCTGCTGACGCTGGATCGGTGCCTGGCGCGTCAGGATATCGACCTGCTGCTGCTGCCGGATAAACCGCGCGATCAGCAGCGCAATTTATTGCGCATGCTGCGCAGCGGCGCACTCGATGCGCTGATCGTTACCCATACCACTCCGCACGACGCCCGCCTGGAGCGCCTGCAGCAGAAAGGGTTTCGCTTCCTTACCCTCGGCCGCAGCGAGCTGCCGCAGCCCTACGCCTGGTTTGACTACGATAACTACGCGGGGGCGCAGCTGGCGGCGCGGCACGCCCTGCAGCAGGGGCTGACGCGGCTTGCCTGGCTCGGTACCGATGAGCCGGGCACCTATATCCTCGATCGCCGCCGCGGCTTTCTCGATACGCTGCGGGATGCCGCACAGCCTGCAGAATTTGTTGCGGCACTGCCGCCTACCCGCCGTGCCGGACTGCAGCAAACGCTCGCCTGGCTGCGTCACCCTGCGCCGCCGCAGGCCATTATTACCGACTGCAGCACGCTCGGCGAAGGTGCAGCCATTGCGCTCCAGCAGCAGCAGCGGCTCTCCGGTGCGCGTGCGATCGCGCTCTACGTCTATGACGGTCTGCCCCATGACTCGATTATCGACCATCCGGTTAATGTGATCCTGCAGATCTCTCAGCAGCGCATCGGCGAATGTGTGGCGGAGATGGTGCTGCAGCTGCTGGCAGACAGGCCGGTCACCGAGCTGCAGACACTCTGGCAGCCGGTTTTGCGCCTGGCCGCTGACGCCTGATGATGGCGCGCCGCGCGTGCTGTGATAGTCTTCGCCTGATTTAACTTTTCAGGAATATGCAATGAAAACCAGGCCGCCACGCGCCACAATCAGCGATGTTGCCCGCACGGCAAATACAGGTAAAACCAGTGTTTCCCGCTATCTGAACGGGGAAGAACATCTCCTTTCGCCCGATCTGAAAACCCGTATTGAGCAGGCGATTGACGCGCTGAATTATCGTCCCAGCCAGATGGCCCGCGGCCTGAAGCGTGGCCGTACGCGATTAATTGGCCTGATCATTGCAGATATCACCAATCCCTATTCCGTGGATGTGCTGAGCGGCATTGAAGCAGCCTGCCGCGCCCGCGGATTTACGCTGCTGATGTGTAACACCAACAATGAGGTCGATCTGGAGCAGCACTATCTGCAACTGCTGAGCAGCTATCAGGTTGAGGGCATTGTAGTTAACGCGGTCGGTATGCACGAAGTGGTACTCAACCGGCTGCAGCAGTCAATGCTGCCAATGGTATTGATCGACCGTAAAATTCCTGAGTTCGCCTGCGATGTTGTCGGGCTGAATAACCAGGAAGCAGCCTGCAACGCCACGCGTCATCTGCTGGATAATGGCTATAACGCCCTGCTGTTTCTCAGCGAGCCGCTGGGCAGCGTCAATACCCGCCGCGAACGCCTGCGCGCCTTTTTTGCCACCGCAGGTGCCGCGCCGGACGCCATCGCGGAGAATGCGGAAGTGCCGCTGCACCAGCCAGAACCTCTGGATCGGGCGCTGCTGGACTTTTATCAGCGGCATGCCGGCAGACGCGTTGCCGTGGTAGCTGCCAACGGTGCCCTGACGCTGCAGGTGGCACGGGCGCTCCAGCGCCTGGAGCTGGTCTGGGGTAAAGATATCGGCCTGCTGGGGTTTGATGAACTGGAATGGGCGGCGCTGGCCGGCGTCGGCATTACCACGCTGCGTCAGCCCACCTGGCAGATTGGCTATGCGGCGCTGGAGCAGGTGATCACCCGTATTGACGGCAGCGATGCACCGATACGGGATCAGGTGTTTTCCGGCGAGCTGATCGTGCGCGGGTCGAGCCAGCCGCTGCGCTGATACCGGAACCTGATGCTGACTTCGTGAGCAGGATCATAAATCCGCAGTCTGCGTCTTTCCTTTGGAACCGGTTCCATCTAACGTTTTCTCAACGATTGGGAGGCAGTTTGGTGCCCGGAGAGACGTGATGAGACCAGAAATTATTGTAGTGACCGCCGCCTACGGCGCGCATAAAATTGCCGAGCTTGGCGGGCAGAGCCGCCTGCTGCCGCTGATCAAAGCGGCTGGCGCTGACGGCGTTGAGATTCGCCGCGAGCTGTTCAGCGACATTGAGCTGCAGCAGCTGCCGGAGCTGGGCCAGACGGCGCGCGAGCAGTCGCTGCAGGTCAGCTACTCCGTTCCGGAATCGCTGTGGCTGGCAGATGGCGCACTCAATCCACGGCTGGCACAGTTTTTCCATGAAGCGGAGCAGCTCGGCGCGCAGCGGCTGAAACTCGCTATTGGCCACTTTGTTCAGCTGGCTGACCGGCAGCTGGTAGAGATTCTGGCGTCAACATCCGTGACGCTGGTGATTGAGAACGATCAGACCGCTGACAGTACGCTGGCGCCCATGCTGCGCTTTTTTCACCACGCCTGCGACGCCGCCCTGCCGCTGGATATGACGTTCGATATGGGGAACTGGCTCTGGACCGGCGAGGATGCGCTGCAGGCTGCTCATCAGCTCAGCCGCTACGTCAGCTATGTGCACGTTAAAGCGGCCGTTGCGCATCGCGACACGTTCCGGGCGATCGCCCTTGATGATGCGGATGAGAGCTGGCGCACGCTGCTGCACGCCCTGCCCGCAGATGCACCGCGCGGTATTGAGTTCCCGCTGGAAGGCGGCGATCTGCTGGCGGTAACCCGCCACTATGTTGACCTGCTGCGTGCCGCCTAAGGAGCCTGCCATGACACAACCTTCTCAACTTGATGTCGTCACCATTGGCGAAGCGATGGCGATGTTTATCGCGCAGCAAACCGGCGACCTTGCGGCAGCAGAGCGCTTTATCAAGCGTATTGCCGGCGCCGAACTGAACGTTGCCATCGGTCTGGCACGTCTTGGCCTGCAGGTTGGCTGGGTCAGCCGCGTCGGGGATGACAGCTTCGGGCGCTTCACGCTGCAGCAGCTGGCAAAAGAGAGCGTTGATCACCGCTGTGTGACCACGGATGCCCGCTACCGTACCGGCTTTCAGCTGAAAGCGCGCGTCGACGACGGCTCCGATCCGGAAGTGGAATATTTCCGCAAAGGATCGGCGGCAAGCCACCTCTCGCCGGACGATTTTAATCCGGACTATTTTGGCAGCGCGCGCCATCTTCATCTGAGCGGCGTGGCCGCTGCGCTCTCTGATTCATCGCTGGCGCTGCTGCACTATGCGGCACAGACAATGCGGGCGCAGGGCAAAAGTATCTCTTTCGATCCCAATCTGCGTCCGGTGCTGTGGCGCAGCGAAGCAGAGATGCGCCAGCAGCTTAATGCGCTGGCAGAGTATGCCGACTGGGTGCTGCCGGGTGAAAAAGAGGGCTATATCCTGACCGGCTATCGCCAGCCGGAAGCAATTGCTGATTTCTACCTCGATAAGGGCGTCAAAGCGGTGGTGATTAAAACCGGCTGCGACGGTGCCTGGTATAAAACGGCACAGGGAGAAAAAGGCGTGGTCGCCCCGGTGCTGGTCGACAACGTGGTGGATACCGTGGGCGCAGGCGACGGCTTTGCCGTGGGCCTGATCAGCGCCCTGCTGGAAGATAAAACGCTGCCGCAGGCGATTCTGCGCGGCAATAAGATCGGATCGCTCGCTATTCAGGTAGCGGGAGACAGTGAAGGTTTACCCACCCGCGCGGCGCTGGGTGATTACTGAGTTACTGCGCCGGCACGATACTACTTACCCTACAACACTATTATTCTGAGGCGCATCCACGGAATGTGCCCGCCTCAACCAGAGGAGTCACGCATGAAATCGCAGACAATCGCGCCAAAACGCTGGTGGTATATCATGCCCATCGTGTTTATCACCTACAGTCTGGCGTATCTGGACCGGGCGAACTTCAGCTTCGCCTCTGCCGCAGGCATTAATGACGATCTCGGCATTACCAAAGGGATGTCATCGCTGCTGGGCGCGCTGTTTTTTCTCGGCTACTTCTTCTTTCAAATCCCCGGTGCTATCTATGCCGAGCGCCGCAGCGTAAAAAAACTGATTTTCTGGTGCCTGATCCTGTGGGGCGGCTGCGCTTCGCTGACCGGGATCGTCAGCAATATTCCGATGCTGGCAGCGATCCGCTTTATCCTCGGCGTGGTGGAAGCGGCCGTGATGCCCGCGATGCTGATCTACATCAGTAACTGGTTTACCAAGTCGGAGCGTTCGCGCGCCAATACCTTTCTGATCCTCGGCAACCCGGTCACCGTACTGTGGATGTCGGTGGTGTCCGGCTATCTGATTAACGCCTTTGGCTGGCGTGAGATGTTCATCATCGAAGGTTTTCCGGCGGTGATCTGGGCTATCGCCTGGTGGTTCCTGGTGCAGGATAAACCGGCGCAGGCAAAATGGATGAGCGATGAGGAAAAAGCCGCGCTGCAGGCGCAGCTGCAGAAAGAGCAGGAAAATATCAAAGCGGTGCGGAACTACAGCGAAGCGTTTCGCAATCGCAACGTCATCATCCTTTGCATGCAGTATTTTGCCTGGAGTATTGGCGTATACGGCTTTGTGCTGTGGCTGCCTTCCATTCTGCGTAACGGCACGCAGATGGGTATGGTGGAAGCGGGCTGGCTCTCAGCGGTGCCTTATCTGGTCGCTACTATCGCCATGGTGGTGGTGTCGTGGGCGTCTGATAAAACGCAGAACCGGAAACTGTTTGTCTGGCCGCTGCTGCTGATTGGCGCACTGGCGTTCCTTGGCTCTTATCTGGTAGGTCCGGGCAATTTCTGGCTCTCCTATGCGCTGCTGGTGATTGCCGGCGGAGCGATGTATGCCCCTTACGGTCCGTTCTTTGCCATCATTCCGGAAATGCTGCCGCGCAACGTTTCGGGTGGTGCCATGGCGCTGATTAACAGCATGGGTGCGCTGGGTTCCTTTATCGGTTCATGGATTGTCGGCTATCTTAATGGAGCAACCGGCAGCCCGGCCGCATCTTATATCTTCATGGGTTCAGCCCTGCTGGTTTCGGTCTGGCTGACGCTGATCGTCAAGCCTGCCGCAAACAAAACGCCGCCGATTCACGGGGCGAAGCACGCCTGAAAGCGTAAGAGATGACTTCTCCGGGCGGCACCTGTCGCCCGTCACCTATTTCTACAGGAAGCGATTCATGAAACCTGCTGTGATCCTCTACAAAAGCCTGCCTGACGATCTGCGCCGCCAGCTCGATACGCATTTTCACGTTACCGAAGTAAAAGATGTTTCACCGGAAACGGTGCGCCAGCATGCGGACGCGTTTGCGCAGGCAGAAGGTATTATCGGTTCCGGCGGCAAAGTCGATGACGCACTGCTGTCGCAGATGCCGGCGCTGCGCGCCTGCTCCACCGTCTCCGTCGGCTATGACAACTTTAACGTTGACGCGCTGAATCAGCGCAAGGTGCTGCTGATGCACACCCCGACGGTCCTGACCGAGACCGTAGCGGATACCATGATGGCGCTGGTACTGAGCACCGCACGCCGCGTGGCCGAGCTGGATAAATGGGTTAAAGAAGGCAACTGGAAAAAGAGCATCGGTCCGGATCTGTTTGGCACCGACGTTCACCACAAAACCATGGGGATTTTAGGCATGGGCCGTATTGGCCTGGCGCTGGCGCAGCGCGCCCATTTCGGTTTTGGTATGAATATTCTCTATAACGCCCGTCGTCAGCATGAAGAAGCGGAGAACCGCTTTCAGGCCCGCGCCTGCGATCTGGAGACGCTGCTGAAAGAGAGCGATTTTGTCTGCATCAGTCTGCCGCTCACCGAACAGACGCACCATATGATTGGTGCCGCGCAGCTGCAGCTGATGAAGCCCGGCGCAATTCTGATCAACGCGGGTCGCGGCCCGGTGGTGGATGAGCAGGCGCTGACGGCAGCGCTGAAAGCGGGCACCCTGCTGGCTGCCGGACTGGACGTTTTTGAGGTAGAACCCGTTCCCGCTGAGGCAGAGATCCTTACCCTGCCAAACGTGGTGGCGCTGCCGCATATTGGTTCAGCCACGCACGAGACGCGCTACGGCATGGCCCGTGATGCGGTTGAAAATCTGATTGCCGCGCTGACCGGTACACCGGATAAAAACTGCGTTAACCCGCAGGTTCTGCGCTGACAGGACCGCTTTAGCCATTGCGCCCGCCGCAGGCGGGCGTTATGGTGGTTTTCTCCATTCGCTTTCACAAAATTTTTACTTCCTATGTCCTTTTCTCAGTTCGGCGACAAATTTACGCAACCCACCGGTATCTCCCGTCTGATGGAAGATATGGGAGAGGGACTGCGCACACCCGGCACCATCATGCTGGGCGGCGGTAACCCGGCACAGATCCCGGCAATGAACGATTATTTTGACCAGCTGCTGCTGCAGATGCATAAAGATGGCACGCTGAGCGAGGCGCTGTGCAACTATGACGGGCCACGCGGCAAGGCGCAGCTGCTGGCATCGCTTGCCACCCTGCTGAGCGAGCAGCTTGGCTGGCCTGTCACGGCGCAAAATATTGCGCTGACCAACGGCAGCCAGAGCGCGTTTTTCTACCTGTTTAATCTGTTTGCCGGACACCGCGCCGACGGCAGCAAAAAGCGCGTGCTGTTTCCGCTGGCGCCGGAATATCTCGGTTACGCTGACGCCGGCCTTGAAGAGGGGCTGTTTGTTTCAGCGAAGCCCACCATCGAGCTGCTGCCAGAAGGGCAGTTTAAATATCATGTCGATTTTGACCATCTGCCGCTGCATGAGGATATCGGGCTGATTTGCGTTTCGCGCCCGACCAATCCGACCGGCAATGTGGTCACTGACGATGAGCTGTTGCAGCTGGATGCGCTGGCACAGCAGCACGGCGTGCCGCTGTTGATCGACAATGCCTATGGCGTGCCCTTCCCCGGTATCATTTTCAGCGAAGCGCGGCCGCTGTGGAATCCCAACACCATTCTCTGCATGAGCCTCTCCAAGCTCGGCCTGCCTGGCGCACGCTGCGGCATCATTATTGCCGATGAAAGCACCATCAGCGCGCTGGGTAATATGAACGGTATTATCAGCCTGGCGCCCGGCAGCATTGGCCCGGCGCTGGCAAACGAAATGATTGTACGCGGCGATCTGCTGCGCCTCTCTGATGAGGTTATCCGGCCGTTTTATCAGGCTAAAGTGGCGGAAACGCTGGCAATCCTGCGTCGCTACCTGCCGGAAGATCGCTGTCTGATCCACAAGCCGGAGGGGGCAATTTTCCTCTGGCTCTGGTTTCGCGATCTGCCCATCACCACTGAAGTGCTCTATCAGCGTCTCAAAGCGCGCGGCGTGCTGATGGTGCCGGGCCACTTCTTCTTCCCGGGGCTGGAGCAGGCGTGGCCGCATACGCATCAGTGCATGCGCATGAACTACGTACCGGAAGCGGCGAAAATTGAGCAAGCAGTCCGGATCCTGGCGGAGGAGCTGGAGCGCGCGCTCCGCGAGGCCGAAAGCGTCACGTATCCCGCAGACGAGAACCGGGTTTAACCGCCCGAAACCGGCTACAGCCTGAGAACAGGAAGCCCTTATGTCCATGAAAGATATGCTGTTAGCGCTGTGCGTCGTTGTGGCGTGGGGCGTCAATTTTGTGGTGATCAAACTCGGGCTGCAGGGCATGCCGCCTTTTCTGCTGGCGGGACTGCGTTTTGCCCTGGTGGCGTTTCCGGCCCTGCTGTTTGTAAAGCGTCCGGCTATTCCGCTGCGCTGGCTGGTCATCTATGGCATGACGATCAGCTTCGGGCAGTTTGCCTTCCTGTTTTTAGCCATCAAGCTTGGCATGCCCGCCGGGGTAGCGTCGCTGGTGCTGCAGGCGCAGGCGTTCTTCACGCTGCTGCTGGGCGCGCTGCTGCTGGCTGAGAAGCTGCGCTGGAATCATATTACCGGCATCGTGATCGCGACCCTGGGGATGTATCTGCTCGCCAGCGCCGGTATGGCGGGCCAGACGGCAGGCGGCATTACCCTGACAACCATGCTGCTGACGCTGGCGGCGGCGGCCTCCTGGGGGCTGGGCAATATCACCAATAAAATCATTCTGCGCAATCACCGCGTACCGGTGATGTCACTGGTGGTGTGGAGCGCGCTGGTGCCGGTTATTCCCTTTTTCATCTGCTCCTGGTGGTTCGAAGGCAGCGCGCTGATCGTGCACAGCCTGCAGGGCATTTCACTACAGACTATTCTGGCGCTGATCTATCTGGCTTTCATCGCCACTATCATCGGTTATGGCATCTGGGGTCGGCTGCTGAGCCGCTATGAAACCTGGCGCGTCGCACCGCTGACGCTGCTGGTGCCGGTGGTGGGGATTATCAGCGCGGCCGTTGTGCTGGATGAAGCGCTGACCGCGCAGGAGCTGCTGGGCGCAGCGGTGATCGTTGCCGGTCTGCTGATCAATGTCTTTGGCGGCCTGCTAAGTCAGCGGCTACTCTCCCGCGCCTGATTCTGATCAAAAAAAACGCCGCATTGCTGCGGCGCTTAAGGCTTATGTAATGGCCTTATTTCAGAATTTCAATCCGGCGTGGTTTCGCTTCTTCAGGAACGATGCGCTCCAGATCGATGCTCAGCAGACCGAGTTCGAGACGCGCATCGCGCACCACGATGTGATCGGCCAGCTGGAATTTACGCTCAAAATTGCGCTCGGCGATGCCCTGATAAAGATATTTGCGCTCCGGCTGCTCTTCAGGGTGCGCGCCGCGTACCACCAGCATATTGTCGTGGGCGGTGATATCCAGCTCATTCTGGGCAAAGCCTGCTACCGCAATCGTAATGCGATAGTGGTTTTCATCCACCAGTTCGACATTGTAAGGAGGGTAACCTCCGTTCGCCTGGTTCTGGTTGGTTTCCAGCAGATTAAACAGACGATCGAAACCGATGGAAGAACGATAAAGTGGAGAGAGATCAAAGTTACGCATAATAAGACTCCTGATAATCAGCAAGTTTTGGCAACCTTCCACTATGGACAGGTTGTCCGGCCTGGCACTGTCCCATGCGGCAACAGTCATACGGCCGTAATGTGAAAATGGGTATGGTAGCGATCTTTTCAAGGGCCACCGGCGTGATTTTTTTGCAGCAAAACCGGTGAGATGACATACACTCAGGAAACCCTGCACCTGCACTGAAAACAGAGCCAGAGAGCGCTGATAACGTCAGGTGACATATTGCTGCCAGGGATGCAGCCATGACTGAAGGGATGATGACAATGAAGATGATAAAACGTTTTCCGCTGACCGGCCTGCTGGTGTGCTGTGTGATAACCACCTCCGGCTGCTCCAGCATGATGTCGCACTCCGGCGGCAGTCAGGGTTACTATCCTGGCACGCGCGCCAGTGCCAAAATGCTGACTGATGATGACACGGGCTGGGTGCTGAAACCGCTGGCGCTGATCGATCTGCCCTTCTCTGCCGTGCTGGATACGCTGCTGCTGCCGTGGGACTACTTCCACGCCGGTGAGGACAAACGCAGCTCCTCACCGCGCGAACGCGTGCTGCAAAGTGAAAGAGAGGCCAATACCCAGGCGAGCCTCGCTACGGCTGCCGCGATGCCGGCGTCGCACTGACGCAGAACAGCTGGCGCCAGCCCTCCACTTCACGCATATAGGCGATCTGTTTTCCGTCCGGCGACCAGACCACTGCGTCGCCGCTCAGCGCGGCGGCAGTGACCGGCGTCAGTGGCGTACAGCGACCGTCTGCCATTTCGCAGCGCATTACGCGGTCGGCACAGATAAAGGCGACGGCATCACCCTGCGGATGCCAGCTGAACGCAGACTGGATACTGCTGCTGAGCCGGGTGATCTGCCGCGGCTCACCGCCGTTGGGCGACACGCTCCAGAGCTGAATAATGTCCTGCTCATCGGCCAGCAGAAAGGCAATCGCGCTGCCGTCTGGCGCCGCGCGCAGCCAGTGACGCGGCTGCAGCGCCAGACCCCGGGTATGCGTCAGCCGCCGCTGCTGCACCCCTGCCGGCGGTGCCGGCATCCGGGTATCGCTGCCCTCCAGCGGCGAGCTGCCGGGACGGGCGTAATCAGCCAGCGCGTCCGGTAAATCCACGATAAACACCTCCGGCACCTTCTGCCCGCTGGCGCTGCGCGTGTCGCCGATAAAGGCGATAGCCCAGCGCTGCCAGCTGCCGTCAGCTTTCTGATAGCCGCGATCGCCAATCCAGCACTCTTCATAAGCGCGATCGATCGCATCGCTGCCGGGCTGCGGGTCGCGCTGCGTCTGGCTGATCAGCACGCAGTAGTGGCTGCCATCATACTCACGCGGATGTTTTTCAGCCGGACAGACCGGATGCAGCGGCACGGCCACGCCGACGTTGCGCAGATCCTCGCGGCTGTCGCGCTCATGCATCACATGATCGTTGTAAGTAAAGCTGAGGCGGGTGCCGTCCGGGCTAAAGACATGCACATGCGATCCGCCGCGCAGCGCGCCCGGCGTATAGGGCGCGGTAATATCGCAGGCGTCCAGCGTCTCCGCATGGCCATTCTGCACGATCACGCCACGGCGATGGTGAAAATCGTAATGCCAGTGCGCATCAGGATGTTCCGGGCCATGAATAAAGACGTAGCGCGGCGGCAGGTCGGGGCTTACGGTCACCACCCCAACGTGAGCCCCGTCGCGCGCCTGATAGAGAAGCTCAACGGCGCCCGTAAAGACGTTAACCCGCTCAATGGTCAGGCCGGTAAAAGAGGCGCCGGAGGGGCGCACATCAAACGCCAGCCACTGGCTGTCGGCGGTCCAGACGTTGATATTGGTCAGCTGGTGATGACGCTGCGCAAAGGTAAGCTGTTTTTCTGACATGGGACGCTCTGACAAATAACCGATGCTGATACGGTACGCGATTCCCTGCCGGGGTGCAGCAGTTTTGCGGGGATGCGCGCTTCCATGCGCGCCTCGTCGGATCAGCCAACGCGTTTCACGTCGCCGACCAGCAGAATGTAGGAGAGTGCGCCCACCAGCGCCACGGCGGAGATATACACCAGAGCCGGAGCAAAGCCATAATCCTGCGCCAGATAACCGACCACCAGCGGAACCGTAATACCGCCAAGTCCGCCGATAAAGTTGAACATGCCGCCGGTCAGACCAATCAGACGAACCGGTGCCAGCGATGATACCAGTGACCAGGTGATTGAGGCGAAACCGTTACCGAAGAACGCCAGCGCCATCAGCACCATAATCCACACGGGATCATTGGTGTAGTTAGCACCCATGATGCAGGTAGAGATCAGCAGACCGCAGATGATCGGCGTTTTGCGTGCGAAGCCGATTGAGCGTCCGCTGCGCACCAGCCTGTCGGCCACGATACCAGACAGGATCACGCCGAAAAAGGCGGCCAGAAACGGTACGGTTGTCATGAAACCGGCGGTTAATGCGGCAATATGCTTTTCCTGGGTCAGGTAGTTAGGGAACCATGTCAGGAAGAACCACAGCGTTGAGGTCACCGCAAACTGACCAAGGTACACGCCGCACAGTTTACGGTGGAACACCAGTTTCCAGTCGGCAGCTGTAAGCCGGGTGCGTGCTTTTTTCTCTGACGGCGCATCACCGTCAACCATTGCGCCACCTTCGCGAATATAGTCCAGCTCGGCCTGATTGATCCCTTTGCTGTGTCTGGGTGCCCGGTACACTTTGATCCACACCAGCGACCAGACGATGCCAATTCCGCCGGTAATGATAAACACCCAGTGCCAGCTGAGCAGCTCCTGGATCCAGATCAGCAGCGGCGTCAGGAATGCCAGTCCGACAAACTGTCCGGAGGTGTAGAAGCCAACGGCAGACGCACGCTCCTGCTCCGGAAACCAGCTGGTTACCAGGCGATTATTTGTCGGGAATGCCGGCGCCTCAAATACACCGGTAACCGCACGTAAGCTAATCAGCGATAATAAGCCCGTGGCAAATCCCTGAAATAATGTCGCCACCGACCAGCCGAGGATGGCAATAAAATAGGTCAGCCGCGAACCCACGCGATCGAGAAACCAGCCTCCCGGGATCTGGCAGAGCGTATATAGCCAGGCAAAGGCGGAAAAAATATAGCCCATTTCCGCTTTGGTAATGCCAAACTCCTCCTGAATATGGGCTGAGGCTACCGCTAAATTAGCGCGGTCCACATAACAAATAACCACGGTAATAAAGATCATTAACAGCGTAATATAACGCCGCCGCGTTGGTCTGGCCTGAACAGCAGAGAGATCCATGGTGTTTCTCCGTCATGATGTTGTCCGCAGGGCGCAACAAGGCGCACCGCAAACAATGCAGGGTAAGATAGTCAGATGTAATCCGCCGTAGCGGTAAATATGCCGTGCCGTCAGTAAGGCTGAGGGGTAGCCTGAGCCTTATTTATCCGGCACTTTTTTTAAAATATTTATAAATTTCCAACAGCCTGAATAATCCGGCCTGACGCAGGGTGATTATTTTAATCAGTCACCCGCAGAGCAGCGATCACCATTCAGCCACAGAGCCGTCCGGGAAGCGCCATAGCGGATTACGCCAGTCCGGCGCATTTTTACTGCGCTCAATCACCAGCTCTTCGTTAATTTCCACGCCAAGGCCTGGTTTATTCGACGGATAAAAGTGGCCATCATCCATTTTAAAATCGTCTTTATTAATAACGTAATCGAGCAGTTCGGCACCCTGATTGTAGTGAATACCCATGCTCTGCTCCTGGAATACCGCATTACGCGATACGAAGTCGACATGCAGACAGGCCGCGAGCGCAATCGGGCCCAGCGGACAGTGCGGCGCCAGCGCAACATCATACGACTCTGCCATGGCGGCAATTTTGTAGCATTCGGTGATGCCGCCAGCGTGCGACAGATCGGGCTGGAGAATGGCCAGCCCGCCCGCTTCCAGCACGCGTTTGAACTCAAACCGCGAGAACATCCGCTCACCGGCAGCGATCGGCAGGTGAGTCTGCGCAGCCAGGCGCGGATAGTATTCCGCCTGCTCGGCCAGCACCGGCTCTTCAATAAACAGCGGACGATAGGGCTCCAGCTCTTTAATCAGCACTTTTGCCATCGGCGCGCTGACGCGGCCGTGGAAATCGAGGCCAAACTCAATCTCGCTGCCGAACGCTTCGCGGATTTGCGCCACGGTATTGACCGCCGCGTCCACTTTGCGCGAGTTATCGATGATACCCATCTCTTCGCAGCCGTTGAGCTTGAAGGTATCAAACCCGATGGCGCGCAGTTTCTGAATGCCATCGATAACCTCCGCCGGCCGGTCACCGCCCACCCAGCTATACGCTTTGATACTGTCGCGTACCAGACCGCCAAGCAGCTGATATACCGGTACGCCAAGCGCTTTACCTTTGATATCCCACAGCGCCTGATCGATACCGGCAATGGCACTCATCAGAATCGGACCACCGCGGTAAAAGCCGCCGCGGTACATCACCTGCCATATGTCGTTGATGCGCGCCGGATCCTGCCCGACCAGATACTCTGACAGCTCATGCACCGCTGCTTCGACGCTGCGGGCGCGTCCTTCAATTACCGGTTCACCCCAGCCGGTGATGCCCTCGTCGGTTTCGATTTTCAGGAACATCCAGCGCGGCGGCAGGCGATACGTCGTGAGTCGGGTAATTTTCATTGTACAGCGTCCTTGTAAGCAGCAATAAATGCGCGGGCCTTCTCTGCCGTGCGTGACAGCGGCTGGCCGGCGCGATAGAGATCGCTGCCCAGACCGGCGCCGATGCAGCCTGCAGCCATAAATTCATGCAGATTTTCGGGTGTAACGCCGCCAACGGCAAACACCGGGACTTCCGGCGGCAGGACCGCTTTCAGCGCTTTGATATAGCCGGGGCCAAAGGCTGAAGAGGGGAAAATTTTCAGCGCCTGCGCCCCCGCCTTTAAAGCGGTAAAGGCTTCTGAAGCGGTAGCACAGCCGGCTGCAACAATCATGCCCTGCGCGACCGCCTGGCGAATCACGTCCGCATCCGTGTTGGGCGTGACCACCAGCCTGCTGTTCAGCGTGGCCAGCCTGTCGACCTGCGCCGTTTCCAGCACCGTTCCGGCGCCAATCAGCGCGCTATCGCCAAACTTTGTCACCATCGCCCCGATGCTTTGCGCCCAGTCGGGCGAATTCAGCGGAATTTCGATGGCATCAAAGCCAGCCTCAATGAGCGCACCGACGTGCGCTTCAGCTTCATCCGGTGTTATGCCGCGCAGAATAGCAATCAGCGGCAGTTTAGTGGGCCAGGACATTCGCAATACTCCTCATTCCATGCTGGAATGCAACATCGCCTTCCAGCGTAACTGAATCCCGGTTAATAAACGTCAGCGCCTGCTGATAACGCTGCGCCAGCGTGTGGCCGCCAATAATGGCGATCGGCTGTGGTGATGCAGCCATGCGCTGCGTCATCAGCGCCACTTCATGACCGATTAACAGGCCGGAAAGAAACTCACTGACATGACGGCGATCGCGGGCGCCCAGCACATGCGCCGCGCGCACTTCAAACAGGCGGGCAATAACAGACGCATCCTGACACCCTCTTTCCACCCCCTGCATAAATGCCGTCTGAGAGGTCTCCTGTTCGGGCAGACCGGCGCCAATCAGCGACTGCTGCAGCAGTAAATGGTGCAACTCACCGGTCATGACCGTACGGAAGTCCAGCACCCGATCCTGTTCCAGCTGAACCCATTTGGCATGCGTGCCGGGCATTACACACAGCGCTACCGGCTGCAGCGTTAACGCACCCAGCAGCTGCGTCTCTTCACCGCGCATCACGTTGTAGTTATCATCACGTTCAACGCTTAGTCCCGGCACAATCCATGCTTTTTGCTCCACACGCGTCAGGTGAGCGTGCAGCGCATTCAGGCTGGCCGGACAGGGCAGATAGGGGACTGACAGCCAGCCGGCATTGCTGCCGACCATGCCGGCCATGATCACCGGCACCTCATCCACAGGCCAGCCAGCGGTGACGCTGGCAAAGACCTGCGCTGGCGTCTGCCCGCCGAGGCGCGTGATGCCGGCGGGGGAGCGGCGTTCATCAACGCAGACGCCCTGCTGATAATGCCAGGCGCGTAAATTCGTTGAGCCCCAGTCAATAGCGATATAGCTGGTCACAAAATCTCTCTCAGTCGGGCCGTGGAGCTGGCAATCATCGCTTTTGCTGCACGTTCCGCGGCGTCACCATCCTGATGGCGAATAGCGTCGTACAGCGCTTTATGTTCAGCTAATGTGCGCGGCATATTGCCGGCGTCCGCCATGTACGTCTGCGCAAACACCGCTTTCTGGAGCTGGCTTATCGCGACGTTAAGCTGCTGCAGCACCGGATTATGTACCGAGCCCATCACCGCTTCGTGATAGCGAATATCCGCGTCGTTAAACGCTTCGCGATCGAGATGGTTTGCCACCATATCGTTATAGGCCTGTTCGATAGCGGCCAGATCGGTTGAGGTCGCCCGCTCGGCTGACCAGCGCGCAATCTGCGGCTCAACCAGCACGCGCACTTCGTTCATGGCGGCAATCAGGCGCGGATCCTGATCGTGCGCCAGCGCCCACTGCAATACATCGCTATCGAGATAATTCCACTGATTGCGCGAGGTCACGAACGCACCGCGGTAACGCTTCATCTCCATCAGGCGCTTTGCGATCAGCGCACGATAAACCTCACGGATAATGTTGCGTGAGGTCCCGAATTGTTCGCACAGCTCTGCTTCTGCGGGCAGCGCCGCACCCGGCACATACTTACCGGCGACAATCTCTTCACCCAGCGTATGGATAATGCGCTCTGTTTTGCTCAGCTGTTGTTGTGTCATGGGAGTCCGGTATATGAAGGGCATCAGCCCGTCAGATTACTGCGTTCCTGATTTGAAACCTAACGGCTGCCTGAGCCATTGCGGACGATTGTAGTACTACATATACATCTCGTACTACAATTCAGATCACAAAACAGACAATCGATGCGGATTTTACCGATCGGCAGGCCCTGCCGGCTCGTCATGACGCGCACAGCGTCAGCGTTTAACCACGGCAATGAGGAAGCCTGAAGCGCGCGGCTGGTCTGAGAAGGAGGTGATGCCGGTGCGGCAGGCCATACGACCTTCCACAACCGGCACAGAGATACCGCGGTGAGGGGGATTATCTGCGGGGCTCCCGCAGCGTGCCGGGAATCATATAAACGTGCTGGGGTTACAACACCAGCTCTTCGATAGCGTGCGCAACGCCATCTTCCATATTGGTTTTAGTCACGAACTGAGCGATCTTTTTCACTGAGTCGATGGCATTACCCATCGCCACGCCGGTGCCGGCATACTCAATCATCGCCAGATCGTTCTCCTGATCGCCAATCGCCATCACTTCTGACTGCTGCAGGCCGAGTTTTTCCGCCAGCATCTTCACGCCATAGCCTTTGTTCACCAGCGGGTTGAGGATCTCCAGAAAATAAGGCGCGCTTTTCAGGACGGTGTAGCTCTCCTGCATGCGCGCTGGCAGCCTGGCAATCGCTTTATCCAGCAGCGCCGGCTTATCGATCATCATAATTTTCGGGAAGCGCGTCGCCGGATCCATCTCTTCAACCGCACGATAGCGCACCGGAATACCGGTCAGGCTGGCTTCATGAATGGTGTATTCGCTGATGTCTTTATTGGGGGTATAGAGGGACGATTTGTCGAACGCCTGAAAATGCACGCCGAGTTCGCGCGCCAGCTGCTCAAGATAGAGGTAATCATCAAAGCTCAGCGTTTTCTCAGCCACCACGTCACCGCTATCGGCCTTGTGCGCCAGCGCACCGTTATTGCTGATGCAGTACTGACCCGGCTGGCGCAGATCCAGCTCCATCAGATAGCGCTCAACGCCGACAAACGGGCGGCCGGTCGCCAGCACAATCGACACGCCCTTGTCGCGCGCGCGCCCAATCGCTGTTTTTACCGCCGGAGTGATTTCGTGCTGCGGATTCAGCAGCGTGCCGTCCATATCGATCGCAATCAGTTTTATCGCCATAACGTCCTCGGTTAATTCAGTGTCTGACTTTCATGCTAGCGCGATTCAGCTCTCATTGACCAGTTTATCGGCGCGGCGGATCGCAGATGCGGTGGGCGGCAGGCTGAGCCTGGTGGTTGAGATGCCGGATGGTTCAGGAGAAAGGACGCTGCGGATATAAAAAACCCCTCCCGGGCGGGAGGGGTCAGAGCGTATCAGATATCGATATTTGCGGCTTTCAGCGCGTTCTCTTCGATAAAGGCGCGACGCGGCTCCACCGCATCGCCCATCAGCGTGGTAAAGAGCTGATCGGCAGCAATCGCATCCTTAATGGTAACGCGCAGCATACGGCGGCTGTCCGGATCCATCGTGGTTTCCCACAGCTGCTCCGGGTTCATCTCGCCCAGCCCTTTATAGCGCTGAATGGAGAGACCACGGCGCGACTCTTTCACCAGCCACTCAATCGCCTGCTCGAAGCTGGCAACCGGCTGACGACGTTCGCCGCGCTCGATATAGGCGTCCTCTTCAATCAGGCCGCGCAGCTGCTCGCCCAGCGCACAGATTTTGCGATACTCCGGACCACCGATAAACTCGCTATCCAGCGGATAGTCGGTATCCACGCCGTGGGTGCGCACACGCAGTACCGGCTCAGCCAGCTGCAGCTCACGGTTTTCGCGTACCTGTGCCACATAGGTGCTGCCGTGTGCTTCACGCTCGTTGAGATACGCCACCAGCGTCTCCAGCCAGCTGCTGACGGCAGCGGTATCTTCCAGCCCCGCCAGCGTTGGATGGTAAACCAGCGCGTTCAGCAGCGCCGCCGGGAAGCGACGCTCCATGCGTTTGATCATCTTCTGCGTACTGTTGTATTCCGCGACCAGGCTCTCCAGCGGCTCGCCGCCCAGCGCCGGTGCGCTGGCGTTGGTGTGCAGCGTAGCGCCGTCCAGCGCGATGGCGATCTGATACTGATCCATCGCGTCGGTGTCTTTAATGTACTGTTCCTGCTTGCCTTTTTTCACTTTAAACAGCGGCGGCTGCGCAATATAGACGTGGCCGCGCTCAATGATTTCCGGCATCTGACGGTAGAAGAAGGTCAGCAGCAGCGTGCGGATGTGTGAACCATCAACGTCCGCATCGGTCATGATAATGATGCTGTGATAGCGCAGTTTATCCGGATTGTACTCATCGCGACCGATGCCGCAGCCCAGCGCGGTGATCAGCGTGGCGACCTCCTGCGAAGAGAGCATTTTATCGAAACGCGCTTTCTCTACGTTGAGAATTTTTCCCTTCAGCGGCAGAATCGCCTGGTTTTTACGGTTACGCCCCTGCTTCGCCGATCCGCCTGCAGAGTCACCCTCCACCAGGTAGATTTCAGAAAGCGCCGGATCGCGCTCCTGACAGTCTGCCAGCTTGCCCGGCAGGCCGGCCAGATCCAGCGCGCCTTTGCGGCGGGTCATCTCACGCGCACGGCGTGCTGCTTCGCGCGCGCGCGCCGCATCGATGATTTTGCCTACCACAATTTTTGCATCCGCCGGGTTTTCCAGCAGGTATTCGCTCAGCAGCTCATTCATCTGCTGCTCTACCGCCGATTTTACTTCGGAGGAGACCAGCTTATCTTTGGTCTGCGAGGAGAACTTCGGATCCGGCACTTTCACGGAAACCACGGCAATCAGGCCTTCACGCGCATCGTCACCGGTGGCGCTGACTTTGGCTTTTTTGCTGTAGCCCTCTTTATCCATATAGGCATTGAGCGTGCGCGTCATCGCCGCACGGAAACCGGCGAGATGCGTCCCGCCGTCGCGCTGCGGAATGTTATTGGTAAAGCAGTAGATGTTTTCCTGGAAACCATCGTTCCACTGCAGCGCCACTTCCACACCGATGCCATCTTTCTCGGTAGAGAAATAGAATACGTTAGGGTGAATCGGGTTTTTGTTGCGGTTCAGATACTCCACAAACGCCCTGATGCCGCCTTCATAGTGGTAGTGATCGCTCTTGTCATCACGCTTATCCTGCAGGCGAATAGAGACGCCGGAGTTCAGGAACGAAAGCTCACGCAGGCGTTTGGCAAGAATCTCATATTCAAAATCGGTGACGTTGGTAAAGGTCTCGTGGCTTGGCCAGAAGCGTACGCGCGTACCGGTCGTCTCGGTATCGCCGGTAACCGCCAGCGGCGCCTGCGGCACGCCGTGCACGTAGGTCTGCTGATGCACTTTGCCGTCGCGACGAATGGTCAGCTCCAGCTTCTGCGACAGGGCATTAACCACGGAAACGCCAACGCCGTGCAGGCCGCCCGACACTTTGTAAGAGTTGTCATCAAACTTACCGCCGGCGTGCAGAACGGTCATGATCACTTCCGCCGCCGAGACACCCTCTTCCGGGTGAATACCGGTTGGAATACCGCGCCCGTCATCCTGCACCGACACGGAGTTATCCGCGTGGATAGTGACCACGATGTCACTGCAGTGTCCGGCGAGCGCTTCGTCGATGGCGTTATCCACGACCTCGAATACCATGTGATGCAGACCGGTGCCGTCATCCGTATCGCCGATATACATACCCGGGCGTTTGCGTACCGCATCAAGCCCTTTCAGGACTTTGATACTTGAGGAGTCATAAGAATTCGACATCAACGTTTCTCGCTCATTTAATCTTCAGGTTGAACCGCTATTTTACCCTGTTCCACGCGGAACATCTTGCCCTTTTCGTCGCTCATATCGATTACATGCTCTGTGCCAATAGCGCTGACAAACACCTGAGCCTGCGTGGCTTTCAGCCGCTCAGCCAGCAGTCGCCGGCGCGTGTCATCCAGCTCGGATGCGAAGTCATCAATCAGGTATAAACAGCGACGTCCGCTGCTGCGCGTCAGGTACTCACCCTGCGCTAAACGCAGGGCGCACATCAGCAGCTTCAGCTGTCCGCGTGAGAGTAAATCTTCTACCGGCGTCCCTTCAGCACGAATGCGGAAATCCGCTTTGTGCGGGCCGCTGGCGGTGTAGGTAAGCGCGCGATCGCGCTCAAAATTGCGCTCCAGCAGATCGCCATAGTCGCTCTCTTTATCCCAGCCGCGCTGGAAAGAGAATAACAGGGCAAACTCAGGCAAAAACTGGCTGCAGGTCGCGGTGATCTCACTGGCGATGGCCGCGCTGTACTCCGCGCGCCAGGCGCTGATCTGCGCGGCCAGCGGCACCAGCTCCTGATCCCACGGACGAATCTGGCTGTAGCGTGAGGCCTGACGCAGCGCCGCGTTACGCTGCTTCAGCAGGCGACGCAGGTTGCTCCAGGCGATAAAAAAACCGGGATAAGCATGAAAACAGCCCCAGTCGATATAGGCTCTGCGGTATTTGGGGCCGCCGTTGAGCAATGTAAACCCCTCAGGCGTAATCAGCTGCATCGGCAGCAGCTGCGCCAGCTCGGCCACTTTATGCCCGTCGCTGCCGTCAATCCGCACCTTGCTGTCGCCGGCGCGGTTTTTGGTCAGCCCCACCGCCAGCGCGCGTTCACCGCCGCCATCAATACGCCCGTGCAGGACAAACGCCTCCTGCTCGTGACGGATCACCCGCCCCGCCTGCAGGCTGCGAAACGCCCGTCCGTGACCCAGCGTATAAATCGCCTCCAGCACGCTGGTTTTACCGCTGCCGTTGGCGCCGACAAGAAAGTTAAAGCCGGGTGCGAGGTCCAGGTCAGCCTGCTCAATATTACGAAAATCTTTAATCAGAAGGCGGGTTAAAGCCATGACGTGTTCCGGGGATCAACGTAGGGGAGCCATTAATGGCTCCCGAAGTGGTGCAAAAATCCGTCAGGTCGGCATAAATGCCGCCCCTACAATCTCATCGGCATGACGACGTATGCCGCAGCTGGACTGGCTACGTCTTCAATCTGTACGCTGGAAACAGAGTCGGTAAGCAGCAGACGGACGTTCTCGCACTTCAGCGCATTCAGCACATCCAGTACGTAGCTGACGTTAAAGCCAATCTCCAGCTCGGTGCCGCTATAAGAGACATCCAGCATCTCTTCCGCCTCTTCCTGCTCCGGGTTGTTTGCCGTGATTTTCAGCTGATTTTCAGTGATGTAGATGCGTACGCCGCGGAATTTCTCATTGGACAAAATAGCCGCACGGGCAAACGCCTGCTTGAGCAGATCGCAGCCCGCCTCCAGCGCCTTGTCCGGATTTTTGGGCAGAACGCGCCGGTAGTCAGGAAAACGACCATCCACCAGCTTAGAGGTGAAGATGAAATCGCCTACGTGCGCCCGAATGTTGCTGCTGCCAATCTGCACGCGCAGCGGGTTCTCACCGCCGTCCAGCAGGCGGACCAGCTCAATGACCCCTTTACGCGGTACGATCACAGAATGGTTTGGCAGCGCCTGACCAATCGGCATGGCGCAGACCGCCAGACGGTGACCGTCAGTTGCAACGGTACGCAGCTCTTCACCTTCGGTCTCAAACAGCATACCGTTAAGGTAGTAACGTACATCCTGATGCGCCATTGAAAACTGCGTGGCTTCAATCAGCCGCTTCAGCGTGGCCTGCGGCAGCGTAAATTCAACCTCGCTTTGCCAGTCATCCAGGTTAGGAAAATCGCTGGCAGGCAGCGTTGACAGTGAAAAACGACTGCGCCCGGAACGCACCAGCATGCGATCGCCTTCCAGCGTAACGCTGATTTCAGCGCCTTCGGGCAGGCCACGGCAGATATCAAGGAATTTGCGCGCCGGCACCGTGGTGGCGCCAGGCTCGTGGGCCTGATTCAGCGCCACGCGCGCTACCATTTCCATTTCCAGATCGGTTCCGGTCAGCAACAACGACCCTTCATTTACCTGCAGCAGCAAATTTCCGAGGATCGGCAGCGTCGGACGTCCGCCAAGCGGACCACTTACCTGTTGCAGGGGTTTCAGCAACTGCTCACGTTCAACAATAAATTTCATATGCGTCAGGAAGATAATGTTCGGATAAGGTTAGAGAAATCTTCTTTGATGTCGTGGCTCTCTTCACGCAGCTGCTCGATTTTCCGGCAGGCGTGCAGCACGGTGGTATGGTCCCGGCCACCAAACGCATCGCCAATTTCTGGCAGACTATGGTTGGTCAGCTCTTTTGCCATCGCCATCGCCATTTGACGCGGCCGCGCCACAGAGCGCGACCGGCGTTTCGACAGCAAATCCGCCACTTTGATTTTGTAATATTCCGCTACGGTTTTCTGAATGTTGTCGATGGTAACCAGCTTCTCCTGCAGCGCCAGCAAATCGCGCAGCGCTTCACGCACGAAATCGATGGTAATAGCGCGTCCGGTAAAGTTGGCATTCGCGATCACGCGGTTCAGCGCCCCTTCAAGCTCACGCACGTTGGAACGCAGACGTTTGGCAATGAAGAAAGCGACTTCACCCGGCAGGCGGATATCGTTCTCATCTGCTTTTTTCATCAGAATGGCCACGCGCGTTTCCAGTTCAGGCGGCTCAATGGCTACGGTCAGACCCCAGCCAAAGCGTGACTTGAGGCGATCTTCCACGCCGTTAATCTCTTTGGGATAACGGTCAGAGGTGAGAATGATCTGCTGATTGCCTTCCAGCAGCGCGTTGAAGGTGTGAAAAAACTCCTCCTGCGAGCGCTCTTTATTGGCAAAGAACTGAATATCATCGATCAGCAGCGCGTCCACGGAACGGTAGTAGCGTTTGAACTCTTCAATCGCATTGTTCTGCAGCGCTTTTACCATGTCCTGCACAAACCGCTCTGAGTGCATGTAGACCACTTTGGCGTTGGGTTTACGGGCAATAATGCCATTACCGACCGCATGCAGCAGGTGCGTTTTACCCAGACCCGTGCCGCCATAAAGGAACAGCGGGTTATAGGCACCACCAGGATTATCTGCCACCTGGCGTGCCGCCGCGCGCGCCAGCTGGTTTGATTTACCCTCAACAAAGTTGTCGAAGTTATGGCGGTTGTTCACGTTCGAGCGATAGGTCACGTCCGCAGGTGCCGGCACTGAATCCCAGCTCGGACGCAGCAGCTGTGCCGGTGCCGGACGGGTTTCCACCGGTGCCGGCGCGCTGACGGTGCTGGTCATAACCGGCTGTGCAGCAGCAACCTGCGCCACAGGACGCGTACCCACTTCAAATCGCAGCAACGGCACATTTGCGCCGCAGAACTCGTTCAGCAGCCCATTAATACTGTTGAGGTATTTATCCCGAACCCAGTCGAGTACAAACCGATTTGGTGCATACAAGGCCAGCGTATTGTCGTTTAATTCAGCCTGCAGTGGACGGATCCACATGCTGAATTCGGTGGCAGGTAATTCATCCTGCAAACGGGCAAGACACTGTTGCCAAAGCGTAAGTGACACGGCGGACTCCACTCGTACAAAATCGATAAGAATTTAAGGCGCTAATAATAGAAACTGTCTTTTTTGACACAGGCGGTCAGAAAGCGCCTGCGACCGCTGTCTGCGGTAGTCATCCCCGGCGATCGCAGTGAGGATCGTCAGCGGAAGGGCGGATCATAGCGCAAAGCGCACCAGAGATCTTCCCTTTCTACACAGTTTTGATCCAATTTATCCACAGGGTGTAAAACCTTTGAACAGTTTATCCGTTCTGGCAAAAAAGCAAGCGAAGATCGCGCAGCAGACGCGAATTTTTCAGCCGCCGTCGCGTTTTTTTTCCTGTGGATAGCGTGTGCGATCGCAAGAAGATCCTGGACGATCCTTGCGCTTTCCTTTACAGGCCGTATAATTCCCCACCCGGCATTGGCACGTGGTGCATTAATGCCCGGAATCGCGGTGTTTCCGGGTATTCAGGTCCCGCGACCAGCGAAGTAAATTGACTCCGGACTGTACAATTATTACAATCCCGCCTCTTTATTAAAGACACATTGAGGCGTCGGTCGCTTTACTGCCCCGAAAACGCGTCACCCAGTGAAATTTTTCAAGTTTAGGTAGAAATCGCCATGAAACGCACTTTTCAACCGTCCGTACTGAAGCGCAACCGTTCACACGGCTTCCGTGCTCGTATGGCAACCAAAAATGGTCGTCAGGTTCTGGCACGTCGTCGTGCTAAAGGCCGTTCTCGTCTGACCGTTTCTAAGTAATAAAAGCTAACCCTCGTGGTTCAGCTCGCATTTCCCAGGGAGTTACGTTTGTTAACTCCCGCTCATTTCACTTTCGTCTTCCAGCAACCTCTTCGGGCTGGCACGCCGCAAATCACCATCCTCGGCCGCCGCAATTCGCTGGGGCATCCCCGCATCGGTCTTACCGTCGCTAAAAAGCATGTAAAGCGCGCGCATGAACGTAACCGGATCAAGCGATTGACCCGGGAAAGTTTTCGTCTGCGTCAGCATGAACTGCCTGCGATGGATTTTGTTATTGTTGCGAAAAAGGGGATTGCTGACCTCGATAACCGGGCACTGATGGAAGCGTTGGAGAAACTATGGCGTCGTCACTGTCGCCTGGCTCGCGGCTCCTGATCGCACTGATACGCGTTTATCAACGCGCTATCAGCCCTCTGCTGGGACCTCATTGTCGGTTCCATCCCACCTGTTCGCAGTACGGGATTGAGGCCCTGCGCCGTTTCGGCGTGATAAAAGGCAGTTGGTTGACGATTAAACGCGTATTAAAATGCCACCCGCTAAACCCGGGTGGCGACGATCCTGTGCCGCCAAAAACCTTTGATACCAGAGAACATTAACGATGGATTCGCAACGCAATCTCTTTCTCATCGCTTTTCTGTTCGTGTCTTTTATGATCTGGCAAGCCTGGCAGACGGACCACGCTCCGCAGCCACAGCAGACCCAGACCACGCAGAACACAAGCAGCGCAGCGGGTGATGCCGCCACTTCCGGCGTGCCGGCCAGCGGTCAGGGCAAAACGATCACCGTTAAAACTGACGTCCTGTCACTCAATATCAACACGCGCGGTGGTGATATTGAACAGGCTCAGCTGCTGACCTACCCGGATAAACTCGGCTCCGACGCGCCATTCCAGCTGCTGGAAACCACGCCGGCATTTGTTTATCAGGCGCAGAGCGGCCTGACCGGTCGTAACGGCCCGGACAACCCGAACAATGGCGCGCGTCCACTCTATACTGCCGCACAGGATAGCTTCAATATGGCCGATGGCCAGACTGAGCTGCGTGTGCCGCTGAGCTGGACTGGCGAAAACGGTGTGGTTTATACCAAAACATTCATCTTCAAGCGTGGCGAGTTCGCGGTTAACGTTGACTACAACATCAATAACACCTCACAGCAGCCGCTGGAAGTGGCGATGTTTGGCCAGCTGAAGCAGACCATCGACCTGCCTAAGCATCGCGACACGGGCAGCAACAACTTTGCGCTGCACACCTTCCGCGGTGCCGCCTACTCCACCAGCGATGCGAAATATGAAAAATATAAGTTCGACACCATCGCTGATAACGAGAATCTGAGCACCACCACCAGCAACGGCTGGGTTGCGATGCTGCAGCAATATTTCGCCACGGCGTGGGTGCCACGTACGCAGGGCAATAACACCCTGTATACCAGCAACCTCGGCAACGGCGTAGCGGCGATCGGCTATAAGTCAGCGCCGGTTACCGTTGGTGCAGGTGCACAGCAGACGCTGGGCGCAACGCTGTGGGTCGGCCCGGAAATTCAGGATAAGATGGCTGCGATTGCGCCGCACCTTGACCTGACCGTGGATTACGGCTGGCTGTGGTTTATCTCTCAGCCACTGTTCAAGCTGCTGAAGTTCCTGCACAGCTTTATCGGTAACTGGGGCTTCTCCATTATCGTCATCACCTTCATCGTGCGCGGCATCATGTACCCGCTGACCAAAGCGCAGTACACCTCGATGGCTAAGATGCGCATGCTGCAGCCGAAGATTCAGGCGATGCGTGAGCGTCTGGGCGATGACAAGCAGAAGCAGAGCCAGGAAATGATGGCGCTCTACAAAGCGGAGAAAGTGAATCCGCTGGGTGGCTGTCTGCCGCTGGTGATTCAGATGCCAATCTTCCTGGCGCTCTACTATATGCTCTCTGGCTCGGTAGAACTGCGTCACGCACCGTTTGTACTGTGGATCCATGACCTCTCTGCGCAGGATCCGTACTACATTCTGCCGGTGCTGATGGGTATCACCATGTTCTTCATTCAGAAGATGTCACCGACCACCGTGACCGATCCGATGCAGCAGAAGATCATGACCTACATGCCGGTGATCTTTACCGTCTTCTTCCTGTGGTTCCCGGCAGGTCTGGTGCTGTACTACATCGTCAGCAACCTGGTCACCATTCTCCAGCAGCAGCTGATTTACCGCGGCCTGGAAAAACGGGGCCTGCACAGCCGCGATAAGAAGAAAGCGTAACCTTCAGCCCGGCTGAGCAACAGGTATAATCAAGGGGCGGCATTTATGTCGCCCTGTTTTTTTTCTATTTTTCAGCCCGGCACAGCGCGGGCAAGAGGACGATCATGAGCCACAGCGATACTATCGTTGCGCAGGCAACCCCACCGGGCCGCGGCGGCGTCGGTATACTGCGTATCTCAGGCACCCGGGCAGCAGACGTTGCGCAGGCGCTGCTGGGTAAACTGCCAAAGCCGCGCTACGCCGATTATCTGCCCTTTACCGATGCAGATGGCAGCGTGCTGGATCAGGGCATTGCGCTGTGGTTTCCGGGTCCGAACTCCTTTACCGGTGAAGATGTGCTGGAGCTGCAGGGGCATGGCGGACCGGTTATCCTGGACCTGCTGCTGAAACGTATTGTCGCCCTGCCCGGCCTGCGTATTGCGCAGCCAGGTGAGTTTTCGGAGCGCGCGTTTCTGAATGACAAGCTCGATCTGGCGCAGGCTGAGGCGATTGCCGATCTGATTGATGCCAGCTCGGAACAGGCGGCGCGCTCGGCAGTGAACTCGCTGCAGGGCGTGTTTTCACAGCGCGTAAATGCGCTGGTGGAGGCGCTGACCCACCTGCGCATCTATGTTGAGGCCGCTATCGATTTCCCGGATGAGGAGATCGACTTTCTTTCCGACGGTAAGATTGAAGCGCAGCTTAATGCGGTGATCGGCGACCTGAATGGCGTACGCGCTGAAGCGCGTCAGGGCAGCCTGCTGCGTGAGGGCATGAAGGTGGTGATTGCCGGACGCCCGAATGCAGGTAAGTCGAGCCTGCTGAATGCGCTGGCGGGACGCGAAGCGGCTATCGTTACCGACATTGCCGGCACCACGCGCGATGTCCTGCGCGAACATATCCATATTGATGGAATGCCGCTGCATATCATTGATACCGCCGGACTGCGCGAAGCCAGTGATGAAGTCGAGCGCATCGGCATCGAGCGCGCCTGGCAGGAGATTGAACAGGCCGATCGGGTGCTGTTTATGGTCGATGGCACCACAACGGACGCTACCGAAGCGGCGGCTATCTGGCCCGACTTTGTGGCACGCTTACCGGCGGCGCTGCCCATTACCGTGGTGCGTAACAAAGCGGATATGACCGGTGAGATCCTGGGGCTGAGTGAGATGAACGGCCATGCGCTAATCCGCCTTTCAGCCCGGACCGGCGACGGTGTGGAAACGCTGCGCGATCATCTGAAACAGAGCATGGGCTTTGCCGGCAATATAGAAGGCGGATTCCTTGCGCGCCGTCGCCATCTGCAGGCGCTGGAGAGTGCCGCCACGCATCTGCAGCAGGGGAAAGCGCAGCTGCTGGGCGCGTGGGCGGGTGAGCTGCTCGCGGAAGAGCTGCGGCTGGCACAGCAGGCGCTCAGCGAAATTACCGGCGAGTTTACCTCTGACGATCTGCTGGGCCGTATCTTCTCCAGCTTCTGTATCGGGAAATAATACGGCGAGAAATAGCTGAAAATAGAATAAACAATTGAATATAATAATATTATTTTGAATGTTCGTGCCTGATTCTGATACCTAACGGTATCTGCATCAGGCGTCTCTCTGGATATGAGACTGGTAACCCCCTCCCCTCAATCTTTTAAATTTCCATAAGGTCTGCTTTTTGAATATTTCCAGAAGCGATTCCTGACCAGGGTGTCCATAATCTGGCTACTGTTTATAACAGTCAGCAACTAATTACCCACCATAACATGCATGAATTTTCTTACACGCTATAGCGTGTAAGCTTTGATTTACCTGCTTAAGCGTGTAAATTAAAATCATCCGATTAACAGGATGCCACGATATGAAGATTATTAATGTCAGCCAGCTCAGCGCTCACCTGCGAGATGTTCGTCTGTCAAAAAAACTGTCTCAGGGAAAAGTGGCCAGCAAGGTAGGGATTCGCCAGGACACCGTATCCAGCTTTGAACTCCAGCCAGGCACCAGCAGGCTGGAAACTTTTTTCAGGATATTGTCAGCACTGGAGCTGGAGCTGGAGGTGAAACCCAAAGGCAGCGATACCCAAAGCTCTGAAGGCTGGAAAGAGGAGTGGTAATGGCTGAACTGGATGTCTACATGAATGGCTATAAGGTGGGTGTTTTTAGCCGTGCCGGGACCGGTGCTCATGCATTTCAATATGCTGAGGCCTGGCTTAATCAGACCGGCAGCCGTCCTGTATCACTTTCCATGCCCTTGCGGCGACAGCCTTATCAGGGCAATGAGGTTTATAACTTCTTCGATAATCTATTGCCAGATAACCCGGAGATCAGAGGCTGAATCCTGGCCCGCTATAACGCAGACTCAACCCAGCCTTTCGACCTTTTGGCACGAATCGGTGCCGATACTGTTGGCGCGCTACAACTGCTACCTAAAGATGCCGCGCCGGGCGACATTCGCACCATCGACTACAAAGCATTGTCTGACCGGGATCTGGCCAAAATACTCACAGGCTATAAAGCTGGCGCGCCCCTGGGCATGATTGAAGAAATTGACGACTTTCGCATATCGCTGGCAGGCGCACAGGAGAAAACTGCCTTGCTGTTCAGCAATGATTGCTGGTGCCAGCCCAGAGGAACCTCGCCTACAACCCATATTCTCAAATTGCCTATCGGCAAGATAGAGAGCCACTCATACAGTCTCGACTTGTCAGACAGCGTCGAAAACGAATTTCTCTGCACGCAACTGGCAAAAGAGTTCGGTTTACCGGTCCCTGATTGCTTTATATTGCATATCAATGATATCAAAGCATTGGCTGTGAAACGGTTTGACCGCCGGTATGCCTCGGATGGTAGCTGGGTAATGCGGCTGCCCCAGGAAGATTTTTGTCAGGTGTTAAATATTCCTTCAGCACGGAAATATGAAAATCAGGGCGGCCCTGGCATAGACGATATAATGCAAACTCTGCTGGGTTCAGCCAACGCAGAGCAGGATCGTTATCACTTTATGAAGGCGCAAGTATTATTCTGGCTGCTGGCGGCCACCGATGGCCATGCAAAAAACTTCTCGGTCTTTATTGAACCGGAAGGGCGTTTTCGCCTGACTCCTTTTTACGACATCTTGTCTGTCTATCCAGTGTTTGGCGGCCGGGGCCTCAATCGAAGAGACGCCAGGCTCGCTATGGGCCTGACAAGCAGCAAGGGGAAAAAATACGCCATTGAGCAGATATTCCCGCGCCATTTTTTCCAAACGGCGAAAGCTGTGGGGTTTGAGCGTTCTGTTATGGAAGAGATCCTGACAGAACTGGCTAACTCTGTTGATGTTGTTATTGAGCGTGTGACCCGGCAATTGCCGGCTGGCTTTCCCGATGCCAACAGCAGCGCCATTCTGGAAGGCCTGAAAGCCCGTTCAGCCAGACTGATAGCGGGCTGGGAATAAATTTCCGATAAGCCGGGATGCCTGTAGCTCAGCTGAACCCCTGATGCACGGGAAATAAGCGCGTACTGCTCTTTGCCAGTCGATCATACATCTTTGTTATTTGGCTCCCTTTCTCCTTTACAGTATAACGATAGAGGCTGCGTTAAGCGCAGCCTCTATTATTCATGCTAAAAATCGGGCCTGCATCGTAGCCTGAACAGGAGAAAAACATGAGTACACCGCTCGACAGCGCGGCGCTTGATGCGCTGTTTACTGACGCCCGCACCCACAGCCACTGGCAGGATAAGCCGGTTTCACAGGCGCTGCTGCAGGAGCTTTATACCCTGACGGCTCTGGGCCCGACCTCCGCTAACTGTTCACCAGGCCGCTTTGTATTTGTGACCTCAGCGGAAGGCAAAGCCAGGCTGAAACCTGCCCTCTCCTCAGGCAACGTGGACAAAACCATGTCGGCGCCGGTAACGGTGATTGTCGCGTGGGATCCGGAGTTTTTTGAGCAGCTGCCAAAACTGTTTCCGTTTGGTGACGCGCGCAACTGGTTTACCAGCAGCCCGGAGCTGACAAAAGAGACCGCGTTTCGTAACAGCAGCCTGCAGGCAGGCTACATGATCCTCGCCGCGCGTTCGCTCGGTCTGGATGCCGGTCCGATGTCCGGCTTTGATCCCGCCAAAGTAAATGCCGCTTTCTTCAGCGAAAGCAAATGGCAGGTGAACATGCTGATCAATCTTGGCTACGGCGAGGCAGATAAACTGCATCCGCGCCTGACGCGACTCGGTTTTGATGAAGCCACCACCTTTGCCTGAAAGCTGGCAGCCCGTTTGCGCTCTGCCGGTCAGTCCGGCAGAGTCTCTTTCCCGCCTCGTCCCGCGCTGATTTTCAGTCTTATCTGAATTTATCGCTCTGCCGGGAAAGCCGGATGCAAACATCTAAGAAAATTCTTACAATGCCGCTGATGATTATTCGCCCATTTTCACGGAGCGACAGATGGCTGGTCATTTTGTGCGCTGGACAGGCACCACACCCCTGCCGGTAACGGTTTCACGCATCACTCCGGATGTGCTGGATAGCGCTGCCCGTCTGCCCGACCGGCGGCGCGCGCGTTTTCTTGCTGCCCGCGAGCTGCTGGCGCAGCTGATGCTGCGTATCTACGGAATCGATCGGCTGCCACCGCTGAGCGTCAGCAGCAGCGGACGCCCCTGCTTTGCCGATCCGAACCTGCCTGATTTCAGCATCTCCTATACAGGCAATATTACCGGCGTACTGCTGGCGGAAGAAGGCGGGCGTGCCGGACTGGATATGGAGATTGTCCGCGCGCACAGCCGGCAGACGCAGGAAGCGCTGATGCAGGAACTCTCTTCCGGTGAAAAGGCGTGGATCAATGCACAGCAGGATTTTATGGAAGCGGCCACGCAAATCTGGACGCTACGTCAGAGCGTGCTTAAGCTGACCGGTGAAGCAGATCGGGGCCTCTCTTCGCTGCGTCTGCATCCGGCATCAGGCCGGTTGCGCTCCACGCTATTTCCCGATATTCAGGCGGTCTGTGATGCAGAGCCGACGCTGGTCTGGTCATGCGCCCTTTCACCCGGAACCGGACATCTGCGACTGTGGGAGATTGACGGGCAGCAGCAGTGGGTTGCGCTGCGGGATATTGAAATGAATAAGCCGAACATGGATTCACATACGCTGCGCCTGACCAGTCTGCCCGGCGAACGCATAGCCGGGCAGCAGGAGATGCGGCAGCACTGAATCGGGTGGCCGCACAGGCCACCTGAAGCGTCAGTGCGCGTCAATAAACGCGATTTTCAGTGCAAACAGCAGCGCAACTATCACCACGCAGGGGCTGATTTCACGCCAGCGTCCGGTGCCCAGCTTCATCACGCAGTAGGCGATAAAGCCCAGCGCGATCCCTTCCGTAATCGAGAAACTAAACGGCATCATCGCCGCGGTGACAAAGGCCGGTACCGCTTCGGTGAGATCGTCCCAGCGTACGCGCGACAGCGATGCCGTCATCAGTACACCGACATAGATCAGTGCGCCCGCCGCCGCATAGCCCGGCACCATCGCCGCCAGCGGCGACAGAAATATTGCCAGCAGGAACAGCAGCCCGGTGATGACCGCCATCAGCCCGGTACGGCCGCCAATGGCAACGCCGGACGAACTCTCAATATAGGCTGTCACCGATGACGTACCCGCCAGCGCACCCGTGACGGAGCTGATGCTGTCCACATACAGCGCCTGCTTCATACGGGGAAAGGTGCCCTTTTCATCGGTCAGACCCGCTTTATCCGTAACGCCAATCAGCGTACCGGACGAGTCAAACAGATTGACCAGCATAAAGGAGAAGATCACGCCTGCCATACCGATATTGAACGCGCCTTTAATATCCACCGCACCCACTACCGCCGAGATTGACGGCGGCGGCGCAAAGAAACCGGTGAACCTGACGTCACCCAGCGCAAGGCCTATGCTGGTTGTGACCACAATAGAGACCAGCACCGCCGCGTGAATATTACGCGATGCCAGAATAGCGATAATGAAAAAGCCCAGCGCGCCCAGCAGCACGCTGTGCGACGTCAGATTACCGACCGCCACCAGCGTCTCCGCGTTTGGCACAATAATGCCGGCATTTTTCAGCCCCATCATCGCGATGAACAGGCCGATACCGGCGGTGATCCCGGTGCGCAGGCAGAGCGGAATATTGGCTATCATCCAGTAGCGCACGCGCAGCAGCGTCAGGATCAGCAGCCCCAGCGCACCCCAGAAAATGGCGCCCATGCCTATCTGCCAGGAGTAGCCCATTGCACCCACCACCACAAATGCGAAAAAGGCGTTCAGGCCCATCGCGGGTGCCAGCGCAACCGGCAGGTTCGCTATCAGCCCCATCAGGATGCTGCCAAAGGCGGCAATCAGACAGGTAGTGACAAACACCGCCTGGGTATCCATACCGGCAGCGCCGAGGATCTGCGGGTTAACAAAGACGATATAAACCATCGTCAGAAAAGTGGTGAACCCGGCAATCACTTCGGTGCGTACCGTGGTCCCGTGTTCCTGCAGTTTAAACGTGCGCTGCAGCAGGCCCTGAGTCTTCATTTCGCTGTTCCGCTGAAAAATTTATCGCCGCGTATCCTATAGGCTTTATTGCGGTAAAACACGGAATTTTCGCAACCGGTTGCCTGCTGCTGCCTGTGGCAATCCAGGCTAGAGTAAAAGCTGAAGAGTTATCAGAAGGATAGTGGGCGATGACAGTGGGGTGTGTGTTCTTTGATTGTGACGGCACGCTGGTCGACAGCGAAATGCTCTGCACGCAGGGCTATGTGAATACGTTTGCGCGCTACGGCATCACGCTGTCGCTGCAGCAGATGTTTGAGCGGTACAAAGGCGTGAAGCTTTACGACATTATTCGCGACATCAGCGAAGAGTATCATCAGGCGCTGCCGGTAGCAGAGGTGGAGCACGCCTATCGTATTGAAGTCGCGCGCCTGTTTGAGCAGGAGCTGCAGCCGATCGGCGGTGCACCGGAGCTGGTGGCGCGGATCCGCGTTCCGGTATGCGTGGTTTCTAACGGACCGGTAAAGAAAATGCAGCATTCACTGGGTCTTACCGGCATGCTGCCGTGGTTTACCGAGCGCCTGTACAGCGGCTATGACATTCAGGCATGGAAACCCGATCCGCAGCTGATGTTCCACGCCGCAGAGCAGATGCAAGTGCCGATTGAACGCTGCATTCTGGTGGATGATTCCGAAGCGGGCGTTCGCGCCGGCATTGCTGCAGGTATTCCGGTGTTTTACTACTGCGCCGATGCGCATAATCCCGCAATTGATCATCCGCTGGTGACGCGGTTTGATGATATGGCGCAGCTGCCTGCGCTGTGGCAGGCGCGCGGCTGGGCGCTGTTATCAACCAGCGAGGTTCTGTAGGGGGCGCCCCTGATATGCGGCGGCATTGCCTGACATCAGGGCGGCATTAATGCCGCCCCTGCGGTGCCCCTGCAATGTTCTGCAGGGGGCGCATTTATGCGCCCCTGACATGCGGCGGCATTGCCTGATATCAGGGCGGCATTAATGCCGCCCCTACGGCGCCCCTGACATGCGGCGGACGGCATCGCCTGACACCAGGGCGGCATGAATGCCGCCCCTGCGGCGCCCCTGGAGAAGTTCTGTAGGGGGCGCATTTATGCGCCCCTGACATGCGGCGGACGGTATCGCCTGATGAACCGGGGGCATCGCCTGATATCAGGGCGGCATTAATGCCGCCCCTACGGATGCCCCTGCAACGTTCTGTAGGGCGCGCATTTATGCGCCCCGGGCATGACGATTGCGTCTGATGCTGCCCCTGGCATGCGCGCAGGCTATCAGCCTATCGCGCCCAGCGAATCCTCATTGCTTTGCTTCTTAGGCAGCAGAAACAGCGTGGCGAAAATATCCAGCAGATAAATCAGCGCCAGCAGCGTAATAGCGGCGGTGAAGGAAATTTGCGTAGCCAGCGCGCCAATCACCAGCGGACCAAAACCGCCGACGCCGCGCCCGAGGTTAAATAGCACATTTTGCGCGGTAGCACGCGCCTGCGGCGGGAACGTATCGGAGATCAGCGCGCCATAGCCGCCAATCATGCCGTTAACAAACATGCCCATGATGGCGCCGGTAAACAGCATTACCGTCGGATCGCGCAGCTGCGCATAGACCACCACCATCACCACGGCACCGAACTGGTACAACAGAAAAATTTTCCAGCGTGCGAAGCGATCGGCCAGCACGCCAAACAGCCAGATACCCAGGGTCATGCCCACCACCGTCACCGCGGTCCACAGCCCCGATTTTGTCAGGCTGAAACCAAAGCTGGAGGAGAGATAGCTCGGCATCCAGATCATCAGACCGTAATAGCCAAAGTTCTGTACCGAACAGAGGATAAAAATACCCAGGCTCGCTTTACGGGTGGCGCGGTCAGCAAACAATAGCCTTATGCGGGCGGTAAATGAGAGTGCCGGTACGCTTTTTACCTGCCGTGTGAAACTCTCCGGCTCACCCATACTGCGCCGCAGCACGAATGAGAGCAGTGCCGGCAGCATACCCACCAGAAACATGCCGCGCCAGCCAATCACGCTGAGCAGCGGCGGCGTAATAAAGGCGGCCAGCAGCACACCGAGCTGCCAGCCGATGCCGACCCAGGCCGATGCCCGGTTGCGCTTCTCCTGCGGCCAGGCTTCGGCGATCAGCGCCATACCGATACCAAACTCGCCGCCCAGCCCCACCCCGGCCAGAGTCCGGTACGCCAGCAGATCCCAGTAGCCCTGCGCCACCGCGCACAGGCCGGTAAACAGTGAAAACATCAGTATCGTTACGGTCAGGATACGGATCCGGCCAAAGCGATCGCTGAGATGACCAAACAGAATACCGCCGATCACTGCGCCAATCAGCGTCCAGGTCACCAGCGATCCCGCCTGTGACGGGTCAAGCATCAGTGACACGCTGATGGCCGGCAGCATAAAACCGAGGATCAGCAGATCAAATCCATCCATCGCGTAGCCGCTGATTGCGGCCAGCATCGCTTTAGCCGGCGTTACGGCAGGTTTAGCAGAGCGGGAAAGGGACATAAAAGAGCACCTGGCGAAAAAAAGTGCGCCAAGTATAAAGAGCGGGCGGCGGAGTGACCAATCAGAAATGGTAATGGCTGCCGCACAGGCAGCCGGAGGAGAGGGTCAGGTAGGGCGATTGCTGCCGTCGTCGCCGGAGAGCAGTTCATCCAGCCGGTCGCCGCCAACGTGACGAAAATCCTGCCCCTTAACAAAATAGAAGATAATTTCGCAGATGTTCTGACAGCGATCGCCGATACGCTCGATCGCGCGCGCGCAGAACAGGGCGGTCAGCACGCTGGGGATCGTGCGCGGATCTTCCATCATATAGGTCATCAGCTGGCGCACGATGCCTTCATACTCTTTATCCACTTTTTTATCTTCACGGTAGATGGTGATGGCAGCGCTGAGATCCATGCGCGCAAACGCATCCAGTACGTCATGCAGCATCTGCACCGTATGATGGCCCAGCGACTCCAGGCTGACCAAGAGCGGCAGATGCTGCTGGCCAAACTTCTCCAGCGCGGTGCGGCTGATTTTTTCCGCCACGTCACCAATACGCTCCAGCTCAGAGATCGCTTTGATGATGGCCATTACCAGCCGCAGGTCGCTGGCGGTAGGCTGACGCTTGGCGATAATACGCACGCACGCCTCATCAATCTCTACCTCCATCATATTGACCTTCTGGTCGCCTTCAATCACCCGGCGTGCCAGTTCCGCATCCTGATTATGCATGGCGGTAATCGCGTCGGTGAGCTGCTGCTCCACCATGCCGCCCATGATCATCACCTGCGTACGAATATGCTCCAGCTCGGCATTAAACTGACCGGAGATATGTTTATTAAGATTTAAATTATCCATGAGTCTCTCCTGAATCAGCCGTAACGACCGGTGATGTAATCTTCAGTCTGCTTCTGCGCGGGTTTGGTAAACAGCGTGTCGGTGTCGCTGAACTCAATCAGCTCGCCAAGATACATAAACGCCGTATGATCGGAGCAGCGGGCAGCCTGCTGCATATTGTGCGTCACAATCACCACGGTGTAATCCTGCTTGAGCTCGGTGATCAGCTCCTCAATGCGGCCGGTGGAGATCGGGTCCAGCGCCGAGCAGGGCTCATCCAGCAGCAGCACTTCCGGCCGGATAGCGATACCGCGCGCGATGCAGAGACGCTGCTGCTGCCCGCCGGAAAGACTGTAACCGCTCTGATGAAGCTTGTCTTTGGTTTCGTTCCACAGCGCGGCTTTGGTCAGCGCCCACTGCACGCGCTCATCCATATCCGCGCGCGACAGCTTCTCAAACAGGCGCACGCCGAAGGCGATGTTGTCGTAAATTGACATCGGAAACGGCGTTGGCTTCTGAAATACCATGCCGACGCGCGCGCGCAGCAGGGCGATATCCTGGTGCGACGCGAGAATATTGTCGCCATCCAGTAGGATCTCACCTTCTGCGCGCTGCTCCGGGTAGAGCGAATACATTTTATTAAACGTGCGCAGCAGCGTGGATTTACCGCAGCCCGACGGACCGATAAACGCGGTGACCTGATTGCGGGCAATATCCAGGTTGATATCTTTCAGCGCGTGGAACTTACCATAATGAAAGTTCAGATTACGCACCTGGATTTTACCGGCAGAAGGGGTTGCCATACTCATTGCTCATCTCTCTTATGCAGCGCCGCCAGAGCCGCGCCGGAAAATTAGTGTTTGCCTTTGGCGAAGATCATGCGGGCAACAATGTTCAGCAGCAGCACGCACAGCGTAATGATCAGCACGCCTGCCCACGCCAGGCTTTGCCATTCGGCAAACGGGCTCATGGCGAACTTGAAGATAGTGACCGGCAGGTTGGCCACCGGCTGCATCATGTCAGTGCTCCAGAACTGGTTGGAGAGCGCGGTAAACAGCAGCGGAGCGGTTTCACCTGCGATACGCGCAATCGCCAGCAGTACGCCGGTAATGATGCCGGAAACAGACGCTTTCAGCGTGATGGCTGAGATCATCTTCCACTTCGGTGTGCCCAGCGCGTATGCCGCTTCGCGCATACTGTCCGGCACCAGCCGCAGCATATTCTCGGTGGTACGGATCACAATCGGGATCTGCAGCAGCGCCAGCGCCGCAACGCCTGCCCAGCCGGAGAAGTGCTGCATCTGTGATACCACAATGGTGTAGACAAACAGTCCGACCACGATAGAGGGCGCGGAGAGCAGAATGTCGTTGATAAAGCGGATCACCTCTGCCAGCCAGTTCTTACGGCCATACTCCGCCAGCCAGATCCCGGCCATAATGCCCAGCGGCGTACCGAAAAAGGTGGACCAGAAAATCAGCAGGCCGCTGCCCGCCAGCGCATTTGCCAGCCCGCCGCCGGCGGTGTTGGGCGGCGGCGTTGATTCGGTAAACAGCGACCAGCTCAGCCCGTCGATGCCTTTAGTCACCGTGGTGAACAGGATCCAGATCAGCCAGAAGAGGCCAAACGCCATGGTCAGCAGAGACAGCGTCAGGGCGATTTTATTTTTTGTACTGCGCCACGCCTGCATTTTGCGGCGCGAGGCTTCCAGCTCAGTACGGCTCTGCATTTCAATTGCGGTCATGAACGGGCCCCTTCACTTTTTGCCAGCCGCAGGATCATCAGCTTCGAGATCGCCAGGACGATAAAGGTGATCACAAACAGGATCAGACCCAGCTCCATCAGCGCAGCGACATGCACGCCCGATTCCGCTTCAGCAAACTCGTTAGCCAGCGCTGAGGTGATACTGTTGCCAGGCATAAACAGCGAAGCGCTGTCGAGCTGGTAGGTGTTACCGATAATAAAGGTCACCGCCATGGTCTCTCCCAGCGCCCGCCCCAGTCCCAGCATCACGCCACCGATGACGCCGTTTTTGGTAAACGGCAGCACGATACGCCAGATCACTTCCCAGGTTGTGCAGCCGATGCCATACGCGGACTCTTTCATCATCACCGGCGTCTGTTCAAAGACGTCGCGCATTACCGAGGCGATATAAGGAATGATCATAATCGCCAGGATGACGCCTGCGGCCAGGATACCGATACCAAACGCCGGGCCGGAGAACAGCGTGCCGACGATGGGAATGTTAGCGAGGACGTTGCCAACCGGCGTCTGAAAATATTCGGCAAACAGCGGCGCGAAGATAAACAGGCCCCACATGCCATAAACAATGCTCGGGATGGCCGCCAGCAGTTCAATGGCGGTGCCCAGCGGACGACGCAGCCAGCCGGGTGCCAGCTCGGTCAGAAACAGTGCGATCCCGAAGCTTACCGGTACCGCGATGATTAATGCGATCAGTGAGGTCACCAGCGTGCCGTAAATCGGCACCAGTGCGCCAAACTCTTCGTTTGGTGCATCCCAGGTTTTGGTCCAGAGAAAGGCGAAGCCAAACTTCTGAATGCTGGGCCAGGAGGAGACGATCAGGGAGACAATAATGCCACCCAGCAGCAGCAGGACAATCAGCGCAGAGAGTTTAACCAGCGCGCCAAAAATCATGTCGCCTTGCTTACCCGGTGCTTTGAATGCCGGCTTGGTAGCAGCCATAAAATTCTCGGTTCTCAGAGGATATGCAGGGCGACCAGGCGGCCGCCCCCGGGATACTCAGCCACTAGCCGAGCCTGACAATGGCTTACTGCCAGAGCGCTTTGCCGCTGCTGTCTTTGATATTCGCTTTCCATGCCGCACGGATCTGCGTCACTACGCTCTCCGGCAGCGCCGCGTAATCCAGCGCCGTGGCGGTTTTGCTGCCGCCTTTATAGGCCCAGTCAAAGAACTTCAGCACTTCTGCGCCCTTCTCCGCATTAGCCTGATCTTTGTAAATCAGGATAAAGGTGGTGGAGGCGATCGGCCACGCGTCGTCACCTTTCTGGAACGTCAGGTCCTGAGCAAACGAGCTGCTCCAGTCAGCGCCTTTGGCGGCGTTGGCAAAGCTGCTTTCACTCGGGGCCACCGGCTTGCCATCCGCATCCAGCAGTTTGGTGTAGGTCAGGTTGTTCTGTTTCGCGTAGGCGTATTCGACATAGCCAATTGAACCCGGCAGACGCTGCACGAAAGCGGCCACGCCATCGTTGCCTTTACCGCCAAGGCCTGTTGGCCAGTTAACGGTGTTGCCTTTGCCTATTTTGCTTGCCCAGTCCGTGTTCACTTTGGTCAGATAGCTGGTAAACACAAAGGAGGTACCGGAGCCGTCAGCGCGGCGCACGACGTTGATATTGGTGTCAGGCAGTTTCAGGTTCGGGTTCAGCTTAGCGATCGCCGGATCGTTCCATTTTTTGATGGTGCCGAGGTAGATGTCACCTACGGTTTTGCCATCGAGCGTCAGCTCGCCCGACTTCACACCCGGAATGTTAACGGCCAGCACCACGCCACCGATAACGGTCGGGAACTGGAACAGGCCATTTTTCTGCAGATCTTCCTCTTTCATCGGCGCATCAGAAGCACCGAAATCCACGGTTTTTGCGATGATCTGCTTTACGCCACCCGAAGAGCCGATCCCCTGATAGTTGATTTTGCTACCGGTGGCCTGCTGATACTCTGCTGCCCACTTGGCATAAACCGGGGCCGGGAAGGTCCCGCCAGCGCCGGTCAGATCGGTGGCGGCAAACGCAGAAACTGCGCTGACGGCGAAAGTGGCGGCGAGGATTCGGGCTACGGTGCTACGCATCAGTGTCATGTTCCCTCCGGGGGAGTATAAATCAGGCTTAACGCCGTTTTAGTTGGAGTCAGTGATTGCTGCTGGAGGGAAAATAGGACAGTTTGATGACAGCGAAATGTACGAAATGTGACAGTTTTATGACGAGGATAAAAACCGGGCGGGCCCGTTGCAGGCCCGCCCGGCTTAGCGATTACTCAACGGTAACCGATTTTGCCAGGTTACGC
Source organism: Pantoea sp. UBA7232 (assembly GCF_002473195.1). Classification (NCBI taxonomy): domain Bacteria; kingdom Pseudomonadati; phylum Pseudomonadota; class Gammaproteobacteria; order Enterobacterales; family Erwiniaceae; genus Pantoea; species Pantoea sp. UBA7232. Next base: position 166,080 of record NZ_DKTK01000007.1, read on the forward strand.
GGCTGGTCCACGTCGGTGCCTTTGATCAGCGCCACATGATAAGAGAGCATCTGCAGCGGCACGGTGTAGAAGATAGGGGCAATCACTTCCTCAACATGCGGCAGTGAAATGATTTTCATCCCTTCACTGTCGCTGAAACCCGCATCGCCATCGGCGAAGACATAGAGCAGGCCGCCGCGCGCGCGCACCTCTTCAATATTGGATTTCAGCTTTTCCAGCAGCTCATTGTTAGGTGCGACCACGATCACCGGCATATCGGCATCAATCAGCGCCAGCGGGCCGTGCTTCAGCTCACCGGCCGCGTAGGCTTCGGCATGAATATAGGAGATCTCTTTGAGCTTAAGCGCGCCTTCCATGGCGATCGGGTATTGATCGCCGCGGCCAAGAAACAGCGCATGATGCTTGTCAGAGAAATCTTCTGCCAGGCTCTCGATGATCTTATCCTGCGCCAGCATCTGCTCAATACGGCTTGGCAGCGCCTGCAGCGCGTGCACAATCTCATGCTCCGTTTCCGGCTTCATGCCGTGCAGACGACCCAGTTTTGCCACCAGCATCAGCAGTACCGTCAGCTGCGTGGTAAAGGCTTTGGTGGAAGCCACGCCAATTTCCGTGCCCGCTTTGGTCATCAGCGCCAGATCGGATTCGCGCACCAGTGAAGAGCCGGCGACGTTACAGATAGCCAGTGAGCCAAGATAACCCAGCTCTTTGGAGAGGCGCAGCGCCGCCAGCGTATCGGCGGTTTCACCCGACTGCGACAGGGTGATCAGCAGGCTGTTTTTGCGAACTGCGGATTTGCGGTAGCGGAATTCAGAGGCGATCTCAACGTCACACGGGATATTCGCCAGTGATTCAAACCAGTAGCGCGATACCATACCGGAGTTGTAGGAGGTGCCGCAGGCGATGATCTGGATATGCTCTACTTTGCTCAGCAGCGACTCTGCATGCTCACCCAGTTCGCGCAGATCGACAATCCCGTCGTGGAAGCGGCCCGCCAGCGTATTTTTGATAGCGTTGGGCTGCTCGTAGATCTCTTTCTGCATATAGTGGCGATAGATACCTTTATCGCCCGCGTCATACTGCGCGTTTGATTCAATCTCCGCGCGCTGGACCTGATGGCCTTCGCGATCGATGATAGTGACTTCACGGCGGGTAACCTCGGCAATATCCCCCTCTTCCAGGTAAATAAAGCGGCGGGTAACCGGCAGCAGCGCCAGCTGATCGGATGCGATAAAGTTCTCGCCCACGCCACGGCCAATCACCAGCGGGCTGCCGGAGCGCGCGGCCACCAGCACCGACGGATCGCGGCTGTCCATGATGACCATGCCGTAAGCACCGCGCAGCTGAGGGATCACGCGCAGAATAACCTCACGCAGCGTGCCGCCCTGCTTCTGCTCCCAGTGCACCAGATGCGCCACCACTTCGGTGTCCGTCTCGGAGGCAAAATGGTAGCCACGTTCGATCATTTGCGCGCGCAGCGGCTCATGGTTTTCGATAATGCCGTTATGCACCACGATGATCTGCTCTGAGACGTGCGGATGCGCATTTGCCTCAGAAGGTTCACCGTGCGTGGCCCAGCGGGTGTGGGCAATACCGGTACCGCCAATCAGCGGCTGCTGATCTGCGGCCTCCGCCAGATTAGCCACTTTGCCAACGCGACGCAGACGCGTCACGTGCCCCTGACGATCGACCACCGCCAGACCGGCTGAGTCATAACCGCGATACTCCAGACGACGCAGACCTTCCAGCAGGATCTCTGCAATGTCACGCTGCGCTACTGCTCCAACAATTCCACACATATTCGTTTCCTGACTTCATGGCTTTCGGCCATTGCGTTGTCATCTGACCTGATTTCCGGCTGCGCCGGTTCCCCGAGCCTTGTAGAGAGTGGGGATATCGTTATGGCACTGCTAAACGGGCCGATCTTTGCCGGCCCTTAAAATTTATTTTTTCTTCACCGGGCGCTGCCAGCCCGCTTTCTGCTGCTGTTCTTTGCGGTTGTAGACCAGATCGGCGGCGGTAACATCTTTCATCACCGTAGTACCGGCAGCGATAGTGGCGCCTGCGGCAACGGTGACCGGTGCCACCAGCTGCGTATCCGATCCCACAAAGACGTTATCGCCAATGATGGTTTTAAACTTGTTAGCGCCATCATAGTTGCAGGTAATAGTGCCGGCGCCGATGTTAACGCCCGCCCCTATTTCCGCATCACCCAGATAGGAAAGATGGCCCGCTTTGGAGCCTTTGCCGAGCGTGGCCTTTTTCATTTCCACAAAGTTGCCGACGTGCGCCTGTTCAGCCAGTTCGCTGCCAGGACGCAGCCGGGCAAACGGCCCGACCGTGCAGGCGGCGGCCAGCGTAGCATCTTCGATGACAGAATAAGGGCTGATCTCACAGTCATCGCCCAGAACGCTGTTTTTGATCACGCAGCCGGCGCCAATTTTTACCCGGTTGCCCAGCGTGACATCACCTTCGATGATGACGCCGATATCAATTTCCACGTCGCGCCCGTGCGCCAGCGTACCACGCAGGTCAAAACGCGCCGGATCGCGCAGCATCACGCCCGCCAGCAGCAGTTTTTCCGCCTGCTCCTGCTGAAAAGTGCGCTCCAGCGTAGCCAGCTGCAGACGATTATTTACACCTTCCGTTTCACTGATACGCGCCGGATGAACGGTATTAATTACGCGGCCTTCCTGATGCGCCATCGCGATAATATCGGTGATATAGAACTCACCCTGTGCGTTATTGTTGTCGAGCTGTGCCAGCCAGCGCCGGAGATCGCCGCCGTTGGCTATCAGGATACCGGTATTGATCTCCTGAATAGCCAGCTGCTCAGGAGATGCATCTTTCTGCTCAATAATGCCGGTCACGGTCATATCTTCGCGCACGATGCGGCCGTAGCCGGTGGGGTTATCCAGCACCACGGTCAGCAGCCCGATGCCGCCTTCAGGTTTCGCCGCGCGCAGCTGCTGCAGCGTTGTCTGCGAGATCAGCGGCACATCGCCATACAGCATCAGAATATCTTCGTCATCGGCAAAGAAGGGCGCTGCCTGCTGCATGGCGTGCCCGGTGCCGAGCTGTTCCGCCTGCAGTACCCAGTTCAGGGCGTTGTGCGCCAGCTTCTGCTGCAGCAGTTCCCCCCCGTGACCATAGACCAGGTGAACCTGCCGGGCACCAAGCCCGGTAGCGGCATCAATAACATGCTGCACCATGGGTTTACCTGCCAGCGTGTGCAGAACTTTAGGCAGATCGGAATACATACGGGTGCCTTTGCCAGCGGCCAGGATCACCACACTCATCGCGCTTACAGACATAATTTTCCAGACTCAATTTAACTTTCGAAAGTGTAAGGTTTACCCCTGAGATTACTACATTTTTCTCATGGCGAAATTAGACAACCGGAGGAAAGCGGAAAGGGGATTCAGGGAGGGTGCATGACAACGGGTTTGCCGGGCGCCGGGCAAAAAAAATGCCAGCCCCGGAGGGCTGGCATTTCATGACGCATAAAGCCTGATTACATCGCTTTTTTGGTCAGCTCGATAACACGCAGTTTCGCGATAGCTTTCGCCAGCTCTGCAGAGGCCTGAGCATAGTCCACGTCGCCGTGGCTGCTGTTCATGTGCTCTTCTGCTTTACGTTTCGCTTCCAGCGCGCGCGCTTCGTCAAGGTCTTCACCACGAATCGCGGTGTCGGCCAGAACGGTCGTGCTGCCCGGCTGTACTTCCAGCACGCCGCCGGAGAGGTAGATATACTCCTCGTCGCCGTGCTGCTTCACGATGCGAATCATGCCAGGCTTGATGGCGGTCAGCAGCGGGGCGTGGCCCGGGTGGATACCCAGCTCGCCTTCGCTACCTGACACCTGGATACGCTGTACCAGACCGGAGAACATCTGCTGCTCCGCGCTGACCACGTCCAGATGATAAGTCATAGCCATACCATTCCTCCCGGGAAACCGTTATTACAGTTTCTTCGCTTTTTCTACGGCTTCTTCGATAGCGCCGACCATGTAGAACGCCTGCTCTGGCAGGTGGTCGAATTCGCCTTCCATGATGCCTTTGAAACCACGAATGGTATCTTTCAGCGTCACGTATTTGCCCGGAGAACCGGTGAAGACTTCAGCAACGAAGAATGGCTGAGACAGGAAGCGCTGGATCTTACGCGCACGTGCCACCAGCAGTTTATCTTCTTCAGACAGCTCGTCCATACCGAGGATGGCGATGATGTCTTTCAGCTCCTGGTAACGCTGCAGCAGTGACTGTACGCCACGTGCGACGTCATAGTGCTCCTGACCCACGATCAGTGGATCCAGCTGACGGCTGGTAGAGTCCAGCGGGTCAACGGCCGGGTAGATACCCAGAGAGGCGATCTGACGGCTCAGCGTAACCGTTGAGTCTAAGTGAGCAAAGGTGGTTGCCGGAGACGGGTCAGTCAGGTCATCCGCAGGAACGTAAACGGCCTGTACGGAGGTGATTGAACCAGTCTTGGTGGAGGTAATACGCTCCTGCAGCACCCCCATCTCTTCAGCCAGCGTTGGCTGATAACCTACCGCAGATGGCATACGACCCAGCAGTGCAGATACTTCAGTACCTGCCAGGGTATAACGGTAGATGTTGTCGATGAACAGCAGAACGTCACGACCTTCATCACGGAATTTTTCCGCCATGGTCAGACCGGTCAGTGCTACACGCAGACGGTTACCCGGCGGCTCGTTCATCTGGCCATACACCAGCGCTACTTTATCGATAACGTTGGAGTCAGTCATTTCGTGATAGAAGTCGTTACCCTCACGAGTACGCTCACCAACACCAGCAAAGACCGAATAACCTGAGTGCTCAGCCGCGATGTTACGGATCAGCTCCATCATGTTTACGGTTTTACCTACGCCCGCACCACCGAACAGACCGACTTTACCGCCCTTAGCGAACGGACACATCAGGTCGATAACCTTGATGCCGGTTTCCAGCAGTTCCTGCGAGTTTGACTGATCTTCATAGGAAGGCGCGGCGCGGTGAATAGAGGAGACCTCTACTGCGCTGCCATCTTCTTCTGTCAGGTCGCCTTTCATGTCGATAGGCTCGCCCAGCACGTTCATGATACGGCCAAGGGTCGCTTTACCAACCGGAACCTGAATAGGTTTTTTCAGATCGATTACTTCCAGACCGCGCTTCAGGCCGTCAGAAGAACCCATGGCGATAGTACGTACTACGCCACCACCCAGCTGCTGCTGAACTTCCAGCACCAGACGAGTATCACCATTCTTAACCTCGAGAGCGCTGTATACCTGTGGTACCGCGTCCTGAGGGAATTCGACGTCAACTACGGCGCCGATAATCTGGACAATCTTTCCAGCTGCCATCTTGAATCCTCTACCTAATACGAGAATATCCGGCCGCGCTCGGGCGACAGGATATATGCCTGGTTAAACCGCGGAGGCTCCCGAGACGATCTCGGTAAGTTCCTGGGTGATGCTGGCCTGACGAGCTTTGTTGTAGACCAACTGCAGCTCTTTGATCAGGTTTCCGCCGTTATCGGTTGCGGCTTTCATCGCTACCATACGCGCGGCCTGCTCACTGGCCAGGTTTTCCACCACACCCTGATAAACCTGCGATTCGACATAACGACGCAGCAGCGTATCGAGCAGCGCCTTCGGATCGGGTTCGTACAGGTAATCCCAGGTCTTCGCCTTCATCTCTTCTTCACCTTCCGCTGGCGGTAACGGCAGCAGTTGGGTAATGGTCGGAGTCTGAGACATGGTGTTGTTAAACTTGTTGCTGACGATATACAGCTTGTCGATACGGCCTTCATCGTAGGCCTGCAGCATAACTTTTACCGGGCCGATCAGATCGGACAGCGCAGGCTTATCGCCCATGCCGGTAACCTGAGCCACGACGTTACCACCGACAGAGCCGAAGAATGAAACGCCTTTAGAACCGACAATCGCCAGATCGCTCTGAACGCCTTTGTCTGCCCAGCCTTTCATTTCAGCCAGCAATTTTTTGAACAGGTTAATGTTCAAACCACCACAAAGCCCGCGGTCAGTCGAAACGACCAGGTAGCCGACGCGCTTAACGTCGCGCTCATCCAGGTAAGGGTGCTTGTATTCCAGATTACCCAGTGCAAGGTGACCAATCACTTTGCGCATGGTATCTGCATACGGACGGCTGGCCGCCATGCGTTCCTGCGTTTTACGCATTTTGGAGGCGGCGACCATTTCCATCGCTTTGGTGATCTTCTGCGTATTTTTTACGCTTCCGATCTTGGTACGTATTTCTTTTGCGCCGGCCATTAGCTTCTCCTCAAAGCCTTGCGGCCTGTCTTTTCAGACAAGCCGCCAGACATTACCAGGACTGGGTTGCTTTAAACGTTTCGAGCAGGCCTTTCAGCTTCGCTTCGATATCGTTGTTGTAGTTACCCGCCTGGTTGATTTCAGCCATCAGCTCAGCGTGTTCGCGATCGGCGTACGCCAGCAGAGCGGCTTCGAAGCTGCCGATTTTCGCCAGTTCAACGTCGTTCAGGAAGCCGCGCTCAGCAGCAAACAGCACCAGACCCTGCTGCGCAACGGACATTGGCGCATACTGTTTCTGTTTCAGCAGCTCGGTCACTTTCTGACCGTGGCTCAGCTGTTTACGCGTTGCATCATCCAGATCGGAAGCGAACTGAGAGAACGCTGCCAGTTCACGATACTGTGCCAGCGCGGTACGAATACCACCGGACAGTTTCTTGATGATCTTGGTCTGTGCAGCACCACCAACACGGGATACGGAGATACCCGGGTTAACGGCTGGACGGATACCGGAGTTGAACAGGTTCGACTCAAGGAAGATCTGACCATCAGTGATCGAGATAACGTTGGTCGGAACGAACGCAGAAACGTCACCAGCCTGGGTTTCAATGATTGGCAGCGCGGTCAGAGAACCGGTCTGGCCTTTCACAGCACCGTTGGTGAAACGCTCAACGTAGTCAGCGCTTACGCGTGATGCACGCTCCAGCAGACGAGAGTGGAGATAGAACACGTCGCCCGGGAATGCTTCACGGCCTGGTGGGCGGCGCAGCAGCAGGGAGATCTGACGGTAAGCGATAGCCTGCTTAGAGAGGTCATCGTAAACGATCAGCGCATCTTCACCGCGGTCGCGGAAGTATTCGCCCATGGCACAACCAGCGTACGGAGACAGGTACTGCAGCGCAGCAGACTCCGATGCAGAAGCCACAACCACGATGGTGTTAGCCAGCGCGCCGTGCTCTTCCAGCTTGCGAACCACGTTAGAGATGGTTGACGCTTTCTGACCAATCGCAACGTAGACACACTTGATGCCTGAATCACGCTGGTTGATGATGGCGTCGATAGCCATTGCAGTCTTACCGGTCTGACGGTCACCGATGATCAGCTCACGCTGGCCACGGCCGATTGGAATCATCGCATCGACAGATTTGTAACCAGTCTGAACAGGCTGGTCAACAGACTGACGATCGATAACGCCTGGTGCAATCATTTCAACCGGCGAGAAGCCGTCGTTGTCGATTGCGCCTTTACCGTCGATAGGTGCACCCAGGGTGTTCACCACGCGACCCAGCAGGCCACGGCCAACCGGTACTTCCAGAATACGACCGGTGCACTTAACCTTCATGCCTTCGGCAAGGTCAGCGTACGGGCCCATAACGACCGCACCAACCGAGTCGCGCTCGAGGTTCAGTGCGATAGCGTAACGGTTGCCCGGCAGGGCAATCATTTCACCCTGCATAACATCGGCCAGGCCATGTACGCGGATGATACCGTCACTTACAGAAACAATAGTACCTTCGTTGTGAGCTTCACTCACGACATTGAACTGAGCAATGCGCTGCTTGATCAGTTCGCTGATTTCGGTGGAATTCAGTTGCATATGCTCCAGTCCCCTTAAGACTGCAAGACGTCTGCCAGACGGTCAAGACGGCCGCGCACGCTGCCATCAATCACCAGGTCACCCGCACGGATAACCACACCTGCCAATACAGACTTATCAATTTTGCAATTCAGCTTAACTTTGCGTGACAGACGTTTTTCCATCGCGGTGCTGATTTTGGTCAGCTGGCTGTCACTCAGCGCACTGGCGGAGATTACATCAACTTCGGCTGTCGCTTCATAAGCGTCACGCAGTTGAATAAATTGCTCCAGTACGTCTGGAAGCGCTGTCAAACGTCCGTTCTCCGCCATTACCTTGATCAGGTTCTGAGCGTGTTCATCAAGTTGATCACCACAGACTGCATTGAAAGAGGCAGATAACGCTTCAGGTGCTAAGGCACCAGAGAGTACTTCTGCCATCTGTTCGTTGCGAGCCACTTCTGCGGCAAACGCCAGCATGGTCTGCCAGCGTTCGATACTTTGATGCTCAACAGCAAAGTCAAAAGCTGCTTTGGCGTAGGGGCGAGCTACAGTAATCAGATCAGACATCAGCCCCTCCCTCCTTACAGTTCAGCGACCAGTTTATCAACGATGTCGCTGTTAGCAGCTTCATCCACGGAACGTTCGATGATTTTCTCGGCGCCAGCTAATGCCAGCAACGCGACCTGTTTACGCAGCTCTTCACGTGCACGTGAGCGCTCGGCTTCAATTTCTGCCTGCGCCTGAGTGACGATGCGGTTACGTTCAGTTTCAGCTTCGGTTTTGGCTTCGTCCAGAATCTGGGCACGGCGTTTGTTCGCCTGCTCGATAATGACCTGAGCTTCTTCCTTCGCTTTTTTCAGCTGGTCGGTCGCATTGGCCTGCGCGAGATCCAAATCTTTCTTCGCGCGTTCAGCAGAAGCAAGGCCTTCAGCAATTTCTTTCTGGCGCTTTTCGATGGCAGCCATGATCGGTGGCCATACGTACTTCATGCAGAACGCGACAAACAGGATGAACGCGATGGCCTGGCCGAGGATTGTTGCGTTAATGTTCACAGCACAATGCCTCTTATTAAGTTAACGTGCTCTGCCGCTATCATCGATAAACGGCAGAATCTGTTCCTCATCACACCAGGTGCCATGAGTGAACAATGGCTACAGGCTTTAGGCGACAGCAAACATCACGTAGAGACCCAGACCAACAGCGATCATCGGGATTGCATCCACCAGACCCATTACAACAAAGAACTGCGTACGCAGCAGAGGGATCAGATCCGGCTGACGCGCTGCGCCTTCCAGGAATTTACCTCCGAGGATGCCGATACCGATCGCAGCACCGATTGCCGCCAGACCCATCATCACAGCGGCAGCCATGTACAGCAGATCCATATTCAGGTTTTCCATGACAGTCTCCAGTTTGTTTCAGTTATGCTTAAGTTGTTGAGAAAAAAATCAATGTTCTTCAGATGCCATCGACAGATAGACAATCGTGAGGACCATGAAAATGAAAGCCTGCAGCGAAATAATCAGGATGTGGAAAATGGCCCATGGCACATTCAGCACCCACTGCGACCACCACGGCAGCAGACCGGCAATCAGGATAAAGATCAGCTCACCCGCATACATGTTGCCGAACAGTCGCAGACCGAGTGAAACCGGTTTTGACAGCAGGCTGACACCTTCAAGAATCAGGTTGATGGGGATGAAGATCGGGTGATTAAAAGGCTGCAGAGTCAGCTCTTTAGCAAAGCCGCCTACCCCTTTCATTTTGATGCTGTAGAACAGAATCAAAATAAATACGCCCAGCGCCATAGATAGCGTGATGTTCACGTCTGCTGACGGCACGACGCGCAGCGCCGGCAGGCCCAGATAGTGCTCACCAATAAACGGCAGCAAATCAATAGGCAGCAGATCCATGAAGTTCATCAGGAAGACCCAGACAAAAATTGTCAGAGCCAGCGGGGCGATAACTTTACTTTTACCGTGGTACATGTCGCGAACGTTGCTATCAACAAAGCCGACAACCAGCTCGATAGCCGCCTGCATTTTCCCTGGCACGCCGCTGGTGACGCTTTTCGCCACGCTGCGGAACAGCACAAGGAATAATACTCCCAGTGCAACAGAGAAAAACATGGAGTCCAGGTTTAACGTCCAGAATGTTGCTGGCGCGTCGTGTGCATTCACCAGCTCGAAAGTACGCAGGTCCATCTGAAGATGCGTCAGATGATGTCCTATGTATTCCTGCGGCGTTGAGATTTCTCCTGCGGCCATGATGCCTCTTACCCTTTGTTGTTAATTACAGCCGGTGCGACGATTTGCACCACCAGCACCGATAACCAGGTGATTGCGAGTGGCCAGAAGACCGCTCCGAACCCACCCAACGCCACAGCGAGAAAAATAACGGTGGCGAACACCTTAAGAACTTCACCCAGGGCGAAACTCCAGGCGACACGCCCTTTAGCCGGTGTTTGATCCTGCAGACGCCAGGCTAAAAACGTGAACAGTATGTTTGGCAGCCAGGCTGCCACACCACCCGCGATAGCAGAGGCGCCCCAGGTGACATCTTTCAGGGCAAACAGCGCACCGATTACGACAAACGTCACCAGCTGGACAACCAGAACGGCTCGGGCTAATTTCACACTGTAAAGAGACACTGACATGACGCTTAACTCTCCTGCCCCGAACGGGGTATGTCGCGTGTCGTATAAGACTGCCTTTGCCGTTTTGAGTCAAGCAGCAAAAGCCGTGCAAATTATACGGGCCGCACCTGCGATTTCAATCGCTAAGTAGCGAAAAGGTGAACAATTATTTAAATTTCTTTCTGAAGGGCTATTTTTCCAAAGATTCATAACCCGGAAAGCCATCAGCGACGTTGCCGTTTTCTGGCTAAAGCGCGATATAAAGCGTGCTGCAGATCACATAATAAACAACCAGACGCTGAAAAATTTACCAGAATGCATAATCCGCACTAATAATCAGGGCATGTTAACCATTTAAAATCATGGTTTTATAAATTTAAATCTGCTTCAGCTCACTCTTTTCCGATAAAAACATCCGGTTGACACTGCGGAAAGAATTAAAATCAAAATAATAATATTGCGCCCGCCGATTTATTGCCGCGTCATATTTCCCTGCGTGATAATCGAAAGCAGAAAACAGCGGTTATCATGTGACATTAGTGGCAATAAAATGTGAATTAATCGTTAAATGTAACAACGCTTTTCGGATAATTACGGCGAAGGATGTTAACGCCTTTCCCCTCCCCTGCCGAATAAAAGCGTTTGTCACCGCGCGTTCAACCGCTGTTTTTTTATTCAGCCCTGACGATGGTTCCGCTGCCAGAAGCTGAATAAAACCCTGCTTTTTGCAGGCTTATTGCTGCGAAATCACCACAAGATGACGCTCGCCTTCCAGTTCAGGAACGCGCAAGGCTTCAATTTTTTCTACGCTAAAGCCTGCTGGCAGCGAAGCGATCTCCTCATCCGGACGCACGCCTTTCAGCGCATAAAAGCGTCCATGCGTTCCGGGCAATGCGCGGCACCAGGTCAGCATATCTTCCAGTGAGGCAAATGCCCGGCTGATGACACCATCAAACGGTGGATCTGCCGGGAACTCTTCAACCCGGCTCTGGACTGGAGTAATGTTAGTGAGTCCTAACTCATGCTGTACCTGACGCAGAAAACGAACCCGCTTACCCAGGCTGTCCAGCAGCGTAAAATGCGCCTGCGGACGGACAATAGCCAGAGGAATGCCCGGCAGTCCTGGTCCGGTCCCTACATCAATAAAGCGCTCCCCCTGCAGATGCGGCTCTACCACCACGCTGTCGAGGATATGGCGTACCAGCATTTGATGCGGATCGCGCACTGAGGTCAGGTTATACGCTTTGTTCCACTTATGCAGCAGCTCCACATAGCCAACCAGCTGCTGTTTTTGTTGATCGGAGAGCGAAATATTTGCTGCGTCAAGCAGCCGGGAGAGTTTGTTAATCACAGCGAGGTTTCCGTTAACAGGGGCAGTCGAAGCTGCCCCGGTGGTCAGTCAGGCGCTTTTACGCAGCAGACCCTGTTTTTTGAGATAGATCAGCAGAATTGAGACCGCAGCTGGCGTGATGCCGGAAATACGCGATGCCTGGCCAATAGAGGACGGCTTATGGTCGTTGAGCTTGGCGATCACTTCGTTTGACAGGCCATTAACCTGACGGTAATCGAGATCGACAGGCAGCAGCGTGTTCTCATTGCGCAGCTGGCGATCTATCTCCTCCTGCTGACGCGCAATATAACCCTCATATTTAACCTGAATTTCAACCTGCTCGGCTGCCTGTTCATCAGGCAGTGCCGGACCATAGTCCGCCAGCGTCATCAGTCGGGCATAGGTCATCTCCGGACGACGCAGCAGATCCTCTGCGCTGGCTTCTTTTGTCAGCGGTGCGCTGATGATGCTGTTTACGTCAGCCACATTCTCTGACTTCGGATGCACCCACAGGCTGCGCAGACGCTGGCGCTCCTGCTCAATCGCCTCCAGCTTCTGGTTATAGCGCGTCCAGCGCGCATCATCGACCAGTCCCAGCTCACGGCCCGTTTCAGTCAGACGCAGATCGGCATTATCTTCGCGCAGCATCAGACGATACTCAGCGCGGGAGGTAAACATGCGGTATGGCTCTTTGGTACCCAGCGTGCAGAGGTCGTCGACCAGCACGCCGAGATAAGCCTGATCGCGGCGCGGTGCCCAGCCCTCTTTGTCCGCAGACTGCCGTGCAGCGTTAAGGCCAGCCAGCAGTCCCTGGGCTGCCGCTTCTTCATAACCGGTGGTGCCGTTGATCTGGCCGGCAAAGAAGAGACCGTGGATAAACTTGCTCTCCAGCGTGGGTTTCAGATCGCGCGGATCGAAGAAATCGTACTCGATAGCATAGCCAGGGCGCACAATGGTGGCGTTCTCCAGCCCTTTCATTGAACGGACAATCTGCATCTGTACATCAAAAGGCAGACTGGTTGAAATTCCGTTCGGGTAAATTTCATTGCTGGTCAGCCCTTCCGGCTCCAGGAAGATCTGGTGGGCGTTGCGATCGGCAAAGCGCATCACTTTATCTTCGATAGATGGGCAGTAACGCGGACCAATCCCCTCAATGACGCCCGCATACATCGGGCTGCGATCGAGATTATTACGGATCACATCATGCGTCTGTTCGTTGGTATAGGTGATCCAGCAGGGAACCTGCTGCGGATGCTGTGCCACGCTGCCCATAAACGAGAACACCGGCATCGGCGTATCACCGTGCTGTGGCGTCAGTACAGAGAAATCGATCGAACGCGCGTCAATGCGCGGTGGCGTACCGGTCTTGAGACGGTTGACGCGCAGCGGCAGCGCCCGCAGCCGTTTTGCCAGCGGGACAGAAGGCGGATCGCCGGCGCGTCCACCGCTGTAATTATCAAGACCGATATGAATTTTGCCATCGAGGAAGGTGCCAACGGTCAGCACCACAGTTTTAGCCCGGAATTTCAGTCCCATTTGCGTGACGGCACCTACTACCCGATCGTTTTCGACGATCAGATCGTCAACCGCCTGCTGGAAGATCATCAGGTTGGGCTGGTTCTCCAGCGCGGTGCGTACCGCCTGGCGGTACAGTACACGGTCTGCCTGAGCACGCGTAGCGCGCACCGCCGGACCTTTGCTGGCGTTTAGTATCCTAAACTGGATACCTGCCTGATCGATTGCCGTGGCCATCAGGCCGCCGAGGGCGTCCACTTCCTTTACCAGGTGTCCTTTCCCGATACCACCGATTGCCGGATTGCAGGACATCTGTCCCAGCGTGTCGATGTTATGCGTGAGTAACAGCGTCTGCTGACCCATTCGGGCGGCCGCCATAGCGGCTTCGGTACCCGCATGACCACCACCGATTACGATGACGTCAAAAGGATCTGGATAAAACATGAAGTGGGTCCTCGTTAAAGTTCAGACAGGGATCGTTGCCCTGGGCGGTGGATTCTACTGAAATTATGGTTCAGGCGAAAGCGGCGGATCCTGCGTGTTTATAGAAAGGATCTTTACTCTTTTATATGATCTTCTTGTTAGATCTCTTATTAGGATCGCCGGTTTCTGTGGATAACGTGGTAAACCCGTTATTTTACATCAGCCTGGGAAGGATCGTTTGCTGTGAAAGATCGGTGATCCTGATCCAGATAAGCTGGGATCAACTTTGCTGGTTATCCACAGATGAAAAAAGCATCAGCGGTTATTCTTGGGATAACTACCGGTTATACGCATGATTCAGGCTGGTTTATCCACAGGAGATCGGAAGGATCCGGAAGAAATACAGTGTAATCGTCTGGGGATCGTCACTATTTCCCGATCCCCTGCCGGTTATGATCCGTCAGATCTGCTCAATCCAGCCAGCGACCCAGGCTTCAGCGGCATCTTCCGGTATTTCATGCTCAAGCATGTCGATTTCCAGCCGTTCCCCGATGCGCGTTGCGCCCAGCGCGATCAGCTGAGCCTCCAGGGTTTTTATTGCGCCACAGAAAAGATCGTATTCGCGGTTGCCGATGCCTGCTGCGCCAAAGCGCACGGCGGAAAGATCGGGCTTTTCAGTCTGCAGCGCCTCATAAAAGGGCAGCAGATTGTCCGGCAATTCACCGGCGCCGTGTGTGGACGTTACCACCAGCCAGATACCTGAATCAGGCACCTCATCAAGCGCCGGGCCGTGCAGTACGCTGGTTTTGAAGCCCGCATCCTGCAGCTTCTCTTCTAAATGTTCTGCGACATATTCGGCACTGCCAAGGGTACTGCCGGTGATTAAGGTAATATCAGCCATGATCGTCTCCCGCACTAAAGGCAGGCATTGTACGCTGTGATCAAGCCGTGATCCACCTGTGGAAAACAGGGTTAATAAAAGAAAGCATCCGCCGACAAACCGGATACCGCGCCGGATCGCTGCTGCATAACTTTATGCACAGGCTGGTGCGGTTCAGGGCTTGATGGTACGCATGATCGGGTTTTGCAGCGAGATCAGCGTCTCAGTGGACTGGATCTCATCAATAGTCTGGATCTTGTTGATCAGCACCTGCTGCAGCGCATCGATAGATCGGCACATGACCTTAATAAAGATGCTGTAGTGACCGGTGGTATACCAGGCTTCAACCACCTCATCCAGCGCTTCAAGCTTGCTGAGCGCTGCCGGATAGTCTCGTGCGCTCTTCAGAATGATGCCAATAAAGCAGCAAACATCGAATCCCAGCTGGCGTGGATCGATTTCCACGCGCGTACCGAGAATAATGCCGGCCTGACGCATTTTCTCAACGCGGACATGAATAGTGCCGGGGCTGACATTGAACTGCTTTGCCAGCTCTGCGTAAGCCGTGCGGGCGTTCTCCAGCAGCGCATTGAGTATGCCGCGGTCGAGATTATCCAGTTGCAGATGTTCTGCCATCATCCTTCCTCTTAAATTCGTCTTCGCTGAACAGAGGTGAATGTGCAGGAATTTAGCGGGGCAGGCAAGATGCAGACTGCGGGCATGCCGCAGTCTGCACGCTTTTAGCGCTTACGCCAGAGCGTAAGCTGCGCCTGAGTATGCTGAAACTTGCGTGCGGTTTCGCGGATCACAAAGGGAACATCCTGCGGCGGCGCGATTTCATCAAACTCGTCGCGCAGAAGGCGCTGCAGTGCCTGGCAGGTGGTCAGCGCTTCGCCGTTTTCACGGATACCGCCCAGCCAGTTCTCTTTCGGCGTGAACTCCTCAAGCCAGGTGTAAGGTGAAGAGATCGCCAGCACGCCGCCCTGACGGATCATCGGTGCGATATCCTGCAGGAAACGCTTTGGCTGACGCAGACGATCAATCAGATTGGCGGCCAGCACCAGATCGTACCGATCCGGCTGCGGCTTCAGGTTGCAGGCGTCACCCTGAACGAATTGGATCCGCTCCGCCTGCTGCCGGTCAGTGCCGATCTCCTTCAGGCGCACCTGGCGATACGCCACCAGCTCGCCCTCCTCCGGTACCACGTAGCGGAAATCCTCACCGGAGGTGAGCTGCAGCGCCACGTCGATAAAGCGTGCGGAGTAGTCCATGCCGGTAACGGCAGCAAAGTGACGCGCCAGAGCAAAGCTGGCGCGACCGGTGGCACAGCCGATATCCAGCGCATGCTCGCGCTGATGGCAGTGCGGCAGCACCAGCTCAATCAGTTTTTCGGCATAATTTTCCACGCCGTAGTAGCCAGGCCCGTACTGGAAATCGAGATACTGCGACACCATGCCGTCGGTTTCATACGGGTTAAGCTGCATACTCTCCTGATGCGCTGACACCACGTAACGGAAGCCGGCATGCTGGAAAAAGTGGCGGCGAAACGCGTAGCGCGACGATTTTAACGCCTCGTTACCGGTTGAGATCCAGCTGCCGCCTTTGATGATGGCATGCTTGCCGTCAAAGGTAGGCGTGGAAAAATCGTCATACAGCGGATGGACGCGAAATCCTTCAAAGCCATTAATGGGCGTGGTGGTCCACTGCCAGACGTTCCCCACCAGATCAAAGAACGCGCCCTGGGAAAAATGATCCACCGGACAGGAGGAGGCCCAGTACGCGAGATTGATATTACCGGGTGCCTGCTCCCAGTCTGGCTGATCGCCGCTGACCTGTTCGCGCAGCAGCATATATTCCGCCTCACATGGCAGCTGAATTGTCTTACCGCTTTTGTCTGCCAGCCAGCGGCAGAAGGCGGCCGCTTCCAGCTGATTAACTTCAGCCGGCCAGTCCCACGGCATCGGGACTTCCTGCGTCATCAGGCGCAGGCGCAGCGCGTCAGGTTGGGTGATATCACCGACCCAGAAAGCAGGCATCTGCGCCCCGGCAAATGTCCGCCAGCCCTCTCCCTCTTCATCCCACCAGCGCGCCGTCTGATAGCCACCGGCAGCGACAAACTGATAAAACTCCGCGTTGCTGACCAGCATTTTGCTGGCCTGGAAGGGGCCGAGCTCGGTTTTCTGATGGCCATACTCATTGTCCCAGCCATAAGTCTCATCCGTTTTTCCCTGCAGCACCGATCCACCCGCCAGCGCAATCAGACTGTTTTCCGGCACCGCGGCGCGATCGTGACGCGCCAGCGGGCAGGCAGGCCAGACGGGCTGCGGCTGCACCCACTCCAGCGGCAGCTGGCGGATCAGCACGCTGGAGGTTTCCAGATGGATGCGCTCATGCTCAATGCCCATCAGGATCACCCAGGCCGGACTCTCCCAGCCGATCGGCAGCTCAAGCGGCATCGTACGGATAAAATCAGTCACCAGCGCTTTCACTTTGCCGCGGTAGTCGCGCACTTCTGCCACACCGGGCCAGTCGTAGTGGGCGTCATTGAGATCGTCCCAGCTCATCTCATCCACACCAATCGCCATCATCGCCTCAATGCGCGCGTCAACACGCCGATCGAGATAGCGTCCAGCCATCAGCTTGTTGATATAGAAAGATGCGGTATGGCCAAAATAGAAAATCAGCGGATGGCGCAGCGAAATCGCTTTATTAAACCAGGCGCGCTCATCGCTCAGGCAGTCGAACAGGCTTTCATACAGCGTCCAGGTCTGAGTGAAATAGGTGAGCAGTTCGGCACGTTTCTCTTCAGCGGTGCCACCGGAAAGGCGCAGGGTGCGGGTCGGAGCAGGCAGCTGGCAGGGCAGATCGGCGATTGTCACAGTGAACTCCATAAAGCTGAATAAACACAGCGGGTCATTCACTATAGCAAACAGGCGTGTCTGTCAGATGAATCAGCGCGTCCAGCGACGCAGCAGGCGGCTTTTCAGCCCGGTATCGAAGCGCCAGATATGATCGAAGATGCGCAGAATGCCGGGTTTGCCATGCGCTGACATCGCCACGGCGTGAAACCGCTGCTGCTGCATCCGCTGTCGCTGCTTTATGGTCTTAATCAGCTCTTCCGGCAGGCGCTGGGCGATAAAGTCCGACACGATCACCGCGTCTGCCTCCTGCCACTGGCTGCCTTCCATGCGCTGCACCACGGCACTCAGGCAGGCCGTCAGATCGGTACCGCCGCGAAAACGCTGGCTGAGAAAACGAATCGCCTGTTCAATGCCGTTATCGGCGGTCAGCTCATAGCCGACCACCTCATGGGCAAACAGCATAATGTAGCAGCGACGCCGATCTGCCAGGGCGATTTTCAGCAGCGCAAGGCAAAAGGCCTTGGCGCAGCGTTCATTAAACCCGCCCATAGAGCCGGACGTATCCACGCAGACAATAAACGGACCGCGCGGCTCTGTTTCATGCTGCTGATGGCTCACCGGCCGCAGCGCGGTTTTTTCGTGCCAGGCATCACCCTGCAGGCGATAGGTCAGCAGGCGTTTTTCTACCAGACGCCGGTAAAATTCCAGCTCCAGTTCACTGATACTGAGCGCGGCCAGTTCCGGCGGCAGCAGGCGCAGCACATCATCGCTCTGATGAATGCCGCTGACCTCTTCCGGCACGTTATCTGGCTCATGCACCAGCTGATGAAACGCTTCCAGCGGCGCATCGCGTGACGGCACCGATTTGGCTTCGCGGCTGCGGCCCAGCTGCTGCGCCAGCTGCATCAGCTCCGGCTGCTGCGCCAGAAACGCACCATATTGCACAATTAGTGTGTAGTCGCCTGGCTGCAGCGAGGCTTTGCTGAGATCCCACAGCCGGCCGGCGGCGGCCTCATCTTCATCGCTCAGCACCGGCGCCAGCTGGCCGCTCAGCGCCATACGCTGCTGCAGTTCCGCCAGCAGCCGTTCACGCTGCGCCTCCAGCAACGTTTCATTCAGCGTCAGCGTCTGCAGCGTCAGGCTCAGTCGCCAGCGCTGCAGGAACAGCCGGTGCTGCGCGTTGCTCAGTTCCGGGCCTTCATTACGCTGCAGCAGCGTCCCGGCTTCGGTGAGAAAAGGGGATGGCAGCTTCTGCAGCTGCTCAAGGAGGTGCGGCAGTTGAGCGCTGAAATCACGGCTGCTGAGCAGCTGTAACCGCTCAAACAGCTGAAACTCCTGCGCCAGCACGGCGGGCACGGGCGTCGATCTCATCTGCCCGGCGATTTCAGCGCGCCAGCGCGGCAGATCGCGCAGCATCGCCTGCTTCATGCGGGGAAATTTTTCGAAAAACAGCGTCAGCTGCGGTGTGGCCAGCAGCGCCAGAATCAGCTCATCAATCAGCTCCGTTTCACCAATTGAGAGCAGTGTGCTGAGCGTCTCCAGCGAGATCATTTCCGCGCCTGTTTTAGCTGCTCGGCGACATCCTGCAGGCTGGTCTCAATGCGTGCCAGCCAGTCATCGCTGATAAACAGGCAGCGCTGATGCTGGCTGAACAGCGCCCGCTGCGCCCGCAGGCGGGCCTCAAGCGCATCATATTCATCAACGATTTCCGGCGGCAGCGCCTGCAGGCTCGCCGCTCCGGGCAGCGTCAGGCGCGCAGACTGCAGGCTGACATCGCGTAGCGTCAGGCAGTGATGGGTATCGACCATCAGATCGAGTGGCTGTGCAAAGCCGATGCCGTTCAGCTTGCCGCGTATATCTCCGCCTTTCAGCAGCCACTGTACCAGGGCCTCACGGCTTACCACTATATGGCTGACCTGCATATCGTGCAGCGTCAGCGGCTGCTGCAGCATCAGGGTCAGCTGTTCGCCGGCAACCGACTCCGGCAGCTCATAATGTGGCTTACGGCTGAACATGCCGCTGTGTTTCTCCAGCGTCAGCGCCTGCGCCACGCTCTGCTGCTGCTGCAGTGCCAGACGCTGCGCATTGATCTGCTGCAGCCGGTGCAGCATCGCCTGCTGCTGCCAGGCGTGCTGCGTCATCAGCGCATCCATTTCCCGGTCCAGCAGCGTCATCGAAGCGATGTCGTGCCAGAGGCAATCTTTGAGCAGAACCAGATCGATAGGCGCAATCGCCGTGCGCCCGCTGTAAAAGGCGCTGGCCTGCAGCAGATGAATCGCTTTTTTCCAGCGGCGGTCAGAGATGTAGGGCGCATCCGGCAGGTTTTCCAGCTGCTGACGCAGCTGATAGATAAGCTCAAACACATCGTCAGGCAGCTTTACCTGACTGATGCCCTTTTGCCACTGCAGATACTCTTCATCGCTGATGCAGAGCGACTCCGCGACCGGATTGACGTTCTCATCCTGCTGGTGGGTCAGCATGCTGCGAAAATTTTGCTTCTCATGTACGTTATCGAGCCACAGGCGGATAAGCATGCGGTCATAGAGCGCTTCAAGGCCGCTGTCAGCTTCCGGCAGCTCGTTTGAGGCGGTCACCAGCAGACGCATCGGGATCGCCTCTTCGCAGTCGCCGTTCCGGAAGCGGCGTTCGTTAATGGCGGTCAGCAGCGTGTTCAGAATGGCCGGACCCGCTTTCCAGATCTCATCCAGAAAGACGATCTCCGCATCCGGCAGATAGCCTCTGGTCAGACGCTGATAGCGGCCCTCATCTTTCAGTGCCTGAATCGACAGCGGGCCAAACACCTCTTCCGGCGTGGAGAAACGGGTCATCAGATATTCAAACGCACGGGCGTGCTGGAAAGCATATTTAAGGCGACGGGCAATCAGGCTTTTGGCAATGCCGGGCGGGCCGAGCAGAAAAACGCTTTCGCCGCTTAACGCTGCCAGCAGGCAGAGGCGAATGGCATGGTGCCGTTCATACAGCCCTTTTTCCAGCGCATTACTCAGTCGGGAAATTCTTTCTGCCAACAGATGGGGTTGAGCCATAATCACATCATTGTCCTTCTGAACCTGGTGCCGTTACGGTCTGGCGAGCGCAATACTCTACTGTTTATCATGCTTGAATGCGTTGATAGCCGTCAGCTTTTTTGTTTCAGAAGGTTGTGGCAGCACAACGTGCAGTTTTCAGCCCGTTTTCTGCAGGATTTTCGGCGAAAAAGCAGAGTACGCTGCGTATTATCATCAGCGCTGTCTGTTGGTTTCTGCCAATTATGTGCATACTGTGCGCTTTTTGATGGCCTGAGTCGCAACGGCTCCAACACAAGACACCCTATGAGCTCGGATAAGAAACAGTCTCTTAGCGCCGTCACGCTGGCTGCAATCGGCGTGGTCTATGGCGACATTGGCACCAGCCCGCTGTATACCTTACGTGAATGCCTTTCCGGCCAGTTCGGCTTTGGCGTTGAACGCGAAGCGGTATTCGGCTTTTTATCGCTGATCTTCTGGCTGCTGATTCTGGTGGTTTCGCTGAAATATATCAGTTACGTCATGCGCGCGGACAATGCGGGTGAAGGCGGAATTCTGACGCTGATGTCGCTCGCGGGTCGTCACACCGGCGCGCGTGCCACAGCCGTTCTGGTGATCATGGGGCTGATCGGCGGCAGCTTCTTTTATGGTGAGGTGGTGATCACCCCGGCCGTATCCGTGCTCTCAGCGATTGAGGGACTGGAGATTGCCGCGCCCGGTCTCGACACCTGGATCGTCCCGCTGGCGATCGCCGTGCTGACGCTGCTGTTTATAATCCAGAAACAGGGCACCGGTATCGTAGGCAAGCTGTTTGCGCCGGTTATGCTGGTATGGTTTCTGGTGCTGGCCGTGCTGGGCGCGCGCAGCATCCTGAATAATCCTGATGTACTGCACGCGATGAATCCTTACTGGGCGCTGCACTTCTTTGTTCAGTATAAGTCGGTCTCCTTTTTTGCGCTGGGTGCGGTGGTACTGGCGATCACCGGCGTCGAAGCGCTTTATGCGGACATGGGACACTTCGGCAAATTTCCGATCCGTCTGGCGTGGTTTGTGGTGGTGCTGCCTTCGCTGGTGCTGAACTATTTTGGCCAGGGTGCGCTGCTGCTGGCGCATCCGGAAGCGATAAAGAACCCGTTTTTCCTGCTGGCACCGGACTGGATGCTGATCCCGATGCTGCTGCTCGCTACGCTGGCGACGGTTATCGCCTCACAGGCGGTGATCTCCGGCGTCTTTTCCCTGACGCGTCAGGCGGTGCGGCTCGGTTATCTGCCGCCGATGCGCATTGTTCACACCTCTGAAGAGGAGTCAGGACAGATCTATATCCCGGTCATTAACTGGCTGCTCTACGCCGCGGTGGTGATTGTGATTGTTGGTTTTGAGCACTCCAGTAATCTGGCGGCGGCCTACGGCATTGCCGTGACCGGCACTATGGTGCTGACGGCGATCCTCTGCGCCACGGTGGCGATCCAGAACTGGCACTGGAATCGCTATCTGGTCATGCTGATGCTGGCCGCGATGCTCTGCATTGATGTGTCGCTGTTCTCCGCTAACCTGATCAAAGTCTTCTCCGGCGGCTGGCTGCCGCTGACGCTGGCGCTGATGATGTTCATCATCATGACGACCTGGAAAAGTGAGCGCTTTCGTCTGCTGCGCCGCATGCATGAGCACGGCAATTCGCTCGATGCGATGATCGCTTCACTGGAGAAATCACCGCCGGTACGCGTATCGGGTACGGCGGTATATATGTCGCGTGCGCTGAACGTGATCCCTTTCGCGATGCTGCATAACCTCAAGCACAACAAAGTGCTGCATGAGCGCGTGGTGCTGCTGACGCTGCGTACGGAAGATTCACCCTATGTGCATAACGTACGCCGGGTCACCATTGAACAGCTGTCGCCTACGTTCTGGCGCGTGGTGGCGAGCTACGGCTGGCGCGAGACGCCAAACGTGGAGGAGATTTTTCACCGCTGCGGGCTGGAGGGGCTTAACTGCCGGATGATGGAGACCTCATTCTTTATGTCGCATGAATCGCTGATCATCGGTAAACGGCCCTGGTATCTGCGCCTGCGCGGCAAACTGTTCCTGACGCTGCAGCGTAACGCGCTGCGCGCGCCGGATCAGTTTGAAATCCCGCCTAACCGTGTTATCGAGCTGGGTACGCAGGTCGAGATTTAGCGCCGCTGCGTTGCCGGATTAGCGTGATGCGCAGCCCCTGCGGCACGGCGTGACTGAAGTGCAGCTGCAGGTCGTGCAGCTGCGCAATATTTTTCACAATCGACAGCCCCAGGCCGCTGCCGTTCTGTGTTTGGCCGGGCGGGCGCCAGAAGCGTTCGCCGAGCCGCGCCAGCTGCTCGTCCGATACGCCCGCACCATTATCTTCTATCACTATGCTGTCCGTCCCCAGCCGCAGCGCTATCCGGCTCTGTGCCGGCGCATAGCGCAGCGCATTATCCAGCAGATTACGTATCATCAGGCCCAGCAGCAGCGGATGACCGTTCATCACCGGCGCAGCATCGCTGGTCAGTGTTATCTCTGTCTGCTGCGCGGCGGCCTGCGGCAGATGTTCAGCGACCAGCGCCTGCAGTAGCGGGAGCAGCGCGACCGGCTGAAATTCACTGCGCAGATCGTCCGCTTCAACGCGCGACAGCGTCAGCAGCTGATCCACCAGCCGGGTCGCACGGATAATACCGCTATCGAGCTGCTGCAGCGCCCGCCGTCGCACCTGCTCATCATCTTCGGCCAGCTGGATCACCTCACTTTGCACGCGCAGGGCAGCCAGCGGGCTGCGCAGTTCATGGGCGGCATCGGAGGTGAAGCGACGCTCGCGCTGTACCAGCTGCGCCGTGCGTCCGAAGAGATCGTTGAGCGCCGCTACCAGCGGCTGTACCTCACGCGGCAGATGCGTAACCGGCAGCGTGGTCGCGTCATCCGGCGCACGCTGCTGCAGCCGGTGCGCCAGCTGCTTCAGCGGCCGCAGTTCATACCACACCAGCAAGAGCAGCAGCAGCAGCATAAACGGCATCGCGACAAGCCACGGCAGCAGGGCGGCGGACGCCAGATCGAGCGTCATATCATCCCGGTACTCCTGCTCCTGCCCCACTACCACGCGATACTGTTTATCGGGTGACGTCAGCCAGAGCAGACGCCAGCGCTCATCGTCGTCACGCAGCTGCCCGTCACGAAAGCCGTCGCGTCGCGTATCGAACGATAACCCGCGCCCGTTCTCGCCGTCGTTGAGCAGCGGCGTACCGTCGGTGCGGAACACCGCAAATGCCAGAGCGTCATCATCCTGATCGCCGCGGTGATGGCGTAAAAGGGCTTTGGTTCGGGGTAATACAGCCTGATGCAGGCTGGTGGGATCGAGCGCCAGCAGCCGTTTGGCAAACAGCATCTGCTGGGTATCAAACAGTTCATTAACCGTGTCGCGCGTCTGCTGCCATGCGCTCCAGCCGGCGCTGGCACCGCACAGCAGGATCAGCAGCACAAAGCCGATCGCCAGCCGGACAAACAGGCTCATTCTGCCGCTCCCAGCGTATAGCCAATACCGTGCACGGTGCGGATAAACTGGCTGCCCAGCTTTTTGCGCAGATGATGAATATGTACCTCAACCGCGTTGCTGGAGACATCGTCATCCCAGCTGTAGAGCTTCTCTTCAAGCTGGCTGCGCGTCAGCACCTGAGCCGGATGTCGCAGAAACAGCTCCAGCAGCGCCAGTTCGCGGCTTTTCAGTTCAAGCGGTTCGCCATTGAGCAGAACGCTGTGGCTGGCGGGCTGCATGACAACATTGCCGTGCCGCAGCTCCGGCTGCAGCTGACCATGCCGCCGGCGGATCAGCGCCTGCAGGCGCGCAGCCACTTCGGTGAGGGCGAACGGTTTGCAGAGATAGTCATCGGCGCCCAGCTGTAAACCCTGTACGCGCTGGTCCAGCGCGTCGCGCGCGGTGAGGATCAGCACCGGAATATCCGCGCCTGCAGCGCGCCACTGGCGCAGGATCTCCAGCCCGTCGCGTTCCGGCAGCGACAGATCCAGCACCACTGCATCCCAGGGCGCTGCGCTCAGCGCCTGACATCCGGCCTCACCGGATATAAACCAGTCGACGCTGAATCCCAGTTTTGTCAGGCCAACCTTCAGCCCGTCGCCAATCAGCGTGTCATCTTCAATCAACAGAATTCGCATTGTGCTCTCCCCCGGCTACAGGCGAGTTATACGAAGCCCGTCCGGGCTTGTACAGGCCAGCAGCGCGATTTTCAGCTATTTTTCACGCAACGATAAAAAACAGCGCTCCTTAAGATCCTGTTAAGAACTCTCTGGTCTACTGCTGATATTCCACCTGTTCACAGAAATGAGGTAACTAATGAAAACACGTATCGCGTTACTGACCCTGATTGCCCTGGCCACCGCACCGGTACTTGCTGCGCCGCAGGGCGGCTTTATGGATCCCGCTGCGCCAGCCGCACAAAGTAATCAGGCGGGCGGTTTTAAAGCGGGCGAAGCCAGCGTCGTGACGGTAAAACAGGCTGAAGAGATGAAAGATGACAGCTGGATCACCGTGCGCGGGACGCTGGAAAAGCAGACTGGCGATGAAGATTATCTGTTCCGCGACAGCAGCGGCACCATGAAAGTGGAAATTGACCACAAGCGCTGGAACGGCGTGACCATTACGCCAAAAGATCGCGTCGAACTGACGGGCGAGCTGGATAAAGATTTCAATGCCACTGAGCTTGATGTGAAACAGGTTCGCAAACTGCCATAAGCACACTGTGAAGCCACTGCCTGAGTGGCTTCATTCATTCTGATGGGCCCATATCATCCTGCTCCCTGCCTCTCTGTACTCCCTTACCCAAATTTTTTCCGGCTGACAGCGAAACGTTTCGATGGCGATCACACTTCCGTGATGGTGTCATTGCGTTACTATACTGCTTTTATACACTGCTCCACAGCGAAACGTTTCGCTGTGGAGTGGATGAAATGAAAAAAGGTCGCCTGTTACACGCTGAACTCTCTCATGTGATTGCCCGCCTCGGGCATACTGATACGCTGACTATTGCGGACGCGGGCCTGCCTGTTCCGCACGGCCCCCGGCGTATTGACCTGGCGTTAACGCCCGGTACGCCCGGATTTTTACAGGTTGTGGAGGTAGTCACACAGGAGATGCAGGTAGAAAGCGCCCTGATTGCGGAGGAGATAAAAGAACATAATCCGCAGCTTCACAGCCAGCTGCTCGCCGTGCTCGAAGCGTTGCAACAGCACCAGGGGAATAGCATCACCGTCCGTTACATCAGTCATGAACAGTTCAAACAACAGACGCAGTGCAGCCAGGCGGTCATTCGCAGCGGAGAGTGTTCTCCGTATGCGAATGTCATCCTGAGCGCCGGCGTCACCTTCTGAGGCCGCTATGCAACCCTTACTGCAACTTAAAGGAATCGAAAAGTCGTTTCCTGGCGTAAAGGCGCTGAATGGTGCCTCGCTGGCGGTCTACCCGGGGCGCGTTATGGCGCTGGTGGGCGAAAACGGGGCCGGTAAATCCACCATGATGAAGGTGCTGACCGGCATCTACACCATGGACGCCGGCTCGCTGCAGTGGCTGGGCGAACCTGTTGCGTTCTCCGGCCCAAAGGCGTCGCAGGAGGCAGGCATCGGCATTATTCACCAGGAGCTTAATCTGATCCCGCAGCTGAGCGTGGCGGAGAATATTTTCCTGGGCCGGGAGTTTATAAACCGGTTTGGCCGTATCGACTGGAAAAAGATGCATTGTGAGGCAGAGGCGCTGCTTAAGCGTCTTAACCTGCGTTTCAGCAGCCACAAACTGGTGGGCGATCTCTCAATTGGCGATCAGCAGATGGTAGAGATTGCCAAAGTACTGAGTTTTGAATCACGCGTCATCATCATGGATGAGCCGACGGATGCGCTGACGGATACCGAAACGCTGTCGCTGTTTCACGTTATTAACGAACTGAAAGCGCAGGGGTGCGGCATTGTCTATATCTCGCACCGTATGAAAGAAATTTTTGAGATCTGCGATGACGTAACCGTATTCCGTGACGGGCAGTTTATTGCCGAGCGCGCCGTCAGCGATCTGAGCGAAGAGCAGCTGATTGAGATGATGGTGGGACGCAAGCTGGAAGATCAGTATCCCCATCTCGATCAATCGCCCGGTGAAATCCGCCTGCAGGTTGAAAAGCTCTGTGGCTCAGGCGTGGAGGATGTCAGCTTTACCCTGCGCAAAGGCGAAATTCTGGGGATTTCAGGGCTGATGGGGGCCGGGCGCACTGAGCTGATGAAAGTGCTGTATGGCGCCCTGCCGCGCCGCAGCGGCAGCGTCACGCTGAATGGCCGTACTGTGACCGTACGTTCGCCGCAGGAGGGGCTCGCCAGCGGTATCGTTTATATCTCTGAAGATCGTAAGCGTGACGGACTGGTGCTCGGAATGTCGGTAAAAGAGAACATGTCGCTGACGGCGCTGCGCTATTTCAGCCACGCCGGCGGTAACCTGAAACATGCGGAAGAGCAGCTGGCGGTAGGCGATTTTATCCGCCTGTTCAATGTAAAGACGCCCTCAATGATGCAGCCAATTGGCCTGCTCTCCGGCGGTAATCAGCAAAAGGTGGCGATTGCCCGCGGCCTGATGACCCGTCCGGACGTGCTGATCCTGGATGAACCCACGCGCGGTGTCGATGTAGGTGCCAAAAAAGAGATTTATCAGTTAATTAATCAGTTCAAAGCGGAAGGGCTGAGCATCATTCTGGTGTCATCGGAAATGCCGGAAGTGCTGGGCATGAGCGATCGCATTCTGGTGATGCATGAAGGCCATATCAGTGGCGAATTTTCCCGCGAGCAGGCTACCCAGGAATCCCTGATGGCGGCGGCGGTCGGTAAGCAACACAGCGAGGATTTAGTCGTATGAGTACCCAAACCCTACCCGCCAGCCGCCGCTGGTTCAGCAAAAGCTGGCTGCTGGAGCAGAAGTCACTGATTGCGCTGATTGTGCTGATCGCCGTGGTCGCCAGCCAGAGCCCGAACTTCTTTACGCTGGCCAACATGTTCAACATTCTGCAGCAGACCTCGGTCAACGCCATTATGGCAGTGGGCATGACGCTGGTGATCCTGACGTCAGGCATCGACCTGTCAGTGGGATCGCTGCTGGCGCTTACCGGTGCGGTTGCCGCGTCTATTGTCGGCATGGAGGTCAATGCGCTGGTTGCCGTTGCCGCTTCTCTGGCGCTGGGCGCGTTTATTGGCGGCATCACCGGCGTGATAGTCGCGCGCGGCAGGGTGCAGGCGTTTATCGCCACGCTGGTAATGATGCTGCTGCTGCGCGGTGTCACCATGGTCTATACCGACGGCAGTCCGGTTAATACCGGCTTCAGTGAAAACGCCGATCTGTTTGGCTGGTTCGGTATTGGTCGCCCGCTGGGGATCCCGACGCCGGTATGGCTGATGGCACTGGTATTCGCGCTGGCGTGGTACATGCTGCATCACACCCGCCTCGGTCGCTATATTTATGCGCTGGGCGGTAATGAAGCCGCTACCCGTCTGTCAGGTATCAGCGTTAACCGCGTCAAAATTACCGTCTATGCGCTGAGCGGACTGCTGGCAGCGCTGGCAGGCACGATTGAAGTGGCCCGTCTCTCCTCAGCACAGCCTACGGCTGGCACCGGTTATGAACTGGATGCGATTGCGGCTGTGGTCCTGGGCGGCACCAGCCTGGCAGGTGGTAAAGGCCGTATTATGGGTACGCTGATTGGCGCGCTGATTCTGGGCTTCCTGAATAATGGCCTGAACCTGATGGGCGTATCTTCCTACTACCAGATGATTGTTAAAGCCGTCGTGATTTTACTGGCGGTGCTGGTAGATAACAAAAGCAGTAAATAACTCTGACCCTCACACAGGATCCTGTAAATGAAAAAATTAACTGCACTGGCCGTCATTCTTGGTGCCACCCTGAGTGCCGGCGCAATGGCCAAGGATACGATTGCGCTGGTGGTTTCTACCCTCAATAACCCCTTCTTTGTCTCGCTTAAAGATGGCGCTCAGAAAGAAGCGGACAAGCTTGGCTACAACCTGGTGGTGCTGGACTCCCAGAACAACCCGGCAAAAGAGCTGGCTAACGTGCAGGATCTGACCGTTCGCGGCACTAAGCTGCTGCTGATCAACCCGACAGATTCCGACGCTGTTGGCAACGCCGTAAAAATGGCTAACCAGGCAAATATCCCGGTGATCACGCTGGACCGTATGGCAGCACAGGGCAAGGTAGTGAGCCACGTCGCCTCTGACAACCGCTTTGGCGGTAAAATGGCGGGCGATTTTATTGCGAAAAAAGTGGGTGACGGCGCAAAAATCATTGAGCTGCAGGGCATCGCCGGCACATCAGCCGCACGCGAGCGCGGTGAAGGTTTCAAGCAGGCCGCTGATGCGCACAAATTTGCTATTCTTGCCAGTCAGCCGGCTGACTTCGATCGTACTAAAGGGCTGAACGTGATGCAGAACCTGCTGCAGGCGCATCCGGATGTGCAGGCGGTGTTTGCACAAAACGATGAGATGGCGCTGGGTGCGCTGCGTGCGCTGCAGACCGCCGGTAAAACCGATGTGCTGGTGGTTGGATTTGATGGTACGGCTGACGGCGTGAAAGCGGTAGAGTCCGGTAAACTGACCGCAACCGTGGCGCAGATGCCGGATAAGATTGGTATGATTGGCGTGGATACCGCAGACAAAGTGCTGAAAGGTGAAAAAGTGCAGGCGATCAACCCGGTTGACCTGAAACTCGTCACTAAATAAAACCAAAGAAAAGCGTGGCCTCGCGTCACCCTCAGGGTGACGCAACTTCCTGGATCTCTCCCTATGAGTAAATGCGCAAAACTGGCGGTAATGGGCAGCATCAACGCCGATCATATCCTGAACCTGAGTCACTTCCCGCGCCCCGGTGAAACCGTTATCGGTAAGGCGTATCAGATTGCGTTTGGCGGCAAAGGCGCTAATCAGGCGGTGGCAGCCGGACGCGCGGGTGCTGATATCGCCTTTATCGCCTGTGTAGGTGGCGATGACACGGGCGAACGCATCTGTGAACAGCTGCAGCGCGACAATATTGATATCACGCCGGTTGAAGCCATCCCGTCAGAGGCAACCGGCGTGGCGATGATCTTCGTCAACGGTGAAGGTGAAAACAACATCGGCATTTATGCCGGCGCGAACGCCGCGCTGACGCCAGACTATGTACGGCGTCATCAGCAGGTGATCGCTGACGCTGAGGCGCTGCTGATGCAGCTGGAATCCCCGCTGGAAAGCGTGCTGACGGCAGCGCAGCTTGCGCGACAGCACGGCACGCAGGTGATCCTCAATCCGGCCCCTGCGACCAGGCTGACGGATGAATTGCTGGCACAGATTGACATCATTACGCCTAACGAAACCGAAGCGGAGATCCTGACCGGGATTGCCGTTACCAGTGACGCTGAGGCCGCACAGGCAGCGCAGGTGCTGCATGCCAAAGGGATCC
The DNA here is from genome assembly GCF_002473195.1 of Pantoea sp. UBA7232. Taxonomy (NCBI): domain Bacteria; kingdom Pseudomonadati; phylum Pseudomonadota; class Gammaproteobacteria; order Enterobacterales; family Erwiniaceae; genus Pantoea; species Pantoea sp. UBA7232. The sequence goes on from NZ_DKTK01000007.1 coordinate 196,095, forward strand.
GCACCGTGCTGATTACGCTGGGGCGGCGCGGCGTATGGCTGAGCGAACAGGGTAACGGCGAGCGCATTCCTGGTTTTAACGTACAGGCCGTTGACACCATTGCCGCAGGTGACACCTTCAACGGTGCTTTTATTACCGCGCGGCTGGAAGGCATGACGATGCATGATGCGGTACGGTTTGCGCATGCGGCAGCGGCGATTGCCGTGACGCGGCCCGGCGCTCAGCCTGCTGTACCGTGGCGCCGCGAAATCGACGCTTTCCTGCAGCAACAGGAATAAGCGCTTGGCTACCATGAAAGATGTTGCCCGTCAGGCGGGCGTCTCCACCTCTACCGTTTCGCATGTGATCAATAACAATCGCTTTGTCAGCGAGCAGGTGCGCGAAAAGGTTGAACAGGCCATCCGTGAGCTGAACTATGCCCCTTCGGCGCTGGCGCGCAGCCTGAAGATCAGGCAGACGCGTACTATCGGTATGTTACTGACGGCCAGCAGCAACCCTTTCTATGCTGAGGTCGTGCGCGGCGTGGAAAACAGCTGTTACGAACGCGGCTATAGCCTGATCCTGTGCAATACCGAAGGGGATGAAGAGCGCATGAATCGCAGCCTGGAAACGCTGATGCAAAAGCGCGTGGATGGCCTGCTGCTGATGTGCACGGAGACGCATCTGCCTTCGGCTGAGATCCTGAATCGTTATCCCTCGGTGCCGATGGTAATGATGGACTGGGCACCGTTTGAAGGACGGGGCGATATCATTCAGGATAATGCCTTACTGGGCGGCGAAATGGCGACCCGCCATCTGATTGAACGAGGCTACCGGCGTATTGCCTGTATTGCGGGACCGCAGGACAAAACGCCGGCGCGACTTCGTCTTGAAGGCTTTCATAAAGCGATGGCGGCGCACGGTTTAACGGTACCTGATGGGTATGTGGTTGACGGCGACTTTGAGTTCCAGGGCGGATTCAATGCCATGACGCAGTTGCTGGCGCTGGAGCCGGTACCGGAGGCGGTGTTTACCAGTAACGATGCGATGGCCGTTGGCGTCTATCACGCGTTGTATCAGGCGGGCCTGCAGGTACCGCAGGATATTGCGGTTATGGGATATGACAACATCGAACTGGCCCGCTATCTGACACCGCCGCTGACCACGGTACATCAGCCAAAAGATGAGCTGGGCGAGCTGGCTATCGATACATTGATTCACCGCATGGGCGCGCCCGACGCCAGTCAGCAAACGCTGGTGCTGACGCCGGAGCTGGTGGAACGCGGTTCTGTTTAAGCCGCTTTCTTTTTCTTTTCCCGGTTGGCGATCAGGTTACGGCCGTCGCCGGGCCGCAGTAACAGAAACGCGGCGGCAGACAGCACGGTAATGACGCCCATCGTCAGAAACGTAGCGTGGAACTGCTGCACGGTCGTACTTTCAAAATCCTGGTAAAAGCGCAGCACCGCCGCGCTGACCGCAACACCAAAGCTGATAGAAACCTGCTGCGTTACCGCCAGTACGCTGTTGCCACCGCTGGCGTTGTCATCATTCAGATCGGCCAGCGTAATCGTGTTCATCGCGGTGAACTGCGTTGACATTGCCATGCCCAGCACAAACAGCGCTATCAGCAGCATAACTGCGCCCTCACCCGGCGACTGCAGCGAGAAGCTGGCGATCAGGATACCGATAATGATGGTGATGCCCACCAGGGTCCGGCGATAGCCAAAGCGGCGCAGCACCTGCGTCACCGTCGATTTGGCCAGCAGTGAGCCTACCGCCGTAGGCCCCATCATGCAGCCTGCAATAATTGCCGGATAGCCAAAGCCCACCTGCAGCATCAGCGGCATCAGAAAGGGAATACAGCCGGTTCCGAGACGCGCCGCAATATTGCCGAGGATACCGACAGAAAATGTACGGGTGCGGAACATAGGCAGACCGATCAGCGGTGCGGGATGGCGCCGCGCATGTACTATATAAAGAAGCAGCAGTGCAAAGCCGCCAAACAGCACCAGTAGCGCCTGCCATGATGCAACAATGCGCTCGCCGAAAAGCTCAATGCCCACTGAGATCAGCACCAGCCCCAGGCCGAAGAGAAGAAAGCCGGAAAAATCGAAGCGGCGCTTGGGCGTTGTGAAATCCGGCATATATTTACGCGCGTAAAAAATACCGGCAATACCAATGGGAATATTGATCAGGAAAATCCAGTGCCAGCTGGCGTAGGTAACCAGCAGGCCTCCCAGCATCGGTCCGAGGATAGGCCCGACCAGACCCGGCATGGTCACAAAGTTAAGCACCGGCAGCAGTTCACTGCGCGGATAGGCACGCAGCAGAGCCAGACGCGCCACCGGCATCATCATGGCACCGCCCACGCCCTGCACAATGCGTGACACCACCAGAATAGTCAGCGAGCCCGACAGGGCACAGGCCAGCGATCCCAGCGTAAACAGTGAAACGGCAATAATAAAAATACGGCGCGTGCCAAATCGATCGGCCAGCCAGCCGCTGACGGGTATCAGCATAGCGACAGTCAGGGTATAGCTGATAACGGCGGACTGCATAGCAAGGGGGGAGCGTTCAAGGCTGGTGGCAATGGCCGGCAGCGCTGTATTAAGAATGGTTGCGTCGAGTGCCTGCATAAAAAACGCCATTGCGGCTATCCACGGCAAGCCAGCCATACTGCGCGCAGAACGAATCATTGAAAATCCTTCTATTGGTGGTGCTGGCAAACAGCATTATCAGAAAAGAATAGCATTGCAGTTACAGGCGATGACGTTGATTTGTGCCTCTTACGAGGCCATTTTGGCCATTAATTGGTCATATAATGCCTGCTTTTAGCGCTTTCGCTCAAAAAAGAGACGCTCAGCTATTTTTTTGCAATAAACACTTGTCACCCGGCGAGAACTCCCTATAATGCGCCACCACTGAGACGGCAAAGCGGCAACGCAGACGGGCTCAGCAGGGCGTGAAGCGATTCACCCCGCCGGAGAAAAACGCTGAAAAAAGTGGTTGACTCCG
>NZ_DKTK01000013.1:0-29609 GCF_002473195.1 Pantoea sp. UBA7232
GAGCCCCGTCCGTTCCGCCACCCTATTTAGGGGCGTAGTTCAATTGGTAGAGCACCGGTCTCCAAAACCGGGTGTTGGGGGTTCGAGTCCCTCCGCCCCTGCCAGAAAACAATCCTTTGCTTCGGCAAAGGATTTTTTTTTGCCTGAAATTCAGGATCCTTCTGCATCCTTTCAAAAAAAGAAAGAGTCTGTGCCCGCTTTCACAGCTTCAGACCCTTCTCAATCTGCTATCTCAGTGCGTCAGAACCGGAAATTTGAGCAACTGACGAATATGCGTTTGCTGATCGCTATTCTGCAGCCAGACGGCATATAGCGGACGCACCGCTACCGGTGTATCAGGGATCGGCACAATATCGTTATATATTCCCTGCCAGGAATCGGGTAAAAAAGCACAGGCCCCGGTAGTGTGTAACAGTTCCCGCGTTACATGTGCCGATGTCGTGGTTAATACCGGAACATCATCACTCGACAAATAGCTCTCATGCTGATGAAAATCTGCGCCCCATTCCAGTTTGATATAATCATACTTCTCGCGTTTTTCCGTTTTACGCGCCCGGAACAGAGCAAGTGAAATATGACCAATCTGCTGGCTGGTGAGCTCATCCATTTTTGGCGCTTCCGTGGTGATTAGCAGATCAAGCTGCCGCTCATGCAGCTGTTTAACCAGCAGATGACGCTGGGCAATACGGGCTTCCATATGCAGGCTCTCACGGTTCTCATAGAGCGTCTGAAGCCAGGGCGTGAGATAAGCCTCCCACAGGGAAGCGCTGGCACCAATTGAGAGCTCATGATGCTGCTGCGTATGCGAAACCTCTTTCTTTGCCATCAGCCAGGTACTCATCAGGCTTTCCGCATAAGGTAATAACCGCTCACCTGCTGAAGTCAGGCGGATATTATTACGATGGCGGGTAAAGAGATTTACGCCCAGCTGGTTTTCCAATTGACGGATGCGAAAACTGACAGCAGATTGCGTAAGGTACAGCGCCTCCGCAGCACGTCCAAAATGACGCGTTCTGCTCACCTCCAGAAAAGTTTTCAGTAATTCCGTATCCACACTATTCTCCCAAAATTTGTTTGTCGTACTGATTTAAATGTTTTGTTTTACACTCTGTCAAGCCTATCTAATACTCCGCGCCATAAATAGCACGGCCATATGAGAATCAGGAGCGTGTAAAATGGCGGAAAGCTTCGCAACAACAAATCGTTTCTTCGATAACAAACATTATCCACGTGGATTTTCACGTCACGGTGATTTCACCATTAAAGAAGCCCAGCTTCTGGAGCGTCACGGATACGCTTTTAATGAGCTTGATCTGGCAAAACGCGAACCGGTAACAGAAGAAGAGCGGTCGTTTCTTGAAGTGTGCCGCGGACAACGTGAGCCGCTGACCGAAGCAGAACGCGTCTGGTCTAAGTATATCGCCCGCATCAAGCGTCCCAAGCGCTTTCACACCCTCTCGGGTGGCAAGCCGCAGATGGATACGGTTGAAGATTTCAGCGACAGTGATGACTGATAAAACGGGGCTCTGAACGGCCCCGTTTTTATTCCAGCGTCTTATGCAGATAAATCATTAAACGATCGATACTGCGGTAGCTCACCGCTTCCTGCAGATGTGGCCGTACTATCTGTGTTTCCCCGGCAAGATCGGTGATGGTTCTGGCCACTTTCAGGATGCGCTGCCATGCACGCACCGACAAACCCAGCGTATTAAGTATTCCTTCCAGCCACTCTGCATCAGCCTGTAACAACGCACAGTCGCGCGCGATCTCCGCATTAGTAAGATGGGCATTAATTTTGCCAGCGCGCGCCTGCTGTCGTGCTCTGGCTGCCAGCACCCGTTCCCTGACCTGTGCAGTGCTCTCGCCGGTGACAGCCTGCTGACTCAGGGTACCGCCTGGCAGCAGCGGGATCTCAAGCGACAAATCGAAGCGGTCCAGAAAGGGCCCTGACAACCGGCTGAGATAACGCAGTACCTGCTGTGGTGAACAGCGGTTGTGATTGCCCTGGTAATGCCCGGTGGGGCTGGGGTTCATTGCGCCTATCAGCTGAAAGCGCGCAGGATAAGTCACTTTAGCCCGCGTACGGGAGAGCGCAATTTCGCCTGATTCAATAGGTTCACGCAGCGCATCAAGGACGCGGCGATCAAATTCCGGTAACTCATCCAGAAACAGTACGCCATTGTGTGCCAGTGATATTTCACCCGGGCGGGGTATAGAGCCTCCGCCAACCAGCGCATAGAGTGAGGCGCTGTGATGAGGCGCCCTGAAAGGGCGCTTACGCCACTGAGCTCGCTGTTCACCATTGCTGACCAGGCTGGCAATTGCCGCACACTCCAGCGCTTCACCGTCGTCCAGCGGTGGCATAATGCCCGGCAGACGCGTCGCCAGCATCGTTTTGCCTGTACCGGGTGGTCCGAGCAGCAGCAGATTATGTCCGCCTGCTGCTGCAATCTCCAGCGCGCGTCGTCCCTGCTGCTGACCAATAACGTCACGCAGATCCTGCGGTGAGTCCGTGGCCTCTTCGGCAACGGTCTGCGCCACTCTGAGCGTGGTCTGATTGTGCAGAAAAGCGCATATTTCACTAAGATGCACGCCGGTCAGCGTTTCGCCCTGCTGGATTAATCCCACATCCTGCTGATTCTGTTCAGCAACAATCATCTGGCGGCCGGCTCTGAGCGCTGCCATAGCGGCCGGAATTGCGGCCTGCACGCCACAGAGCGCGCCGTTAAGCGCCAGCTCACCCAGGAACTCATAGCGCGTAAGTTTATCCCCTGGCAGCTGTTCTGAGGCTGCGAGAAGCGCGATAGCAATCGGCAGATCGTAGCGACCACCCTCCTTAGGCAGGTCAGCAGGCGCCAGATTGATGGTGATACGTTTGGCCGGAAAGCTGAATCCGCTATTAATAATAGCGCTGCGTACCCGTTCGCGAGCCTCCTTAACCGTGGTTTCAGGCAGGCCGACCAGCGTCAGCGCAGGCAATCCATTACTGATATGAACCTCGACAGTTACCAGCGGCGCTTCGATTCCCAGTGCCGCACGGGTCAGAACTTTAGATAAAGACATCACCCCTCCTTGTTGCCTCTATCCTTGCTCCTCAGCGCGCTATCTGCGATCCCGGTTGTGCCATTTTGACTGCCTTATTCCATATTTTTCTCTATTGTTTCACTGTTTTCGCCAAAAATGAGCGATCTCTTCCGCTAAGCATTATGCAATTACGCGCCGGGCGTGATGAATATTTATCACAAATCTGAATAACCTAGTTTTTACAAGGTGATAACGATGATTGCATCAGAACCGCGAAAAATTGGCTGATGAAAATTATTGTAAATCACCCGGTAACTATGATAACTCTGTAGGCATTACTTCGAACAAGTGAAAAAAAGACAACGTATGAAAGCCCTTCTATCCGTGATTAGCCTAGTCGTGATTAGCGTGGTGGTGATTATTAACCCACCGTGCGGGGCTGCGTCTGGAGAAAGAAAGGCTTAAAAATCAAGTCTGAAATCCCAAAAACCCCCGCACCGAAAGGTCCGGGGGTTTTTTTTTGACCAGACAAACTATCAGCTGATTAGCGAGGAGCAGATTATGAGCAGTAGCATAAAATTCTGTTGTTCTCACAGGATTACAGGAGAATAACCATGACAGGTGCACAATGGGTAGTTCAGGCATTACGCGCGCAGGGCGTTGATACCGTGTTCGGTTATCCTGGCGGCGCTATCATGCCCGTGTACGATGCGCTATATGATGGCGGCGTAGAACATCTGTTGTGCCGTCATGAGCAGGGCGCGGTGATAGCGGCTATCGGCTATGCCCGTGCTACGGGTAAAACCGGCGTCTGCATCGCAACCTCTGGTCCGGGAGCCACTAACCTGATCACTGGCCTGGCGGATGCGATGATGGATTCTGTTCCCGTAGTAGCCATCACCGGACAGGTTTCATCCGCTGTGATGGGAACCGACGCTTTTCAGGAGATTGACGTCCTTGGGTTGTCGCTGGCCTGCACCAAACACAGTTTTCTGGTTGAATCGCTTGACGATCTGCCTTCAGTGATGGCCGAAGCCTTTGCTATCGCGCAGTCGGGACGCCCGGGGCCGGTACTGGTTGATATCCCAAAAGATATCCAGATTGCCAGCGCGGAACTGACGCCCCATCTGCTGCCGGTTGAGGAGACCCTTTCCCATTCGCCGCAGCACATTGATGACGCGCGCGCCTTAATGGCATGTGCGGCAAAACCCATCCTCTATGTAGGGGGTGGCGTGGGTATGGCGCAGGCGGTACCGGCACTGCGTGCGCTGGCAAAAGAAAGCGGCATCCCGGTCGTCTCAACCCTGAAAGGGCTTGGCTGTGCAGAGAGCAGCAGCGAGCTTTATCTCGGGATGCTGGGCATGCACGGCACTAAAGCGGCCAACCTTGCCGTACAGTCGTGCGATTTGCTGATTGCAGTAGGCGCCCGCTTTGATGACCGCGTGACCGGCAAGCTGGATACCTTCGCCCCGCATGCCAGCGTTATTCATATCGATATCGATCCGGCGGAGCTGAACAAACTGCGCCGTGCTCATGTTTCGCTGCCAGGCGACCTCCGGCAGATACTGCCCGCGCTGAGTATGCCTCTGCAGATCGATGCATGGCGTCAGGAAGTCCGCGCGATGAAAGCGGAGTTTAGCTGGCGCTACGATCATCCCGGTGACGCTATTTACGCACCGCTGCTGCTGAAGCAGGTTTCCGATCGCAAACCGGACAGTACGGTTGTGACCACCGATGTGGGTCAGCATCAGATGTGGACCGCGCAGCATATGCAGTTCAGCGCGCCGGAAAATTTCATCACCTCCAGCGGTCTCGGCACCATGGGATTTGGTCTGCCGGCAGCCGTGGGGGCGCAGATTGCCCGCCCTGATGATACGGTAATCTGCGTCTCCGGTGATGGTTCCATCATGATGAACATTCAGGAGCTGGGCACGATTAAACGCAAACAGCTGCCGGTAAAAATTCTGCTGCTGGATAACCAGCGGCTGGGCATGGTGCGCCAGTGGCAGCAGCTGTTTTTCGATGGCCGCTATAGCGAGACCATCCTGACCGATAACCCCGATTTTCTGATGCTGGCCCGCGCGTTTGATATTCCAGGCCAGCGTATCAGCCGTAAAGATGAAGTTGACGCCGCGATTGATGCTCTGCTGAACAGCGAAGGACCTTATTTCCTGCATGTTTCGATTGATGAGCATGAAAACGTCTGGCCACTGGTCCCGCCGGGTGCCAGCAACGCAAACATGATGGAGAAGAGCATATGAATCAGCATCAGTTATCAATTGAAGCCCGTTTTCGCCCGGAAGTGCTGGAGCGCATTTTACGCGTTGTTCGCCACCGCGGCTTTCAGGTCTGCGCGATGAATATGGGCTCCGCCAGCAACGCAGACAATATTAATATCGAAATGACCGTTGCCAGCCAGCGCTCTGTCGATTTACTGTCTTCTCAGTTACGCAAACTTTTGGATGTCGCCTGTGTCGAGATCCAGCAGCAGACAACACAACAAATCCGCGCTTAGTCGCCAAAGGACATAACGATGAGTACGAAGAAAGCAGACTTTATTTGGTTCAACGGAGAGATGGTTAAGTGGGAAGACGCCAAGGTCAGCGTTATGTCTCACGCACTGCATTACGGCACTTCCGTGTTTGAAGGCGTACGCTGCTACGACTCGCACAAAGGCCCTGTAGTGTTCCGTCACCGTGAACATATGCAGCGTCTGCACGACTCCGCAAAAATCTATCGTTTTCCCATCAAAGCCAGCGTCGATGAGCTGATGGAAGCCTGCCGCGAAGTGATCCGCGTTAACAATCTGAAGAGTGCCTATATCCGCCCGCTGGCGTTTGTCGGCGATGTAGGCCTGGGCGTTAACCCGCCGGACGGTTTTACCACTGACGTGATTATTGCGGCTTTCCCGTGGGGAGCCTACCTCGGTCCGGAAGCGCTGGAGCAGGGTATCAACGCCATGGTCTCTTCGTGGAATCGCGTGGCGCCTAACACACTGCCTACCGCAGCCAAAGCGGGCGGTAACTATCTCTCCTCCCTGCTGGTGGGCAGCGAAGCACGCCGCCACGGCTATCAGGAAGGGATCGCGCTGGATACGCAGGGCTACATCTCTGAAGGCGCAGGCGAAAACCTGTTTGAAGTCAAAGATGGCATCCTGTTTACGCCGCCGTTTACCTCTTCCGCTCTGCCGGGCATCACCCGCGATGCAATTATCAAGCTGGCGCACGATCTCGGTATTGAAGTGCGCGAGCAGGTGCTGTCACGCGAGTCGCTCTATCTGGCCGATGAGATCTTCATGTCAGGCACCGCTGCTGAAATCACCCCGGTGCGCAGCGTTGACGGCATTCAGGTCGGCGAAGGCAAGCGTGGTCCGGTGACCACCCGAATTCAGAAAGCGTTCTTTGGCCTGTTTACCGGCGAAACCGAAGATAAATATGGCTGGCTGGATCAGGTTAATCCGTAACAAGAGATCAGCGCGGGGGCAGCAGCACCCGCGTCATTTTTCAGACTGGAGTAAATAGAGCATGCCTAAGTACCGTTCAGCCACCACCACCCACGGCCGTAATATGGCAGGTGCCCGTGCCCTGTGGCGCGCCACCGGAATGACCGATGATGATTTCGGCAAGCCAATTATTGCGGTAGTGAACTCATTCACACAGTTTGTACCAGGGCACGTGCATCTGCGCGACCTCGGCAAGCTGGTTGCAGAGCAGATTGAAGCAGCGGGCGGTGTGGCAAAAGAGTTCAACACCATCGCGGTCGATGATGGTATCGCCATGGGACATGGCGGCATGCTGTATTCACTTCCGTCACGTGAGCTGATCGCCGACTCCGTAGAGTATATGGTCAACGCCCACTGCGCGGATGCGATGGTCTGTATCTCCAACTGCGACAAAATCACCCCGGGCATGCTGATGGCGGCACTGCGCCTCAACATTCCGGTAATCTTTGTCTCCGGCGGCCCGATGGAAGCGGGGAAAACCAAACTCTCCGACCAGATCATCAAGCTGGATCTGGTAGATGCGATGATTCAGGGGGCGAACCCCAACGTCAGCGACGCCGACAGTGAGCAGATTGAGCGCTCAGCCTGCCCAACCTGCGGCTCCTGCTCCGGAATGTTTACCGCTAACTCCATGAACTGCCTGACAGAAGCGCTGGGCCTGTCACAGCCGGGCAACGGCTCGCTGCTGGCCACCCACGCCGATCGTAAAGCGCTGTTCATCAATGCCGGTAAACGCATTGTGAGCCTGACCAAACGCTACTACGAGCAGGATGACGCCAATATGCTGCCGCGTAATATCGCGACCAAAGCAGCATTTGAGAACGCCATGACGCTGGATATCGCCATGGGCGGCTCCACCAATACCGTACTGCATCTGCTGGCGGCGGCGCAGGAGGGCGAGATCGACTTCAATATCTCCGATATCGACCGCCTGTCACGTAAAGTACCGCAGCTGTGTAAAGTGGCGCCCAGCACTCCGAAATATCATATGGAAGATGTGCACCGCGCCGGCGGCGTAATCGGTATTCTTGGCGAGCTGGATCGGGCTGGCCTGATTGACACCAGCGCGCGCAATATTCTGCAGCAGACGATGCGTGAAACGCTGGATCAGTACGACATCATGCTGACGCAGGACCAGGCCGTAAAAGATATGTTCCGCGCCGGTCCGGCGGGCATCCGCACCACGCAGGCTTTCTCGCAAAGCTGTCGCTGGGACACGCTGGATGACGATCGCGCTGAGGGCTGTATCCGTACGCGCGAACACGCCTACTCACAGGATGGCGGCCTGGCGGTTCTGTACGGTAACCTGGCAGAAGATGGCTGTATCGTTAAAACGGCGGGCGTCGATAAAGAGATCCTGACCTTTAAAGGGCCGGCTAAAGTCTATGAAAGCCAGGATGATGCCGTTGAAGCGATCCTGGGCGGTAAAGTGGTGGCCGGTGATGTCGTCGTCATTCGCTACGAAGGGCCAAAAGGGGGGCCGGGCATGCAGGAGATGCTTTATCCGACGACCTATCTGAAGTCGATGGGCCTTGGCAAAAGCTGCGCGCTGATCACCGACGGGCGCTTCTCTGGCGGCACCTCCGGCCTCTCTATCGGCCACGCCTCGCCGGAAGCGGCAAGCGGCGGCACCATTGCGCTGGTAAAAGATGGCGATCTGATTGAGATCGATATCCCGAATCGCGGCATTAAGCTGGCGGTACCGGATAATGAGCTGCACGCCCGTCGTGAAGAAGAAGCTGCGCGCGGAGAAGCCGCCTGGACGCCGCACAACCGCGAACGTCAGGTCTCTTTTGCGCTGCGTGCTTACGCCTCACTGGCGACCAGCGCGGATAAAGGCGCAGTGCGCGACAAGTCGAAGCTGGGAGGCTGATGGTATGGCTGAGTCTCAACCCCTGTCTGCGTCGCCTGGCGGCGCGGAATACCTGCGTGCCATTCTGCGTGCGCCGGTTTATGAAATTGCGCAGGTAACGCCGCTGCAGAAGATGGAGAAACTCTCATCAAGGCTCGGCAACACCGTTCTGGTGAAACGTGAAGATCGGCAGCCGGTGCACAGCTTCAAGCTGCGCGGTGCCTATGCGATGATCGCCGGATTAAACGAAGAGCAGAAAGCGCGCGGCGTGGTGACCGCTTCTGCCGGTAACCACGCGCAGGGGGTTGCACTCTCAGCCAGCACGCTGGGAATTAAATCGCTGATTGTCATGCCGGTCACCACGGCGGATATCAAAGTCGATGCGGTGCGGGCGTTTGGCGGCGAAGCCTTTCTGTTTGGCGCAAATTTCGATGAGGCGAAAGCCAAAGCGATTGAGCTGGCGCAGCAGCAGGGGTACACCTTTGTGCCGCCGTTTGACCATCCGGCGGTGATTGCCGGGCAGGGCACGCTGGCGATGGAGCTGCTGCAGCAGGATGCGCATCTTGATCGCGTATTTGTTCCGGTTGGCGGCGGCGGGCTGGCAGCCGGCGTGGCGGTGCTGATTAAACAGCTGATGCCGCAGATCAAAGTCATCGCGGTGGAGTCTGAAGACTCCGCCTGCCTGAAAGCTGCGCTGACGGCGGGCGAGCCGGTGGATCTGCCGCGCGTCGGGCTGTTTGCCGAGGGCGTGGCGGTGAAACGTATCGGCAGCGAAACTTTCCGGCTCTGCCAGGAGTATCTCGACGACATCATCACCGTTGACAGCGATGCCATCTGTGCGGCGATGAAAGATCTGTTTGAGGATGTGCGGGCCGTGGCGGAACCCTCAGGTGCGCTGGCGCTGGCGGGAATGAAAAAGTATATCCAGCAGCACGACATCAAAGGCGAGCGCCTGGCACACGTGCTGTCGGGCGCCAACGTCAACTTCCACGGCCTGCGCTATGTTTCCGAACGCTGCGAGCTGGGAGAGCAGCGGGAAGCGCTGCTGGCGGTGACCATTCCTGAGCAGCAGGGCAGCTTTCTGACATTCTGCCAGACGCTGGGCGGCCGATCGGTCACGGAGTTCAACTACCGCTATGCGGATGCGGACAGCGCCTGCATCTTTGTCGGCGTGCGCCTGACGCGCGGTCTTGAGGAGCGCAGCGAGATCATCAGCCAGCTTACTGAAGGGGGCTACCAGGTGGTGGATCTCTCTGATGATGAGATGGCCAAGCTGCATGTGCGTTATATGGTCGGCGGGCGTCCGTCAAAACCGCTGCGCGAGCGGCTGTTCAGCTTTGAGTTCCCGGAGGCGCCGGGCGCGCTGCTGAAGTTTCTGCAGACGCTGGGCGCGCACTGGAATATCTCACTGTTCCACTACCGCAGCCACGGCACCGATTTTGGTCGCGTGCTGGCGGCATTTGAAGTGAATGATAAAGAACCCGATTTTGAAACTCACCTGACGGCACTGGGTTACGAGTGGCACGATGAGGCGAATAATCCGGCGTTCCGTTTCTTTCTCGCCGGCCAGTAATCAGAGCAGATGCCAGAATGCATGAATCAGCGGCTCCCCGAGCCGCTTTTTTTGTACGCAAACGCCCAGCTGCAGCGGCGCCACTGACTCCACGTTCTCCAGCGTCATCACCCGGTTTCGCACCGGCTCAGGGCTGTTCTCCAGCACCACATCCGGCACCAGCGCAATTCCGCAGCCCAGCGCCACCATAGAGATAATCGCCTCATGGCCCGCCACCGTAGCGTAGATCTGCGGATTAGCGAGACGATAGCGCCGGAACCAGAGATCGATGCCGCGCCGCGCCGGTCCCTGATCCGGAATAATAAACGGGATCTGCGACCAGTCGGGCTCCGTCTGCGTGGCCTGACTGCGTACCGGGCAGGGCAGCGCGGGTGCAATCAGCACCAGCGGGATCAGCCCCAGCGGTGTAAAGCCGATGCTGGCGGGCAGCGACTCCGGCCGGCCGGCGATGGCCAGATCCGCCTCGCCAGACTGCACCATCTCAATGGCGTCCGCCGCGTCGCCGGTCGTGAGCTTGATCTCCACCTGCGGATGTTCAGCGCGAAAGCGATCGAGAATCGGCGGCAGATGGCTGTAAGCGGCAGTCACCGAGCAGAACAGACGCAGCTCACCGCTTAGCGAGGGGCCGTTGAGATCCATGACGTGACGCAGCTGCTGATACTGCAGCAGCGTCTGCTGGGCAAACTGGCGCAGCCGCTCACCCGCTTCCGTCAGCGTCACGGTGCGGTTATCACGCAGAAACAGCGCATGGCCGACATCCTCTTCCAGCCGCTGGATCTGGCGCGACAGCGTAGAGGGGCTGACGTGCATGGCGCGTGCCGTACGGCCAAAATGGCAGCTTTCTGCCAGATGCAGAAAGAGTTTTAAATCGCGTAAATCCATCCGGGATCTCCTGACATTTCGTATTGCAAAAATTGCAACGTAACGTTGTTAATATATCAATTTAAGCAATGGATTTCCTGTCATATGATGGGGTCATTCGCAGCGCTGAAACAGGCGCCGCTATCAGACAATAATGCAAACACAACATTGATGCGGAGTACCCCATGGCTAACTACTTCAACACATTAAACCTGCGCAATCAGTTAGCGCAGCTGGGCAAATGTCGCTTTATGGCGCGCGATGAGTTCGCCGATGGCGCCAGCTTCCTGAAAGGTAAAAAAGTAGTGATCGTGGGCTGCGGCGCACAGGGCCTGAACCAGGGGCTCAATATGCGCGACTCCGGGCTGGATGTAGCCTATGCGCTGCGTGCAGAAGCGATTGCAGAAAAGCGCGCCTCGTTCCGCAAAGCAACAGAAAACGGTTTTAAAGTCGGTACCTATGAAGAGCTGATCCCGCAGGCGGATCTGGTGGTTAACCTGACGCCAGACAAACAGCACTCTTCTGTTGTGAAGGCGGTTCAGCCCCTGATGAAAGATGGCGCTGCGCTGGGCTACTCGCATGGCTTTAACATTGTTGAAGTGGGCGAAACCATCCGCAAAGACATCACCGTGGTGATGGTGGCACCGAAGTGCCCGGGTACAGAAGTGCGTGAAGAGTATAAACGTGGTTTTGGTGTTCCGACGCTTATTGCCGTACACCCGGAAAACGATCCGAAAGGCGAAGGTATGGCTATCGCGAAAGCCTGGGCTGCGGCGACCGGCGGTGACCGCGCAGGCGTGCTGGAGTCCTCCTTTGTGGCGGAAGTAAAATCGGATCTGATGGGTGAGCAGACCATTCTGTGCGGCATGCTGCAGGCGGGTTCGCTGCTCTGCTTCGACAAGCTGGTGGCTGAAGGGCACGATGTCGCCTATACCGAAAAACTGATCCAGTTTGGCTGGGAAACCATCACTGAATCACTGAAGTTTGGCGGTATTACGCTGATGATGGATCGCCTGTCTAATCCGGCAAAAATCCGTGCGTATGCGCTTTCTGAGCAGCTGAAAACGATCATGGCTCCGCTGTTCCAGAAGCATATGGATGATATCATCTCGGGTGAATTCTCCTCCGGTATGATGGCTGACTGGGCGAACGATGATAAAAACCTGCTGACCTGGCGTGAAGAGACCGGTAAAACGGCGTTTGAAAATGCGCCACAGTTTGAGGGCAAAATCGAAGAGCAGGAGTACTACGACAAAGGCGTGGTGATGGTCGCGATGGTAAAAGCGGGCGTTGAGCTGGCGTTTGAAACCATGGTAGATGCCGGCATCATTGAAGAGTCTGCATACTATGAGTCGCTGCATGAGCTGCCGCTGATTGCTAACACCATCGCACGTAAGCGCCTGTATGAGATGAACGTGGTGATCTCCGATACCGCTGAGTATGGCAACTACCTGTTCTCATTCGCCGCTGTACCGCTGCTGGAGGAGTTTATGACCACGCTGCAGCCGGGCGATCTGGGCAAAGCGACAGAAGGCACTCAGGTTGATAACGCACAGCTGCGCGACGTTAACGAAGCGATTCGTCAGCATCCGATTGAAACCGTTGGTCGCAAGCTGCGTGGCTACATGACCGATATGAAACGTATCGCGGTAGCTGGCTAAGTTCCCACCGACAATTTTCAGCCTTATCAAACCCCGGCCTGCCGGGGTTTTTTATTGCGCCACACCTCCCGTAGGGGCGCCATTAATGGCGCTCTGGCACAACGCCGCATCGTCCCGGCACAACGGGCCGCATAAATGCGGCCCCTACGAGATATATCCTGTAGGGGCGCCATTAATGGCGGCCTGGTACAAAGGGCCGCATAAATGCGGCCCCTGTACGATATACCCCGCGCCGCACCGTCCCGCGGCATTACGCAATAAAAAACCCGGACTGGCCGGGTTTTTATGCTGCATCAGGATACGCGTTTACGCCGCATCATACAGCGTCTGGTGCCGCGTCTCTTTACAGGCGATCAGGGCAATCAGCGTCAGCACCGCCATGGCGGCAAGATAGAAACCC
The DNA here is from genome assembly GCF_002473195.1 of Pantoea sp. UBA7232. NCBI lineage: Bacteria > Pseudomonadati > Pseudomonadota > Gammaproteobacteria > Enterobacterales > Erwiniaceae > Pantoea > Pantoea sp. UBA7232. Next base: position 12,874 of record NZ_DKTK01000013.1, read on the forward strand.
ACTGCCTGCAGGCCATAGTTTGCATTGAGCCAGGTGGCGATATAGGGTGCTACGGACGCTCCCAGAATGGATGACAAATTATAAGAGAAAGAGGCACCGGTATAGCGCACTTCGGTCGGGAACAGCTCCGGCAGCAGCGCACCCATCGGGCCAAACGTCAGGCCCATAATGCTCAGGCCCAGCAGCAGAAAGCCCATCACCAGAATCTGCGAGCCGGAGCCGAGCAGCAGCGGAAACATCAGCGCAAAAGCGATAATCATCAGCGTAATAGTGATCATCGTTCTGCGGCGACCAAAACGATCGGCCAGCAGACCGGCAATGGGCACCATCACGCCAAATCCGATTACCGCCACCATCAGCATCCACAGGAAACTGTTGCGCGAGTAGCCCAGTCCGACCGGCGCCGGGGCGGTGCCGTAGCTCATCGAATAGACGGTCATGATATAGAACAGCGTGTAGGTAGCCAGCATGATAAAGGTGCCGAGTATGGTCGCCGTCATATGTTTGCTCAGCAGCGTACCAATAGGCATACGCACCTGCTTCTGCTCCTTCTGCACTTTGGCAAAAACCGGACTCTCATGCAGCGAGACGCGCACGTAGAGGCCGATCAGCACCAGTACTGCAGAAAGGATAAACGGCACGCGCCAGCCCCACTGCATAAACTGCTCGTCGGTCAGCAGCCAGGAGAGCAGCAGGAACGTACCATTGGCAAAGAAAAAGCCAATCGGCGCGCCCAGTTGGGGGAACGATCCATACAGCGCGCGCTTTTTCGCCGGCGCATTCTCGGTTGCCAGCAGCGCGGCACCGCCCCATTCGCCGCCCAGTCCCAGCCCCTGACCGAAGCGCGCCAGCGCCAGCAGCAGTGGCGCGGCAACGCCAATAGTTTCATAGCCAGGCAGCAGGCCGATCAGCACCGTTGAGACGCCCATCGTCAGCAGTGAAGCGACCAGCGTCGCTTTACGACCAACGCGGTCGCCAAAGTGGCCAAACACCGCTGAGCCGATTGGCCGCGCGACAAAGGCGATGGCAAAGGTTGCCAGCGACTGCAGCGTCGCAACCGTGGCGTCCCCCTGAGGAAAGAAAATATGCGGAAAGACGATAACCGCTGCGGTGGCGTAAATATAGAAATCGAAGAACTCGATAGCCGTACCGACCAGAGAAGCTACGACAACTTTACCGCGTGAATTGACCGGCGCTTCGTCGTGCAGCGCGTCAGGTGTTTCTGTGATGGAGGCTTGCATAAATGTTTCTTAATTGTAAATGTAAACCAGAAATATTACGCACCTGGTATGCGGCATTCAATGAGCAAAAAGCGTCGCAAAACGACGATTTTCGGCGAAAAAGAGAATAATGTCTGAGTTAACCGGAATGGTGGCGAATGGCAGCGGCAGGAAACGTTTTTCTGGCGTGAATCGCTGCTAAACCGCTAAATAAAAGTGACTGGCTGGCGTTTCCTGCTGGCGGGAGCGCTAAAATTCACCAGCAGGAAACAGGTTTTACTGTTCAGGGGGTTGCCCTGTGCCCGTTGTCAGGAGGGCTGGCGCGGCTGCGGCATCTCCGTATCACCTTTATATTTCGCCGTGGCGATCCACGCGGCGCAAAACAGCGTCAGGCGGGCAAAGAAGTAGAAAAATGCCATCAGGCCGAGTACTGAACCAAAGGCAGCGCCTGAAGGAGAGGTCGCCAGCTTCGGCAGCGTCAGCGTCATAACAAATTTAATCACCTCAAAGCCGATAGCTGCCAGCAGCGTACCGCGCAGCAGCGCTCTTTTACGCGGCTTATGGCGCGGCAGGATCCAGAAAATCCACAGGAACAGCAGATAGTTCGCCAGCACGGAGATGGAGAGGGCAATAATTGTCATTACCGGACGCAGCCAGTCGATGCCATCCAGCCCCAGCGCGCTGACGATCGCTGCCTGAGCCGCACCGGCAATCGACGTCAGCGAAAGGGTGATCACCAGCGCCAGCATCAGCCCCAGGAGTGAGAAGAGATCGCGCAGATATTTTTTCCAGAACACCTCTTTATCATCCGGCGTTCGCTCCCAGACATCGCGCGACTGCGCGCGAACCGCTTCGCGCAGGTTGCCCATCCAGTTGATACCGGAATAGAGTGCCAGCAGCAGACCGGTCAGACCCACGGTAGCGCGCTGCTGAATCGCAGTGTTCACGGTATTTTTTAACGTGGTGGCGAGCGTAGGATCGCTGATGCTGCTGACAATTTTGTTAATCAGCTCTGACAGCAGATCCTGATTAGAGGCCAGCACAAACCCCACGGCGGCAAACGACACCATCAGAATCGGGATCAGCGATAAAAAGGAGAAGTAGGTGATCGCCGCGCCAAACTGGCTGCCCAGCCGGTCATTAAAGCGATCCAGCGCCCGGATAAAGTGCGCGACGGCCGGAATAGACTGAAACCACGTGGCGAAGCGCGACACGCGACGAATTGAGCCATCCACGGTTTTGTTACCGGTGTGGATATCGATCAGCGGCTTTGGATCGGCGGCTGACTGCTGGGTTGTTTTGTCTGTCATAGACGATAGGCATCCTGTTCACTGCGAAACTGAAATTATATACCGTAAATAACGGCGGCGGCGGATGTGTCAGGTGACATACTCCTGCAGCACCTGACTCAGCCACTCCATAAACACCCGCACGCGGCGCGCCACGTTGCGGCGGTGCGGATAGAGCAGCGTAATCGGCATCGGTTTTGCCGGAAAAGCGTGCAGCACTTCCACCAGCTGACCCGACTCCAGCAGCGGCTGAACGCCCATTGCCGGCACCTGAATAATCCCCAGCCCGGCGAGGCAGGCGGCACGGTAGGTTTCAGTACTGTTTACCGTCACCACGCCGCCGGTCTGCACATAGTGACACTGGCGGCCATCGAAATATTCAAATCCCGGCGCAGGCTGACCCAGCTGCTGGGTATAGTGCACCATGGCGTGCTGCGACAGCTCCTCCAGCCGTATCGGACGGCCAAAGCGGGAAAGGTAGTCGGGACTGGCGCAGTTGATCAAGGCATAGGTGCCAATTTTTCGCGCAATCAGACCGGAATCTTTCAGCTCGCCCACGCGCACCACGCAGTCAAATCCCTCCCGAATCACATCCACCTGGCGATCGCTGCTGCTCAGCTCAATCTCAACGCCGGGATAGTGCTGCAGAAACTCCGGCAGGCGCGGCAGAATAAAGCTGGTGGCCATCGCCACCGACATATCGACCCGCAGCTTGCCGCTCAGCGTCGCCGGGTCATGCTGAAACAGACTGTCCATATCCTCCATCATCGACAACAGATCGAGGCAGCGATCGTAATAGACCAGTCCATCCTGGGTGAGGTGCACGCGCCGGGTGGTGCGATGCAGCAGGCGCGTGCCCATCTGGTTCTCCAGCGCCTGCAGCTGACGCGACACGCTGCCTTTTGGTAAACCCAGACTTTCAGCAGCCTTGGTAAAACTGCCCATCTCCGCGACGCGTACAAAAACCTGCATTGCGTGAATTTTATCCATGTTGTTCACCGATTGTTGTTGTTATTGAAACAGTGCTGCGCAGTTATCTGCGTTTATAGATCACTTCGGTTTGAATATCTTTATCAGGAGTTCACTTTTTCAGCAGGAGAGAGTTATGAGTCACAAAATAGCGCTGATTACCGGCGGAAACCGCGGCCTGGGACGTAATGCAGCCCTGAAACTGGCCGCACGCGGCACGCATATTGTGTTTACTTACCGAAGTCACGCTGATGAAGCGCAGAAAGTGGCAGAGGAGATCGAAGCGCTGGGCGTGCAGGCGGCTGCGCTGCCGCTGGACGTTGGCGACAGCAGCCAGTTCGCTGCCTTTGCACAACAGCTTACGCAGACGCTGCAGCGCGTCTGGCAGCGCGACCGGTTCGATTTTCTGGTGAATAACGCCGGTCATGGTCACTATCAGCTGCTGACCGATACCACTGAGGCGGAGTTTGATGCGCTGGTCAATGTGCACCTGAAAGGCCCGTTTTTTCTGACCCAGGCGCTGCTGCCGCTGCTGAACGACGGCGGCCGTATTCTGAATATCTCCAGCGGGCTGACCCGTATCACGCAGCCTGGCTCCGGAACCTATGCCGCAATGAAAGGCGCCATGGAGGTGCTGACGCGCTATCAGGCGAAGGAGCTGGGCGCGCGCCGCATTCGCGTCAATATTCTGGCACCCGGCGCCATTGAGACTGACTTTGGCGGCGGACGGGTGCGCGATACGCGTGAACTTAACGCGCAGATTGCGTCCGTCACCGCGCTGGGGCGGGTCGGGCTGCCGGACGACATCGGGAACGCTATCTGCATGCTGCTGAGCGAGGAGAGCGGCTGGATCACCGCCCAGCGCATTGAAGCATCGGGCGGTCAGGCGTTGTGATCGCCTGCTGACGTAAGAGCGGCGCGTCAGAGCGTGATGGTACCGTCGATAACCGTTACCGTCTGGCCGCCGATCCAGATCGCCTCTTCCGTATAGGTAACGTCAATACGGCCGTTGCGCTGGATCGCGCTGCCCTGGCGCGCCCGGTAGCTGCGCGTCTGGCCCTGGGCCGCCAGGTAGCGAGCCAGACAGGCGTTGGCGCTGCCGGTGACCGGATCTTCAGTCAGGCTGCCATTCTCCACAAACAGCGCGCGGACCTCATACTGCTCCGGTTCCCCCGGCGGCAGCGCGCCGAAAATCAGCGCGCCGCTGACGCCCGCCCGCTGCTGCAGCTGCTGCAGATCGGCCACGGAAGCCGTGACGTCGACGACCGCCTGCGCGCTGCTGAGCGGGATCAGCAGCCAGCGAATACCCATATCCGCTACGGCAGGCGACTGCGTCAGATCAAAGGCCTCGCTGTTAAGCGCGCGGCTCATCAGCGCATCGCTGAACGGCGTCAGGGTTGCAGCGGGGGCAGCGAATGCCAGCGCGCCATCGGCGGCGATACGCACCTCAACCAGTCCGACGCCGCACTCCTGAACAATACAGCCGGCGTTTTTCCGCGGCCAGCCCGCTTCCAGCAGCGCATGGGCTGTACCCAGCGTCGGGTGACCGGCAAACGGCAGCTCACCTGAAGGGGTAAAAATGCGGATGCGATAGTCCGCCGCGCTGCTCTCTGGCGGCAGCACAAACGTGGTCTCTGACAGATTGGTCCAGCGCGCAATCGCTGCCATCTGCTCGTCAGCTAATCCCGCTGCATCCATAATCACGGCCAGCGGATTTCCCCGAAATGCCGTTGCGGTAAAGACATCCACCTGTTTAAACGCCACTCTCATAACAATTCCTTTTCTGTCAGCCAATATGTGGAATGATACCCTGCGCATGGTAAAAGCGCGCTAACAGGGCTATGAATAGATTAATAATTCTGCAGGCGGAGTCCGCGATGTTAAAAATTTTAGGCCGTAAAACGTCAATCAACGTGCGCAAGGTGCTGTGGCTCTGCGCTGAGCTGAATATCACCTATAAGCATGAAGCCTGGGGCGACGAGGGTCTGTCGCTGCATGCACCGCAGTTTATGGCGCTGAACCCCAACGCCCTGGTGCCGGTCATCATCGACGACGGGCTGGTGATATGGGAATCCAACGCTATTCTGCGCTACCTGGCCAACAGCTACGGTGGTGCATGGCTCTATCCGGAGGAGCCGCGCTTACGCGCGCCGGTGGATCAGTGGATCGACTGGCAGGCTACCGAGCTTAACACCTCCTGGCGCTACGCCTTTATGTCGCTGGTACGAAATTCACCAGCGCATCAGGATCCCCGTCTGCTCGCAGCAGCGGTGAAAGGCTGGACGCACACCATGGGGATACTTAATCAGCAGCTGGAAAAATCGGGCCGCTATGTGGCTGGGCGTCACTTCAGCCTGGCGGATATTCCCATTGGACTGGCCGTAAACCGCTGGTTTGAAACGCCGCTGGATCACCCCGATTTTCCGGCAATACAGACCTACTATGAGCGGCTGACCGAGCGCCCCGGATTTACCACCTGGGGACGCAACGGCACGCCTTAAGACGCAGCAGGGGCAATGCCGCTCATCTCGCACGCCAGAGCACCCGTGCGCTCTAAGGCACGGGTGTAACGCGCGTCGAACGGATAACAGCAGGAGAGGCGCAGCGCATGCCGGTAGCGTTCGCTCAGCGTGTAGAGCGCGCCTGGCGTGACGCAGATCTGCTCCTGCAGCAGACGATTAAACAGCAGCACGGTATCAATCTTACCCGGCAGCTCGACCCAGAAGACAAAGCCACCGCGCGGCAGCGTGGCGCGTGTTCCCTGCGGAAAATGGCGCGCCAGAATGCCCCGCGCCGCATCCAGATTTGCCGCATAGCGCCGGCGCAGCGAGCGCAAATGATGATCGTACCCCCCGCTGGCGAGGAACTCTGCCAGCGTCTCGCTCAGCAGCCGCGATTCAGTCATCGACGAGACCGCTTTCAGCCGCGCAATGCTGGCATGAAACCGGCCCGCGGCGGTCCAGCCGATACGAAAATCAGGCGCCACGGTTTTGGTAAAGCTGGTGCAGTAAATCACCCAGCCATCGCGATCGAACGCCTTAACCGGCGGTGACAGCGGCCAGTCAAACTGCAATTCATCGTAGAGCCCGTCTTCAATCAGCGGAATGCGATAGTGATTCATCAGCGCAGCGAGCCGTTTTTTGTTCTCCAACGGCATCACGTAGCCCAGCGGGTTTTGCGCGCCCGGCATAGCGATCAGCGCCTGAATGCGCTGCTCCTGCAGCAGCATCTCCAGCGCGTCCAGCGAAAGACCGCGCTGCGGATCGGTGGGGATCTCCAGCGCTTTCAGTCCGAGCGAGACGAGCAGCGGAAACAGGAAAAAATAGGTGGGGGATTCCAGTCCGATACAGTCGCCGGGCTGCGTGACAGCGCGCAGCGCCAGCTGCAGCGCCTCCATGCAGCCGTGGGTCAGGGTAATCGCCTGAGCGGTAAGGTTCAGTCCGGTATGCACGCTGCGCCGGGCGATCTCCTCGCGCAGCCGCTCGCTGCCGGGCGGCAGCGCATAACGACCGATAATGTCGCCCTGGCGCCGGATCAGCGCGGCGGTGATACGGCCCAGCTTCGCTGAAGGAAAAAGCTCACTGTCCTGCGGACAGGCCAGCGAAATATTGGTGTAGTCGGGATTATTCTGCGCGGCAAAAACCTGTTCAATCAGCGCCAGCTTCTGTGCATCCGGATCGCCACTCTCTGCGGTGGGCGGCTGCGGCTGCAGCGTAACGGCAGGCAATACGCCGCGAACGTAATAACCTGACTGCGGCCGCGCCTCAATCAGGCCGCGATCCTCCAGCAGTTGCCAGGCGCTGAGCACGGTATTTACGCTGAGCTGATGCGACTGCGCCACTCGCCGGATGGCGGGCAGGCGGGCGCCCGGCCGCAGCGAACCCTGATGAATAGCGTCGGCAAATTTTGCTGCCAGCTGCTGGTAGCGCGGTTGATCGTCAGTAAAGGCGAGGGACACAATGGCCTCCGGAAGTGACAGGTACAAAGCAGAGAAAGTATGACTGTACCCATTACAATACTGAATTGCTGTCTCTGTTGCCATTGCGGCGGCGGCATTACGATGGAGTCAGCTTATTCAGTCCGGAGAACGTCTATGCTCGATCCCGCCTTTTTCAGTTATGTCACCATCATGTCTATTACGCCCGGCCCGAACAATCTGCTGCTGGCCACATCAGGGGTCAATTTCGGCTTTCGTCGCACGCTGCCAGTGCTGGGCGGTATACTACTCGGCTGCGCGCTGCAGATGCTGCTGGCAAGCGTGGCGCTGGAGCTGCTGCTGACGTGGATGGCAGCCGTGCGCCTGCCGCTGACGCTGGCGGGCTGCGGCTATCTGCTGTGGCTGTCATGGAAAATTTTTCGCGCCGGTGCGCCGCAGGCCAGCGTCCGTCCGCGTCCGATGACGCTGCTGGGCGGCGTGGCTTTTCAGGCGGTTAATCCCAAGGCCTGGCTGATGGTGACCAACGTTGCGCTGCTTTACGCCAGCAGCAGCAACGTCTGGCTGGTGCTGACCGGTTTTGCCGCGCTCAATCTGCCCTGCATTCTGCTCTGGGCAGCGCTGGGCGATCGGCTGCGGACGTACCTGCAGACGCACTGGAAGCGGCGCCTGTTTAACACGCTGATGGCGCTATCGCTGCTGGCAACGACCGGCTGGATGGGGTATGACGCGCTGAGCGCAATATAGAGCAGGTGCGCCGGGCGGCGCACCTGAGCAGTCAGCTATTTGCCGACCACGTGAGCGGTGATCCGCGCTTCGTCGTTTGCCGCATGCGAGGTGATCACCGGCTCATATTCCAGCTGCAGTATGCGACTGGTATCGGCCAGTACTTTCTCGGTCAGCGCCACGTCACCATTGAGCTTGCGGCCCCAGGACGGAATAACGGCCCGGATTTTAGTCTGCCACTCCGGTGAGCGCATCTGCTCAGGGAAAGCTTTAGCCATCAGCTCCAGCATAATCGGTGGCGCGGTCGATGCGCCTGGTGAGGCGCCCAGCAGCGCAGAAATAGAGCCATCAGCAGACGTCACCACTTCAGTGCCGAGGCGCAGCACGCCGCCTTCCAGCTCATCATTTTTAATAATCTGCACGCGCTGGCCCGCCGTGACCAGGCGCCAGTCTTCCTGTTTCGCCTGCGGCACATAGGCACGCAGCGCCTCCATGCGATCGGCATCGCTCTGCAGCACCTGATCAACCAGATATTTCACCAGGTCAAAACTCTTCAGGCCGACCTGCATCATCGGCAGCAGGTTGCTGGTGTTCATCGCGCCAAACATATCCAGCAGCGAACCCTGTTTCAGGAACTTAGTGGAGAAGGTGGCGAACGGGCCAAACAGCAGCACCTGTTTGCCATCCAGCACGCGCGTATCAACGTGCGGCACTGACATAGGCGGTGCGCCGACGCTGGCTTTGCCGTAGACCTTGGCCATATGCTGCGCGACCACATCCGGATTTTCAGTGACAAGGAAAGAGCCGCCTACCGGGAAGCCGGCGTAACCTTTAACCTCAGGAATGCCTGACTTCTGCAGCAGCGGCAGCGCCGCACCGCCGGCACCGATAAACAGCTGGCGGGTAATCAGGGTGCGCTGTTCACTGGTATCCAGGTTCATCAACGTAACCTGCCAGCGGCCATCGTTCAGGCGCACCAGGTCACGCACTTCCTGCCGCATACGCAGGCGGAAATGCGTTTTTTTCTCCAGGGCGGCGATCAGCTGACGCGTCACTTCACCAAAGTTGACGTCTGTACCCATATCGGTCCAGGTGGCGGCTACCTTCTGCTGCGGATCGCGTCCTTTCATCACCAGCGGGATCCACTGCGCAATCTGCTCGCGATCTTCGGAATAGTGCATACCGCGGAACAGCGTGCTTTTCTGCAGCGCCTGGAAACGCTTGCGCAGGAAGTCGACGTTAGCGTCACCCCAGACAAAACTCATGTGTGGCGTGGTATGGATAAAGCTTTTGGGATCCTGCAGGTTGCCTTTCTGCACGTGATACGCCCAGAACTGACGCGACATCTGGAAAGATTCGTTGATGGTCACCGCTTTAGCGATGTCGATCGAGCCATCCGCCTTTTGCGGCGTGTAGTTAAGCTCTGCCAGCGCGGCGTGACCGGTACCGGCATTATTCCAGCCGTTAGAGGACTCCACTGCGACGTCATTCAGACGCTCAACCATTTCAATGGACCAGTCTGGCTCCAGCTCCTGCAGCCAGGTGCCGAGCGTAGCGCTCATCACGCCTGCGCCAATCAGCAGGACATCAACTTCTTTCCGTTCCTGACGTTTTGCACCATCCATTGCAGCGCTGCTCAGCGCCAGGTTTACCGCAGTGTTGCTCATGAGGCGACATCTCCTCTTCTGTTGACCTGAAGCTCAACAGGTTGGCAGGCAAAATAGCCGCGCGGCTTACGCGCGCTGCGCTATCTCAAAGGGTTAAGACTCAGGTTAAGCCAATGGGGCGATAACGGTTAACTACACGTTATGCATATGCTTCTGAATATAACATTCTCGTATTGGAATTAAACGTTTGTTTATTTTTTAAATGCCGAAATGATTCAGCATAAGAATTAATCAGCCTGAGCGGCAGCTTATAAGATATTTTTATCCGCTAATCAGCAGGTTATGCAGATATCAATGTTATGTAATTGTGACGAGGTCGCAGAGGCTGAAAGTTGAACAGTGACAGGTATCACAAAATAACATTCTGAATAATAAGAAATATTTATGGTGAGCTGGAAACGGGGATTTTTTGTTGCGTGATATGTCGCCCGTTTGTGTAAAAATAGTGTTACATTTTTGTGATTCTGATTTTAACGGGCGAAGCGTTTGAGAGAGGGGTCAGCGCATCTGAAACCAGCGACGCCAGATAAAACGGATAACAAAAAACTCCAGCGTGCCAAGCAGCAAAAACCACAGGCAAAATACCAGCGTATAGAGCTGGTTGAGATCCTGGAGGTGTAAGCTCTGCTGCAGTCGCTGCGCCCATATCAGACCAAAAGAGGGGGCGGGCAGCAGAAGCGCCGAAAGAAAGCCCAGCAGCAGGATCCCGCCTGGAATAATCAGTGTTTCGAAAGGGTTTTTCATCGCTCTTTTCCTGTCAATATTGCGCGTGCATTAGCGCATAAAAGGGGCGGGCAGTGCAATCTGTGAATCAGATGACGCCAGGAAATTTCTGCGATTCCATCAACTTAGCGTTAAAAATAGCGGCAGTTAAGAGTTATAGCCTTTGCTATACTTAAACCCCTGATTTTGTTGTCTTTTTTTTGGGGTATTTGCATGCTAGACTGCGCGCACTTTTTTATGACTGACTTATTAATACGAACAAAGCAGAGGATTTACGCATTTGTTCGCTAACTGGCTAAAAACCCATGACATTCATCGCAACCCTGATCCTGGCTTTTGGCATGTCAATGGACGCCTTTGCCGCTGCACTGGGTAAAGGTGCGTCGTTGCACCGTCCGGGAATAAAAGAAGCCTTACGCACTGGCCTGATTTTTGGTGCCATCGAAATGCTGACGCCGCTAATCGGCTGGGCAATCGGCCTGGCGGCCAGTCACTACATCATGGCGTGGGATCACTGGGTGGCCTTTGGTCTGCTTAGCGTACTGGGCGGCCGTATGATTATGGAAGGTTTCCGCCAGACAGCAGATGAGCCCTGCGAAGCGCAGCAGCAGCACGGCTTTATGGTGCTGGCGCTGACGGCGGTTGCCACCAGCCTTGATGCGCTGGCCGTCGGCGTCGGTCTCGCTTTCCTGCAGGTTAATATTCTGTTCACCGCGCTGACCATTGGTGCTGCAACCACGCTGATGGCGACAACCGGTGTGCTGGTGGGACGCTTTATCGGCCCGGTGCTGGGCAAGTGGGCAGAAGTGCTGGGGGGCGTGGTCCTGATCTGTATCGGCAGCACGATTCTGATCGAGCATCTGGGATTGATGAGCTGAACGTTAATTTTGTGATCTGGCTCAAATAAAATTGCATGAAAAACGCGCTGTCGCTATAATTTGCGCGTAATTTTTCAACAATATTTGAGTCAGGTGTTTCATGAAAGCTTTTTTCCGTTATGTGTTTCGCGCCTATGTCGCAACCTTTAAACACGTACCGCCGGGCGCGTTTTCTTAAGCGTCCAGAGTTACCCTCGATAATCGCCTTCAGGGATCGAAGGATGATTATCACCTCTCATCTTTGTCCTTTCCCGCACGCAGACTGACACAAACCTTCACCACTTTCTTTGCAGGTCATACCGCATTTCTGGCTGGCTTTTGATACGCTGCGCGCCATTTCTTATTATAACGAGGCGGTTATGCAGCTTTGCAGTTTTTATCTGATTGATTGTGCACGCAAAAGCTATGGCATCGTGCAGGAAGAGGGTGTTGTTGATCTTGGGCTGCGCCTGGGTGACGCCTGTTCCGATCTGAAAACCCTGCTGGCGCGCGGCGGTATCAGCGATCTGGCCGCATTTGAGCATCTGCCAGCGGATCATGCGTTTAGTGCCATTCGTTTTCTGCCGGTCATTGAGCAGCCGGGAAAAGTTTTCTGCGTCGGCATGAACTATGCTGACAAACGTAAAGAGTTTGCGGAAACGCTGGAGGCGCCCACGCTGTTTGTCCGTTTCGCTGACTCACTGGCGGCGCATGAACAGCCGCTACTGAAGCCTGCGACTACCGCAGAATTTGACTACGAGGGCGAGCTGGCTGTGATTATCGGCAAAGCCGCCTCGCAGGTGCCGGCAAGCGACGCGCTGGCGTATGTGGCGGGCTATAGCTGCTTTATGGATGCCACTGTCCGCGATATGCAGTTTACCTGGTTTACCGCCGGAAAAAACTGGCAGCAGACCGGCGGCTTTGGCCCGTGGATGACCACGGCTGATGAGATCCCCGATCCGCAGCAGCTGGCGATCAAAACCTGGCTTAACCAGCGCGAAGTGCAGAACGACACCACGGCCAGTATGGTGCATCCGGTGGCGAAAATTATTGAGTATATCTCTGCGTTTAGCCCACTCTCGCCGGGAGACGTTATTATTACCGGATCGCCCGGCGGCGTCGGCAAAAAGCGTACGCCACCGCTGTTTATGTTCCCGGGTGATGAGATTGAAGTGGAGATTGAAAAAATCGGTCGTCTGCGTCACCGGGTGGTCTGACCGTAACCCGGCGCTGCTGCCGGCAGGGTGATCGTTTACCGGCGATAGCGTATTATCTCAGCACGGGTGATGGCGTACCACCCGATCCAACCGCCGCTGTTTTCAGACGGCTGATGACGCCTGACTATACGCTTATCCCTGCGCGGAGAGGGCGGCGGGTCAGGCGTTTTTCGTTTCCTGCTGCCGTTATGCGCGCTTCATTCCGGAGATCAAATTATGCTGAAGTCGCTGTGTGCCGTAATCGTCGGCGGAGCTGCTGGCTGCACCCTGCGCTGGCTTATCTCGCTACGTTTTAACGCGCTGTTTCCTGATTTGCCGCCAGGCACGCTGATCGTCAACCTGGCGGGCGGTTTCATTATTGGCGCCGCTCTGGCGTGGTTTATGCGTTACCCACAGCTCGATCCGGCATGGAAACTGCTGATCGTTACCGGTCTGTGCGGCGGCCTGACCACGTTTTCTACCTTCTCAGCAGAAATTGTCAGCCTGCTACAATCAGGTAAATACCTGTGGGCAATGTCGAGCGTGCTGGTGCATGTCGTGGGTTCGCTGCTGATGACCTTTGCGGGCTTTGCAGTGGTTAACCTGCTCGGCTGAGCACCCGTCAGCGACCCGTCAGGGAAGATTCTGTTCAGACGCAAAGGAGCGTAACCATGCCGGGCAATCCACTTTTTCTTAATCTGGTCCTGCTGCAGGGCGAGCCTGCAGCAAAGCTGCGCGCGGCGCAGGATGCAGGTTTTGATCAGGCTGAAATCTGGCGCGAGGATGTGGAAAAGATGGAGACGGCGCACTTAGCGCACTCCGCGATCCGTTTCACTAATCTGCAGGTGCTGCGCGATTTTACCGGCGCGCCGGACAGCGAGCGCCAGCAAAAGCGTGAGGAGCTGCAGCAGTTTATCCGGCTGGCGCGTGCGATTGGCTGCGACACCATCCAGGCGCCTGCCACCACGCGACAGGATTGCATCCCGGAACGCATTGATGACGATCTGCGCTGGCTGGCGGCGGAAGCGGCGCGCCATGAGATGCGCATCATGTATGAGCCTATGGCGTGGAGTAGCGTGGACAATACGCTGCCGCTTGCCTGGCAGCGCCTGCAGCGTCTTGATCTGCCTAATGTTGGCCTGGTGGTGGATCTGTTTCATATCTGCGCGCTGGGTGGTGACGCGTCACACCTTGAGGGCATCCCGGCCAGCCGTATCTATGAAGTCCAGCTGTGCGATATGGCTGAACAGCCGCCGCAGAATAATCAGGCGCTGAGCGACTATGCGCGTCACCAGCGGCTGCTGCCGGGCGACGGCATTATTGATGTGGCCAGCTTTGTCAGTCGCCTGCAGCGAGCCGGTTATGCTGGTCCGGTTGGCATTGAAGTATTCAATGACCAGCTGAAAGCGCAGCCGGCGGCAGAGAGCGCACGGCGCGCCTGGCAGGCGCTGAATCGCTGCTGGCGCTAATCCTGCAGGCACTGCGCAATATAGGTTACCGCCTCTCTTGCGCCCTGCGGCGAGATGGTGTGGCCGGTGGTGGCTTCGAAAGCGGCCGTTACGTTAACGCCTGCCGCCTGTAACCGGCTGACGGCGGACGCTGTTTCGCTGAAGGGGATCACCTCATCCGCTTTGCCGTGGATCAGCAGCGCGGAAGCGCAGGGCTGCGGGGTTAGCGGTTCGTCGAATGCCAGCCGGCCGGAAAATGCCACCACGCCGGCCAGCGGGTAGCGTCCTGAAGCCAGTGCATCCAGCGCCATGATCGATCCCTGCGAGAAGCCGACCAGAATAACGTTTTCCCAGGCATCCGGCATGCCGTGCTGCGCCATCAGGCGCTGCAGCGTATCATCAAATGCATCGCGCGCCGCACGCACGCGCGCCGGACGATTCTCCGGCGTAACGCCGGTCAGGCTGAACCACTGATAGCCCATCGCATGCTCAAATGGCCAGGGCGCGTCGGGGGAAGCAAACGCCACGTCGGGCAGCAGCCCGCTCCAGTGCTCACCGAGCACCGCCAGATCGTCACCGCTGCTGCCAACGCCATGCAGAAAAATAACCAGTGCTTTTGCCATGCCTGCTCCTTAAAAACCGTACGCTGCCATATCCGGCCCGGCGGGCACGATGCCGTTGGGGTTCAGAGCGTTAATCGAATAGTAGCCCTGTTTGATATGGTCCATGTTCACCGTCTGTCGTATGCCCGAGACCGCCAGAACGCTTTTCAGATAGCGATCCAGCAGCGGATAGTCGCACAGACGACGCAGGTTGCATTTGAACAGGCCATAGTAGGCGGCGTCAAAACGAATCAGCGTGACAAACAGCCGGATGTCGGTTTCAGTCAGGCGTTCGCCCAGCACAAAGGTACGGCCATCTTTCAGCAGCGCTTCCAGCTCGTCCAGCTGCGCAAAAACGTCGCTGAAAGCCTGCTGATAACTTACCTGGGTAGTGGCAAAGCCGGTACGATAAACGCCATTATTTAACCGGGTGTAGATCGTTTCATTCAGCGCATCGATCTCCGTGCGCAGATCGGCAGGATAGAGATCCAGGCGATCGTCAGCCAGATCGCCAAAGCCGCTGTTCAGCATGCGCAGAATATCGGCCGACTCGTTATTGACGATAGTCTGCGTCTTTTTATCCCACAGCACCGGGACGGTGGCGCGTCCGGTAAAAGCGGCATCGGCGCGGGTATAGAGCTCATGCAGATACTCAGCCTGGTTCAGCGTGTCGCGCTGCGCCCCCGGATAATCGCCAAAGCGCCAGCCGGCGCTGCCCAGCTGCGGTTCAACCACGGAAACAGTAATCACCTGTTCCAGACCTTTCAGGCTGCGCGCAATCAGCGTACGCGATGCCCACGGGCAGATCAGCGCCACGTAGAGATGGTAGCGATCCGGCTCTGCGGCAAATTCGGTTGTGCCATCAGCACTGATCCAGTGACGAAACTGCGAGGTCTGTCGTACAAATCCACCCTGCCGATCGGTGGCCTGTACCGGATGCCAGGCTTCACTCCATTTGCCATTCACTAACATAACGCTGCTCCTGTGTAATCAGGGCGCAGAGAGTAGCGCGCCGCGGGCCTGATGATAATCCAGGCAAAACGGCTTTCATTCTTTCCGAAATGGAAGTAATCAGGCGGGCGGCTGATGGAGGAAGTGGCTGGCCAGAAAGTCGATCAGCAGCCGGGTTTTCTGCGCCAGAAAACGGGCAGAGGGGTAAAGTGCAAACAGCCCCATGGGCGGCGGCGCAAAGTCCGCCAGCAGCGTAACAATCTCCTGACGCAGCAGAGCGGGCGTGGCGATAAAGCCGGGCAGGCGGGCGATACCGAGCCCGGCGACGGCAGCGTGCAGGCACGCTTCGGTGTTGGAAAAACAGAGGCGGCCGCGGATTGGTACCGTGGCGCTGTCGCCTGCAGCCGTGACAAAAGGCCAGTTCCACGGATCGCGAAAGTTGGTGTCGCTGATGCACTGGTGTCGGGCGAGATCGCGCCAGTGCTGTGGCGTGCCATGCTGGAGCAGGTAGGCCGGCGATGCGGCAATATGTACCGGCACGTCACCCAGTCGCCGGGCGATCAGGCTGCTGTCATCGAGGTGGCCGATGCGCACCGCCAGATCGAACCCTTCATCCACGATATTGACAGCGCGATCGGAAAAGCTGACGTCCAGCTCGATTAGCGGATAGTGACGGGCAAACGCGACCAGCACCGGTGCCAGTACCGCCGTTCCAAAGGTGCCAGGCGCGCTGATACGCAGCCGGCCAGAGGGCAGGCTGGCATTTTCGCGCATAGCGTCATCCAGCGCATCAAACGCATCCAGCAGCGTTTTAATGCGTTCATAGTAAGCGCGGCCCGCATCGGTCGGAGAGAGCGCCCGCGTGGTACGTTTGAGCAGCTGAACGCCCAGCAACTGCTCAAGCCGCGACACCAGCTTTGACGCCTGCCCGCTGCTGGCGCCAAGGCGCATCGCCGCAGCGGCAAAGCTGCCCGTCTCCAGTACAGCGACAAACATCCGGTCACAATCAAGTCGATCCATCTTCTCTCCAGGCAGGCCAAAGCCAGAGTATACGCATCAACCGGCGCCCCCGGGCGGGAATTCCGTCGCAGGGAGCGCATTAATGCGTCCCTGGCCGCAGCCCGCACCGCGCCGTACCGGCGTCATCGCGTTTC
>NZ_DKTK01000013.1:29813-29933 GCF_002473195.1 Pantoea sp. UBA7232
GTTTCGCACGCGGATTAACCCGGGCGCCATAAATGGCGTCATCACGTCCCGCACGTACGTTAACCCAGGGCGCCATAAATGGCGCCCCTACGCGGGGCATTGTAGGGGGCGCATTAATGC
>NZ_DKTK01000010.1:0-32958 GCF_002473195.1 Pantoea sp. UBA7232
ATCAGGCTGATTGATATCCAGCAGCGGCAGATCCAGCGCCAGTGCTTCATCGCTGGCTACGGCAATAACATATTCATCCAGCAACTCTTCTGCCTCACCTTTTACACCACGCCGCCACAGTGCAATTTTTGTCACTTTCTCATCCCTGAATCCTTCAACCAGTATCAGATCCAGCGCTGCGCTGTTCATCTGTGCTGCCAGATGTTGCAGAGAGGCGGGTTCATCAGGCGTTTCACACATCAGCGCCCAGCGCCGCTCGCTGGCAACCATCACCTGATCGGCGCCCGCTTTACGTAAAACGTAGCTGTCCTTGCCTGGCGTATCGATCTCCAGCTGATGATGAGAATGTTTAATCAAACCGGTCCGCACACCGCGCTGTTTTAATAGCGGTATCAGCGATTTAAGCAGTGTGGTCTTGCCGGTACCGCTCCACGCGGCAATGGCGAGTAGAGGTACGTCCATTATTCTTCCTGCTCCTGTGCCAGATCGTCTGCGGTATTAATATTGCGAAACACCCTCTCATCCTCCTCAAACAACACTGCATGACCGCCGCTGGCACGCAAAAACTGCATCAGACGCCGTTCGCCGCGAGCGAGATAGGTGGCGAGTTCATCAGCCAGCGCCCGGTTAAGCAGAGCCAGCACCGGATGATCGCGCATGGCTGACCTGACCCAGACCGCCGGCGCTTCTGCGCGCTGTTGCCACAGCCGCAGAACGAAATCCTGAGGTATATAGGGTGTATCACAGGCGCAGAAAACGACCCACTCACTCTGGCTATGGCGTAACCCGCTCAGCATACCTGCCAGCGGTCCGGGCCAGTCAGGTAATGTGTCGGTTATCACCTTACAGCCGCTTAACTGATATTGATCAAGGTGCCGGTTAGCGCTGATCAGCACACTATCTACCTGTGGCTGCAGTCGCTGCAGAACATGCTGATAAAGAGGCTGATTATGCAGCTGCACCAGCCCCTTATCACGGCCTCCCATACGACTACCCTGGCCGCCTGCCAGAATAACGCCGGTAAATACGGGCATGGTTATCTCCTTTAATGAACCCATGCAGTGTAAAGCAGTGTGATGAGGGATCCGCTATGAAAAACCATCGTCTTAACGAACTGATTGCGCTTCTGCAGCCTGCCTGGCAGCAGGAGCCAGAATGTCACCTGCTGGCCTTTTTACACAAGCTGGCGCAGGAGGCGGGCTTTCATGGCCCGTTAAGTGAATTACGCGACGACATATTGATTTACCATCTCAAAATGCGTGATGCCGACAGCACGACAGAAATACCCGGTATCAGAAAAGATTACGAAGCAGATTTTAAAACGGCACTGTTACGCGCACGCGGTGTGATCAAGGCTGACGAGTAGTGCTATCCTTGCGCATCTACTGCAAAGGTAACATACAGGGCCGAAAATGAACGACGCTGCCTTTAATTTTCATACGCTGGATCCGGATGCCATCCTCGATGCTTTATGGGATACCGGGCTGCGGGTGGAGTCAGGCTTAACGGCACTGAACAGCTACGAAAACCGCGTTTACCAGTTCAGCGATGATGAAAACCGGCGCTACGTCGCTAAGTTCTATCGTCCGCAGCGCTGGAGCCGGGAACAGATCCTTGAAGAGCATGCGCTGTCGCTGGATCTGCTGAATGACGACGTGCCGGTAGCGGCACCGCTTACGTTACAGGGCAGCACGCTTAACCAGCATGCCGGATTTATGTTTGCCGTGTTTCCCAGCGTTGGCGGTCGTCAGTATGAAACGGATAACGAAGAACAGATGGAGTGGACAGGACGTTTCCTCGGCCGCATGCATCAGACCGGCTGCCTTAAACCTTTTGTCCGGCGTCCGACGCTGGGTCTTGAGGAGTATATCCGGCAGCCACAGCAGACGCTGGCGCACAGCGAGCTGGTGCCAGCAAGGCTTAAAGAGAGCTTACTGAAGGCGCTGGATAGCCTTTTTATCACGCTGCAGCAGAGCTGGCATACAAAGTGGCAGCCGCTGCGCCTGCACGGTGACTGTCATCCGGGCAATATTTTGTGGCGCGACGGCCCGATGTTTGTTGATCTGGATGACGCGCGCACCGGTCCGGCCGTGCAGGATCTCTGGATGCTGATAAACGGCGACCGGCAGGAGCAGCGCATTCAGTGGGATATCCTGATAGAGGCGTATAACGAGTTCGGTGATTTCGATTTACATGAATTGACACTGATTGAGTCTTTACGCGCCATGCGCATGGTTTATTATCTGGCCTGGGTCGTACGCCGCTGGCAGGATCCCGCTTTTCCGCGTGCGTTTCCCTGGATGACTGACGAGGATTTCTGGCGCCGGCAGATTGCCCTCCTGATTGAGCAGGAGCGACTGTTGCACGAACCCCCATTACGGCTTGGTCCGCAATTTTAATAACGTACTCAGGAGATAGGTTAACAATGAAAAAAATCTGGCTTGCGCTGGCGGGAATGCTGCTGGCATTTAGCGTATCAGCGGCGCAGTTCACCGACGGTAAACAGTATGTCACGCTGCAGAAACCGGTGGCAGGTGAACCGCAGGTCATGGAGTTCTTCTCCTTTTTCTGCCCGCACTGCTATCAGTTTGAACGTGTTTATCACGTCAGCGACGCGGTGAAGAAGAACCTGCCGGCTGAGACCAAAGTGACAAAATATCACGTCGATTTTCTCGGCGGTGATTTAGGCCCGGTGGTCACGCATGCCTGGGCAGTGGCCATGGCGCTGGGCGTGGAAAGCAAAGTTACCGCACCGATTTTTGATGGCATTCAGAAAACGCAAACCATCACCGATCCGGCCAGCCTGAAAGAAACCTTTATTAAAGCAGCAGGGATCTCAGCTGGCGATTATGACGCTGCCTGGAACAGCTTTGCGGTGAAAGCGCTGGTTGCGCAGCAGCAGAAAGCGGCTTCTGATGTTAATCTGCAGGGCGTTCCGGCTATTTTCGTCAACGGCAAATATATGGTTAATAACGGCGGTCTCGACACCAGCTCTATGGAGAATTTTGTCGCCGATTATGCCAACGTGGTTAAGTTCCTGGCTGAAAAGCAGTAACGCGACACCCTTAAACGCTGGCAACCCCAGCGTTTTTTATTTCTTCACCCTCATTTATTCTTTTTCCTTCCTGCACTCTGTAGTGATATCCACATGGACGATCGCGTTTTCAAAATCGCGTTCTGCGTCACGGCAACTTATTAACCTGTTGTAAATAAATAGTTATTATCTGCTTATTATTTTTCTCATGCTAAAAAAATAGCGCCTTATGAAATTTGCGCACAAAGTTATCCACAGAAAGATCGTTGCGATCCACGTTTGATAACCGTGAAAAAAAGCGCCTCTCTCCCGTGTTCATTCAACATTTTTCTCAGGTTGTGGCATCCTTATAAGCCTGAATCTCGCAACGAAGAAACCTTAACACTATGGCGAAAATCGCAGAAAATCCCCTGATTCTGGTAGACGGATCCTCTTATCTCTACCGTGCATATCATGCCTTTCCGCCACTGACCAACAGCGCGGGCGAACCGACCGGCGCGATGTATGGTGTGCTCAACATGCTGAAAAGTATGTTGATGCAGTATCAGCCCAGCCATGTGGCTGTGGTCTTCGATGCGAAAGGAAAAACCTTCCGCGACGAACTGTTTGAACACTACAAATCTCATCGTCCGCCGATGCCTGACGATCTGCGTGCGCAGATAGCACCGCTGCATGAGATGGTAAAAGCGATGGGGCTGCCGCTGCTGGCTGTATCGGGCGTGGAGGCAGACGATGTTATCGGTACGCTGGCACTGGAAGCGGGCAAACAGGGGCGCAGCGTACTGATCAGTACCGGTGATAAAGATATGGCGCAGCTGGTCACGCCAGAGATCACACTGATCAATACCATGAGCAATACCGTACTGGGACCGGAAGAGGTTGAAGAGAAATATGGTGTGCCGCCGGCACTGATCATCGATTTTCTGGCGATGATGGGCGACAGCTCCGATAACATTCCCGGCGTACCCGGCGTGGGAGAGAAGACCGCACAGGCGCTGCTGCAGGGGCTGGGTGGTATGCACGCCATTTATGACAACCTCGACAAAGTGTCCAGTCTGTCATTCCGCGGCGCGAAAACCATGGCGGCTAAACTCGAACAGAACCGCGATGTGGCCTTTCTCTCTTACCAGCTGGCGACCATTAAAACCGATGTGCCGCTGGAGGTCAGTTACGATCAACTGACGGTAAACCAGCCTGACGTTGAGACGCTGCAGACGCTGTTTGCTCGCTTTGAATTCCGGCGCTGGCAGGCCGATCTGCAGGAAGGTAAGTGGCTGCAGGGCAAAAAGAGTAATGTGCAGGCGCAGAGCGCTCTGGCTGATGAGCCTGAGGCTGCGGAAGCTACCAGCGTGCTCTCTGCGGACGGGTATGTCACTATCCTTGATGAGGCAACCTTTAGCGCCTGGCTCGATAAGCTGAAGCAGGCTGAGGTGTTTGCATTCGATCTCGAAACGGATTCACTCGATACGCTCAGCGCCACCATTGTTGGTATCGCGTTTGCTGTCGCCCCTGGGGAAGCTGCCTACCTGCCGGTTGCGCATGACTATCTTGACGCACCCGATCAGCTCGATCGCACTGACGTGCTGGCGAAATTAAAGCCGTTGCTGGAGGATGAACGCGCGGCGAAAGTGGGGCAGAACCTGAAATACGATCGCGGCGTGCTGAAAAATTACGGTATTGAGCTGCGCGGCATCCGGTTTGACACCATGCTGGAGTCCTACTGCCTGAACAGCGTTGGCGGCAAGCATGATATGGATAGCCTCTCTGCGCGCTGGCTGAATCACAAGACGGTCACGTTCACAGAGATCGCCGGCAAAGGTAAAAATCAGCTCACGTTTAACCAAATTGCGCTGGAGCAGGCGGCGCACTATGCGGCGGAAGATGCCGATGTGACGCTGCAGCTGCATCAGCAGATGTGGCCAAAACTGGAGCAGGAGGCGGGCCCGAAACAGGTCTTCACCGATATCGAAATGCCTCTGGTTACGGTGATTTCGCGCATTGAGCGTAACGGCGTGCTTATCGATCAGAATATCCTCGCCAGACATTCGCAGGAGCTGACGACCCGCCTCTCTGAGCTGGAACTGAAGGCGCATGAACTGGCGGGAGAGCCGTTTAACCTCTCTTCCACCAAACAGCTGCAGACCATCCTGTTTGAAAAGCAGGGCATCAAGCCCACGAAAAAGACGCCGGGCGGCGCGCCCTCAACCAGTGAAGAGGTGCTGGCCGAGCTGGCGCTTGATTATCCGCTGCCAAAAGTCATCCTGGAACATCGCGGGCTGTCGAAGCTGAAATCTACCTACACCGATAAACTGCCGCAGATGATCAATCCGGTCTCAGGACGCGTTCACACCTCTTATCATCAGGCGGTCACGGCGACCGGCCGGCTCTCCTCAACCGATCCGAACCTGCAGAACATTCCGGTTCGCAACGAAGAAGGGCGCCGGATCCGTCAGGCCTTTATCGCCGGTGCAGATAAACGCATTGTTGCTGCAGACTATTCTCAGATTGAGCTGCGCATCATGGCGCATCTGTCGCAGGATAAAGGTCTGCTGGAGGCCTTTGCGCAGGGAGAAGATATTCACCGCGCCACGGCAGCGGAAGTGTTTGGTGCCCCGCTGGAAAAGGTCTCAGCTGAGCAGCGCCGCAGCGCCAAAGCGATTAACTTCGGCCTGATTTACGGCATGAGTGCGTTTGGCCTCTCGCGTCAGCTGAACATCGGTGCCGGTGAAGCGAAGAAATATATGGATCTCTACTTCGAACGCTATCCGGGCGTACTGCGCTATATGGAAAAGACCCGCGATCAGGCGGCGTCTAAAGGTTACGTAGAGACGCTGGACGGGCGTCGTCTGTGGCTGCCGGATATCAAATCCAGCAACGCTATCCGCCGCAAAGCCGCTGAGCGGGCGGCCATTAATGCGCCGATGCAGGGCACTGCAGCGGATATCATCAAGCGGGCGATGATTGCCGTGGATGGCTGGCTGCAGCAGCAGAACAGTGATGATGTGAAGATGATCATGCAGGTACACGATGAACTGGTATTTGAGATCCACAAAGACGCGGTAGAGAGCGCCAGCGAGAAAATCCGTCAGCTGATGGAGAGCAGTATGTCGCTGGATGTGCCGCTGCTGGTGGAAGTGGGTGTCGGTGATAACTGGGATCAGGCGCACTGATCTAACTCGCTGCCTGTTAAACATTTTTTTGGAAATTAAACTACAGCCGCTGTGCGAAAGTGTGACGGAGCTGGTAAAAATTATGTCAAAAGCTGAAATTGGATCACAAAAAATCCTTTGTCGGTCAGAAAAAATCAGGTAAAGTTCGTCGCGTAGGGTACAGAGGTAAGATGTTCTATCTTTCAGACCTTTTACTTCACGTAATCGGATTTGGCTGAATATTTAGCCGCCCCAGTCAGTTATGACTGGGGCGTTTTTTATTGGGCTTTTTTCACCCGGCAACGCTGCCGTTACTCAGCCGGCTGGTTATCTGCGTCACCTTCACGGGCCGGCTCAAGTTCGCTGAACCAGGTATCCAGTTTCTGACGCACCTTGTCCACGCCCAGCTTTTTCAGCGAAGAGAACATCTCAACCTGCACGTCGCCCATAAAGCCCAGCGCGGCTTCGCGCACCATGTTGAGCTGCGCTTTACGTGCGCCAGAGGCGAGCTTGTCCGCTTTGGTCAGCAGCACCAGTACCGGAATATTGCTGCTTACGGCCCACTCAATCATCTGCTGATCGAGATCTTTAAGCGGATGGCGAATATCCATCAGCACCACCAGCCCTTTCAGCGCCTGCCGCTTCTGCAGATACTCTGCCAGCGCACGCTGCCATTTACGTTTCATCTCCTCAGGCACTTCGGCATAGCCGTAGCCGGGCAGATCCACCAGACGTTTGCCTTCAACCACTTCAAACAGGTTGATAAGCTGAGTGCGCCCCGGCGTTTTACTGGTGCGCGCCAGACTTTTCTGGTTGGTCAGGGTATTAAGCGCACTGGATTTGCCTGCATTTGAGCGCCCGGCAAAGGCTACTTCAATACCCGTGTCGGCCGGCAGATGACGGATATCTGGCGCACTGAGCATGAAGTGAGTGATGTGATAATTCAAAGCAGACAAAATAGACTCCAGCTGATAGATACGGACTAATGGCGCTGATTATACCTGTTATGGCGCAAAAGTACCCGACAGCCGTAGCCCTGACAAATCGTGTAAGAGATCGCCGATTTTTGCTGCCAGTTTTAGCTTAAATATAAAAAGTTCAATATTTTTTTCTCATTAAAATACAAAGAATTGAGCATTATTTTACTCTTTTCTCTCTAAAAAAGAGCAATACCTTACTTGTTGATTTGGCACTTTCGTCTACATTTGGTGTCAGTGCAAGGCAGCACCCATCAGGATGATGCGCTCAGGAGTGTCCGGAAGACCAGGAGCATGGCAGGAGTACGATTCAGGCAGGAATCGGGAATGGACAGGGATTACTCGCAGGAGCGATATGGCGACGGAGCGACCGGGACGTTGAGAGCCGTAAAGGATTTATTCAGAGTTTCCTTCGTACGAAGGTGCGAAATAAGGCGATAGCAAAAGCTATCGCCTTTTTTCTTTGTCTGCTTTCTGCTAGATTTCGCCGCAATTCTATACTGAACTCACCAGGCATCACTGAGACCGGACATCATGAAGCAACCTGCACCCGCCCAGCGTGGCAAACCCGCTGCTAAAGCCAAACGTAAATCGCGTGAAGAACTGAATCAGGAAGCGCGCGATCGTAAACGCGATAAAAAGCACAGCGGCCATAAATCGGGCAGCCGCACCAGCCCGACGGCGCAGAGCAGCGGCAGCGCACAGACTAAAAAAAGCAGCGATGCCCGCATTGGCAGCAAAAAACCGGTGGCGCTGGTGGCTGACGGCAAAACGCAGCCCGTGACAAAAGCGGCACCTCAGCCCAAAGCGAAAGCGCAGAAAGTACGCCTGACGCCTGAAGAGGAGCTGGCGAAGCTGGAGAACGATGAACGTCTCGACACGCTGCTCGATCGCCTGGAAAAAGGCGAGACGCTGAGCGGTGAAGACCAGGCGTGGCTGGATGAGACGCTGGACCGCATCGATGAGCTGATGGAAACGCTGGGGATCGCGCTGGATGATGACGCCGAAGATGAACAGGCTGAAGAAGATATGATGCGCCTGCTGAAAGGGCAGTAATCCCGTTACCGGACGGCATGCGCCGTATCGCATGCCGCGCTGAACAGGTATTCGACAATGTTTTGGCCTGGATCAATTTTAGCGCTGCTGCTCACATGTTATATCCTCTGGTTATTGTTTAAACTACGCCGCCTGTCGCGCCTGAAGTCGCGTTTACGGCGGCGTTCTCTTCACCGCTTCACTGACCCTTCTGCGCGACCTTTCCGGACCACACGCCACCGAAAGAGGTAAGCATGACCGCGCAGCAGATAGAATGGGATCAGCAGCTGGTGGAGAAATACAGCGGCTCAGGCCCGCGTTATACCTCCTATCCTACCGCGCCGGAATTCAGCGAAACTTTTCGCGCCGCAGATTTTGAGCAGGCTGCTACCCGTTATCCTCACCGGCCGCTCTCTCTTTACGTGCATATCCCGTTCTGCCACAAACTGTGTTACTTCTGCGGCTGCAATAAAATAGTGACGCGCCAGCGGCAAAAAGCTGATCGCTATCTGAATGCGCTGGCGCAGGAGATTGCCTGTCGTGCTCCGCTGTTTGCCGGTCGCCGGGTGACACAGCTGCACTGGGGCGGTGGCACGCCGACCTTTCTTGACGGAGCGCAGATAAGCCGGCTGATGGCGCTGCTGCGGCATCACTTCGCGATAACGGATGATGCTGAAATGTCGATCGAAATCGATCCGCGTGAGATCGCGCCGGCCACGATCGATCATCTGCGGACGGAAGGATTCAACCGTCTGAGCATCGGGATCCAGGATTTTGATCGGGCGGTGCAGGCGCGCATTAACCGGATACAGGATGAAGCGGCCATTGGTGCGCTGGTAAAGCGCGCTCGCGAACAGGGTTTTCGTTCGGTCAGTTTCGATCTGATCTACGGTCTGCCGCTGCAGAGTGCGGAACGGTTTGCGCTGACGCTGCAGCGGGTGATCGCGCTCGCTCCCGACCGTCTGAGCCTGTTCAGCTATGCGCATATGCCGGCGCTGTTTGCGGCGCAGCGCAAAATCAAAGCAGCAGACCTGCCCGACGGCGCGCAAAAGCTGCTGATCCTGCAGCAGAGCATTGCCACACTGACCGCCGCAGGTTACCGGTTTATCGGGATGGACCACTTCGCCCGGCCGGATGATGATCTGGCGATCGCGCAGCGCAGCGGCCTGCTGCACCGCAATTTTCAGGGCTACACCACGCACGGTGAGAGCGATCTGCTGGGGCTGGGCGTATCTGCCATCAGCATGCTGGGCGACAGCTATGCGCAGAACCGGAAAGCGCTGAATGAGTGGTATGCAGAGGTGGAACAGCAGGGTAGCGCGCTGTGGCGCGGATTGAAACTGACGGATGACGATCGTCTGCGGCGTGAGGTGATTAAACAGCTTATCTGCAACTTCACGCTCGATTTTGCCGCCGTGGAAGCGCAGTGGCCGATCGTGTTTGAGGACTATTTTGCCGACGATCTGGCGCTGCTGGCTCCGCTGGTGGCGGAGGGGCTGGTTTGCTGTGAGAGGCGGCGGCTGACGGTGACCGGTCGCGGTCGTCTGCTGATCCGCTCTGTCTGCATGTGTTTCGATCGCTACCTGCGGCAGAAAAGTCGCCAGCCGCACTATTCCCGGATCATCTGAATAACAAAGGGAGCATACGCTCCCTTGCTATTAACTGAACAGGCTCGCCGTAATGGCGCATACCACAGCAGCCAGCGCAGTCTGCGGCGAATGGGCCACCGCGCTGCCAATGGCTGCCAGATTATGCGCTATTGTCAGCATGACAGATTGCAGCATGATACTTCTCTCCCGATTACCGCGAATATCATACTCACCGGTAACGGTCTGTACAGCCTGTGCGTGCAAAAAATCAGCAGAAGCGCCGCTGATGTCGCAGCATTACTCCATGCCCAGCTCTTTAAGTTTGCGCGTCAGCGTATTGCGCCCCCAGCCAAGCAGGCGTGCCGCTTCCTGTTTATGCCCCTGGGTGTGACGCAGCGCCGTGGTCAGCAGCGTACGCTCCATCTCCGGCTGCGCTTCAGATAACAGGTTCTGATGACCGGAACGCAGCGCGCGATCGGCCCACTGCGCCAGCAGCGTGGCCCAGCTGTCCGGCAGCGACTGCACCGGGCTGTCAGGCGTGGCGGATTCAAACAGCTCCGGCGGCAGATCCTGAATCAGCACTTCCTGACCGGCGGCCATGACCGTCAGCCAGCGGCAGGTGTTCTCCAGCTGGCGCACGTTGCCCGACCAGTGCAGGCGGGTCAGCGCCGTTTCCGTTTCCGGATGCAGGATTTTAGCCTCAACGCCCAGCTCGCGTGCGGCAACCTGCAGGAAGTAGCGTGCCAGACGCGGAATATCTTCGCGGCGCTCACGCAGCGGCGGAAGATGTACCCGAATGACATTGAGGCGGTGGAACAGATCCTCACGGAATTTGCCTTCCTGCACGCGCAGCTCAAGGTTCTGATGCGTGGCGGCAATAATGCGCACGTCCACTTTTACCGGCGCGTAGCCGCCCACGCGATAGAACTGACCGTCTGCCAGCACGCGCAGCAGACGCGTCTGCACATCCAGCGGCATATCGCCAATTTCATCAAGAAACAGCGTGCCGCCATCAGCCTGTTCAAAGCGCCCCTGGCGGATCTGATTGGCGCCGGTAAACGCGCCTTTTTCATGCCCGAACAGTTCAGATTCAATCAGGTCTTTCGGGATCGCCGCCATATTCAGCGCGATAAAAGGCGCCTTGGCGCGCGGGCTGTGGCGGTGCAGCGCATGCGCGACCAGCTCTTTACCGGTTCCCGACTCACCGTTAATCAGCACGCTGATGGAGGAGCGTGACAGACGGCCAATAATACGGAACACATCCTGCATCGCCGGCGCTTCGCCAATGATGTCGGTTGTCGGACCGCTGACGGGCTGATTACGCGGCTGCTGCTGCTCCTGATAGTGGCTGATGGCGCGCTCGACCAGCGCTACCGCCTCATCGATATCAAACGGCTTGGGCAGATAATCAAATGCGCCCTGCTGATAGGCACTGACGGCGGCATCAAGATCGGAGTGCGCCGTCATAATGATGACCGGCAGCATCGGATGACGCTGCTTGATCTGCTTCAGTAGCGCCAGGCCATCCATGCCCGGCATGCGAATATCTGACAATAGTACGTCCGGGGTTTTGCTGGCGAGTGCATCCAGCACCTCACTGGCGCTGTCAAACGTCGCGCAGCTTAAACCGGCTCCAGTGAGCGCGCGTTCAAGCACCCAGCGGATGGAGCTATCGTCATCGACGATCCAGACTATCCCTCGTTGCATAGAAACCTCACTGGCGAATGGGCAGGTAGACCGAAAACTCGGTGTGACCTGGCCAACTGTTAAATTCAATTTTTCCGGAGTGCTGATCGATCAGGCTGCGGGCGATAGAGAGTCCGAGACCAGTACCCCCTTCGCGTCCGCTGACCATGGGATAGAACAGCGTATCCTGCAGCTGTGCCGGTATGCCCGGCCCGTTATCTTCCACATCAATACGCGCCACCAGCCGGTAGCGCGTGCCGTGCAGCGTCAGCTGAAAAGCGGTACGCGTACGCAGCACGATGGTACCGCCCTCTGCGCCGAGCGCCTGCAGCGCATTGCGTACGACGTTAAGCAGCACCTGTTCAATCTGGTCAGGATCGTGCGGCAGCTCCGGCAGGCTGGGATCGTAGTCGCGTACCAGCGTTATGTTGTCCGGCAGCTCCATCGAGACCAGCTTGACCACGCGCTCCGCCACCTGATGAATGCTCTGCGTAACGTGCAGCCCCGGCTGCTGCGGGCCCAGCAGACGATCGACCAGGTTGCGCAGCCGGTCTGCCTGCTCGATGATAACGTTGGTGTATTCGTTCAGCGACGGGTCAGGTAGCGCGCGCGACAGCAGCTGTGCCGCGCCGCGCAGGCCGCCAAGCGGGTTTTTAATCTCATGCGCCAGGCCGCGCACTAAATCGCGTGCGGCAACCTGCTGAGCATGCTGGATCTGCTCCTGGCTGAGCCGGCGCTGATTGTCCATCGGCGCCATCTCCAGCAGGATCAGGCCGTCCGGCAGACGCTGCGCGGTCAGCGACATGATGTGCGCGCGTCCATCGACCACCAGCGTGACTTCGCTGTCGGTAAAGCCTTGGCCTGCGGCCAGGCTCTCGCGCATCACGTCAAGATTGAGCGAAAAGTAGCCGGTCAGCTCCGGCAGCGGCGTACCGAACAGCTTACGCGAACTCTGCGCCAGCAGCTGCTGCGCAGCCGGATTGGCATAGTGGATCACCAGCCCGTCATCGACCAGCAGAATACTGTTTATCAGGGAGTTGAGAATCTGCCCTGCGTCGGGCAGTGAGCCAGCAACCATACCACGATCCTCTGCACCAAATGGGTGCACTATAGCGTTTTGGGATGGAAAACTCCCCGATAACGGCAATTTTGCGGTGAAAAAAACCCATCCGGAGATGGGCTAAAGTTTCCACGGCAACAAAAAAACGTTGTCCTCTTTTGCCCGGCCTGGCGGACAAAAGAGGTGAATGGCCATTTAAACGCTGTAGTAGAGTTCAAATTCAACCGGGTGTGGCGTCATGCGAACGCGATCAACATCTGGCTTGCGCAGTTCGATATAAGCATCGATAGCGTCATCAGTGAATACGCCGCCGCGGGTCAGGAACTCGCGATCTTCATTCAGCGCGTTCAGTGCTTCTTCCAGAGAACCGGCTACTTTCGGGATCTCCGCTTCTTCTTCCGGCGGCAGATCGTAGAGGTTTTTGTCCATCGCATCGCCAGGATGGATTTTATTGATGATGCCGTCGAGGCCAGCCATCAGCAGCGCAGTAAACGCCAGGTATGGGTTAGCCGCTGGATCCGGGAAGCGCGCTTCAATACGGCGGGCTTTCGGGCTGGCAACCACCGGAATACGGATGGAGGCTGAGCGGTTACGCGCGGAGTAAGCGAGCATAACCGGCGCTTCATAACCCGGCACCAGACGCTTGTAGGAGTTGGTGGTTGGGTTAGCCAGGGCGTTAATCGCTTTAGCGTGCTTGATCACACCGCCGATGTAGAACAGCGCGGTTTCAGAGAGGCCGCCGTACTTATCGCCAGAGAACAGGTTTACGCCACCTTTAGAGAGCGACATATGGCAGTGCATACCGGAGCCATTATCACCAAACATCGGTTTTGGCATAAAGGTTGCGGTCTTGCCGTAGGCGTGCGCGACGTTGTGCACGACATACTTGTAAATCTGAATTTCATCCGCTTTTTTGGTCATAGTGTTGAAGCGGGTTGCCACTTCGTTCTGACCAGCGGTTGCCACTTCGTGGTGGTGCGCTTCTACGACCAGACCCATCTGCTCCATGGTCAGACACATGGCAGAACGGATATCCTGAGAAGAGTCAACCGGTGGTACCGGGAAGTAGCCGCCTTTCAGACCCGGACGATGGCCTTTGTTGCCGCCTTCGTACGCTTTGCCGGTGTTCCAGCACGCTTCGATATCATCGATAGCAACGTGTGAACCTGAAGTCGATGAACCGAAACGGATATCGTCAAACAGGAAAAACTCTGGCTCAGGTCCGAACAGCACGGTGTCAGCAATACCGGAAGCGCGCAGGTACTCTTCAGCGCGCTTGGCGATGGAGCGCGGATCGCGATCGTAACCCTGCAGCGTGCCTGGCTCGAGGATGTCACACCGGATGATGAGGGTCGGGTCTTCGAAGAACGGGTCCATCACCGCAGTGGTGGCATCCGGCATCAGCACCATGTCTGATTCGTTAATGCCTTTCCAGCCACCGATGGATGAACCATCGAACATTTTACCTTCTTCAAAGAAGTCTGCGTTAACCTGATGAGCAGGAATGGTGACGTGCTGTTCTTTACCTTTGGTATCGGTAAAACGCAGATCGACGAACTTAACTTCATGCTCGTTCATCATCGAGAGAACGTGTTCAGCGGACATACTCAACTCTCCTGGAAATGGTCATCTGTTGTCGTGGTGAGAGAACTCAAAATGCCTGGAATGTGTCACGACTACTGACCACCCCTGACTAAGATCCCGGCAAGCTATTCAGCCATCAGGCCACTGTCGTTTGCACTTAAAAAAGATAAAGCGAATTCTGTGCCAACTTTTTTTAAGTGCAATAAATAGCGCTGTGCGGCGCGCTGCGGTGCATCAGCAGCTGCACCAGAACAGACGCATTGCTTTATTATGGTGCAAAACGGCGCGCTGATGGCACTAAAATGGTGCACAAAGCCAGCAGAGTGCAGATATTTGCACCGCTAATGGTGCTAAAAACCAGCAGCGTGAGAATATTGTCGGGAAAACTGTGATCATGTTCAGTATTCCGCTTAATCCGTGTACAATACCGCGTTATTTCTATAATGCCTGAGGCAAAGCTGTGATCGAAAATTTGCGTAACATCGCCATCATCGCGCACGTTGACCATGGAAAAACCACCCTGGTCGACAAACTGCTGCAACAGTCTGGTACTTTTGACGCTCGTACCGAAGCGACTGAACGTGTGATGGATTCCAATGATTTGGAAAAAGAGCGTGGAATTACCATCCTCGCAAAAAACACCGCCATCAAATGGAACGACTACCGTATCAACATCGTTGATACCCCGGGACACGCCGACTTCGGTGGTGAAGTAGAGCGCGTCATGTCCATGGTGGATTCGGTGCTGCTGGTTGTTGATGCGATGGATGGCCCTATGCCGCAAACTCGCTTCGTAACCAAGAAAGCCTTTGCCCACGGTCTGAAACCTATTGTTGTTATCAACAAAATTGACCGTCCAGGCGCGCGTCCTGACTGGGTTGTAGACCAGGTATTCGACCTGTTCGTTAACCTCGACGCGACTGACGAGCAGCTGGACTTCCCTATCATTTACGCATCAGCGCTGAATGGTATTGCAGGTCTGGAACACACCGATATGGCTGATGACATGACTCCGCTGTATCAGGCAATCGTCGATCACGTTTCTCCGCCGCAGGTTGAAGCTGATGCGCCGCTGCAGATGCAGATCTCTCAGCTGGACTACAACAACTATCTGGGCGTTATCGGTATCGGCCGCATCAAGCGCGGTAAAATCAAGCCGAACCAGCAGGTTACTGTGATTGATAGCGAAGGCAAAACCCGCAACGCGAAAGTGGGTAAAGTGCTGACGCATCTGGGTCTGGAGCGTATTGACAGCGATCTGGCAGAAGCGGGCGACATCATTGCCGTTACCGGTCTGGGTGAACTGAACATCTCCGATACCATCTGCGACACGCAGAATGTAGAGGCGCTGCCGGCGCTGAGCGTGGATGAGCCTACCGTGACCATGTTCTTTAACGTCAATACCTCACCTTTCTGCGGTAAAGAAGGTAAATACGTTACTTCACGTCAGATCCTGGATCGCCTGAACAAAGAGCTGGTACACAACGTTGCACTGCGCGTTGAAGAGACCGAAGATGCTGATGCGTTCCGCGTATCAGGTCGTGGTGAGCTGCACCTTTCTGTTCTGATCGAAAACATGCGTCGTGAAGGCTTTGAGCTGGCGGTATCCCGTCCGAAAGTTATCTTCCGTGAGCATGAAGGCCGCAAGCAGGAGCCGTTTGAGAACGTTACCCTCGATATCGAAGAGACCCATCAGGGCTCAGTGATGCAGGCGATGGGTGAGCGTAAAGGCGATATGAAAAACATGGATCCGGATGGCAAAGGCCGCGTACGTCTCGACTACGTGATCCCAAGCCGTGGTCTGATCGGCTTCCGTAACGAATTCATGACCATGACCTCCGGTACCGGTCTGCTCTACTCGACTTTCAGCCACTACGACGACGTGCGTCCGGGCGAAGTTGGTCAGCGTCAGAACGGCGTTCTGATCTCTAACGGTCAGGGTAAAGCCGTTGCGTTTGCTCTGTTTGGTCTGCAGGATCGCGGTAAGCTGTTCCTGGGTCACGGTGCAGAGGTTTATGAGGGCCAGATCATCGGTATTCACAGCCGCTCTAACGACCTGACGGTAAACTGCCTGACCGGTAAGAAACTGACCAACATGCGTGCGTCAGGTACCGATGAGGCGACGACGCTGGTTCCGCCACAGAAAATGACGCTGGAGCAGGCGATCGAGTTCATCGATGATGACGAACTGGTTGAAGTTACGCCACAGTCAGTCCGTATCCGTAAACGTCACCTGACCGAGAACGATCGCAAACGCGCGTCTCGCGGCGGTAAAGAGTAAACGATACGTTCTGTTATCAGGCCCCGCACTGCGGGGCTTTTTTGTTTCTGTTGCCCGCCTTTTTCCCCGAATGCTCCCTGTTCAGCTACGCTTTTTGCCGCTAGAGTGAATGATCCCGGAAGCACAGAGGAGAGGCGTCATGCTGTACATCTTTGATTTGGGTAACGTGATTGTTGATATCGACTTCAATCGCGTACTGGGCGTCTGGAGTGATTTAGGCCGTGTGCCGCTGGCCACGCTGCAGAGCCGCTTCAGCATGGATGAAGCGTTTGAACAACATGAACGGGGCGAGATCAGCGACCCGGAATTTGCCGAGCGCCTTTGCGAGCAGCTCGATATTGCCCTGAGCTATGAGCAGTTTACCGCCGGCTGGCAGGCCGTGTTTGTCGGCGTTCGCCCGGAGACGCTGGCGATCATGAACCAGCTTCGCGCCCGCGGCGAACGCGTGGTGATCCTTTCCAACACCAACCAGCTGCATTTTGAATTCTGGCCGACGCACTATCCGGAAGTGCAGCAGGCTGCCGATCGCGTCTATATGTCGCAGGAGCTCGGCATGCGTAAACCGGAAGCGCGGATTTTCAGCCATGTGCTGGCGCAGGAGGGTTACACGGCGGACCAGGCCATCTTCTTTGATGACAATCAGGCGAATATCGATGCGGCGCGCGCGCTGGGAATCGAAAGCGTGCTGGTGGAAGATCACAAAACCCTGCCCGCCTGGTTCGCAGCGCGTGGGTAAATGTGATGGCTAACACTCTGCGCCACCGGGCGCATGCGTTCTTTTTGTGGCTGAAACTGCTGTGGCGGCGCATCGACGAAGATAACATGACCACGCAGGCGGGGAATCTTGCCTACGTCTCCCTGCTGGCGCTGGTGCCGCTGGTGGCGGTGATCTTCGCGCTGTTCGCCGCGTTCCCGGTTTTTTCCGACATCAGCGTACAGCTCAAGAATTTTATCTTTACCAACTTTATGCCGGCAGCTGGCGACGTGATCCAGCGCTACCTTGACCAGTTTGTCGCTAACGTAAATAAAATGACGGCGGTAGGCGCGGTAGGGCTGATTGTCACGGCGCTGCTGCTGATGCACTCCGTTGACAGCGCGCTGAACGCCATCTGGCGCAGCAATTCGCCGCGTCCGATGATCTATTCGTTTGCCGTTTACTGGATGATCCTGACGCTCGGCCCGCTGCTGGCTGGCGCCAGCCTGGCGATTAGCTCCTATCTGCTGTCGCTGCGCTGGGTCAATGTCACCGGCGTTACCAGCCTGATCGACCAGGCGCTGCGTATCTTCCCGCTGGTGCTCTCCATTCTGGCGTTCTGGCTGCTTTACAGCGTGGTGCCAACGCGGCGCGTGCCGGGGCGCGATGCGCTCACCGGGGCGGTGGTGGCAGGCCTGCTGTTTGAGCTGGGTAAAAAAGGCTTTGCGCTCTATGTTACGATGTTTCCCTCGTATCAGTTAATTTACGGCGTACTGGCCGTTATCCCGATTCTGTTTCTGTGGGTCTACTGGACGTGGTGTATTGTTTTGCTGGGAGCGGAAGTCACCGTCACCCTTAATGACTATCGCCAGCTAAAGCAGCAGGAACATGAACCATCCCGTGAGGAAACATGATTGCATTAATTCAGCGCGTCAGTGCCGCCAGTGTGGCGGTCGACAACCAGGTCATTGGTGAGATTGGCGCCGGACTGCTGGTGCTGCTGGGCGTGGAAAAAGAGGATGATGATCAAAAAGCCCGGCGGCTCTGCGATAAAGTGCTCGGCTACCGTGTTTTCGGTGACGAGAATGACAAAATGAATCTGAATGTGCACCAGGCTGGCGGCAGCGTGCTGGTGGTTTCGCAGTTTACGCTGGCGGCAGATACCCGTAAGGGCATGCGTCCCTCCTTTTCCGGCGGTGCCGTACCGGCAGAAGCGGAGCGGCTTTATAACGTATTCAGCGACTGCTGCCGGGCCAGCGGTATCACAACCGCCAGCGGTCGCTTTGCGGCCAATATGCAGGTTTCACTGGTTAACGACGGTCCGGTCACTTTCTGGTTGCAGGTGTGAGATCGGCAGCCGGGCGGCAGGCGATCGGCCACGCTGGCTCCGAACGGGAGAATCATTTTATGTATCATCTTCGAGTGCCTCAGACGGCCGAAGAGCTGGACATGTATTACCAGTTCCGCTGGGAAATGCTGCGCAAGCCGCTGCGCCAGCCGCAGGGCTCAGAGCGGGATGCCTGGGACGCGCTGGCGCACCATCAGATGGTGGTGGATGAGCAGGGCAAGCCGGTTGCCGCAGGCCGCCTCTATATCAACGCAGAGAATGAAGCAGCTATTCGCTTTCTGGCCGTGCACCCGTCGGTACAGGGCAAGGGGCTCGGGACGCTGGTGGCGATGACGCTGGAGTCCGTGGCGCGACAGGAAGGCGCCAAGCGCGTAACCTGCAGCGCGCGCGAAGACGCCGTGGAGTTTTTTGCCAAGCTGGGTTTTATCAATCAGGGTGAAATCACCGCACCGCAGACCACGCCGGTGCGCCATTTTCTGATGATCAAACCGGTGGTGACGCTGGATGATATTCTGCATCGCGCCGACTGGTGCGGCCAGCTCCAGCAGGCGTGGTATGAGCATATTCCCCTGAGTGAGAAGATGGGCGTGCGCATCCTGCAATATACCGGGCAGAAATTTGTCACCACCATGCCGGAGACCGGCAATCAGAATCCGCATCATACGCTGTTTGCCGGCAGTCTTTTCTCGCTGGCCACGCTGACCGGCTGGGGGCTGAT
Organism: Pantoea sp. UBA7232; assembly: GCF_002473195.1. Classification (NCBI taxonomy): domain Bacteria; kingdom Pseudomonadati; phylum Pseudomonadota; class Gammaproteobacteria; order Enterobacterales; family Erwiniaceae; genus Pantoea; species Pantoea sp. UBA7232. Next base: position 19,156 of record NZ_DKTK01000010.1, read on the forward strand.
CTGGCTGCTGCTGCGCGAACGTCATCTGGGCGGAACCATCATTCTGGCGGATGCGCATATCCGCTACAGCAAACCGATCAGCGGACGGCCCGGCGCCACTGCCGATCTCGGCTCGCTGAGCGGCGATCTCGACCGCCTCGCGCGCGGGCGCAAGGCGCGCGTGCAGCTGGAGGTTGAGCTGTACGGAAATGAAGAGCCGGGCGCAGTATTTGAGGGCGTCTATATTGTGCTGCCTGCAGACCAGCATGGTCCACTCGAAGCGGGTGGCTCCGGCGCGCTGATAAACTGAGGATGGTGCAGCCGATCGCGCGGCAACAACGCGATCGGCCTGCCGTTCTTAATCTGTCTGCCCGTTACGCATGCTCTGCTGCAGCGAGCCGGCGTCGGTGGTAACGGAAAGGTCTGCCGAAATGCCCGGACGCAGCGGCGTACCGGCGCGCAGTGACCCCTTAAGCTGCAGCTGCAGATTACTGTCACCGCTCTGCGTCAGCGCTGGCCAGCCCCAGTTTTCCAGTACGTTGACCGGCACCGCCTGGCCCTTCAGGCTCAGCGTCAGCGGACGTTCGGCGCTCTGGCCTACCGTTGCCGTCGCCTCCAGCAGTCCATTGCCGTTAAAAGCGCTCATTTCTGTTATCTGGATTTGCTGCTCATCTGCCGTCAGCGCTATTGAGGGATGACGCAGATCGGTACGGTTAAAGGTCGCTTCTGCCGCGTTAAGACTCGCTTTGCCCGACCAGATCCCCCACTGATGCGCGCGCGCCAGCAGCAGATTATCCGCAGAGCCGTCCAGCGCCGTCATCTGGAAAGGAAACGCCGGGTTGATATCGATGATCAGGTTACGATTGGCGGTGGCGTGCTTCACCAGCACGCTGTCAAGCCAGGCGGGCAGGGCGGCCTGCCAGCGCTCGCGCCAGTTCTGCGGCAGCGTATACTCCAGTCCGGCCACGGCCAGATCGTCCAGCGTCAGCTGCCGGTTGCTGCGCGTCCAGCTGCCGCTGGCGCGCAGAATACCGTTAACCCAGCGGGAGCTGAACTGCGTAAGTCTGACGCCTTCAGGCGAGAACTCTGCATTAACGATAGGATCATCCAGCGCCAGGCTGCCATTGATAAAGTTGCCGGCATTCATCGCCAGATAGCCTTCGTTACTCTGCCAGTCGCCGTTGCGCAGGGTAATGTCCCGCAGCGTAAGATCGAGGTCGGTGACCGCCCAGTCCGGTCCCTGCAGCCGGGCGTCGGTGACATCCAGACGGTTAATTGTGACCGCAGGGGCCGTCAGCAGCGGGCGCAGGAAATCATTCAGCGATTGGCTGGTCTGCAGACGGATATCATTCAGGCGCAGCTGATCAATGCTCCAGTTACCCTGGTCGTCACGCTCTGCCCGACCGGTCACCGATCCCCGGGCGATATCCGCACCTATCGTGGTGAGCTGCAGGCGGCGCTGCGCCACGTTGCCCTGTAGCAGCACGTTATCACCGGCCAGCCCGTTCAGCGTCAGCTGCGCGGCGCTTATCTGAAACTGTGCGTCACTGCCCAGCATATCGGCGGATACAGGTTTCCATGGAACAATACCGCCATTGACGCCGCGGGCAGAGAGCGGCAGCGCCGTGCGCGGGCTTTCCAGGCGCACATTGCGCAGCTGCAGGCGGTTGGCCTGAACGGGCAGCGTGGTGGATGGCGTCTGATTAGCGAGATTGATCTCCCCTTCATGAATTTCAATGCTGTCAAAATGAAGCCAGTCGCTGAACTGCACCATCGCCAGGCCCAGATCGATGCGTTTAGCCACGACAACCGCAGGCTGGCCATCGTGACCAAAACTGAAATTATCCAGCACGATATGCGAAGGGGAAGAGAAGTTGTGCTCAATTTTACTGACGGAGAGATGCCACGCAGTTTTATCACTTACCCAGCGGCTAAACCAGCCGGCACCCCACTGTGTCTGCACCAGTACATAACCGATCACCAGCAGCAGCAGAATCAGCAGTAATAGAGTAAGGAAAAACTTGCCCAGGAATTTCATTGCATTCATCCATCGCGATCGTTGTCCGGTCAGTGGTTGTTATGCCTGAATTACCGTTACAGCTCAACCGTCTGGCGAAAAATGCGGATAAATAGCAGGCAGGCGGGCGCCTGCCTGCTGCGCTATTTTTCCTGCGGGAAAATAAGATTAAGCACGATCGCCGTAATACCGCCGGCAGCAATACCGGAAGAGAGCAGCGTTTTCAGCCACTCTGGCGCAAACTGCAGGATCAGCGGCTGCTGAGAGACACCGAGTCCGACCGCCAGCGATAGCGCAATAATCATGATAGCGCGGCGGTTAAGCGGCTCGCGGGATACAATGCGCACGCCGGAAGCGGCAATGGTGCCGAACATCACGATAGTGGCCCCGCCCAGCACCGGTTCCGGAATATGCTGAACAAAGCCGCTGACCGCCGGAAACAGCCCGAGAACCACCAGCATCAGCGCCACCACAAAGCCTACATAGCGGCTGGCCACGCCGGTCAGCTGGATCACGCCGTTGTTCTGACCAAAACAGGAGTTGGGGAAGGTGTTAAACAGGGCAGAGACGCAGGAGTTCAGGCCGTTTGCCAGTACGCCCCCTTTCAGGCGCTTCATATAGAGCGGGCCGCTGACCGGCTGTTCTGAAACGTCAGAGGTGGCGGTGATATCACCGATGGTTTCCAGCGAAGTAACCATAAAGACCAGCATCAGCGGGATCAGCAGATTCCAGTCAAAACCCAGCCCGTAATAGAGCGGTGAAGGCACAGCCAGCAGCGGCTGCTCTACCGGTGCCGCGCTCTCCGGCAGCATATCCAGTCCCCACGCCAGTGCATAACCCACCGCCATCGCGATCACCAGCGATGCCACACGCAGATAGGGGTTGCGCTGACGGTTAAGCAGAATAATCACCAGCAGCACGGCACCTGCCAGCAGCAGATTTCCAGGCGCGCCAAAGCTGTGATCGTTCATAGCAGCAAAGCCGCCGCCAATTGAGGTCAGCCCGACCTGAATCAGTGAGAGACCGATAATCATCACTACGATGCCCGACACCAGCGGCGTAATAATCCGGCGTGCAAGATGCAGCACGCGCGACAGCAGCATTTCGGTACAGGAGGCGACCATCAGCGTGCCAAACAGCGCTGCCATCATGGTGGGCACATCCGCGCCGCCATTCTTCAGCGCCATACCGCCCATAATCAGCGGCGTAACAAAGTTAAAGCTGGTGCCCTGAATCGACAGCAGCCCGGAGCCCACCGGTCCCCATGTTTTGATCTGCAGCAGCGACGCTACGCCGGAGGCAAACAGCGACATACTGATGATGTGCTGCGTATCCTGTGCCGGCAGCCCCAGCGCCTGGCAGATCAGCAGTGCCGGGGTGATCACGGCGACAAACATCGCCAGCAGGTGCTGACAGGCGGCAAACAGCGTCTGCGGCAGCGGCGGACGATCCTCAAGACGATAAATCAGTTCGCTTTTTGTCGTGGCAGACGCACTGGCGGGCGAAAGGGGTTCGGCACGATTAACAGACATGACAGGCTCTCAGTAACAGCAAAGTGGCGATTTTAAACGGTTGCCCGCTGAAAGCAATCGTTTGCATCGCTGCGGCTGATTACCGGCTGGACATTTTTTCAGCGGGCGCGCAGGGCGCGCCTGAAACCGGCCTCTATGCGTGGCTGTAGCGTTCAGTTTCCGGCAGCCAGCGCTCAATCAGCGCCTGTGCCTGTTCGGGGTAATATTGATGGATATGGCGCGCCACGCGCTGCACTTCGGGGATCATGGCCTGATCGCGCAGCAGGTCAGCGACCCTGAATTCAGCGTTGCCGGTCTGCCGCGTGCCCAGCAGCTCGCCGGGGCCGCGAATTTCAAGATCGTGCTGCGCAATCACAAAGCCGTCGTTGCTGTCGCGTAGTACCTGCAGGCGACGCTGAGCGGTTTTGCTCAGCGGGGCTTTATAAAGCAGCACGCAGTGTGAGGCGACAGCGCCGCGTCCGACGCGTCCACGCAGCTGATGCAGCTGTGCCAGACCGAGCCGCTCCGGGTTTTCGATGATCATCAGGCTGGCGTTAGGGACATCCACGCCAACCTCAATAACGGTAGTGGCGATAAGCAGCTGGATCTCGTTCGCTTTGAACGCGGCCATTACCGCCTGCTTCTCTGCGGGCTTCATCCGACCGTGCACCAGGCCGGTGCGCAGATCGGGTAATGCCACGCTCAGCTCCTGCCAGGTCGCTTCAGCAGCCTGCGCTTCCAGCACGTCCGATTCATCAATCAGGGTGCAGACCCAGTAGGCCTGACGTCCCTCCAGGCAGGCGCTTTTTACGCGTTCAATAATCTCGCTGCGGCGCGTGTCCGGAATAGCAACCGTTGTGACCGGCGTGCGGCCCGGCGGCAGCTCATCGATAGTCGAGGTGTCGAGATCGGCGTAGGCGGTCATCGCCAGCGTGCGCGGAATGGGTGTCGCGGTCATAATGAGCTGATGCGGATGAAAACCCTGCTCTTCGCCTTTTTCCCACAGCGCCAGCCGCTGATGAACACCAAAGCGGTGCTGCTCATCAATAATCACCAGCGCCATGCCGCTGAACTTCACCTGCTCCTGAAACAGCGCGTGCGTGCCCACCACCATCGCCACCTGACCACTGGCGATCGCCGCCTGCTGCGCTTCGCGCGCTTTGCCTTTCTGCTTGCCGGCGAGCCAGCCAACCTCGATGCCGAGCGGCGCAAACCACTGACGGAAATTTGCAGCGTGCTGCTCGGCCAGCAGTTCAGTCGGCGCCATCAGCGCCACCTGTTTGCCGTGGGCAATGACGTTCAGCGCTGCCAGAGCCGCCACCAGCGTTTTACCGGAGCCGACATCGCCCTGTACCAGGCGCAGCATCGGATAGTCATTAGCCAGATCGCGCTCAATCTCTTTTACCACGCGCTGCTGCGCGCCGGTCGGAGAGAAAGGCAGCGCGGCCAGCAGCCTGTCCACCAGCGTATGGCAGGGGGTCAGCGGCAGCGCATGATGACGCTGTGCCCCCGCGCGTACGGCCAGCATGCTGAGATTATGCGCCAGCAGCTCTTCAAGAATTAATCGCTTCTGTGCCGGATGGCGGCCGGTTTCCAGTTCGCTGAGCCGGAGATCGGGTGGCGGCCGGTGCAGCGTGCGCAGCGCATCAGGCAAGCTGATCAGCCCGCCGCTCAGCTCTGACGGCAGCAGCTCAGCGATCGCACAGCTCTCCAGGAGAGTCAGCGCCTGGTCGGTAAGATTGCGCAGCGTGGCCTGACGTATCCCCTCCGTGGTGGGATAGACCGGCGTCAGGGTTTCCTGCAGCTCAACGCCGCCCTGCTCACCCTGAACGCGGTATTCAGGATGGATAATTTCGGCGCCGCGCTGTCCGCGCTTGATCTCACCATAAGCGGTGACGCGGCGACCCAGCGCCAGGCTGTTTTTCATGCCGGCGGTGAAGTTAAAAAAGCGCAGAGTGGCAATCCCGCTGCCGTCACCAATCTGGCATACCAGCATGCGGCGGCGACCAAAGGTGACTTCGCTGTTCAGCACTTCGCCTTCGATGGTGGCCCAGATACCAGGCAGCAGATCGTTAATTTTGTAGAGCTGGGTGCGATCTTCATAGCGCAGGGGCAGGTGCAGCAGCAGATCCTGGATAGTAAACAGGCCGAGTCTGGCCAGCTTAGCGGCCTGGCTGGCGCCGACGCCGGTCAGGGTACTGAGCGGTATGGCATCCAGCAGCCGGCCTTTCATTTCCGACCCGTGGCTTGCATGGCGGACCACCAGCTGGCATCAGCATCGATGCCACCCTGCATGTTGATCTGCGGATAGGGCAGGCCTTTCTGCTTCGCCACGCGGGCGAGAACCGGATAGCCGCCTTCAAACAGCAGACGCTGCTGCTCTTCTTCATCCAGCAGGCTGTGCTTACGCTGATACATGCCGGCATTCTGTCGCTGGCGCTGTGCTTCATACAGAATCAGCGCCGAGGCCACAGAGACATTCAGCGACTGCACCATACCCACCATCGGAATAATAATATCCTGGTCAGCCAGCGCCAGCGCGTCGGCGGTGATGCCGGTTTTTTCCTGACCCATCAGAATGCAGGTCGGGCGGGTGTAATCGATAGCGCGAAAGTCGACCGCCTTGTCTGAAAGATGGGTGGCGAGCACCTGCATGCCGCGATCTTTCAGATGGCGTACCGCTTCCGTAATGTGCGTATGGGTTTTAACTTTTACCCAGCTGTTGCTGCCTGCGGAGGCCGAAACCATCGTGCGCATCCGCACGCTGGGCCAGACGGCGTGAACCTCATGAATGCCCACTGCGTCTGCCGTGCGGATCACCGCAGAGACATTGTGCGGCTTGTGCACCTGCTCCATGCAGACGGTGAGATCGTGCTGACGCAGCGCCAGCATTTCCTGAATTCGGGCAAAACGTTGAGCATTCATGCATTAATTACGGTTACGGTGGACTTTAATCACATCCGGCATCACGCGAATTTTGCGCATGATGTTTGCCAGATGGACGCGGTCGTTAGCAGTCAGACGGATAAAGGCGCTGTAGACGCGGCCATCGCGCTCTTCGGTATTCAGGCTCTGAATATTCGATCCCGCCGTGTTAATGGCGGCGGTCAGGTTCGCCAGCGCACCCTGGTGGTTAAACATATCCACCTTAATCTCCGCCACGAATTCCTGATCGGTTACCTTATCCCACTCTACAGCCATAAACTTCTCGGGCTCTTTCTGGTAGCCACGGATATTACGGCACGATTCATGGTGTACGACCAGACCCTTGCCAGGGCTGACGTGTGCGACAATCGGGTCGCCGGGAATAGGACGGCAGCACTTGGCGAAAGTGATCAGTACGCCATCCGCGCCTTTAATCGGCAGTTTTTTGCTGCGCTTGCTGCTCTGCGCCGCATCCGCAGCGGACTGCAGCAGGTTTTTCGCTACGACCACGCTCATGGCGTTGCCCAGACCAATTTCAGCCAGCAGATCGTCCATGCTGGCGAGCTTCATACGCTCCAGCTCCAGCTGCACGTTTTCTGCCGGTATCTCAGCCAGCTTTTTACTGCCGCCCAGCGCATGGCTCAGCAGACGACGCCCGAGGTTAACGGAATCTTCACGCTTGAGGTTTTTCAGCAGCTGACGGATCTTGGCGCGCGCTTTTGAGCTGACCACAAAGTTGAGCCAGGCAGCGTTCGGGCGTGCGCCAGGCGCGGTGATAATCTCGATTGTCTGTCCGCTGGTCAGCGGCTGTGACAGCGGATAGGGCTGGCGATCGACGCGCGCGCCGACACAGGCGTGGCCAATGTCGGTATGTACCGCGTAGGCGAAATCGACCGGCGTCGCACCAGCAGGCAGCTCAACAATGCGGCCTTCCGGCGTAAATACGTAGATCTCATCCGGAAACAGATCGGATTTAACACTTTCGATAAATTCAAACGAGCTGCCGGCGCTTTGCTGCAGCTCCAGCAGGCTCTGCAGCCATCGCTGAGCGCGGATCTGTGCGGTCGTGCCGCTTTCGCCCGCTTCTTTATAGGCCCAGTGGGCTGCCACCCCCATCTCTGCCATTTGATCCATATCTTCGGTACGGATCTGCACTTCAACCGGCACGCCGTGCGGGCCAATCATGGAAGTGTGCAGGGATTGATAGCCGTTGGCTTTGGGAATAGCGATATAATCTTTGACGCGGCCGGGACGCGGCTTATACAGGCTGTGCATCTGACCCAGCACGCGATAGCAGGTGTCGAGATCTTTCACCACCACGCGGAATGCGTAGATATCCATGATCGAGTGAAAACGCTGCTCTTTGAGGTGCATTTTGCGGTAGATCGAGTAAAGATGCTTTTCGCGTCCGCTGACGTGGCAGGGAATGCCCGCCTCCAGCAGACGCCCGTCAATTTCTGACAGGATCTTCTGAATCATCTCTTTACGATTACCGCGCGCCGCTTTGACCACCTCTTTGATCACCCGAAAACGATTAGGGTAGAGCGCTTCAAATCCCAGCTCTTCCAGCTCTGTTTTCAGATGATGAATACCAAGACGGTGCGCCAGCGGGCTGTAAATCTCCAGCGTCTCCAGCGCAATGCGGCGTTTTTTATCCGGACGCAGGGCGCCCAGCGTGCGCATATTGTGCGTACGGTCAGCCAGCTTGATCAGAATGACGCGGATATCCTGCACCATCGCCATGATCATTTTGCGGAAGTTTTCAGCCTGCGCTTCTTTCTTGTCGCGGAACTTCAGCTTGTCGAGCTTGGATACGCCTTCCACCAGTTCAGCCACGCTCTTGCCAAACAGCTGTTCCATGTCCTGATAGGTGGCAGGTGTATCTTCGATCACATCATGAAGCAGCGCGGCCATCAGCGTTTCATGGTCGAGTTTCATCTCGGCCAGAATGCAGGCCACGGCAACAGGATGGGTGATGTAGGGCTCACCGCTGGAGCGAGTCTGTCCCTCGTGAGCATCACGTGCGACAAGGTAGGCTTGCTTGAGGCGCTTGATTTGCTCCTCAGGCAAGTATTTTTCAATCAGCTGATTGAGGCTTTCAAACAGATACAAGGTTGACCTGCAGAGTGCGGTTAACGACGACCTTCAGCGATAGCGGTAACGGCTTGCAACTCAGCGGCTTCCTGCTCTTGCTGTTCCTGACGATCACGCACATCCAGAATCTGGTTGGTGATCAGGCCTTCTTCGATTTCGCGCAGGGCGATAACGGTGGCTTTATCGTTCTCTTCCGGAACCAGCGGGTCTTTGCCGCCTACCTGCATCTGACGTGCACGACGTGCAGCGACCAACACCAGGTCAAAACGGTTACCAATTTTCTCTACTGCGTCCTGAACGGTTACGCGTGCCATAGGTGTGCTACTCCACAGATGATGAAGAAATGACTGGGCATAATACTGAAACTGAATTCAGACTGCCAATAGTTTGCTGATTAAAGCATCATGACGCGCTTTCTGGCGTCCCATACGCAGACGTTCTGCGCGAATAATGGTTTTCAGATCGGACAGCGCCAGATCGAAATCATCATTAACAATCAGGTAATCATATTCAGCATAGTGGCTCATTTCCGCCACGGCCTGCGCCATGCGGCGGGCGATAACCTCTTCGCTATCCTGACCACGGCCGCGCAGACGGCGATCCAGCTCTTCGGTTGACGGCGGCAGGACAAAAATACTGCGTGCTGCGGGCATTCTGCTGCGGATCTGCTGCGCGCCCTGCCAGTCGATATCCAGAAAGACATCCACGCCGGTGGCCAGAACCTGCTCAATCGCGGCACGAGATGTACCGTAATAGTTGCCAAACACTTCGGCATGCTCGAGGAACGCATCCTCAGCAATCATGCTTTTGAATTCAGTTTTGGAAACAAAAAAGTAGTGCTCACCATGCGCTTCGCCAGGCCGCATGTCGCGGGTGGTATGCGATACCGACACCTGCGTGTCGTAGAGCGGTTGTGTCTTTAACAGCGCCTGAATCAGGCTGGATTTACCCGCGCCGCTGGGGGCGGAAACAATATAAAGCGTGCCTTGAGCCATGGTTATCTTGAATTGAGTAAAGAGCGGAGTCGATTTCCTGCACAGTATACACGGGTTAGGGCCGCCACGCAGCGTTTGCCGTGCAGGTAAGGCAATTCTTTTCTGCGAACAGGCGCAAACCGCGCGGTAACAGAGAGTAAAACGTCAGATTTGTGCGCGAGCGCGATTCCACACTCTGCGCAGGCTACTGGCTATGAGCCACCGCCGTACGCTTCAATCAGCAAAAAAGGAGAGCGGCAATGAAACGATGGCTGTGGTTAGGTCTCTGCCTGCTGAATGCAGAAAGCCGGGGAAAAGCGCTGTGCCCTGTCTGGTCGCCGGTGCGGGCGCAGCAGGAGATAACGCGCCTGCAGGAGCAGTTGCGTCACTGGGACAACGTTTACTACCAGCAGGGGGCGTCGCTGGTCAGCGATGATGACTATGACAGTCTGCTTTCCCGGCTGCAGCAGTGGCAGCGCTGCTTTGTACCCGACGAACCGGTACATGAAACCGCGCTGCCAGCCAGCCGTGGCGCGCCACATCCGGTTGCGCATACCGGGGTGCGCAAGCTGCGCGACAGGCTGGCGGTTGCTTACTGGATGCAGCATAAATCCGCGCTCTGGGTCCAGCCTAAAGTCGATGGCGTGGCCGTCACGCTGCTCTATCGTCACGGCAGGCTGACGTCGCTTATCAGCCGTGGCGATGGCGTGCGCGGTGAGGAGTGGCGCGACAAAGCGGCGCATATTCCGGCTATTCCGCAGCGGATTGAGACCTCGCTGGCGGAGGTCGTCCTGCAGGGAGAGCTGTTTCTGCAGATGACCGATCATCAGCAGGCGCGCGATGGCGGAGCCAATGCGCGGGCGCAGGTGGCCGGCGCGATGATGCGGCGCGAGATCGGTCCGCTGCTGAAACGCACCGGGCTGTTTATCTGGGCGTGGCCGGACGGCCCACCGGAGATGACGGAAAAACTTACGCAGCTGTCGCGCTGGGGCTTTGATCTTGCCCGGCAGTGGAGCCAGCCGGTCAGCGATGAAGAACAGGTTGCCGCGTGGCGCGAGCGCTGGTTTCGCGCCGCGCTGCCGTTTGCCACCGATGGCGTGGTGATCCACGCTGCGCCTTCTGCTGCCGGCCGGGACTGGCAGCCAGGACAGGGAAGCTGGTCCGCCGCATGGAAATATCAGCCTGCCGAAGTCAGCAGCGAAGTGCGTGCCGTTACGTTTTCCGTTGGCCGCACCGGGAAAGTTGCGGTGGTGCTGAACCTGCAGCCGGTGCAGGCAGAGGATAAAACCATCCGGCGTATCAGCATCGGCTCTGTTGCACGCTGGCGCGCGCTGGATGTGATAGCTGGCGATCAGGTCACGCTGACGCTGGCCGGGCTGGGGATCCCGCGTCTGGAGCGGGTGATCTGGCGGGTGGCGGAACGCCACTATCCGGAACCGCCCGCCAGTGATGATTTTCACGCTACCAGCTGTCTGCATATTACGCCTGCCTGTCGTGCGCAGTTTCTTTCCCGCCTGAGCGGGCTGAGCCAGAAAACAGTACTCGATATTGCCGGTATGCAGCGCAGCAGCTGGCAGCGCCTGGTGCAGCACGGTGCGCTGACGCACCTGTTTTCATGGCTGACGCTGACGCCAGAGCAGATTGCCGCAGCGGAGGGCATATCGCCGGCGCGGGCGCAGCGTATCTGGCTCAGTTTCAGGCTGACGCGTCAGCAGCCGCTGCGACGCTGGATCGCGGCGCTGGGTCTGCCGCTGCCGCGTCAGGCGCTTGCGTCCCTGCCGGATACGCAGTGGGAAGCGCTGCTGGCGCGCAGCGAGGCGGACTGGCAGCAGCTGCCGGGGGTTGGCGACGTGCTGGCGCAGCGGCTGGTCACCATGCTGCAGACGCCTCAGCTGCGTGAGCTAATCGCGTTTCTGCAGCAGCAGGGCATTCCGGCCGCTCCCTCAGTGTTCAGGATGGGGATAGTTGAAGACCGGCAGGCCGAGACGGAAACGCAGGGCGAGCAGGCGGGCAGCAAAACCGAACAGCAGGGTGATAATGACCACCGCTTCATGCGCCAGCGAGGTTTTCAGCAGCAGGATATAGATCCAGCCAGACGCGAAGGCGATACCGGCATACAGCTCTTTCTGGAACACCAGCGGAATGCGGTTGCAGAACATATCGCGCAGTACGCCGCCAAATACGCCGGTGATGACCGCAGCAATTGCGGCGATGATCGCCGCGTGGCCGGAATCCAGCGCGACCTGCGCACCAATAATCGAGAACACCACCAGGCCCAGTGCATCAAGTACCAGAAACACTTTGCGCAGGTGATTCATCAGCGGTGCAACAAAGGTGGTGACCACCGCTGCCGCCGCAACAATCATGATGTACTCCGGATGCTTTACCCAGCCGAGCGGGTAGTGACCCAGCAGAATATCGCGCACTGAGCCGCCTCCGATTGCGGTGACAGAAGCGATGATAATAACGCCAAACAGATCCATTTTGCGCCGGCCTGCAGCCAGCGCGCCGGTCATCGCTTCAGCGGTAATGCCGATAAGGTAGAGAACAGTTAATAGCATGGGGGGCTCCAGCAGTCTGGCCGGCAAGGCTAAAGCCTCCGCGGCACAGAGACTATTGAGATTTTTTCAACTGAACGGCGTCAGATTAGAATAGATAATGTGATGATTAAGAAAAGGCAGGCAGGGAAGGGGATAAACAAAATGCGTCAATATTTGTGATAAAAAAATATGATGCGGGGAAGCCTGTTTTCAGACGAGGAACGATTAAATCGCCTGCAGCGCAGAAAAGAAAAAAGCGTGCTGTTAACCAGCACGCGAACGCATCGGACAGATGCCCAGAGCCCACCATACAGACTTGTTGTTATTATCCGTTTCTTGCTCGCACGCTGGCGAATTCTTTCAGGCTAAAACGGTACGCAGGCTGGAACCAGGCGCGACCGTAGTAGCAACAGAGCAGCATTCTGACGGAGACCAGCGCAAGGTATCCCCAGACCGCGCATAGCGCCGACGGCATCAGCCACACCGTAAAGAGTGTTGCCGCCAGGCCCGCTGCTACCGAGGTGATCTCGATAAAAGCGATACGCGTAAACTGCTTTTCCCGCTGCAGGATAGCCCGGTAGTGCTGCCCCTGCGGGATAATAATAAATATTACCGACATCATCTCCAGCATAACCGCAAGCTGCGGCTGCTGCGCTATAGCGCTATAAATGTCACTGCCAATAAACAATGCTGCAAAAATAAATAAGCCGGTAAAAATACTTCCCCAGTAAAGAACGGACATTTCGCTATTATTAAAGCTTATTTTGCGAATGATTTTATTATTAAAGCCGCGATCGGCAAGTGTATCGATAACCAGCAGAGCCAGTATGGCGATAACCAGCAGGTTTAATTCATTCGCCTGCAAAGTCTGCGCCAGCAGCGTCAATTGTAAAACGCCAATGCCAATAATTTTTGCTGAAGAGAGAAGCGACCATTTGGCGCTGGACAGCTCTCTTTCACGTATCGCCACAGTATGCTCATTATGGTACATGTACCATCACAGTTAAGGAGTTGTACAGAGCAGAAGCGGCACGCCCTGCACCTTAGTGCAGCACATCCTGACGCAATCCTGAGATACCTTTCAGGTTTTGCCATTTATAAATACACTGCAGCAAATGGTGTTCTGAAAATAGCGCAATACCGCAGGCGTTTATTATTTCTTTTGTCTGCACGGTATCTCCTCCGGTACGGAGGAAATCCGTGAGATCGTTATAAAATCCTTTTGTATTATTATAATCCCCGGCCAGCATCCGTCTGGCAATCTCAACGAATTCTTTTTCTGACAACAAAGGATAAGTTGAGCGATCCATGTTTTTCCCTGTTTTTATTATTAAGTCTTGCTGTGTGTGAATACGTTATACAGTTTTTTATTTAATTTAACACCATGAGAAAATTCCTATAAACAAACTTTAGAAATTAATGGTTTCAGACTATGCATTAAAATAGTTAAGCAGCGATGTTTCTGACTAATTAATATTTTCAGGAAACTGTCTTATTTCTCTCAGCGCCTGACCTCCGAATGATATGAATATCTTTTTATATCAATACCTTTACAGGATTACGTCATGCGGTCAGCCAGGAATTTTCCTGTTAACAACGCTTTAGCCTGGCTGGGGATACGGTGCTGAAATCGGAGAAAAAACCACGAAACAGTTAAGGAGTACTGCGCAAAAAAAATGCAGTTTTTTTTGTAATTGCGCCCAGCAATGGCTGGAAAATCAGGATTTATGTAAGCGTTTGATTCTAAATAGATGCGCGGAATA
>NZ_DKTK01000008.1:0-392501 GCF_002473195.1 Pantoea sp. UBA7232
GGTCGCATTAATGCGACCCCTGTCGTATTGATGCGACCCTGGCGTACTGCCGGTAGCGTGACCACTTTATAAATTCTGGTGTCCGTTAAATATTCAGTTTGCGGCTAATAAATTTCTGATGCAGGTGATAACTCAATGAGTTTGATAATTGTGCGATATAGCTGATTTAACGCCATGATGCATATTTTAATTTGAGAAAAAATATCGTAGAATGCGCGCTTTCAAATTTTCACATCAGTAATAAGGGTTATATTCATGAGCGATGCACTAAAGGCATTGAATAATCTTCGTACACTGCGTGCTCAGACGCGTGATATTGAAGTAGCGGTATTAAATGAGATGCTGGAAAAGCTCGCTGTGGTCGTTGCAGAACGCCGTGAAGAAGCTGAAGCAGATAATGCTGCTCAGCGCGAAAAAGCAGAAAAACTGGCGTTATACAAAGAGATGCTGATGAATGATGGCATCGATATTAGTGAACTTGCGCAATTAAACCAGGCAGAAACTAAACCTAAAGCCAAACGCGCGCCGCGTCCGGCTAAGTATAAATATACCGATGAAGAAGGTAATGAAAAGCAGTGGACCGGTCAGGGCCGCACGCCTTCTCCGATTAAGAGTGCTATTGATGCCGGCGCATCGCTGGACGATTTTTTAATCTGATTAGCTGACACGCATATTTCCCAGCCTCATTTCCCCGGGGCTGGTTTCGCCACTCTTCCTGCCCTTCTTTATAACCCTGAACCGATCAGCCGCTGCTGTTATTCACTTATTGCAATATCATTGCGGGTATTGAGATATAACGCTCACTCGTTCTGCTGTTACCTTCCCCGGATAACGTGCTGCACGCCGCGCAGCGTAATCGTGAGAAAGGAACAAACTATGTCGCCGTCAGAATTAACGCAGTTAACAGAACAGCTGGTCGCTTTCCGGCAGGAGCTGCACCGTTTCCCGGAGCTGTCAAACCAGGAATTTGCCACCACACAACGCATTCGTGAGCAGCTGGAGGCGCACAATATCCGTATTCTCTCCCTGGCGCTGACAACCGGACTGGTCGCTGAAGTGGGTCCCGCAACCGGTCCGCTGGTGGTGCTGCGGGGCGATATTGATGCCTTGCCGATTGAAGAGCACTCCGGAGTAGAGTTTACTTCAGCGCATCCCGGAGTCATGCACGCCTGCGGTCACGATTTTCACAGTGCGGCCATACTGGGCGCAGCCATTCTGCTGAAATCCCGCGAAACACAGCTGGCTGGACAGGTGCGCTTTATTTTTCAGGCAGCAGAGGAGACCGGTGAAGGCGCACCCGCGGTGCTTGCCAGCGGTGCTTTGCAGGATGCGTTTGCCATATTTGGTCTCCATAACGATCCCTCTCTGCCGGCAGGTGTGGCGGGCAGCCGGGCGGGCGCCCTGACCGCCGCCGTTGACCGCTTTGCGCTACAGATCACCGGCACCGGCAGCCATGCCGCACACCCGAATCAGGGTAACGACCCTATTGTGATTGCCGCGCACATTGTCTCTGCAGTCCAGACGCTGATCAGCCGTAACCTCCCTTCAGCAGAGAATGCTGTGTTCTCGATTACCCAGCTTCACAGCGGCAGCACGTGGAATGTCATTCCGGAAAGCGCCTGGCTGGAAGGCACCGTGCGCACCTTTTCCGCCGCAGCGCGCGAACGTATTGAACAGCGATTTCGTGAACTGGTAAAAGGTATCAGCGCAGCGTTTGCGGCTGAAATAGCAATCACCTGGCAGGCCGGGCCACCCGCAGTGATAAATGATGCGCACTGGACAGCGTTTGCCCTGCAGCAGGCAGCGCTTAACGGGCTGGACGCACGTGAAATTGCTGCCACCCCGATTGGCGAAGATTTTGCTTACTATCAGCAGCACATACCCGGCGCATTTATCATGATTGGCACCGGTGAAGCCTGGCCTCTGCATCACCCTGCGTTTCGCATTAACGATGATGTGCTGTTGCCTGCTGCACACTACCTTGCAGCGCTGGCCGAAGCAGCTTTTGCTCAGCGGCTGGTTTAATACGTAACGCAATTTTTTCTCTGCAGCCTAATCAGAGCCGCAAAAATTAAACCTAAAAGTGCTGCAAATAAAAACCGTCAGGCGCAATTATTATGCCATTCAACATGTTGAACATAACGGCAGCTTTTTTTTGGATTAAAAAACGTGAAGCGCAAATCAAAAATCGCTGCGAATAAATTATCCTTCGCTGAAATAGTAATTTTTCCATTTTTCTACTGTAGCCATTGAAAAATGGTGTTATTCGCCGAAAAAAGAGAGGATCAGCAGTCAATAAAGCAAAGCATTGGCTGCCGCTTTGCTTTTTTTTCAGCAACTTCACAGGGTTGCTGAAACCCGGCACCTGACTATAATTTCCTCAAACAACCTTTATAAATTTTTACCGCTGCCCTGACGTTGTCGTGTAACCCGCTGGCAGCCTTTTTATTAATCCAGTCACAGCCCTGATAAATTTCAACTAAAGCTGGTCCTGTAATTTACTTTACAGGGCTGCTGTTTTGTCCTGTTTTCCAGGAGAATTAAATGTTGCCATTTTCCAGCTTCTGGCAGGCCGGTTTTGAGGGTGCCGATCATATTAATCCCGCCGGGATTGCACTTGATATGAATGTAATCAATGCACACGACGTGCATATTGCAACGGATTATGCCGCGCTCGCTGCATTTAATATTCGGTCAGTGCGTGAAAGCGTGGGCTGGCGGCTGGCTGAAGCCGATCCACAGCGTACCTTTGCCCGGCTGACCCGCTGCATGCAGTCGGCCAGCGAGCAGGGTATTCAGGTGAACTGGACGCTGAGCCACTATGGCTGGCCGGACGATCTCACCCTGTTCTCACCTGAATTTGTGCCGCGTTTTGCGCGGTTCTGCCATCAGGTTGCGACCTGTCTGGCCGGATTTTACCGTGACGTGCCCCCGGTTTACTCACCGGTTAACGAGCTCTCTTTTTTCGCCTGGGGTATTTCAGTAGGACTCTTTGGTAACAACGCCGATAGCGATCCCGATGCCATTAAGCGGCAGCTGGTACGCGCTGCCCTGGCGGGCTGTGATGCCATTCTGGCCGTCGATCCGCGCGTACGTTTTCTGCACTGCGATCCCGTTATTCATGTGGTGCCGGAGGATGAAAGCGAGCACGCACAACAGCACGCCGCCGCTCTGACGGCCGCGCAGTATCAGGCGTGGGATATGCTGGCAGGGCTGCGTGAACCGGAGCTGGGCGGGTCGCCGCGCTATCTGGATCTGATCGGAGCCAACTATTATCACGGTAACCAGTGGCTGGCGCAGACCGGCCAGCGGCTGGAGTGGCATCTGGATGATGCCCGGCGCATTCCGTTATCCGACATGCTTGCCCGTCTCTCGGCGCGCTATCAGCGCCCCCTGCTGCTGGCAGAAACCAGCCACGTCGGCAGCGGCCGCGCGGCCTGGATAACCCATATTACCGACCAGGTCGCGCAGGCGCAGCTGGCAGGCTGCGATATTCGCGGCATTTGCCTTTACCCGATTATCGATCGGCCTCTCTGGGAAGATATTACGCACTGGCCGCATAGCGGTCTGTGGGATAGCGATTCGCAAAACGTTCGCCTGCTTAACCACGCTTATGCTGCCGCGCTGCGGCAATCACAACGCGCACTCGCGCGTTTTCAGGGGTTTCTCACACCGGCCGCTGGGCCAAAGGAGTTCGCCATGAATCAATCTGTACTGGTGGTATTTAGTCATCTGCGCTGGGGATTTGTGTTTCAGCGGCCGCAGCATGTGCTCTCACGCCTTGCACAGCACCACCGGATTATTTTTATTGAAGAGCCGGTTTATCAGGCGGGTGAAGCAGGATTGCGCACCTCGCAGCCGGCGGCCAATGTCACCGTGGTCGAGCCGCATACGCCGATACACGCCCCCGGTTTTCATGACGACCAGATTGCGCTACTGCAGCCGCTGCTCAGCAACCTGCTGGAGCCTGGCACTGAACCGCTGGTCTGGTTCTACACCCCAATGGCGCTGCCGCTGCTTAGCGCGTTTAACAGCCGCGGGATCATTTATGACTGTATGGATGAACTCTCCGCGTTTGACCAGGCGCCGCGTCAGCTGCAGCAGCGCGAATCGGCTCTTCTGAGCCGCGCTGACCTGGTCTTTACCGGCGGACGCAGCCTGTATGAAGCGAAAAAAGATCGTCACTCGCGCGTTCACTGTTTTCCCAGCAGCGTGGATGCCGGGCACTTTGCACAGGCGCTCGCCCGCAGCAACGGCCATCCGCTGCAGCAGTTTCTGCCTAAACCGCGCCTCGGCTACTACGGTGTGATTGATGAGCGCATGGATCTGCCGCTGGTCACCGCGCTGGCTGACGCGCACCCTGACTGGCAGATCATCATGGTGGGACCGGTGGTCAAGATCGAGCCTGCGACGCTGCCGCAGCGTAAAAACCTGCACTGGTTCGGACAGCAGCCTTATGCCGCCCTGCCGCAGTTTCTGGCGGGCTGGGATGTCTGCCTGATGCCGTTTGCGCTCAATGCCTCCACGCGCTTTATCAGCCCGACAAAGGTTCTGGAGTACATGGCCGCGCAGCTGCCGATTGTCAGCACAGCGATCGCTGACGTAGCGCGCCAGTATGCTGACGTCGTGACAATAGCCGATTCGCAGGAAGCCTTTATTCAGGGCTGCGAACACGCTCTGCGCCAGACAGCTGAACGGCGTCATATGCAGGCTGAAGCGATGGCTGCCGTAGTCGCCGCGACGTCCTGGGATAATACGGTGGCGCAGATGCAGCAGCACCTCTGCGCCATTAAACGTCAGCCCGCACAGCCTGCGACGCAGGCCGCTGCACCCGCTGAACGCACGCAGCCGGTCACGCTGCATCCGGTTGAATGTCTTATCCTCGGCGCAGGGCCTACCGGCCTGAGTGCCGGTTATCATTACGGTAAAGGGGCCGTCGTACTGGAGAAAAATGAGTCGCCAGGCGGCTGGTGCCGGTCAATCGAAGATAAGGGTTTTACCTTCGACTATGCCGGTCACATCATGTTCTCCAACGATCCCTACGTGCTGGAGCTCTACGATCTGCTGCTGGGTGAGAATCAGCACTGGCAGATGCGCGAAGCCTGGGTCTATAGCCACGATGTCTATACGCGCTACCCGTTCCAGTCAGCGCTGCACGGCCTGCCGGCGGAGGTGATTAGTGAATGTGTGCTGGGCGCGATTGAAGCGCGCTACGGCGCGGCAGAAAACGATACCGCCATACTGCCTGGCGCAGACGCATCGCGCGACTGCTGCGCCGACGGCGTGGTAGCGGATGAGAGCTGCATCACTGAACAGCGCGACAGTGAAGATTTTGAACATTTTATCTATCGCGTCTGGGGCAAAGGCATCGCCCGTCATTTTGCCGTTCCCTATAACCGTAAACTGTGGAAAACGCCGCTGGCCAGCATGGAGACCTCGTGGCTGGGCGGTCGCGTACCCCTGCCGGATCTGGCGCAGATCGTCAGCGGTGCGCTTGCGCCGCTGGAGAAACCGGTCGGGCCCAACGCGCGCTTCGGCTATCCGCTGCGCGGCGGCTTTCAGGCGCTGATGAACGGTTTCCTGCCTCACCTTAGCTGTACGCTGGAGACCGGAACGGCGGTAGCCGAGATTCAGCCGCAGTCGCGCAGCGTCACGCTCAGCGACGGCAGGCATCTGCAGTATGACCAGCTCATCAGCACGCTGCCCTTACCGGAACTGGTGCGCCTGATGGGCGCCCGCGCGCCGCAGGCGGTACAGCAGGCGGCTTCTCAGCTGCGTCATACCTCTGTGTGCTGCGTTAATCTTGGTATCGGACGTCCGGCGATCAGTGAAAAACACTGGATTTACTATCCGGGAGACACGCTGTTCCATCGCATCTTTCTGCAGGGTAATGCCAGCCCGCACTGTAATCCTCCGGGCGGATTCGGTCTGACCTGTGAAATCACCTGGCGTGACGATCAACCGCTGCCCTGTGAGGGTGAAGCGCTGATCCAGCGCTGTATCGATGACTGTATCCGGGTAGGCATTATCAATGAGGATGATGAGATCCTCACCAGTAGTATCGTAAACATGCCGTACGCCTATGTCGTTTACGATCATGCGCGCAGTGCCAACGTGGCGCTGATCCGTAGCTGGCTGGCCACGCAAAGTATCCATCTGGCCGGGCGCTACAGCGAATGGGAGTATTACAATTCGGATCACGCTTTCCTGGCGGGCAAGCGGGTAGCAGAGAGCGTGAAAGATCTGCTCAGCAATCGCAAAACTATCGCCTGAGGCGGGGCGTGCCGGGCCGCATGGCCCGGCACGCCTTACTGACCGGCGAGCCGCTTGCGTATCGGCTCAAACTCTTTTGTGGCGCTGCGCGGCAGGGGATCGGGCAGATTTTTCTCTGCCGCCTGCCAGTAGCGCCACGGCACTTTCTGACGACCCAGTTCATAATCCATGCCGTCCCAGCTATCTTCACGAAAGCTATAAAATGCCCAGTGCGCGTCATGGCTGTCCAGCACCGTCAGCACATCTTCCAGGTACCGGGTACAACCGGCCAGCGTGCGCACGCAACCAAACTCGCTAACCACCAGCTGCCGCTTATCGATCCCGTTACGCGCAGCCCATTCAAAAGGGCGTGCCAGATAGTCCGCGACACGCGCCGCATCCCACTGCTGCATATCCTCGCCGAAAGGTACGTAACCCGGATAGGGCCAGGGTTTTTCGCGCCGGGCGTTGGGTGCGCTGGTCGCAGCATAGGGTTCATACATGTGCACGCTGTAAAGTATGCGCGTGTCGTGCAGCGCCTCAGGCCAGTAGTCAAACGCATCGGCGGCGGCATACCAGCCGCTGTCGACCATTATCGGTGTAACGGCATCTGCTTCACGAATAGCGGCTATCAGCGCGGCATAAAACGCCGGCAGATCGCGGCTTCCGCCACGCTGCTGCTGATACCAGCGCGCCATCGCCTCGCTGCTGGCGTGCTCTGCCAGTCCGCCATTTTTTTCCGGCGCGGGCTCATTGATCAGGTTATAGGCGGCGATAGCGGGATGATGGTGCAGAGCAGCAGCCAGATCGTGCCAGTAGCGCACGCTGGCTTCCCACCAGGCTTTATCCTGCCAGAGCCGATCGTCAAATTTTCCCCCGTTATTCTGCGCCCAGCGCATGCCGGGCAGAGAGAGAGGCGTAATAACCACGCGCAGGCCCGCTGCCCAGGCGCGGTCGAGGGTGTGGATAAGCGTCTGCAGATCGCCGGCGTCCAGCCCGCGATACTCATCTGCGTTACCCAGCAAAAAATCGCGTTGCTGCGTGGGCCACTTATCCCAGGAGAGCCGTACCCAGCTGGCACCGTAGTCATGCAGAGCCGTAAAATATTTGCTGTCAGGCGGCAGCCGGTTAAAACTGTTGGCCCCGTGCCGCGATGCTGACCAGAACGCCATGGCGTCTGCCGCCAGGCTAACCGGGCTGGTCAGAACGAGTGTTATAAACAGGGTAATAGTTGTCAGAAATGCACGCACAAGAACTCCTTCTTTTGCCTGCATTTATAGCGATAAAACCGCACCGGCAGGTGTTATTTTTCGTGAAATTTGCGCGCGCCGGATATTCACGATCGGTTCACACTTAGCGTTTAGTACCGGGCTTAAGCGATCGGTTTAGCTCCTGAATCCGCTTCATGGTTTTCACCGTGCGTCCGGCATTGACTGAGGCAACCGACAGGATAAGCATTTCAAGACAGACCAGCACGGTCCCGTGCAGCGGCATGCGTCCTCCTTCCCCGCCGCGTGGTACATTGATCACGATATCAGCCTCGCGCGCAAAGGCAGACTCCATCGCATGCGTCAGCAGAATGACAGGAATGCCCAGCTTTCTCGCCTCCTTTAACGCCGTGACCCCTTCACGATGCGCCGATTTCTGCGCCATCATCACCAGTACATCACCACGCTGCAGGCTCAGCAACTGCTCTGCCAGCGCAATGCCGGTGCGGTTCAGGGTTGTGGCGGGCAGCCCGATACGGCTGAACATACGGGCGCTGTAGTCCGCAAGAATACCTGACGCGTTGATGCCAAAGAGGGCGACCTGACGCGCTTCGCTCAGCAACGCCACCGCCTGTGCCACCGCCTGACGGTTTTCGGGCTGTGCCAGCGCGTGACACGCCTGCTGGTGTCCCAGCAGCACAAAATCGATGCTGGCATTAATATCGCAGGCCAGTTCGCTAACGGTCGCGCTCATCTTTGCCGCAGAGTTAATGGCCGGCCCCGCCCACTCCGCCAGCGTGAGTTTAAGATCGCGCAGGCCCGTAAAGCCCAGCGCCTGTACGGCACGGATCACCGTCGCATCAGACGTTCCCGTTGCGGCGGCAATATCGATAGCCGTCGCTTCCGCCACGCTCTCACGATGCGCATCAATATAGCGGGCGACCGTCTGCAGCCGGGGGGAGAGACTGGCGATACGAGCCCGGCAGCGGTCGCAAAAATGTCTGTCCGGACACCCTTTTTTTTCAGCGCCATGGGCTGAGGCTCCTGACATTACCCGCTGTGAAAGGCGGATATGTTGTAGTGACTGGTCTCGTGATAATGAGATGCGCCCTATTCACTTTACTCACAGAACGAGAAACCTCTTCGCATTTTAATGATTAAAATATTGATTTATAAAATTAATATTTAAATATACCGTCATTAGACGGATTCCGGATAAATGTAGTATTGCCTGCATTATATCCGTTTACTACTACATTCTTTCATGTTTGAATGATTCTCAATTACATTCAAGCCTGCATTGTGGCCGCTGAATGATTATTCTGCCTGCCCGCGCGCGGCAGGTTTTGCCGATGGCTTTATGACGGAACACTCCGTCTTTACCAGGTTTGCTGACATGCTTATTTCCTCTACTTTTGTGCCAAAGGCGTTACGCCCTGCGTTATATGTTGCGCTGCAGGGGCTTATCCCTGTCTCCGTTACGGCCAATGCCGCAGAGCAGGAAATCACGCTCACGGTTCAGGCTGATAGTGAAACCGCGTCCGGCTATAGCGCCGGCAGCAGCACCGTCAGCAGCAAACTGCCCGTTGCGCGGCTTGATGAGATCCAGTCAGTCAGCATCGTAACGCCGCAACAGCTGGAGGATTACCAGGTCAGTCGCCTGACGGAGGCGATGCGCTTTGTCAGCGGCGTAAGCGAAGGTAATACGCTGGCAGGCACGGAAGATGGCTTTGTGCGCCGCGGGTTTGGCGGCAACAGCGACGGTTCGATCTATCGCGATGGCATACGCAGCAGTCAGGGCCTCAATGTCAACGCAGCAACGGAGCGGGTTGAAGTACTGAAAGGATCCGCTTCACTGCTCTACGGCATCCAGAATCCGGGCGGCGTCATCAATATCATCAGCAAAAAACCGCTTTATGAATGGCGTACCGCGCTGAGCGGCCGGACCGCCAGCAGCGGCGGCGGCGGCAGCGGTACGTTCGATATCACCGGACCACTGGATAACGGTTTTGCTTTCCGGCTGGTCGCAGAGCAGCAGAACCAGGATTACTGGCGCAATTTTGGTCGTGATAAACACCGGCTCATCGCACCCTCGCTGCAGTGGTATGGCGAGAAAGCCAGCTTTCTGCTGAGTTACGAAGATTACCAGTATGATATTCCTTACGATCGCGGTACGGCGTTTATCCATAACCGCCCGGTTGATATCGGCTACAAAGATCGGCTGGATGATAAAGCTGGCCACGCCTGGGGCCATAATAAAACGCTGAATACCCACTACGACTGGCAGCTTAGTGACGACTGGAGCACGCGTGTGACGCTGGGCTGGAACCAGCGCCAGTATGATAATAATGAAGTGCGCGTTACCGCCATCGATCCGGACAGCGGGGTTGTGACGCGTCGCGCTGACGCCAATCGCGGTTTTAATCATCAGACAAAATATATCGCCTGGGATCTGACCGGTACGCAGCAGCTTGCCGGCATGACGCACACGCTGGTGGCGGGCACCGATTATGAGATGAATCAGACCTTGCGGGCGCGGCAGTATCAGGGCAAAGCAAATCGCGGGTTTACGCTTGCCGAACCGCATTACGATCTGCTTGCGCCGGTCACGGATGCCACTACCGAGCGCCGCGCAAATGCGCGGCTGCTGAACCGCATTCACAGCCGCTCGCTTTACGCCAAAGATAGCGTAGCGATTAACGATCGCTGGACCCTGGTGGCGGGCGGCCGCTATCAGCATTATGAACAGCGCGCCTCAAAGGGAGCCGACCCAATCGTGCCGACGCTGGAGAGCAGCGGCAACAAATTTTTGCCGCAGGCAGGCGCGATCTACAAACTGACACCGGATATATCGCTCTACACCAGCGTCAGCAAATCGTTCACCCCCTCAACCGAGGTGGATGATGCGGGACGGGTGGGCAAACCTGAACAGGGCACCAGCTGGGAAGCGGGCAGCAAGTGGCAAATCACGCCGACGCTGTTTGCCAGCCTGGCGCTTTACCGCATTAATGAGCGCGATATGTCACTCAGCATCAATGGCACCACGCGCACTATCAACCGGGCGCGATCCACAGGCGCTGAAGCGGAGCTTAACGGGGAAGTGGCTGCCGGCTGGGAGATCAGCGCCAGTTACAGCTATGATATAGCGGAGATCGCTGACGATGGCGTAAACAGGGCCAATAACGGCAACCGGCTGCAGAACGCTCCCCGTCACGCCGGTGCACTTTGGCTCACCCACACGCTGGCGCTGCCCGGCATTCCGGGTGATTTCCGCATCGGGGGGGGTGCCCGCTATGTCGGTTCACGCGCGGGCGATCCGGAGAACAGCTTTACCCTGCCTGACTATACGGTAGCCGACACCTTTATTGCCTGGAACAGTACCCTTTCCGGACATAAAACCCGGCTTCAGCTGAACCTGAATAATCTGTTTGATAAACACTACTACACCTCCAGCGGTGGCAACCTGCGCGTACGCGAAGGCGAGACCCGCAATCTGGTGGCGGAGGCGAGCATTGCGTTCTGATTCACTCTTTTTCGCCAGCCTGCTGCTGTTAGCCGGGCTGCTGCTAAGCCCGCTGGCGCAGGCAAAAACACTTACCGATATTGACGGTCATTGGGTGACAATACCCGATCGCCCGCAGCGTATTGTGCTTGGCGAGAGCCGTATGCTTTACACACTGGCGCTGCTGGCGCCTGATAATCCGCTGCAGCACATTGTGGGCTGGCCACGCGATCTGCAGAAATATGATGCGCAGATGTGGCGCAGCTTTGCGCGGCGTTTTCCGCAAATAGAGACGGTTCCGTCACTTGGCAGCGGTGGCCCGGCGGCGATCAACCCGGAACAGATTATTGCGCTGCGCCCCGACGTCGTCATTTTACCCAGCCTGGCACGCTATGATGATGCTGACGCGCGTCTGCTTGCGGTACTGCAGGCGGCACACATTCCGGTCGTGAAGATCGACCTGCGCGTTCAGCTGCTGAAGAATACCCGGCGCAGCGTGGAGATCCTGGGTGATGTAATTAATCAGCAGGCGCGGGCAGCCGCATTTAACCGGTTTTACGCCGCCCATATGCGGGTCATTGAGGAGCGGCTTGCTGATTTTCACGGTGCGCGCCCTGAAGTGCTGCTGCACCTGCATCTGGGACGCCGCAATGAGTGCTGCGTGACGGCAATCAACGGCAGTCTGGGCGAGCTTCTGCGCCTGGCCGGAGGCGACAACATCGCCGCCCGTACCCGGCAGGGTGTGTTTGCCCGCCTGAGTGAAGAGAGCGTGATTGCCGCGCAGCCTGACTACTACTTTGCTACCGGTTTTAGCGACAATCAGAGCAGTGGCCGGCTGAAGCTCGGACCGGAGATCGCGCCTGATGTTGCACTGCAGAGTTTTCAGCAGCTGACCGGACAGCAGAAAGGGCTGCGCGGGCTGAAGGCGCTGCATAATGGTCAGGCGGGCGCGCTGTGGATGAATTTTTATCTCAGCCCGTGGCACGTCGTTGCAGCAGAATTTATGGCTAAAACGCTCTATCCGCAGCGTTTCGCTGACGTCGATCCTCAGCAGACGCTGGAAACACTGTTTCGCGATTTTTTACGCATGCAGCTGCAGGGAACCTGGTTTATGCGTATACCCGCTGACCAGCCGTAAACTCAGCGCTGATGGCGGCGTTTGAATACCCAAAAGGACCAGCTGTGGTAGGCCAGCGTCAGCGGCAGGAAAATCAGCATGCCGGTCAGCACCACGCCCTGCGTCACCGGCGACGAGGCCTCTTCCTGAATACGCAGCTGAAACGGCAGCAGCCACGGATAGAGGCCGAACGCCAGGGCGATGACCACTGCGCCGACAAGCAGCAGCGTTGTCATCAGCAGCGCCACCATCGCTTCGCGCCAGAGTAATATGGCCTGAAGCACAATCAGCAGCGGGATCGCAATCAGAATAAGCTGGCCAGGCGCGCGCTGCCAGCTCAGCTGCCATAGCGTCGGCTCCAGCAGTATCACGCCTGTCAGACATATCACCGCGCAGGTCCATGCCAGCACGGCAAGTGACCGGGCGCGTTCTCCCGCCGCCTCACCCAGACGCCAGCAGATCCAGCAGCAGCCCAGCAGCAGATCGACTGCCACCACGCCGGCGCCACACAGCAGCGGTGCCAGCGAGAGATCGATCATAATTCCGGCAGGCGGACGCGAAACCAGGATCAGGCCGCTTATCCAGCCGGGCAAAAAGGCTGCGGCCAGCGAACTGGCTATCATCAGACGGTCAAGCCAGACACGCCATGCCCTACTCACCTGCGCGCGATACGCCAGCGCCAGCGCGCGCAGAAACAGCGCCAGCAGCAGCAGAAATACCGGCACCATCAGCGTCTGCAGCAGCAGACTATAGAGCGCAGGAAAAAGCGCCAGCATTCCCCCGGCCATCAGCACCAGCCAGGTCTCGTTAGCATCCCATAGCGGCAGCAGGCTGTGTGCCATCCACTGCCGCTGCTGTGGCGTGTCGAAAGCGTAAAACAGCATGCCCACGCCAAGATCGGTGCCATCCAGCGCCAGATACATCAGCAGTGAAAAAATCAGCACGGCGGCAGAGAGATCGGCAAGCATCATCAGCTCCTCAGGCCGGTGTTTCAACGTGCTCGGCTGCCACGTCGGCATCGTCAGGCAGCGGTGCGTTGATTTGACGCACTAAATAGAGCAGGCCAGCCGCAAAACCCAGCGTATAGACCAGCACGATAGCGATAAAAATGACCAATGTACTGCTGAGCGACAGCGGCGAAAGGCTGTCAGCAGTACGTAACACGCCATAAACCGTCCAGGGCTGACGTCCCATTTCCGTGACCACCCAGCCAGCCAGCAGCGCCAAAAACCCGGCAGGCGACATCAGCGTCAGCAGACGCAACAGGCGCGGTGAATGGTATAAACGACCGCGCCAGCGCTGCAGGTTGGCCGCCAGGCTAACCACCAGCATCAGTACGCCGCATCCCACCATCAGGCGAAACGCAAAAAACACCGGTAACACGGGCGGCAACGCCTCTGCCGGAAACTCGCTCAGACTTTTAATATGCCCGCTGAGGTTGTGACGCAGGTAGAGGGAGCCGATCGCCGGGATCGCCAGTTCAGCGTGGTTGCGCTGCGCCTGCTGATCCGGAATGGCAAACAGCCGCAGCGGCTCTCCCTGACCCGGCGGCGGAGCGTGCCAGCTCCCCTCGATGGCAGCCAGCTTAGCCGGTTGCCAGGTGCGCGTATTTTCACCATGCAGATCGCCCACTACAATCTGCGCCGGTACCGCCAGTAGCGTTACCGTCAGCGCGCTGCGCAGCATCAGACGACTGGCCGCTTCATCCGGCTGACGGCACAAGCGCCACGCGGCTACGCCGCCCAGCAGGAAGCTGACGCTTATTGCCGAGGCGAGCAGCATATGAGCCAGACGCCAGCCAAAGGAGGGAGCAGCAAGCAGCGTCCACGCGCTGTCGGGCAGCAGACGGCCATCATCGGTCAGATGAAAATCAACCGGCGTCTGCATCCAGGAGTTAGCCGCAAGGATCCAGAACGCGCTCAGCACGGCGCCCAGCGCCACAAAACAGGTCACGGTGAAATGGACGCCAGGCTTAACCCGATCAAAACCAAACAGCATCACGCCGGTCAGCGCGGACTCCAGAAAAAAGGCGATAAGCACTTCGTACAGCATCAGCGGGCCTATCACCCCGCCCGCGCGTGACGCCAGCCCGGACCAGTGCGTGCCGAACTGAAATTCCATAACGACGCCAGAGACGGTGCCGATAGCCACCGTCAGGGCAAAAATTTTGATCCAGAACTGCAGCGCCTGCCGCGCTTCAGGGCGCTTCCCCCATAGCCAGCGCGCTTCAAACCAGACCAGGAAAGGCGCCAGGCCCAGCGTCAGCGCTGCCAGCGTAATGTGCATGCCCATGGTCAGCGCAAACTGACCACGGGCAATCAGCAGCACCCACTCCTGACTATTCACGGGTCGGCTTACCGCTGTAGCGGGTAATCGGGGTCTCCTCCTCTTTCTGCATCTCGCGCGAAAAAACTTCCAGCGCCGACAGCAGCGGACGCACACCCTGCCACAGGTCTTCATCATTAAGCAGTTTCATTACCCCTCTGATGCCGGGCGCAGCTTTCTCCTGCTGAACAGACTCGCTCGCTGGCTTCATCGCGACCAGCGCATCGCGCAGCGCCAGCAGTACATGATTAAACCGCTCGGGCGGAATAGTGCTCAGCATCATAAACAGCAGCGAAATGTTCTGGATGGCGTTCTGAGTACCGGGGCGATTCAGCCCGCCGGCAAGAATTTTACCAATGTCGTTGTTCGCTTTAACCACGTCATTGGCGAGACGCAGAAAGCCGTGCTGATGCAGATTCTCCAGCAGCGTATTGAGTGACTCCTGCGCGGTAGGTTCAGTGCGCGCAGGTTCAGGCTGGTAGTCCAGCGGTTCGGCCATTAGCTTTTCTCCGGGTGCGAAACATGTTCAGGGGGCAAACGGTACTCCGGCTGCTGCCATTTCACCTCAACCGGCAGGTGATCCAGCGGCGTGCGCTGACCGTGACGGAAGTTATGCAACGGCAGCGGATGCGGCTGAGGCTGACGCGCCAGTTTACGCAGGCTGACGGCAATCTCTTTGTAAGCCGGCGTGTTCACATCCGGGTCGTGGTGGTTACCGGTCAGACCATTGACGCCGGGTTTGCCATAGTGAATCGGGATAAACAGCACGTTCCCTGCGGCACGATCGGTCACCACCACCGGCACCTCCAGCGCGCCGCGCCGCGAGCGGATTTCAACCCAGTCACCCTCCTGCAGCTGACGCGCTTCCGCCAGCTGCGGCGAGATCTCCACAAACCAGTTGGGTGACAGCGACATGATGCGTCCGCCCTGCCCGGTCTGGTTTGTGGACTGGAAATGCTCCAGCATGCGGCCATTATTCAGCAGCAGATCGTACTCTGCGTCCGGCTGCTCTTCTGGCGGCTGCCACTCAAGCGCATAGAGACGCGCTTTACCATCCGGAAACGCAAATGCGTCGGTATAGAGCAGCGGCGTACTGCTGCCATCTGCTTTCACCGGCCAGAGCTGTGACTGCCAGCCTACCAGCTGTTCATAGCTCACACCGGCAAACAGATCCGCAATGCCCGCCGCCTCCGCCATGATGGCGCCGGGGTTTGGATAGCGCCAGTGATGCCCGAGACGCGCGGCGAGATCGGTCAGAATCTGCCAGTCAGGCCGGCTCTCACCCAGTGGAGCAAACGCCGGGGAGAAGTGCTGTATACGGCGCTCGGTATTGACGAATGTGCCCTCTTTTTCCAGGCTCGGACAGCCGGGCAGCACCACGTCGGCGTAGCGCGCGGTTTTGCTCATGAAAATGTCCTGCACCACCATAAAATCGAGCTGGCTGAACGCTTCATCCACTTTGGTGGAGTTAGCGTCTGAAAAGGCGGTATCTTCGCCGATGATGTACATTGCGCGCAGCTGCTTATCGTGGGCGTGCTCAATCATCAGGAAGTTATCCAGCCCCTCTTCATCAGAGAGCGCTTCCGGCGCAACCTGCCAGGCACGCGCCCACTTCTCGCGAACCGCATCATCCGTTACGCTTTCATAGCCGGGGTAAACATTGCTCAGGCAGCCAAAGTCGCTGGCCCCCTGCACGTTGTTATGGCCGCGCATCGGATAGCCACCGGTGCCGGGGCGACCATAGTTGCCGGTCACCAGCAGCAGGTTAGAGAGTGCCGTGCTGGCATCGGCACCGTGGCTGTGCTGCGTGATACCCATCGCCCAGAGAATACAGGCGCTGTTTGCCTGGCCGATC
The DNA here is from genome assembly GCF_002473195.1 of Pantoea sp. UBA7232. Taxonomy (NCBI): domain Bacteria; kingdom Pseudomonadati; phylum Pseudomonadota; class Gammaproteobacteria; order Enterobacterales; family Erwiniaceae; genus Pantoea; species Pantoea sp. UBA7232. The sequence continues at coordinate 16,260 of NZ_DKTK01000008.1, forward strand.
ATCTCCGCTGCCTCGGTGAGCGCCTCCACGCTCAGACCGGTTACTTCACTCGCCATCTCAAGCGTAAACGGCGCGAGCGAGGCGCGGTAGGCGTCAACATCATTAACGCGTTCAGCCAGAAACGCGTCATCTGCATAGTGATGATCGAACATATATTTTGCCATCGCAGAGGCCCAGACCATATCGGTACCGGGCCGGATACGCAGATAGCAGTCGGCGCGCTCCGCCATTTCATGCTTACGCGGATCCACGACCAGCAGTTTCTGCCCGTGATGTTTATGGCTCTGTTTGATGTGCGAGGCGAATACCGGATGGTTTTCTGCAAGATTACTGCCCACGGTGATAATCAGATCGGTCTGCTGCAGATCGCGCAGCGTGCCGGCATCGCCGCCATAACCCACGGTGCGGAACAGCCCCTGGGTAGCCGGGTTCTGACAATAGCGTGAAGAGTTATCGACATTGTTGGTACCAAAAATCAGGCGCGCGATCTTTTGCGTCAGATAGGCCTCTTCATTACTGGCTTTACTGGAGCCAATAAATCCAATTGCTGCGCCGCCGTGCTGATGCGCTACGGCACGCAGCCCTTCCGCCACCCGGTTCAGCGCCTCTTCCCAGCTGGCAGGCCGGAATGCTCCGTTTTCCCGGATAAGCGGCGTGGTCAGGCGATTCGGGCTGTTAACAAAATCCCAACCAAACTTGCCTTTTACGCAGGTGGAGATGCCGTTTACCGGCGCCTCAGCGACCGGCTGCACCTTCAGGATATGGCGATCGCGCGTCCAGACCTCAAAGCTGCAGCCAACGCCGCAGTAGGTGCAGACTGTTTTGGTTTTTTTAATTTCTGTTTTGCGCAAAGCATCATCAATCAGTGAGATGCCGGTTATCGGCTCCATGCCGATACTCTTCTCCATTTTTTTAATGGCATCAATAAACGGCCGCTTTAAATCCTCATCCATGCGGGTAAACGGACCGGCATCGGGCTGCATGGTTTTTTCTAAAAGCGCGTTACACGGGCAAACCGTGACGCAGTGACCGCAGCTGACGCAGCTCGATCCGGCAATCTCCGTCCCGCCATCCCACAATACGCGCGGATGTTCTGCGCTGTAGTCAATTGAGAGTGTCTCATTGACTTCTATGTTCTGACACGCCTCAACGCAGCGTCCGCAGAGAATGCACTGGTCGGGATCGTAGGTATAAAACGGATTGCTGTGATCTTTCGTGTAGGGTTTACGTTCATAGGGATAGAACTGAATCGGCATGTGCATATCGGCTACCGCATTATGCAGCGTACAGTCGCCGGTATTGTGCTCACACACCGTGCAGTAAAGTTCATGGCGATTCAGAATACGGTCCATACCTTCCTGCTGTGCAGCAGCCAGGTCGGCGCCTTCACTGACCACCTGCAAGCCTTCATACGTCCGCAGGGTACAGCCACGCACCTGCTCTCCGTCAGCCCTGACCCAGCAGACATCGCAGCTTTGCAGCGGCGGCAACGCCGGGTGGTAGCAGACGTGCGGCAGTTTTTTTCCCTGCTGCTGCAGAAAATCGATCAGCGGTTGATCCGCTGCGCCACTCAGCCGTTCCCCGTTATAAATAATGGTACAGAGTGCTTCGCTCATTTTCGCCTCGTTGACGACAGTGCTCATTATGTTTATCCCGGTAAAACGCCGGGAATTTATTAAAGTTATTCAATGAGCTTAGAGCTAATTTTCTGCTCTGCAATATTGCCGACTCGCTTATTTTATAAATGTGGACTAAGAGGGGATAAATAATCATTACGTTAGTGAAATTGTAAGGAAAAATAACTTCCCCCACTGCATGGATATTGCACAAATAAAATTCATTCGTAATTTTTTTACGTGACAAATATCACATCTCTGCCAGGCTTATTTTCTACACGTTCACTGTACAAGGAGCCCGTTATGAATTCGTTCACTAACAAAACGCTAATCGCTAATGAATATCCGCAGCCGCCGTTTAACACGCCGTCGCAGGATTTCCCCGGCTTAGCCAGTAAAATGGATCCGCGTCCCGATCACGGTGAAACAAGCTATCGCGGTTCAGGCCGCCTGACCGGACGTAAAGCGCTAATCACCGGCGGCGATTCAGGTATTGGCCGCGCCGTGGCTATCGCTTACGCTCGTGAAGGCGCAGACGTTGCCATCAACTATCTGCCTGCTGAAGAGTCAGATGCGCAGGAAGTGGTTAAGCTGATTGAAGCTGAAGGACGTAAAGCCGTCGCTATTCCGGGTGATATCCGTTCCGAATCGTTTTGCCAGCAGCTGGTTAAAGAAGCCGCTGAAAAACTCGATGGCCTGGATATTCTGGTTAATAATGCCGGACGTCAGCAGTTTAATGAATCTATTCGCACGCTCTCGACGGAAGATTTTGACGCAACGTTTAAGACCAACGTCTATGCGATGTTCTGGATCACTAAAGCCGCGCTGGAATATCTGCCAGAGGGCGCCTCTATTATAAATACCTCTTCCGTTCAGGCTTATGAGCCAAGCGCTATTCTGCTGGATTATGCGCAGACCAAAGCCTCAATTGCCGCCTTTACTAAAGCGCTGGCTAAACAGCTGGCGGAACAGAAGATCCGCGTTAACGCTGTGGCACCGGGCCCATACTGGACGCCACTTCAGGCGTGCGGTGGTCAGCCGGAAGAGAAACTGCAGCAGTTTGGTTCCGGTGCACCGATGGGCCGTCCGGGCCAGCCGGTGGAAATCGCGCCGCTCTATGTCACCTTTGCTGAAAACCTGAACGGCTTTACTTCCGGCCAGGTATGGTGCTCAGACGGCGGTACCGGCACGCTGTAATAGCACATTCTGCCCGATATCAGCGTGGCTGCCCCTGTGGCAGCCACGCTGTCGTTTCAGCTGACAGGGAAGCATGATGAATAACCAGATTTTGCAGTCGCCGATGCGCGAGAAAGGGTTTGCGCGCCTTGGAGATTACGCTGCCATCGGGGAAGGCCGTTCCGTTGCGCTTATCGCACCGGATGGGGCTATTGACTGGTGGTGTGCACCTAATCTCGACTCCGCCCCGCTGTTTGACCGCCTGCTCGATCCGGAGATTGGCGGGTTTTTCCAGATTGTACCCGCAGCCCCCTTCCGCACCGAACGCGCTTATCGCGCTGACAGTAACGTGCTGGAAACCACCTTTATCACCGCAGAGGGTTCAGTCCTGCTGACTGAATCATTAAACAGCACGCTGGCCGGTCGTCTGCCGTGGAGTGAGCTGGCGCGGCGCGTTGAAGGGATCGAGGGCCACGTTGAGCTGACGCTGACGTTACGCTTTGGTACGCTGGCTGAGACCTGCTCGCCGTGGCGGGACTGCACTGAACAGGGCGATGTTTATCATATTGCCGATCTGATGGCGATGCTGCGCACCAGTGACGCGTGGCATGTTACGCAGCGGGACGATGAACGTATCGCTGCCACGCTCAAAACCTCGCCCGGCAGTCACGCGCTGGTTGCTCTGCTGGTCACCGAGCGCGAACCGCTGGCGGTGCCGGATTTAAGCGCTATCGATACCCGTATTGAAACCAGCCACACCGCCTGGTGCGACTGGACGCGCAGCCTGAGTTATCAGGGGCGCTATGAAAAGCACGTGCGGCGTTCAGCGCTGTCGCTGAAATTCCTCTGGTACTCTCCTACCGGCGCGCTGGCGGCGGCGGCCACAACTTCCCTGCCGGAAGGTATCGGCGGCGAAAAAAATTATGACTATCGCTATGCGTGGGTACGCGACGCCTGCCTGATTATCAAATCGTTTGTGTTTCTGGGCGCGCTGGAAGATTGTAAGGCTGCTTTCTCATGGCTGTCGAAAACGATTATTCGTCACGGCACCGCGCTGCGCGCCTGTTATACGCTCGAAGGGGATGAAGTCCCGGCTGAATCTTATCCGCCGCTGCGGGGGTACCACCATTCACAGCCGGTACGCATCGGCAATAATGCGCGCGATCAGCTCCAGCTCAGTATGTATGGCGACATGCTCGCCACCGCCGATTTGTTTATACAGGCTGGTCACATTCTCGATCTCTCTACCTCGCGCATGCTGGGTGAGCTGGCGAATCATTGCGCTGATTCATGGCGTCAGCAGGATTGCGGGATCTGGGAGCTGCCCGATCAGCATCACTATACGCATTCCAAGATGGCCTGCTGGCTGGCGCTGGATCGCGCCGTGGCGCTGGCAGAGGCGAAACATATTGAGCCGACCTGGCTTGAGCGCTGGCAGCGCGAACGCGATCGCATCAGCGAGTGGGTGGAGGCGCACTGCTGGAGCGAGGCCAGACAGGCTTATCTCTTCTACCCGGACAGCGAAGATAAACTGGATGCGGCGCTGGCGCTGATGCACCGTTACGGCAACCAGGTGAATCCTGAGCGCATGCGCGCGACCTATCGCGCTATCCGTCAGGATCTGGGACACAACAGCGCAATGGTTTATCGCTACTCCGGTGTGGAACAGGAGGAGAGTACCTTTATTGCCTGCTCTTTCTGGCTGGTGGAAGCGCTGGCCGCGCTGGGTGATATTCCACAGGCAGAGCAGGCGATGGAAGAGATCCTCGACAAACTTTGTCAGCGTGGCAACGTTGAAACCTTTAATGAGATGTTCGATGTTCGCACCGATGAGTGGCGCGGTAACATGCCGCAGGGGCTGAGCCATCTGGCGCTGATTTGCGCAGCGCAGTCGCTGACGGATCACGGCTGAGAAAAGGCTAACGCCGCAGGCATGAGGGCGGGAACGGAGTCCCCCCTGATGCCGCTTAGTGGCTCAAGCTATACTGTACCGTGAGCTCACCCTTCTTTTCTTTTACTTTGCCAATCACAATGTCACCGATCTCCCCGGTACTGAGCACATGCGTGCCGCCGCAGGCATAGGGGGTCAGTTCACCCCAGCTCACCATACGTTTTCCCGCCTCTTCACCCAGCACGCGGGGGTAGTTGCCCGCCACCAGCGCTGCAGCCCGCTGCATCAGCGCCTCTGCCGTAACCGGCTGAGTCTGATCCAGCGCGGTAAAAACAATGCGACCTTCCCCTGGCCGGTGGTTGGCTTTATATCCACGCCAGCCAAATGACTCTCCGGCATAAGCGATCAAATGACCCGCGGAGTGGTAACGCGAGTGCAGCTCGCGCAGCTCGCCATCCACCACCAGCTCCACCTCGCCTGGTTCAACCGGCCGATCGGTATAGTGTGCGACATTGTCGCCCTCCTGCAGCGCCTGCAGCATCGCCGCGCCGGCAAGGGTTCCGCGATCGGAGGGCTGTCCGCCACCCTGCGGATGAAACAGCGTTTCACTGAGTATGAGACGAAAGCGGCCATCATCCTGCGGTTCACAGCGTAATACCCGGGTGGTAAGCGTCAGCTGGTCGCTGGTGAAATAACGTTTGAGCGTCATAATACGTCTGGTTCCTTACGGCAGAGAAAAACGATCTCTCTTTTTAACCTGGTTCGGGGGCGGCAGGCGAAAAAAATCCGCAGGGCGAACGCTGCGGATAGATTTTGTGGCGATCAGTGCGCCTGATGTACGCGCTGGCAGTTATCAGCGCCTGCGGCCACCGGATGCGCGTCGAGATCGGCGCGCGCCGCACGAATTTTCTGCGTGTCGACGGCAAAGCGCTGGTCACGATCGCGCAGCAGCGCCGGGTTCATCTCTCCGTCGGCGGTAAAGCCCATCATCAGCGCTGGCTCGCCCAGCGGCAGGGTTTTGTCGCGGTCAGTATGCCAGGTGTGCCAGGTTTTTCCGTAGGTATTGACGATTTTGCCCATCAGCGCATGTTCAGCGGCGTCCGGGATGCCCGGCGCAATCAGAGAGCCTGATTTCACTTCATAGCGGTGGCTGTGCCAGTACTTCTTCTCGCCCGCCGGAAGCTGCTTAAACAGCCGCTCGCTGATGATATATTCAACGCCCATCAGCTTGGCATCTTTTTTATTGCCGTCGAAGATCACTGCCTGCATCACATCATCGTTGAGAATGGTAACATAGTGATGCGCTTCCATCTGTCCCTGTTTATCACCACAGTAGTAGTGAAATCCATCCAGATAGGTGTTAATGGCATCAATCGGCGGGCGCGACTGCAGTGCGGCCGCGCCGCTCTCCAGCAGCGCGGTTTTACCCGCCACGGGCGCACCGGGAGCGTTGACCGGTGACGCACTGTTATTCGCGCCGCATCCTGACAGCAACAATACGGTGAATCCACTCAATATAAGATTACGCATAGAGCATCCTTTTATTCTTTGAGTCATAAACATAGTTAATATGAATCAGGATGCCAGCGCAGCGGCGGAAACAATTACGTTACTGATTGTCCGATAAAAAAAGGCGACCGCCATAGAGAATTATTTAGAAACCTGTTTTATTACGCTTCAGGCGGCCAACTGCGCGAACGTGAATAATACTTAGCACTTCCCTCTTCTGTTATCAGCAGAATATCAGCCTGAACCGGAGTCTTTATATGTCAGATTACTCCTCTGTCGCACTGCTCGGCCCTGGCGCTATCGGCACCACCGTTGCAGCTGCCCTGTATGAAGCCGGGCGCCCGCCGCTGCTCTGTGGCCGTACGCCCCATGCATGCCTGAGGCTGCGTCATGACGACGGCGAAATCCGGGTGCCGGGTCCGGTGCTGACCGATCCTGTCGCTATCCGTCATGCGGTTACGCTACTGTTTGTTGCGGTCAAAACCACTCAGGTGGCGCAGTGTGCAGGCTGGCTGCGGGCATTATGCAATGAGAATACCGTGGTGTGCGCGCTGCAAAACGGCATTGAACAGCAGACGCAGCTGCAGCCGCTGGTGAATGGCGCGCAAATTATTCCTTCGGTGGTCTGGTTTCCGGCTCAGCGCGAAGCGGACGCCTCTGTCTGGCTGCGCGCCCGGCCGCGGCTGACGCTGCCCGATACGCCAGGCGCAGCACGCATCGTTGCTGCTCTGGCGGGCACGCGCTGCAGCACCGATCTCAGCGCTGATTTTCACTCTGTGGCATGGCGCAAGCTGTTACAGAATGCGGTAGCGGGCCTGATGGTGCTGGCAAATCGCCGGGCAGGCATGTTTAACCGGAGAGATATTGCTGAACTGGCGCTGGCTTATCTCAGTGAAGCACTTAACGTGGCGCGCGCCTGCGGGGCAACTCTAAGTGACAATGTCACACACGAAATATTGGCAGGGTTGCAGAGCGCACCAGCCGATCTGAGCACCTCTATTCTCGCTGACCGGCAGGCGGGTCGACCGCTGGAGTGGCAGTGCCGCAACGGGGTTATACAGCGGTATGGACGCAGCAAAGGCGTGCCTACGCCATTGAGTGACATTATTGTGCCACTGCTGGCGGCAGCAAGCGAAGGGCCAGGATAATTATCCTGACATTAGCTGACAGCAGTTGACGCAGCTGTCAACCAATGACGTTTTTTTGCCCACCGGTATATCACAGAGTAATATCTCTGGTTTACGATATTTCTGCCCAGACAGGCTCGGTGACCAGCATAATATCGCGTCTTATCTCTCTGTAATCTCAATTAACGCGATAACCTGTTATCCCGCCGTCGCGCTTTTTGACAGTTCTTTACTTCAGCGCTACGCTTATTGCCAGTGATATACATCACAAAGTTGCGTAAAGAAAAATTATCTCCTAAGGTGTTCGCCTTTCGGCCTCTTATAGCTTTCTTTTCCACCCTGCAATAACCGGCTGCGAAAGCTATAAGATCGCTTTTATTTCATTGTCAAAGGAAGCCTATGAGCACTGAAACAGTAAATAAACCCGATCTGACCGTTGATGATATTACCGTCATCGACAATAAACTTTTAAAACGCGCCGTCGGCGCAGCTGCTCTTGGTAATACCATGGAGTGGTTCGATTTTGGCGTATACAGCTATCTGGCCGTGATTATTGGTCAGGTCTTCTTCCCCGATGCCAGTAATACCGCGCAGCTTATCGCTTCATTTGGTACCTTTGCCGCCGCGTTCCTCGTGCGTCCGATTGGCGGTATGGTGTTCGGACCGCTGGGCGATCGCTTTGGCCGTCAGAAAGTCCTCGCTTTTACCATGGTAATGATGTCCATCGGCACCTTCTGTATTGGTCTTATCCCGAGCTATGCCAGTATCGGCATTGCGGCGCCGATTCTGCTGCTGGTAGCCCGTCTGGTTCAGGGCTTCTCAACCGGCGGCGAATATGGCGGTGCAGCAACCTTTATTGCCGAGTATTCAACTGATAAGCGCCGCGGTTTTATGGGCAGCTTCCTGGAGTTCGGCACGCTGGCGGGCTATCTGCTGGGTGCCAGCCTGGTAACCGGGATGATTGCGTACCTGCCGCATGATGAGATGATGTCGTGGGGCTGGCGTATTCCGTTCTTTCTCGCGGCACCACTCGGTCTGTTTGGTCTCTATATTCGCCTGAAGCTGGAAGAGACGCCGGCATTTAAAGACCATATGGATCAGCGTGAAGAGATGGAGCATAACAAGCCGCCGCTGACGCTGTGGCAGATGCTGCGTACCCAGAGCAAACCGCTGCTGAAGTGTATCGGGCTGGTGCTGCTGTTCAACGTCTCCAACTATATGCTGACCGCATATATGCCAAGCTACCTTACCGGGATCCTCGGCCTGAGCGAACTCTCCGGCCTGCTGCTGGTGATGGTGGTGATGTTTATCATGATGCCACTGACGCTGATGTGGGGCTACTTTACCGATCGTCTCGGCCGCAAGCCGGTTATCGGCTTTGGCGCGCTGGGCCTGATTGTGCTGGCTATCCCTGCGTTTATGCTGCTGGGTACCGGCAATATGTACTGGGTTTTTGCCGGACTGGCGATTCTGGGTCTGCTGCATACCTGCTTTAGCGGCACCATGCCTGCCACCCTGCCGGCACTGTTTGTCACCGATATCCGTTATAGCGCGCTGGCGATTGGCTTCAACCTTTCGGTCTCACTGTTTGGTGGCACCACGCCGCTAATCACAGCCTGGCTGGTGGATACCACGCACAACAAAATGATGCCTGCTTACTACATGATGGGCGCCGCAGTTATTGGCCTGCTGACGGTGCTGACGCTGAGCGAAACGGCGCGTAAACCACTGAAGGGGTCATCGCCTGCGGTCGCCACCCGTGCGGAAGCGCATCGCCTGATTGATAAACTGCGCCGGCAGCGCAAACACAAAAAGCAGCAAAAAACTGCCTGATACGCTGTCACGCTGGCCACCTTCGGGTGGCCTTTTTTTTGCCTGCAATTGCGTGCGCCTCACAGACACCGCATTGAAATCTATGCCTTAATGCCGCTTTACAGCTCTCTTCTCTACGCTTCTGTCTATAAGGATAGGCTATGCCTGCTCAGATGATGCCAGCGCATCGACGTATTATCGTCGCCGGTTCGGTTGGCAATTTTATCGAATGGTATGAATTTGCCGTTTATGGCTTTATGGCCCCGATTATTGCCAGGCACTTTTTCCAGCTGCCGGATGAGCGTGCCGGCACCAGTATCATCCTGACCTGGGCCGCCTTCGCCGTGGCGTTCTTTTTCCGTCCGCTCGGCGCGATTATTTTTGGCCGGCTGGGCGATCGTCACGGACGTAAACCGGTGCTTATCGGCGTACTGATCATGATGACGCTGGTGACGGCTGCTATCGGGCTGGTGCCGGACTATGCGGCTATCGGTCTTGCCGCGCCGTTAATGCTGACGCTGTTGCGTATTCTGCAGGGCCTGTTTGCCGGTGGCGAGTATGGCGGCGCGGTGTCGCTGATGACGGAAGCCGCCCCGCCAGGCAAACGGGGCCTGTATGGTGCGTGGCAGTCGCTAACGGTGGCGTGCGGCCTGCTGGCCGGTGCGGCGACCGTCGCGCTGATCCCGCTGCTTATCGGTGAAGAGGCGATGTTCGCCTGGGGATGGCGACTGCCGTTTTTGCTGGCGCTGCCGCTGGGAGGCGCTGCACTCTGGCTGCGGGCCGGGCTGGATGAGTCGCCGCAGTTTAACGCTGCGCGGCAGGCTCCGGCGCCGGAACGCGCTTCTTTCACCGCCACATTGCGCGCCATTGCGCTTGCCATCAGCCGCCTGATGGTCTGGTCAGCGGCGGGCTACACCTATCTGGTGATTATGCCAACCTATCTGCAAACCACGCTGCATACCGGCTTTAATCAGGCGCTGCTGATTGCCGTGATCTCAAACCTCGGTTTTGCCGCCACTATTCTGCCCGCCGGCTGGCTGAGCGATCGCATCGGCAGGCGTACCATTATGCTGGTTGCCACCTTTATGCTGCTGATCTTCGCCCTTCCGCTGCTTGGGGTGTTGCAAAATCCCGCTTCCGGGCTGTTAACGAAAGCGCTGGTGGTCTTTGTGGCTGGTGCGCTGGTCGGCATGCTGGCAGGCCCGGGACCCGCCATGCTGGCAGAGATGTTTCCCACGCGGGTGCGGTACACCGGCCTGGGTTTCGCCTATGCCCTCTCAAACGCGTTATTTTCCGGCTGCGCCGGGCTGATTATTTCAGGGCTGATCAAACAAACCGGAAATTCGGATATTCCGGCATGGTACGTGATGATTACCGCACTGATTAGTTTTGTCGCGCTGCTGAGTTTAAATAAAGACGACCATAAGCGGCCATTATAATAACGACTGATGAGTGCCAGCGCAGAAATAGCAGCGGGAGAGGAATAAACGTAGCGGGAAAAGGCGATGTGCTGAAACAAAATATCCCGGCACGAACGTGCCGGGAAGCTGAGACTTACCAGTGATACTTGTTGCTATCTTCCCAGTCTTTCAGCTCTTTTTCTGCCTGGTCTTTACCGTAGCCGTAGCGTTCCTGAATGCGGCCCAGCAGCTGATCGCGTTTGCCGTCGGCAACGTCCATATCGTCGTCAGTCAGCTGACCCCATTTCTCTTTCACTTTTCCTTTGAACTGCTTCCAGTTTCCACTGATGCGATCTTCGTTCATAAGTGCTCTCCTGTTTGACGGTGAAAGCCGTCTGGCTTTATTGGCGCATCGCTTACATGCGTAACCATAACCGTAGCCTATGACGGCAAAAAATAAATGTTTTGCCGCACAAATCGGAAAATTTACTTCTGCAACGACTTTACGGCGCGCCCGGACTTATATTTCCAAATATAGGCTATGATTTTCAGGGTACTCAGCACTTTACCTGAGACCTTTCTTCATTACCGGGGTGATTAGCCTTTTATTTCATAGAGTAAATGATTTCGGGAATGCGAATCGCTTGATGTCGTCCATTGCCCCGCGCGGGGCTTAACGAGGCAATAGAATGGAATCCACAACGTTGGAAAAATCCTGGGGTGCTGAAATCCTGGCTGACGGCACCGTGCGTTTTCGTCTCTGGGCACCGGGTCAGCAGCAGGTAGCCCTGCGCCTGAACGGTACTGATTATCCTATGCAGGCGGAAAAAGATGGCTGGTTTACCCTGTCACAGTCAGGGGTGACGCCAGGTGCAGAATATCACTACGTGCTGGCCGATGGCAGCGTGGTGCCTGACCCGGCTTCGCGGGCGCAAAAAGCAGAGGTTAACGGTCCGTCACTGGTCATCGATCCGCAAAGCTACCGCTGGCAGCAGACCGAGTGGCGCGGACGTCCATGGCAGGAGACGGTGGTGTATGAGCTGCATATCGGAACCTTTACGCCTGAAGGGACCTTTCGTGCAGCTATTGAAAAACTGCCGCAGCTGGCTGAGCTGGGTATCACCATGATTGAGGTGCTGCCGGTGTCGCAGTTTGGCGGTAATCGCGGCTGGGGCTATGACGGCGTCCTGCTCTATGCGCCACACACCGCTTACGGCAGCCCGGATGATTTCAAAGCGTTTGTTGACGCGGCGCATGCGCTTAACCTCTCCGTGGTGCTGGACATTGTGCTGAATCACTTCGGTCCTGAAGGCAACTATCTGCCGCTGCTGGCCCCGCAGTTTTTCCATGAAGAGCGCCAGACCCCCTGGGGGGCCGGTATCGCCTACGATGTGGATGCGGCCCGCCGCTACATCTCTGAGGCGCCGCTCTACTGGCTGAAAGAGTATCGCCTCGACGGCCTGCGTTTTGACGCTATCGATCAGATTGAAGACAGCTCAGATAAACATGTGCTGATTGAAATTGCAGAGCGCATTCGTCATGAAATCCCGGACCGTCCGGCACACCTCACCACGGAAGATTCACGAAACGTGATCTTCCTGCATCCGCGCGATGAACAGGGCAATACTCCGCTCTTCAGCGGAGAGTGGAACGACGATTTCCATAACGCTATTCATGTGCTGGCAACCGGTGAAACTCACGCCTACTACCAGGATTTTGCCGATGCGCCGGAGAAAAAAGTCGCGCGTATTCTGACCGAGGGATTTGCCTATCAGGGTGAGGTCTCGGCCCAGAGCGGTGAGACGCGCGGCGTACCGAGTGCAGGCCAGCCCCCGGTGGCGTTTGTTGATTTTATTCAGAATCACGATCAGGTGGGCAACCGGGCACAGGGCGATCGCCTGATCACGCTGGCCGGAGAGGCGCGTACCAAAGTGCTCTACTCGGCTCTGCTGCTGTCACCGCATATCCCGCTGCTGTTTATGGGCGAAGAATATGGTGAAACTAATCCGTTTCTGTTTTTTACCGACTTTCACGGCGATCTGGCGAAAGCGGTGCGTGAAGGTCGTGCACGCGAGTTTACCGGCCATGCCGGACATGACGATGAGGTGCCGGATCCCAACGCGGAAGAGACATTCCGGCGTTCAAAGCTCGACTGGGCGAAGACGACCAGCTGCGAGGGCAAAGCCTGGCTGGCGCTGACGCGCACGCTGCTGTCGCTGCGTCAGCAGCATCTGGTTCCGCTGCTGGCGACGGCCGGGGGTCACAGCGGTCAGGTACTGGCGACCGGTGATGGCTACGTCGCCGTGCAGTGGCGCTTCCCGCAGGGCACGCTCTCTATGGCTTTTAATCTGGGCAATACTGCTCAGGCACTTCCTGATATGCCAGGCGAAACGCTGTTTGCCTGGCCGCAGGAGCAACATGAACTCGCGCAGAACGCCATTATTGTCCGTCTGGCACCAGGAGCAGCAGCATGACTATCCCGACCTCCACTTATCGCATTCAGTTTCGCAACGGCATGACCTTTGATCGTGCCACGGAACTGGTGCCTTACCTGCAGAAGCTGGGCATCAGCCATCTGTATGCTTCACCCATTTTTACCGCGACGAAAGAGTCAACGCACGGCTACGACGTCACCGATGCCAACGAAATCGATCCGGCTATCGGCGGCAGAGCGGGCTTTGATCGACTGAGCGCAGCGCTGCAGGCCGCCGGCATGGAGCTGATCCTGGATATTGTGCCTAACCATATGGCGGCTTCACTGGAGAATGCCTGGTGGCGTGATGTGATTGAGCATGGACAGGAGAGCCAGTATGCGCGCTATTTTGATATCGACTGGTCGCGCAGACTGACGCTGCCGTTTCTCGGTGACGATTTCGATCGCGTACTGGAAAAAGGTGAGATCACGATTAAAGCCGATCCGCAGAGCGGTAAACCGGCGCTGGCGTATTTCGACAGCTACTATCCGCTGACGCCTGCGAGCTGGCAGGGACGTGAAGCAGAACTGCTGGCGCTGACGGACCCCGCCGCCATTACTCAGCTGCACGAGGAGCAGCCGTGGCAGCTTATGAACTGGCGTGAAGCGCGTAGCGCCCTCTCCTATCGCCGCTTTTTTGAGATCACCGGGCTGGCAGGCGTACGCGTCGAAGATCCGGTGGTCTTTGAGGATTCGCACCGACTTATCCTGTCGCTGGTGCGCAGCGGCGCGGTTAGCGGCCTGCGTGTCGATCACGTTGATGGCCTCGCCGATCCGCTGGGTTATCTGCAGCAGCTCCGCACGGCGGCCGGTGAAGGGTGTTACATCACCGTAGAGAAAATTCTGGCCGACGGTGAACAGCTGCCGGAAGAGTGGTCCGTCTCCGGTACAACCGGCTATGAGTTTATTGCGGCGCTCTCGCATGTGCTGATTGACGATACAAAAATCGACACGCTGCGTCTCGCCTATGAGTCAGCCACGCGCGAGCGCAATGACGTTGAAGCCGGTCTGCGCGCGGCGCGCGAGCTGATGGTTGACCGTAATTTTGCCGGCGAATTCAGCCGGCTGCTCTCGCTGGCAACCGATGCTGCCGGACTGGAGCATCGCAATTTTGGTGAGGCGGAGCTGCACGTGGCGCTGCGCGAGCTGCTGATTGCTTTCCCGGTCTATCGCACTTATGGTCGGGCAGCGGGTATGCCGCTGGTGGGCGAAGAGCGTCTGCTCAGCGTGCTTGAGGGCGTAAAGCATAGCGCGTTCCCTGCTACCCTCAGTTTCCTGCAGGCGCTGCTGCTGGGTGCAGTCAGCGAAGAGGGTGAAGCGCTGGCGGCGGAGTTCCGCGCCCGTTTCCAGCAGCTGACCGGACCGCTGATGGCGAAATCGGTTGAAGATACGCTGTTTTTCCGCAATCACGTGGCGCTTGCGATTAATGAAGTGGGTGCAGAGCCGCTGCCGCACGCGTTCTCACTGGCACATTTTCATCAGGAGATGCAGACCCGTCTTCAGCACCAGCCTGACGCTATCTCCAGCACTTCCACGCACGATACCAAACGCGGAGAGGATGCGCGCGCGCGGCTCTATACCCTGAGCGAAGCGCCGGATGAGTGGGCAGAGAACGTGACGCGCTGGCAGCAGCTTAATCAGGAGCGCGTTCAGGAGCTGGCGGATGGCCCCGCGCCGGAACCCGCCGTTGAGTGGATGCTCTATCAGGCGCTGGCCGGTGTCTGGCCTGCGACGCTGCAGCCGGACGATCGCACCGGACTGGACGCGCTGTGCGAACGCTTTATTCCGTTTGTGGAAAAGGCGCTGCGCGAAGCGAAGCTGCGCACCGACTGGGCAGACAGTAATGAAGCCTATGAAAATGCGGTACTGGATTACGTACGTCACCTGTTCGCTGCAGAAAACGCTGCATTTCTCACGGATTTTGCCCAGGCGCTGCAGCCGTTTATCCGCGCCGGCCTGGTGAACAGCTTTACCCAGACGGTGATCAAACTTACCGCACCCGGCGTGCCTGATATCTATCAGGGCTGTGAAGCGCTCGATTTCAGCCTGGTCGATCCGGACAACCGCCGCGAACCCGATTTTGCAACTCTGGTCAGCCAGCTTGATGCTGACGCCTTCCCTGACTTTACCAGTCAGCAGGGCTGGCTGAGCGGCAGCCTGAAACAGCAGATGGTTATGCGCCTGCTTCACCTGCGCCGCGACCACGCCGCGCTCTTTCGTTTTGGCGACTATGAAGCGCTGGACGCCAGCGGTGAACATGCAGAAAAAGTGGTGGCCTATGCCCGTCAGTCTGAAACGGGTGCACTGATTGTAATTGCTCCGCGCCTGATCTTTGCTGATGCCCAGTGGGCAGACGTCTCGGTTGCGCTGAGCGAAACGCTGTCGCACCGCAAGTGGCTGAACGTCCTGAATGGAGAAACCTACGCTATCACCGACAGTATCGCGCTGGAAAACCTGAATTACAGCGCACCGCTGGTCCTGCTCAGCAGCTAACCCTGACTGATGGAACTGAAGTTATGCCTGCATATCTGTTCACTGAATGGAGAGGATTAAATGTCAAACGGTAAGCCTGTTGAGATTACGGCTGGTACAGGGTATCAGCTCGGCGCTAACTTTGATGGGGAAGGCGTTAACTTCGCCCTTTTCTCCGCACACGCTGAGCGGGTTGAACTCTGCCTGTATGATCCGAGCGGTCAGCATGAGATTGCCCGCTTTGATCTGCCGGAATATACGCATGAAGTATGGCACGGCTATGTGCCCGGCCTGCAGCCGGGTGCGCTGTATGGCTATCGCGTGCACGGCCCTTATGATCCGGAAAACGGTCATCGCTTTAACCCGAACAAACTTCTGATCGATCCGTATGCGCGGGAACTGCAGGGCGATATCGACTGGAACGAAGCGCATTTTGCTTACGAACTGTTGCATGAAGATAAAGATCTGACCTTTGACAGCCGCGACAGCGGTCCGTTTACGCCTAAATGCCGGGTGGTAAACCCGAATGAGTTTGACTGGCAGGATCAGAACCGGCCTTCCATTCCCTGGTCTCAGACGCTGATCTATGAAACCCACGTTAAGGGCTTCACACAGCTCAACCCGCTAATCCCGGAAAACATGCGCGGCACCTACGATGGCATGGGTAATAAAGCCACGGTGGATTACATCAAAAGCCTGGGTATCACGTCAGTAGAACTGCTGCCGGTACACTGGTTCCCGGACGATCAGCATCTGCTGGACAGAGGCCTGAAAAACTTCTGGGGCTACAATTCGCTGGCGTTTTTTGCACCCGCTACACGTTATTTTGGTCCGCGCGGCATTCAGGGCTTTCGCGATATGGTGCGCAGCTTCCATGATGCCGGCATCGAAGTGATCCTCGATGTGGTCTACAACCATACCGCTGAAGGTAACGAGCTTGGCCCGACGCTCTCCTTTAAGGGTATCGATAACTTCTCTTACTATCGCACCCTGCCGGACCAGCATCGTTACTATATCAATGACACCGGTACCGGAAACACGGTAAATACCTCGCATCCGCGGGTACTGCAGCTGGTGACTGATTCGCTGCGCTACTGGGCAGAATCGATGCATATTGATGGCTTCCGCTTCGATCTCGGCACCATCCTCGGCCGTGAGCCGGAGGGCTTCGATCAGCGCGGCGGTTTCTTTGACGCGGTAACGCAGGATCCGGTGCTGTCTAAACTCAAGCTGATTGGTGAGCCGTGGGACATCGGCCCTGGCGGCTATCAGGTTGGTGGCTTCCCGCCGGGCTGGGCGGAGTGGAACGATAAATATCGCGATACGGTGCGTGAATACTGGAAAGGTGACAACGTCTCGACGGACTTCGCCGCGCGCCTGCTCGGTTCCGGCGATCTCTACGATCAGCGCGGTCGTCGTCCGTGGGCCAGCGTCAACTTTATTACCGCCCATGACGGGTTCACGCTGAATGACCTGGTTTCCTACAACGAGAAACACAACGACGATAACGGCGAGGATAACAACGACGGTCATAACGATAACCGCTCATATAACTACGGTGCTGAAGGCGCAACCGAAGATGAGGGAATTGTCGCCGTGCGCGAACGTCAGAAACGCAACTTCCTCGCCACGCTGCTCTTCTCCCACGGTACGCCGATGCTGCTTGCAGGCGATGAGTTTGGTCGCAGCCAGATGGGCAATAACAATGGCTACTGTCAGGATAGTGATATCTCCTGGCTCCACTGGGAAAACCTGCCGCCGTCGGCTGACGCGCTGCGTGAATTTACCAAACGCGTCATTGCCCTGCGTGCTAAACAGCCGCTGCTGCGCCGCGAAAGCTGGCGCGACGGCATGGACATCAAATGGTTTAACGCCGGCGGTGGTTTCCAGCAGTCGGAGCAGTGGGAAGAAGGCTCCACGCTGGGCGTCTATATTGGCCGTCCCGATCTGCAGCCGGAAGAAGGCATCTGGCACGACGTGCTGATGCTGTTTAACCCGTTTGAAGGCAATGTGCCGTTCCGCATTCCGCAGTTTGGTGAAGGCGGCTGGGTGCTGGAGCTGACCACGTCAGAGACCGCCAATGAGGGCCTGGTCATCACTCAGGAGCAGGATTTCGAACTGGAAGGGCGCAGCCTGGCGCTGTTCCGCCGTCCGTAACCCATTCCCCCGCGGAGCCGATCGCCGGCTCCGCATTTTTACCCGCCTGATGCACTAACTGTTAACGCCGTCACGAAAAAATCCTTAACTATTTTATCCTGCTGCCGATGAACCTCCATCGACCCTGCTTTTTGTGTGCCTTTGCGCCGGGGTGTAACGCTATTAAGGATAATAATATGACCATCTCGCAACGCCTGCTGCTCACGTTTTCTATGCTGTTCGGCGCGATTATTCTACAGGCTCTTCTGGCTATCTCCCTGCTCTCAGGCTTTCAGGAGCGCTTTGAATTCGTCCAGGACAATGCCATCCCTTCAATAAAAGATCTCAGTGAGCTGGTGGATCAGAGCAATCAGCTGGCGTTGCTGCTCTATAAGCATCAGTCTCAGCCTGATGAGCGCGCGCTCCCGGTAGTGGAAAGCAGCATTCATCAACAGCTCGGGCTGCTGAAAACGCATACCGATTATTATCTCGCGCATGAGATATCGAGCGAGGAGGATAAGCGCCTTACTGAAGTCGCCTACGCCAGCCTGCAACGCGTTAACGACCACCTTCCGGCATTTCTCAGCGCCTCCCGTCAGCATCAAAACGCGGTCAGCCTGGCGTTGATTGAAGGCGAACAGGGGATCGGCGCCGCTATCCGGGAGCTTATCCGCGGCTATCAGCAGCAGCTGGAACTGAACATCACTATCAGCAATACGCTGCGCGCTGCCAACCGCGCAACATTCCATAATGTCCTGTGGGCCACCATCGCCGGCGTGGTCGCGACGGTCGTTGTTTTTGGTATCTTCGCGACCCTGACAGTGCTGCGCATTCGTCGCAGCCTGAGCCACGCCGGTCAGGTCATGCTGCGCGCCAGTGATAATCTCGATCTGACTCTGAATGCTGACGCTACGCGCCGCGATGAGGTGGGTAATATGGCTCAGGCATTCAACACGCTGATAGGTAACGTGGCCACCTCACTGTCGGCGGTGCAGCACGCGTCCCGTTCGGTCAGCGGAGCAGCGGCAGAAATCAGCGCCGGTAATCAGGATCTCTCGGCACGTTCAGAAGAGCAGGCGGCTTCGCTGGAGCAGACCTCTGCCAGCATGACCGAGCTGGGCGAAACCGTACGCCAGACGGCTGATAACACCCGTCAGGCCAGCAGTCTGGCAGAACATGCCAGTACGCTGTCGGAACAGAGTAGCCAGTCACTCACTACCCTGCTCACCACCATGGGTGATATCCGCAGCAGCTCACGCAGCGTCACCGAGATTGTCTCGCTGATAGAAGGGATCGCTTTTCAGACCAATATTCTGGCGCTGAACGCTGCTGTTGAAGCCGCTCGCGCCGGCGAACACGGCAAAGGCTTTGCCGTTGTTGCCGGTGAAGTGCGGAACCTGTCGCAGCGTTCAACGTCTGCGGCACGGGAAATTAAAGTGCTGATTGAAAACGCACATCGCCTGACTGAAGCCGGGGCCGCACAGGCCAGCCACGTCAGCCAGAATATGCAGATAATGAATGATGCCATTCATCAGGTCAGCGCTCTGATGGGCGAGATTGCCGCCGCCGCCGTTGAGCAGAGTCAGGGCATAATGCAGGTTCAGCAGGCCGTCAATCAGATGGATGACGTAACGCAGCAGAACGCCGCGCTGGTGGAGCAGGCTTCTGCCGCCTCGCAGTCCCTGCAGGATCAGGCAGAGATGCTCAGCCAGCTGGCGGCGAAATTTATTCTCACCGCCGAGCCTGAAACCGCCCCGGCAGCGACCGGCGACTCAGCCGCAGCACCGGCATTCGCCTTTTCATAATACGGGAGCAAACCGGCGCAACCGTTTCTGCAGCGATCGGATGCGCGCCCTGTTCATCTCCTCTGGCGCCTGCCCGCGACGACGGGCAATGGCGGCAGAGCGATGCGGTTACGTCACTTCTGCGTTGATATCTGAAACGTTCAGAAACGCGCCGCAATAAAAGTCACGATCGTTTCGGGCAAAGAATAATCTTAAAGTTAGCTTAAGACTAAGACTGTAATCTGTTGAGTGCGCACTGCACATGCGATGCACGCGCGTACGAAGATGGTAATTTCTGGAATAATTTGCCCGCCCTGCGCGGGTTTTTTTAAGTCAAATTTGCACTAATCCCCGATAAAGCCACCACGCTTCGCTTTTTATCAGTGCCACTCTAATATGAAGGCGGCGATAACGTTTGTGATCATCACGCCTGCACGCTTTTTTTGCCTGCAAAAACAGTACCTTTACGCACCGGAGAGATAGCCTATGCTGGCTGCACAATAAAATTCCACGTTAGAGGGATCTGTTATGTTTGCTGCGTCCGTACCCTGCACCAAAGAAGTCATGCCGTTGTATCATGAGATCATTGATACCGTTAATCTGAACGGCGTACGCTGCCACATCATCTATAACAGCGTGGCACCCAGCGTCAGCGTAATAGTGGCGGAGGTAAGCGAAATGCAGCATCGGGTGCTGGCTGTGCTAGAGCTGGAGCGCGTGAATGGGATTAATACTCTGCTGCGCATCAAATCATTTAGTACGGCGTCTGAACAGAAGCTGGCTGGCACTATCGTAATTGAACCCTGCGGCCTGGCTGCAGCCCTCTATAAAGCGCTGACAATAAAAAAGCATATTACGCTGACAGGATTGTAAGGCATGAAGCGCCCGCAGCGTGCGGGCTCTTCTGTCACTTTGTATCAGCTGCCGCAGCTTCCCGCGCATTAACCTTTTCCAGATATGAATCAGCCTCAGCCTTATCCATAATCACCTGGGCGCAGGCCATGCAATGGCTGCCTTTAACATCGGGTACGATGTCATCGGGATTACCTGTATTGAGCGGTACATCTCGCGTGTCGTAAACAAAAGCTTCTGAGCCACATGCCGGACATTTCATGCTATTTCTCCCTTTTTAAACCGGTGAAACAATCATAGCTGACAGACCTCAACCCGGCTGGCAACGGCTGACCAAATTATGCGGCGTCAGCATCACTATCCTGAGACATCGTCACCAGATTCGATAATTTCAGATATTTCACACTCTCGTTTAATCGCCCGCAACGCCCTGCCCCGGCTTAAGCGTAAACAGGTGATTCGCTCATTTTATGCAACAGTTTGTCCCCTGTAGTGCTGTTTATCCCTTTGCAGCGTACAGATAGAGTGTGTGTTATCAGCAACGGCCTCAGAGGCCCGATAACACTCAGGAGCAGCAAAATGAAAATTGCATTGATTGGCGCATCCGGACAGGCGGGTTCCCGCATTCTTCACGAACTGACTGCACGCGGCCATACCGTAACGGCTATTGCGCGCAATGCGGATAAGATTGCGCCAGCTGAAGGCGTTATTCCGGCCGCGGGTGATATCAACGATCCGCAGGCGCTGGCAGAGGTGCTGGCCGGGCACGATGCCGTGATCAGCTCAGTACACTTCAGCGCCAGCGATCCCGATAAACTGATAGACGCGGTAAAAGCGTCAGGTGTAAAACGCTATTACGTTGTTGGCGGCGCAGGCAGCCTGGAAGTTGCGCCAGGCGTAAAAGTGATCGATACCCCCACCTTCCCGGAAATGTACAAAACGGAAGCTGAGGCGGGCGTGCGCTTTCTGGAAAAACTGCGTGCGCAGCATGACCTTACCTGGACCTTTCTTTCGCCATCCGCCCTGTTCACGGCGGGCGAACGCACCGGTAAATTTCGCCTGGGGAAAGATACGCTGCTGACCAATGAGCAGGGTAGCAGCATTTCGTTTGAAGATTACGCCATTGCGATGGCTGATGAGATTGAAACCCCGGCGCACGCTAACCAGCGCTTTACCGTGGGTTATTAATGGTCGAAGCGCAGAGACGCACCTCAGGGCAGCCTGAGGTGCTTGACCAGATAGTCGATCAGTACGCGCTGCGCCTGCGGCATCTTTTTCTGCGTGAGATAGACTGCACTGACCGCCAGCCGATTGGGTTCATATTCCGGCAGCAGCCTGACTAACCTGCCCGCTGCAATCTCCTCCTGCACGGCAAACAGCGGGAGCACAGCCATTCCGCCCCCCATTTTTACCGCTTTCAGCAAAATCGCTGCTTCATTGGTGCTGATACTGCCTGTTACGGGCAGGTCGATAACTTCATTTTCATGATGAAACCGCCACGCATGACCAAAACAGCTATAGGTCAGACAGTTATGAGCCTGCAGCTCGCGCAGGCTGCCGGGGGTGCCCTGTTTATCCAGATAGGCTTTGCTGGCGCACAGCACTGAGGAGCAGTATCCGAGGTGACGCGCGTAAAGCGCCGGGGCGAGTGTGGCGGCGATGCGGATAGCCAGATCGATCCCCTCTTCTGCCAGATCAAGCGACCTGCCTGTAACCTGCAGAGTAACCTCTATTTCCGGGTAGATTTGCAGAAAATCGATCAGCATGCCCGTCAGGCAGCACTCGGCCAGCAGGGCGTCAGCGGTGACTTTCAGTTTACCTCTCGGTACGGCAGTGATCCCCGGCCCCATCGCGGTAAGTCCGTCGACGAGCGTCCTGATCTCCTGACACAGCAGCAGTGCCTGCTCGCCGGCGACGGTCAGGCTGAGTTTGCGTGTCGTGCGGTGCAGCAGACGCGAACCTGTCCACTCCTCCATCAGCGCAATGTAGCGTGATGCCATAGCCCGCGACAGGCCCAGATGCTCTGCCGCCGCCGTTATGCTGCCTCGCTTTGCCGTCTCTGCAAAGACGATAAGCGCTGTGATCCTGTCCATTCACTCACCTCGTGCAACAATGCACCTGAAGTATGCCTGTTTTACTGTTGCGGCGTCTGATTATCATTAACAGCAGTAAACCCTGCAGGATGTTGATGATATCATCGCAGAATCTGTTGAGATCTGAGGCCACCCGCATGACCGTTTTTTACCAATTCTCCGCAACCCGCCTGCAGGGTGAGCCGGTTTCAATGTCTGACTACGCCGGTAAGCTGGTTCTGGTGGTGAATACCGCCAGCCACTGCGGGTTTACGCGCCAGTATGCGGGCCTTGAAGCGCTCTGGCAGAAGTACGCGGCACAGGGGCTGGTGATACTCGGTTTCCCCTGCAACCAGTTTGGCAAGCAGGAGCCCGGCACTGCCAGTGAGATTGCGCAGACGTGCCATATTAACTACGGGGTAAGCTTCCCGATGTTTGAAAAAACCGAGGTTAACGGAGCCGCAGCACATCCGCTGTTTGATTATCTTAAGACGGAATTACCTGGCCTCGCGGGCAGGCGAATCAAGTGGAACTTTACGAAGTTTCTCGTCGGACGCGACGGCCAGCCGTTAAGACGTTTTGCCCCCATCACCTCACCGGAAAAAATAGAAGCGGCAATCATTGCGGCGTTATGACGGTATAACTTCGCCCGTTTGCTCTTAGCCTGACCTGCAACCCTACCGCCTCTCTTTGATCTGGTTTCAGAGGGCTATAGGTTTAAACCCTGCATCCAGAACTGACTGAGTTGTGCAACGGAAACAGTGGATGCAGGCAGCAGGGGTTCGGGTTGTTCAGAAAAAATTTTCTTCGCTAATTGCCTTCCCACCAGCTGCGCTGCGGCAGTTTTACTGTGTCTCTGGTGGTAAAAGTGTTGCAGAGCAATGACCGGATCCTCTATCTCTTCCAGTATACATGTCAGACGCCATGCATCTTCCAGCGCCTGACACGCTCCCTGCCCGGAGGTGGGCAGAGAAGCATGAGCCGCATCCCCGATGAGTAAGACATTATCTTTATGCCAAAAAGGAAGCGGATCGACATCATGCACCAATATACCCTTCACAGATGCTCTGTCGCATGACAGTAACACCTTCCGCACCGGCTCAGGCCAGTCCTGAAAGCGCTGATTTAGCTCATCGTACCAGTATGCCTGAGAAAATTTATTATCAGCAGGCGTGTTCCAGGCCCCTGCCCAATAGCACCACTCATTCTTTACCGGAACGATTCCAAAACGCTCACCCTGACCACGGAAATCATCGATCGCATTGTTCAGGAGGCACTTTGGCTGTCTTGCCACCCCGATTACATTCACAAAACCATGATAACGAGGTGTGACTTCTTCCGAATATAATGCCTGGCGGACAACCGAATTCATGCGACCGTCCGCGCCGACGACCAGATCAAACGCCTGGCTTAGCTTCATTACGTCCGCTGCACTGATTGCTCGATTGAACGTAATCTCTCTGCCCAGACTCGCAAACGCACTGGCCAGTAAGCCCATCAGCTCACGCCGTAACACTGTCACACTCGGAAAACCACAAAGTGAATTTACTGCTGAAATGTCGAATTGCGTCTGGAGGCAACCATTTCTATCAAACTGGCGCATCATGCACGGTACACCTCCTGTCTGTTTAATTTTTTCGTCCAGACCCATCTTATGCATGACGAACATGGCATTGGGCCATAATGTCACGCCTGCGCCCATGTCAGACACGTTTCTTCCACGCTCAAACAGGCTGACCTGATGGCCCTGTCGGGTCGCGAGTATGCCAAGTGCCATTCCTGCAATGCCGGCACCGACGATGGCAATTTTCTTAGGTCTGGTCATCAATATTCTCCTTGTACGAAACGGAATAAAAATTGTAATGACCTTCTGATTGTTGATAAATACAAAGCTATAGCTTTGTTAATCTCATTTTCCGGGATAATTGATGATTGAAAAATGTGAATTGCAGTGGTTGATCAGCTTTCAGGTTGTTTATGAAAAGCTGAGTTTTAAGCGCGCGTCAGAGCAGCTTCAGTTGCCATCGTCTAATGTCAGCCGACATGTGGCTTTACTGGAACAACTCCTTCATGTGCGTCTGCTGGAGCGTACAACGCGCAGAATAATGCCAACCGCAGCCGGCAGACAGCTATATCAATCCATTACTCCGCTGACTCACGGATTAGATCATGCTTTGCAAGAAGCTGCCCTGTCTGGTGATTCACTGACAGGGCACCTGAAGATCATTACACCAGATCTGCCATTCATGGCAGATATCCTCGCTGACTTCTGCATCAGGCATCCTCAAATCCAGCTCAGCTGTGACACGCAATTGGATCCAACAGAAGGCCTGCTGGACGGCTTTGATCTGATATTACGCTTTGGGCGTGGGCCACTGAAGGACTCCAGCTGGGTTGCGAGGGAGATCCTTCGCTGGCCGAGCTGTGTGGTCGCGGCCCCGACACTTCTGGAACGTTATCCCTTACCGCAATCTATTGATGAACTGACCAAACTCCCCTGCATTACCAGTATGTCGGTACTTCAGGGAATGCCGTGGAGATTTGAACACGGCCATACCGTTCAGGTGCAGTCCGGCTACAAGGTGAACAGCGGACAGATGGCTAAAGCCGCTGCAATGAAAGGAGTGGGTTTTGCCATTTTGCCTCATCATGCCTGTGAGTCAGAAGTGAATAACGGTTCCCTCGTTAAAATCACCTGCAACCGCCAGCCCGAAGATTTGGTGCTATATGCGCTCTATTCCGGCAAAAAATACCTGCAGATAAAAGTAAAGGCGTTTCTGGAACATCTGCAACAGGCTATTGCTCCACTGGATATACACAGTAAGAAAAAACCATGATTGACCTGGCAATTCACTATTCTGGCTGAAATGAAAAAAGTGCGGCAAAAGGGTTTGAAGAAATGGCTCGGCGGTGTTTTGAGCAACGCAGCCAGACACTCTTCGTTAAATTACTGCCCGGTAAGGTCTGTACGATCTCCACGCAGTGTTGGATGGGAGATGACGATAAACTCGACCGCAGCATCAGTGCCATTTCTGGCCTGATGTTTTGAGCCAGGGGGAATCTCAATGCCCTGCTGAGCAACGATACGATGCTCTTTCCCTTCCAGTTCCATGGTCAGAACCCCATCCAGAACGAAAAAAAACTGCCTGGATATGGAGTGTTAGTGTCGCTTTTCACACGTTTTTGGGGCATCTTTTCATGAATAACCAGCATATCTTGTCTGTTTACCAGATACCAACCATCGCACTTATCACCCCATACATAATGCTCAGCATTAGACTTAGAAATCATGGATTATTACCTGTTGCTCGCTTAAGAATTTCCGACCTGATGAGTTGTTATACTTTGAGAACTCTTCGATTCGCAACAGAGACGTTAAGTTAAGTTTGGATAACAGGCTTGTACAAGACCAGTAAGCAACAGCCCTGAAGGACAGACTCGCCGCTTCTGCTGAAGCGTTGACGCTGTGTTCACTTTGACAGAGTACTTTGGTAACGGTTTTGGCAGCCTGGTTATCAACGCTATCTAAAATGAGGCACGCAGACAGGCGTTGGAGACATTAGCCTTATTTTCAGCGTCGAATGCACAATCTTTTTATAAAAACGCGGCCTTACTCTTGTCAGAAAAAGTCTCTTCCCATCAGGTCTTACCCGGACAGATCTGCGCTGTATGGATATAGTTAGCAAGCTATAATATAGCTGCGTAATGTATGTTCGAATCGGGATGAGAGGCGGCGGCGCTGAAAGCTGCGGGTTCAGCAAACAGGCAGCGGACACCGCTTCGCTATACGTTAACGGGTTTCTCATGAGGCGGGACTCAGAGGCCGATTCATAACAGCATGATTATATTTAATAGGGCAAAGCTACCCGTTTGTCACGATCCTGACGTCCGCTTCTCGCTCAAAGCGAGTTTTTTAATGCCGCCCGTCCGCTTTGTGCCAGAAGCGGATATTGCCTTTGAGCCTGAACTGTCAAAGTTTTATCAGTATCAAAGCTGATGGAATGTATGTGCAGCAAAGCGGTTTTCAGATAATCCGGGGCTGACATCAGATTTAGCTTTGAGCAGTACACCGTCATATTCAGACTGCACAGTAAGTCCCACAGAAGCAGTGGTGCAATAGAGACGGGTAAACCTCTCACCGGCAAGTGTCGGGCAGGTGCACTGGATCCCAGGTGAGGTCAGAATAGTGTCGGTGGTCCCATCCGGGTGGTAACGGATAACACGGTTCCCTCCCCATTCAGCATTCCACTGCGGGTTGCTAAACGTGAATAAAGGCATTACTGCAGAAAACGTGCAGAGAGCCGGTCGCCGAAAAGCATGATGGCGAGCCCGGTCAGCATGACCAGCACTCCTCCCAGCTTCAGCAACGAGACTGGCCGCCTTACCGCGCCCATCAGGGCAAAATGGTCGATGATCTGCGATGAGAGTAGCTGTCCGACAATCGCCAGTCCAAGCAGGGCTGAAAAACCAATTTTGGGTGCGAGCACGACATAGCTGAATAATGCACAGGCACCGATCAGTCCGCCCGCCAGGCTCCACACAGGCTGCGAAGGAATAGCTGCAAGGGAGATGAAGAGCCCCCCACGCAGCAGCGAGTATATTCCGAGGCTGAACGCTCCGACCGTAAAGGAAAACCACGCGGCGGTGACAGGATCCCCGCCGAGCCCTTTTGCGAGCTGACTGTTCAGGGTCGTCTGAAGCGTAATCCCCAGACCTGCCGCAAACGCTATCACGTAATAAATCGCGCTCATGCTGTCTGTCTCTGTCAGTTTGCCTGAACCAGCGGCAGGAATTTTTCCGCAAAGATGTCTGGCTGATACCCTGCTGCGGCAAAAAGGTGCTCACGTGATTCATCGATGGCGGCGCGAAGGTGCTTGCTGTCCACACCCAGCACTTTGCCGTTTTGCTTGACGATGCGCCCGCCAATCATCACGGTATCAATGTTGCTGCGTTCAGCAGCATGTACCACCGTGCCAAACGCATTTCCGTTGGGATAAAGGTTGAGGTCAGCCGCGTTAATCAAGATCAAATCTGCCTGTTTGCCTGGCGTCAGGCTCCCGATTTTATCCTGCAGCCCGGCACAAACCGCGCCATCAACGGTTGCCGATTTAAGCAGCTGCGCAGCCGGAAGCGTTGTCAGCGAATGTCCGGAATCACAGCAGTGCTGCTTATGCATACCCATCACACGCTGCAAATAGAACGCCACTCGCATTTCCATAAACATGTCGGTGCTGTAAGACGTTTCATTGTCCACGCTAAGGCCAGGATTGATGCCATGACGCTGCGCGGCTTCAATGGCGAACATCCCGCTTTCGATCCCATAGTGCGAATCTGAGCGCGGGCAGACGTTGACCCGGACACCGGCGGCGCGCAGAATCTCCCATCCCTTATCAGGCAGGGCTGTGCAGTGGTTGAAAATATTGTCCGGGCCAAGCAGACCCTGCTGATGCAGTGAATCGAGTTCGGAGGCCATTTCAGCACCAAAGAACTCGGTGACAATCGGCAGCCCCAGCCTGCGGGCCTCAGCCCACAATTCCGGCTCCAGCTGGGCCATGACGCCCAGCGTCACAAGACTCTCAGGATTATCCCTGAAATATTTTTCCTGCAGACGCTGCCAGTTGCCAGGCCAGTGCGCCTTATCCCATTCACCGGCCACCGGCGCGCCGGAAGCATGGATAGCGCGAATACCGGCATCAAGCAGGGCTTCAACGGCGGCATCGGCGTGTGCTGCGGTCCGGCTGTTGTGTGAGTTATCAATCATCGTGGTGATACCCGCATCAATCGCGCCCAGCGCCGTCAGAAGATTACCGACATAGATATCTTCCGGGCGGTAATATCTGGCGAATGAAAAGTGCGTCGCATTGCTATAGTCGTCCAGACAGGTTGCGTTAGGGTTGATGCGACGCAGCTGACCTTCCCAGGCGTGACGATGAGAATCGACCATCCCCGGCATGGCAATCATATTTGTGGCATCAATGACGTGAGCACCTGGTGCGTCAAGGTTCTGACCCACGGCGGTAATCGTTGAGCCGTTGATGAGGATGTCACCGCGCTCCATGTTGCCGACGCTCTCGTCCATACTCAGTATCGTCGCGCCACGAATCAACGTAGCCTGTAACGTGACATTCTGATTGTTAACAATATTTCTGATGTAATCGGTCATTAACCCGCCTCTTTCCTAATCAATAAGGAAACGATACGCGACGCTATTAACCTTAAAAAGATGTCTAAACCGTTTTTATCATTCATAATTCGCGAATAATCAGACTCAGTTTTTACTCAGGGAAAGGATGATGGATCGGATTCAGGCTATGCAGATTTTCATGCGGATTGCTGAAGCCGGAAGTTTTGTGCGCGCGGCAGAAACGCTGTCACTGCCTTCTTCGACTGTTACCAGCACGATCAAAAACCTGGAGAAGTACCTGCAGGTACGTCTGCTGAACCGCACGACAAGACGGGTCAGCCTTACTCCTGAAGGTCTGCAGTATCTGGCGCAATGCCGGGAAATCCTGTCGCTGATTGAACATAGCGAATCCAGCCTGAGTGATTCCATCAGCCGTCCCCGGGGGCGGCTGCGGGTTGATATGCCTGGTGGGATCGCCCATTTCATCGTCATGCCAAACCTGAAAAACTTTTACCGGCTTTATCCGGATATTTACCTGATGATTGGTGTGAGCGATCGGCAGGTCGATCTTGTGCAGGAAGGGGTGGATTGCGTCATACGAACCGGTGAATTAACTGACTCTACATTGGTTGCCCGTCCGCTTGGCCGGTTTCGCTGGGTGACCTGTGCCTCACCGGACTATCTCAGGGAGTTCGGTGTTCCTGAAACGCCTGAAACGTTGTCACAGCATCGGGCGATTCATTACTTTTCCGGTTCGGGAAGACGCACTAATGAACTGCGTTTTACACAAGGCGCTGAGACCCTCTCTGTTCCGGTGGAGGGGAATGCAGCCGTCAACGAAACGGGACTCTACATTAGACTGTGTCTTGAGGGATTTGGGCTGGCACAGCTTGCTGAGAATGTGATTTCGAAGGATCTGCAGCAAGGCAAACTGGTCGAAGTTCTGGCGGACTGGCAGCCCCCCTCCGTGCCGGTGACGATGCTCTATCCGCATCAGCGTTTTCTTTCTCCCGCCGTGCGTGCTTTTGCTGACTGGGTTTCCGGACTTTTTAACGAAGGCGCAGGTGAGAAGCAATCTTTCCGGTAAAAGAGGGCGCCGGTAACAGGAAGCGCCTTTAGAACAATAATCAACAGCACCCTCAGCAGAGGACCCGATCGTTTCCCCTGCTGTATCGGTGAATTTAGCCCGGCTGCTGTGCAGGTTCCAGGTGAGCGTTGCGTCCGGCAGCCATTCCGGTGCAGGCGCCTGCGACTGCGATTGCTGCGGTCATCAGTAATGGCATCGTCCAGCCTCCGGACAGCTCCTGCACTTTGCCCAGCAACAGCGGTCCCATCGCCGCCATCAGATAACCGACACTCTGTGCCATGCCTGACAACGCGGCAGCATCATCGACGTTTTTAGTACGCAGTCCGATGAAGGTCAGACCCAGCATCATGCTGGCACCTGAGCCGAAGCCGAGAAGCCCCGCCCACAGCATGGCCAGATTCGGCAGATACAGGATGCCGATAAAGGACACCGCGGTTAACAGGCTGACGCCAGCAGCAGCTAATTTCTGATCGTTAAGACGACGCAGCGTGGCTGCCAGAATCAGGCCGGGTATGGCAGTGGTCAGCTGAAGGATGCCGTGTACCTCACCAGCCTGAACGGAAGAGAGTCCACTGTCCGTCAGAATGGCAGGCAGCCAGCCGACCGCCACATAAAACGGCATCGCATTCAGGCCCATAAACAGGGTGACCTGCCATGCCAGAGGCGAGCGCCAGACCGCGACGGTCGCTGCTTTTTTCTCACCCGCTGCTGGCAGCTGATGCTTCTTCGCTAACTGGGGCAACCATAAAAACAGCGCAAAGAGTGGTGCAAAAACCAGCATGGCTAACGCGATGTTCCAGCCCCAGCGCTGCGTCAGAGGAATGACAATGGCAGAGCCAATGGCACCAGCCGCGCCCATGGTGATGGAATAGGCCCCTGTTACGGAAGCCATCCTGTCAGAAAAGTCACGCTTGATAAGGCCAGGCAGCAGGACATTGCCCAGGGCAATCCCGATACCTATCAATACTGTTCCGGCATAAAGCGCCCAGACACTGGCTGTGGAGCGAAGCAGAATGCCCGCTGAAATCACGATCAGGGCACCAAAAAGGGTTCGTTCCAGGCCGTACTTGCGGGAAATGGATGCGCTCAGGGGGGAAAAAGCGGCAAAGGCCAGCAAAGGCAGCGAGTTAAGTAACCCAATGGCTGTGATACTTAGCCCAAAATCATGGCGAATGGACTCTAAAACGGGTGCGATAGCGGTAAAAGGAACACGCAGGTTAATGGCGATAAAGAGGATGCCGGTCACAAGTATGACAAAAGACCACTTGTTCGTAATGCGGGACATAGATTCTGCTTTCTCTAAAAAAAGAAAGACTTTAAAGGAGGTATAAGTTACAGAATATAGATAACCTGACAACATATAACTAAATCATGCCAGTTAATAAAAAACCGGTGACCTCACCGGATGAGTTTGATGCTGATGCTTTCAGTCAGGCTGCGGTCGCCCTGCATGTATTATCGTCTGGCGAGTATGCCGGGCAGAGTCCACACGCTCACCGTAAAGGACAACTTATTCTCGCTTTACGCGGTGCAGTAAGCTGTGAGGTTCAGGATGCGCTATGGATTGTTCCGCCGGGACATGCTGTCTGGGTACCGGGAGAAATACCTCACAGTTGCCGGGTTACGAAGAATGCGGCCACCTGCTTTTTGTTTATCGAACCCGGCGCGGCAGCGATGCCGGAAACCTGCTGTACCCTTGCCATTACCCCTCTGGTCCGCGAGCTGATTCTGTTTCTGGCAGAGCAGGAACATGCTTATTTACCTGACGATAAAACCGCGAGGCTTGCAGCGGTACTGCTGGAACATATACCGGATGTGCCGGTTAAAGCGCTTCACCTGCCTGTATCCGACCATCCTAAAATCCGGTATATGGCTGAGGCACTTTTTAATGTGCCTGATGACCGGAGAACGTTAAAACAGTGGGCTGCGGATCTTGCAACCAGCGAACGATCTCTTGCCAGACTGGTCAGAGACGTGACAGGAATGAGCTTTGGTCGCTGGCGTCAGCAGTTGCACTTAATGATTGCTCTAAGCCATCTGGCAGAAGGTCAGTCCGTGCAGCGCGTAGCTGGAACGCTGGGATATGATTCGGTCAGCGCATTTATCACAATGTTCAGAAAAGCACTGGGGAAATCGCCGACACACTATTTTTCGTCTCTGAACTAATGCAAAAAAACACCAACCAGATTTATATAAACAACGTCAACGTCCGATTTTTGCTTAAAGCGGACAGGGAGTGACCTGTATTTTTATTCCTGATGTAACCTGCAAAGCAGATACCCATCTCCAGACCGCTGGAAAAAGCAGAATCCTGTCTGGTTCAGATGCATACCGGCAATAATCAGTTTGTCATCCACGGCCTGTTGCAGCGCTTTTTTCCTTGTCTCTTCAGCCTGTAGAGGATTGACATCAAACATGATTGAAACAGCGGGAACTGCTGACTGAATATAGGGAAAATGAACGACATCTCCCCATATTAACACCGCTTTTTTATCGGAATGAATATGAAATCCGGTGTGTCCTGGGGTATGGCCTGGTAGCCATACAGGGCGAATGCCCTGCACAACTTCATTTTCATCAAGCAGGCGTATCTTCCCGGCATAGGCGGCCAGGACTTTTCGGAACAGTGCAAAATTATGTTTGCCGCGCTCACTGGCTCTCTGTAGTTTTTCATTATCCTGCCAGTGCGCAATTTCAAGGGGATGAATATAGAGATCAGCTTTTTTATATACCGGCTCTCCGTTTTCATGCAGCAGACCGCCGATATGATCGGGATGACCGTGCGTCAGTAATATCCTGTCTACGACATCAGGCAGAATGCCGAGCATCGTCAGCTTCTCCTTAAGCCTCCCACCCACGTTGTTTTGCCCGCCAGCGCCCGCATCTACCAGAATAGTGTGTCCATATCCACGGATGAGATAACCGTTAATATGGATATCACCCTGTCTCTCAATCCCGGCAGCGCACTGGATACTTGCAGCCTTTGCGACGTCAATACCTGAAAGAAGATCAAGCGTGGCCGCCATAGTGCCATCGCTCAGCGCAATAACCTGATAACCGCCAACCTGACAGGTCGGGAAACTATCACCGTGCATACATACCTCATAATAGTGCTGGCAGGCGCCCGCTTGCCTGATGTGTTTTCATCATGCTAAGCAACTGTTTTCCTGATTTAAATCGAAATTAATTCACTGATTAATGATATTTTGTCACTGTAAAGAATTTTGTATCAATAATCAGGCCGTATTAATGCTAAGAAAAATTCCCAGCAGTCGAGCCATGCTTGCCTTTGAAGCCGCAGCAAGGCATGGAAATTTTGCGCGGGCAGCGCAGGAGTTATCACTTACCGAAGGCGCAATCAGTCGACAAATAGCCCGCCTTGAGTCCATGTTAAACTGCAGATTGTTTGATCGCAGCGGAAGTCGCGTTACGCTCAATTCAGTTGGCGCCCGCTATGCAGATCAAATACGCGAATCGCTTGACCGGCTGGAAAGAGATACGCAATCGGTCATAGGTGTGCCAGAAGGCGGTAAGACTCTGGAGATTGCTGCCCTGCCAACGTTTTCATGCCGCTGGCTAATCCCGCGTCTGAAAAGCTTTTATACCCTGTATCCGGAAATTAGTGTGAACATCGCCGCCAGAACAGATCCTTTTATTCTCGCTGGCAGTGGTTTTGACGCGGTAATACATTTCGATCATCCGGCATGGGCAGGTATGCATATGCAGTTTCTTTTTCAGGAAACGCTGCTGCCTGTATGCCATCCGGCACTTCTGAAGAACAAAAAAGAGAGCGTGCCGCTTAATGAGCTGCCTCGCATTCACCGTCTTCAGAATCCGCAGGCATGGCAGTACTATGCGCAGGAAACCGGAATTGAACTTGATAACCCGGCGCAGGGAGTCCGCTATGATCTGCACGAAATGTCTATCGCCGCAGCGCTGTCAGTACAGGGCGTTGCACTGGTGCCGCGGATATATGTCGAAAAAGAGTTAACTAACGGCGAGCTTATTGCTCCCTGGCCTGAGTCTGCTTCACTCAGCAAAAACTTTCATTTAATAAAACCGGCTTCAACAGGCATAAATGAAACGGCGCTGCATGCTTTTGAGCAATGGCTGATGACGGAAATTAATCCGAAAGCATAACGTCGCCGTTATTGATAAAACCAACTTCTGACGCTGATAACGCTCCGGACATGTCTCCGACCGTTGCAGAACTGCGCGTGCGGGTGCTCTGGTCGGAAGCAAGATGAAGGCACAGACTGACCCCTTCCCGCCGTCGTTTAAGGCCAGCTGTTTTTGCCTCTCCCGCTCTGTTGGCGGAATGCCAGGGTGTCAGTGGCCGATACGGTTTCCGTGCTCATCGATAATCTGTTCACCATCTTCTTTCATCAATGCCCCTTTCTGTGGATCAGGCAGAATATCCAGAACGGCTTCAGACGGACGACAGAGCGCTGTACCGAGCGGCGTTACCACCACCGGACGGTTAATGAGAATGGGGTGAGCCAGCATAGCATCCAGCAGTTCGTCATCGCTGAACCGATCCTCTGCCAGACCCAGCTGCTCAAACGGTTCCGTATTTTTGCGCAGCAGTGCGCGCACGCTGATTCCCATATCTGCAATCAGCGTCTGCAGCTCAGCGCGTGTCGGCGGCGTCTCCAGATATAAAATCACTGCTGGCTCCACGCCACTATTGCGGATAAGCGCCAGGGTGTTACGGGACGTGCCGCAGGCCGGGTTGTGGTAAATAGTAATGTCAGTCATCAGTCATACTCCATACAGGCGCTGCATGCACGCAGCCCGGATCACGTTTAAACAGACAGGCGCAGGGCCAGCGCGGCCAGCGTCACAAAAAGCACCGGCAGGGTCATCACGATGCCAACACGAAAGTAATAGCCCCAGCTAACAGTGATATTTTTTTGCGCCAGAACGTGCAGCCACAGCAGGGTTGCCAGGCTGCCAATCGGGGTAATTTTCGGGCCGAGGTCGCAGCCAATGATGTTCGCGTAAATCATTGCCTCTTTTACCGTGCCCTGAGCGGTACTGCCGTCAATAGAGAGCGCCCCGACCAGCACGGTGGGCATGTTGTTCATGACCGATGACAGAAAGGCCGTCACAAAGCCCGTACCCAGCGTTGCCCCCCAGACGCCGTGCTCTGCAAAGCGGTTCAGAATGGCTGAGAGATCATCCGTCAGGCCGGCATTACGCAGACCATATACCACCAGATACATGCCCAGCGAGAAGATAACGATTTGCCAGGGTGCACCTTTCAGCACCTTACGGGTATCGATAACGTGTCCTTTGCGTGCAACCAGCCAGAGAATGAAGGCCGCCGCTGCCGCAACCAGGCTGACCGGTACGCCAAGCGGCTCCAGCGCAAAAAAACCGGCCAGCAGCAGAATCAGCACCAGCCAGCCGGTTTTGAAGGTCCGCCTGTCACGGATAGCGTCACGGGGCATTTTTAGCTTTGTCAGGTCATAACCTGCCGGAATATCTTTGCGGAAAAACAGGTGCAGCATTACCAGCGTAGCCACTACGGAAGCAATATTCACCGGCACCATAACGGACGCATATTCGCTAAAGCCCAGCGTAAAGAAATCCGCCGTTACGATGTTGACCAGGTTCGATACGATGAGCGGCAGGCTGGACGTGTCCGCGATAAACCCAGCCGCCATCACAAATGCCAGCGTGGCACCTGGGCTGAAGCCCAGCGCCAGCAGCATGGCGATGACAATCGGCGTGAGGATAAGCGCCGCGCCGTCATTGGCGAACAGCGCCGCCACCGCCGCGCCCAGCAGAACAATATACGTGAACAGCAGCCTGCCTCTGCCGCCTCCCCAGCGGGAAACATGCAGTGCCGCCCACTCAAAAAAGCCGGATGCATCCAGCAGCAGGCTGATGATGATAACCGCGATAAACGTGGCCGTGGCGTTCCAGACAATCTGCCAGACCGCTGGAATATCCCCGATATGCACCACGCCCGTCAGCAGCGCCAGCGCAGCCCCGATAACAGCACTCCAGCCAATACTGAGTCCTTTCGGCTGCCAGATAACCAGCACCAGCGTCAGAACAAAAATTGCACCTGCCAGAAACATAGTCCCTCCTTCACTACTGCACCTCACAGAATAAGCACAGCGCAACCAGAAACGTTAAATATGGAAAAGCATATATGTATAGGTAAATTTTTAAATGCAGACAGGTTTGCCATTGGTCGTAGCGTTGTCCCGCTCAGCCTGCCGGCTAAGATGCTGGATGTCATCCTGCTGACACAGATAAGCCTGTTCAATCACGGCTGCAGCCCAGGCGGGCATGTGAGGGGACAGCCGGTAATGGATCCATTTGCCGTCACGCCTGTCGATAAGCAGGCCGCTGTCTCTGAGTAGCGCAAGATGCCGGGATACTTTGGGCTGGCTCTCTTTCAGTATCAGCGTCAGCTCGCATACACAGAGTTCACCTTTTTCACGCAAAAGCAGGACAAGCTTTAAACGCGTTTCGTCAGACAGCCCCTTAAAAAGCTGAAGAGGAAAAAGCTGAGGCATGATAACTCCGGGTAGCTGGCGTAAAAAGCCAGTGTGACTTTACGCGCAAATGCCGTCAATACATATGCATAAATTCATATATAAATACCAGGCTGATTCCATGTGTTTCTGCGGTGACATGCGCAGACATGGTTAATATACGCGCTGGTACCGCTGTTCGCAGCCCTGTTCCGCTTACTGAAACGTTGACCTCTCACCGTTTTTGTTTATAGTTTAGTGCCTGTCCTGAGAGGGACAGGCTTCGCCGTCAGTGCCCCGCGCCGGGTTTCGCTGGCTTATTGCAGTCCTGAAGGCATCCTTTTGCCGTAAAGGAGAACTCAAAAATCATGCGTCTTACGCCACCCTGAGTCGTCATCCTCCCCTGTCGCACTGAGTAGTTTCAGTCGCGCACTCAAAAACATCCCGTCTGCGGATGTGCTTTTTCGTCCCTGAATTTTTTGCCCTCACGGGCTGACTGTATCTAAAATCTGAGAAATTACTATGCTGCTGTCCTCGACGCGTAAGGACTGGCTGGGCAACGTCCGTGGTGACGTGCTCGCCGGTATTGTCGTCGCGCTCGCGCTCATTCCTGAAGCGATCGCGTTTTCCATCATTGCCGGAGTCGACCCGCAGGTCGGCCTCTACTCGGCGTTCTGTATTCCCGTGGTGATGGCCATCTTTGGCGGACGTCCCGCCATGATTTCATCGGCCACCGGTGCCATGGCGCTGCTGATGATAACCCTGGTGAAAGATCACGGCCTGCAGTATCTGCTGGCGGCATCAGTGCTAACCGGCCTGCTGCAGCTGGCTGCCGGCTACCTGAGGCTTGGCAGTCTGATGCGCTACGTGTCGCGCTCGGTCGTGACGGGCTTCGTCAATGCGCTGGCTATTCTGATATTCATGGCGCAGCTGCCGGAGCTGACCAACGTGACCTGGCACGTTTATGCGCTTACCGCCGCCGGCCTGGCCATCATCTATCTTTTTCCATACCTCAATAAAACCATTCCCTCCCCGCTGGTCTGCATCGTGGTGCTGACGGCCATCTCCATGTGGCTGCACCTGGATGTGCGTACCGTGGGCGACATGGGCAAACTGCCCGACAGCCTGCCGGTGTTCCTCATTCCGGACATTCCGCTGAACCTGGATACGCTGCTGATTATCCTGCCTTACTCTGCCGGTCTCGCCGTGGTGGGACTGCTGGAGTCAATGATGACCGCCACTATCGTGGACGACATGACCGATACCCCGAGCGATAAAAACCGCGAGTGCAAGGCGCAGGGCATCGCCAACGTCTGCACGGCGTTTATCGGCGGCATGGCGGGCTGCGCCATGATTGGTCAGTCGGTGATTAACGTAAAATCCGGCGGGCGCGGGCGCCTCTCCACCCTGACGGCCGGGCTGGTGCTGCTCTGTCTGATTATTTTCCTCCGCGATCAGGTGTCGCAGATCCCGATGGCGGCGCTGGTCGCGGTGATGATCATGGTCTCCATCGGCACCTTCTCCTGGCGATCCATCACCGACCTGCGCCGCCATCCGCTCTCGACCAGCGTGGTCATGCTGGCAACCGTGGTCGTGGTGGTGGCCACCGACAACCTGGCCTTCGGCGTGCTGACCGGGGTGCTGATTGCTTCGCTGAACTTTGCCACTAAGGTAGCACGCTTTATGACGGTCAGATCGTCACGGGAGGGTGAGACACGGATCTATACCGTGACCGGCCAGGTCTTTTTTGCCTCCGCCGATCGCTTTATGAGCCACTTTGACTTCAGGGAAGCGGCAGAGCGCGTGGTCATTGACGTCACGCACGCCC
This sequence comes from Pantoea sp. UBA7232, assembly GCF_002473195.1. Taxonomy (NCBI): domain Bacteria; kingdom Pseudomonadati; phylum Pseudomonadota; class Gammaproteobacteria; order Enterobacterales; family Erwiniaceae; genus Pantoea; species Pantoea sp. UBA7232. The sequence continues at coordinate 54,110 of NZ_DKTK01000008.1, forward strand.
ACTTCTGGGACATCACCGCCGTTAGCGCACTGGACAGGGCGGTAATTAAGTTCCGCCGCGAAGGCGCTGAGGTAGAAATACCGGGCATGAACGACGCCACCCGTACCCTCGTTGACCGCTTCGGCGTGCATGACAAGCCGGAAGAAGCGGAAAAACTGATGGGCGGTCACTAACTGACAGGAGTTACAGCTATGAACAATACCGTTGTGGCCTGCGTGGATGGTTCGCCGTCAACCGGGCCAGTCTGTGACTACGCGGCGTGGGCCGCCGCCGGCCTTTCCGCGCCGCTGGCCCTGCTGCACGTGCTGGAAAAAGACGGTCATCCGGCCGTCTCTGACCTGAGCGGCAGCATTGGCATCGACAGCAAAGAGCTGCTGACCGAAGCGCTTGTGCGCGTAGAGGGTGAGCGCAGCCGCCTGCTTATGGCGCAGGGGAAAACTATTCTGGCCGGCTGTGCTGAACGGCTGGCCCGGGCGGGACGCCCGGAGGTACGCCAGCTGCAGATGCACGGCGCACTGGACGAAATCCTTGCCGGGCTGGATGACGTCAGGCTGATGGTGATCGGACGACGGGGCGCAGAACATACGGTGGGCAGCCAGCTGGAAAGCGTCATCCGCCTGCAGAAAGCGCCCGTGCTGGTTGTGCCGGAAACGTTTATTGCGCCATCCCGGGTACTTTTTGCCTGGGATGGCAGCGAGGCCAGCCGCCGAAACCTGACCCGGCTGACCGTGAGCCCGCTGCTTCGCGGCCTGGCCTGCCATGTTGTGATGGTGAACGGCGACGATGCTTCACTCCATGATGCGCAGCACATCCTGCAGGCAGCCGGCATTGATGCAGAGTCACGGCTGATACAGGATGAATCCGTCTCGCGCGGGCTGTGCCGTTACGCGCAGGAGAACGGAACGGACCTGATCGTGATGGGAGCCTGGGGACACTCCCGGCTGCGCTGCTTCTTTATCGGCAGTCACACCACGGCGATGCTGGCTGAAAGCCGTTATCCGCTGCTGATGCTGCGGTAAACGTTACGGGCCTGCAATCGCAGACCCTTTTCATAACGAGCCTCCGGAACACAAGTCCCGGAGCAGTTCATTTGTGCGGCGCCTTTGTCAGCCGTGCTCAGGGAATACCATGCGTCAGCTGTTTCGCTTTATGTATCAGCACGGCAGTCATCTCGCCTTTGGCGCGATACTGATGGCCATGTCGAGTTTTGGACAGACTTACTTCGTATCGCTTTACGGGCAGGACCTGCGTCAGGCATTCGGGCTCAGCGACGGCGGACTGGGCGGCCTTTATGCCGCGGGCACCGTGATGAGTGCCGTCACCCTGACATGGGCGGGCCGGCTGATTGACTACACCACTACCCGTCGATTCACCCTGGCCGTTACCCTGCTGCTGATAACGGCGTGCCTGCTCGTCTCCGGTGCGCAGGCGGCATGGACGCTCTGTGCAGGCTTTTACCTGCTTCGCCTCGGCGGACAAGGCCTGATGGTGCATACCGCCCTGACGGCGACTGCGCGCCAGTTTCCGCTTGATGCTGGCAAGGCACTGGGTGCTATCGCACTGGGCCTGTCGCTCGCACAGGCGCTGTTTCCGTTGGCTGCCGTGCAGATTAACGCTCTGACGGGATGGCGCACTGCCTGGCTGATAAACGCTGCGGTTCTGGTGGCCGGCGTTGCGCTGGCTGTCAGCTGCCTTCCGCGCGCTGCCGAAAAGCCGCTGCGGACGTTCAGAAAGCGGGGCGCAGAGAAGGTTCGCGAAGCGTCAGTATGGAAGAACCGGAATCTGCTTTTTGCTCTGCCCGCAGTGCTGGCGTCACCTTTCATCACCACAGGGTTCTTTTTCCATCAGGCGCGTCTGGCAGAGGAGAAAGGATGGGCGCTGTCGTGGGTTGCAGGGTGGTTTATTGCTTACGCGATAACGCAGGCGGTTTCCCTGTTATCATTTGGTCCGCTGATAGACCGGCTGACGCCACGCCGTCTGTTGCCGTGGTTTCTGCTGCCGCAGGGCGCTGGCATGCTGGCGCTGTGGCTCAGTAACAGCGTGTGGGTCACGCCGTTTTATCTCATCATGACCGGTATATCGTCAGCCATTGCGTCCACACTGGCGACTGCGCTATGGGTACAGCTGTTTGGCCCCGCGCAACTGGCAAAGGTGCGCTCGGCTGTTGAGGCGGGTACCGTGCTTGCCAGTGGTGCCTCTCCGGTCATCATGGGCGTTCTGATTGATAACCATATTGCCCTTCGGGTGCAGGCGCTGTTATGCCTCGTCTTTATACTCGCAGCCAGTCTGGTGGCAACCCGTGTCAGAGCTGGCGTACCGGAAAATGAAACTGATATTTCTGGCTAATCGGAACACGATACGTGAGGCAGGAAACACTGTCCGCTTTGTGCCAGAAGTGGACGTTTCCGGCATCTGCATGCACTAAGCCGTGGAGAATAGCTTTCACTGCATAACCATACAGATATACAGGAATTATCAGGGGCATTTGTCAGTATTTCGGACAGGAAAAATACCGAAAACAGCCTTCGGGCTGCAGAACCGCGCTGAGGGCTTTTCAGGCGGTGCATCAGGCACTTTTATGTAAAAAAGACTCTCATGCATACAGTAAATCGTGCATGCTTCATGACACAAATTCACAGGTAGTGAATCCGATTGAATAAGGAATTCAGGACGTGATTGACTTCACCCGTTTTGTCGAACGCTATGAGCAATTTAACGCTTCATTACTCCCTTCTGATAACATCACCGAAAGCCGGATCAATGATTTATATATCCGGGTATACAGGCCAATGGCAGCCCTTGATGAGGTTCTTATTGTCTACCATGGTGGCGGGGTCAACTCTGACGCTGGCTACGACATTCTTGCACGACAGTTGAGTTACGATCTGCCCGTCTGTGTTTGTCTCGTCGATATCCGTGGGCACGGTCGTTCGGTAGGTGTCCGGGGAGAAGCTTCCAGTCCTGTTCAAATCTGGCGTGATGTGGATGTCGTCATTGATTATGTCCGAACCTCTTTTCCTGATGCCAGAATTCACTTGATTGGGCACTCCAGTGGAGGCGGTATGCTGATAAATTACTTTACCCGATACTCTCTATCGAGGGTTGTTGAAAGCCTGATCTTGCTAGCCCCAGCATTAGGTCCTTTTTCACCTCCTGCTCTGAACCGCGAGTTTTCCTCTCCCTTTGCATCGATAAACCGTTTGAGCTTCATAATCAATGCTATGAGTGCAGGTTTTCTATATGGACGTCGTGCAGGAGTAAGGCTTAATTTCCCCTGTGAGGTTATTAATGCAAGGCCTGACTTTGTTCAGACATACAGCGTTAATATGGCTAACGCTCTTACCCCTCGTAATCCTGAAAGGCAACTTAAAGAAATCTCTATTCCAGTAACAATCATGCTTGCTGAGCATGATGAACTGTTTGATGTAAGCCGTATGGAAGAATTTTTCAGGAACTGCGGCAATCCGAATGTAAGCAGTCGGGTTGTGGCAGATAGTACACATCTCGATTGTATTTTCGAGTTAACGGATATGGTGAGGGAACACTTCACTGGCCTGACTTCAAGAGCGCAATAGGTCAGTTATGTTCAACGTATTAGAACCCCTCAGCTGTCATAAGTGAAATGTCCGCTGCTCGCTCATAGCGGACCTGACCCACGCGCCAGTCTGTTTGTGCCAAAGAGGGCATAACTCACTTTAAAACAAGTTAATTAACCGGGCAGTTCGCCCATCCTTTTGCTCATAAACTTTGGCAGGATAAATGCGCTCTTCTGTCAGCTCGCGATCCCTTCCAGCGTGACAGAGGCCCCGCCGCATACGATGACCAGTACATTATCAGCCGGCTTGAATAAGACTTTTTTGTCGTACAAAAGTGAGAGTGATACACCGCATGCAGGCTCAGTGAGCACCCGATGGTCATCGAGAAAGCACCGGCAGGCATTCAGCGCTTCCTGGTCTGAAACCAGCATACTTCTGACGTCCATACGGCTGGCCACATTGAAAACATTTTCGCACACCTGGCTTGCGGCCAGCGTCGTGGCTATGCCGCTGACCTTATCAAGACGTACCAGCCTGCCGGCATTAAGCGAGGCGCGAAGAGAGGCCGTACCCTGGGTTTCTGCGGCGTAAACCGGAATATGACCAAGCTGATGTTTCACCAGTCCCTGAGCGATACCGGACAGCATGCTCCCGCCGCCAACAGAAAGAATTACCGCATCAGGCGTTACCCCTTCGCTGATGACCTCATCCACGATTGTGCTGATACCTTCCCACAAAAGTGGATGATCAAAGGGATGTACACAGATAATGTCATCCGTCGCCAGTGACAGGGCGTAGTCGTTCGCCTCACTCCATACTTTTCCGTGCACAACAACTCTTGCACCCTCCTGTTCAATAAGCTGTTTTGCCCTGTCAGACGTGGTTTCCGGCACAACCACAGTGACCGGCAGCCCCAGTTTGCGGCCGCAATGTGCCACCGCTATGCCTGCATTGCCGCCCGATGAACTGATGAAAGCTGTTGCGCCCCTTTCCGCATAATGGCGACAAATGTTCTCTGCACTTCTGAGCTTGAACGATCCCGTCGGCTGGGAAGATTCCATTTTAAGCCAGACAAGGCATCCACAATGCTGGCTTAAGGGCAGTGAATGTATAAGAGGGGTTTGTATACTTATTGCCATGAGGAAGATCCTTATTATCTTTTCCCGTGATAAACGAGAAGCATTCCAGGTTTAGAAACAGATTTATCATAATGGGTTAGAGCGTAAAGGGATGGATACAATGGGTAATAAAAGTGCCGGTTACAATTCCGTCCAGACAAGACTAAAGTGCGACCGTTTTTCGCTCAAAGCGGACGTTGCTCCAGTATCGGCCCGCTTTGTGCCAGAAGCGGACGTTGCACGTTTCATAATTAAAAAATTAAGATTGAACATTAAGAGGACGATGGTAAGGTCGTTATTTCCTCACTTCCGGAAAGGATCTCATTATGAACAATGTGTTACGGAAGAATTATCCCGAACTAGGTGAAGTAAAGGCTCCTTATGTTCACTCTGTAAAACATAACAGTACGCTCTACATTTCAGGGTTGACTGCGTTTGGTACAAGTGCTCAACATAAAGGTATTGCTGGACAGGCACAGGAAATATTCAGCCAAATCAGGAAAATAATCAGCATAGAAGGTACAGATTTTTCAGCCCTAATCAAAGTAACCATATTCATTACCTCTTTTGAGGAGATCGACGAGTTACGCAAAGTATTGTACCAAAATTACGGTAATCACTTGCCAGCCAGCTCGCTCGTAGAAGTCAGCCGCCTCTTTTCACCTGACCTCTCAATTGAAATTGAGGCTATATTTGGCCTTTGATTTATTGCTCATAACCGGATGGCGATAACTGATCGGTTCTAATGCCGTTTTCTCATATCCTCTCTGAGACATGACGTCCATTGATATAACGTCCGCTTCTCGCTCTTTGCGGACGTTAAGGTACGCAGCGGGCTGAGTTCTCCCGGAGTTGATCAGGACGGGGGCTCAGAACAGTAAGCACATTTGCTTAGGACATATCTCAATAGCCCGTCATTTGTTCAGGAATACCTATAATTTAAGTTATCTTAAATTATACATCTGTCAGGTATCGCTATGGCCAGTTATACAGTCCGGATTGAGTTAAAGGAGCAGACCGAAAAAGCGCACATTGAGATGATGTTTGCCATGCATGAGAACGGTTTTTCACGAAGCGTCGTCTGCAGGCGGGGGTTCACGTATGCCCTGCCGACGGACGAGTTCGTCTACGTGGGTTCTGAAAAGATTACGGATTTAATGAGCCGGGTATGCACCCTGCTGAGCAGCTTCAGTGAGGCGCCCGTCGTACTGATAACCGGTGCCGGAGAGCGGTGCTGGTCAGGACTGCGTGTGATTGACCTTGAATAGTCCAGCCCTGTTCAGCAGCTCCGGCCGTCGCGCTGCAGAATGATGCCTGACCCGGCGACCGCCTGCATGTGCGTCATACCAGTACGCGGTGACACGATGTGGACTTTATTGACCCTGCTCCATCAACTCTAGTGTCTGTCCATCGGGGCTTTGTAAATAGATTACTCTGGTTCCCTGCATGGGGCCTGATAAGATTGTCTGAGGTTTACCTGGTGTCTTCCAGCCATACTCAGATGCTTTACTCAAGAGCGTATCAATATCCTCAACTATAAATGCAAGGTGAGCATAGCCAGGGATATAAGGTACTGAAGGTTCTTCTGGCTGTTTGATGTTATCGTATTGCAGTAATTCAATTTTGATGCCAGCCAGTTCAAGCAACGCCATTCGCACATCAGCGCCCCTTGCGCCTGTCACTTCATCAATGATAGGCCCAGACATTTTTCCTTCGCGTAATAACTTTCCGCCAAGAATATCAGTCCAGAAAAATAATGACTCTTCAATGCTTCTGACTGAAAATCCGACGTGATCTGCTTTTTTTATCATACAATTACCTGCTGTGCGCGACTGCATCGTAAACCAATATCAATTATAGAAAACCTGAATGTTCGCTGTGAGCAAACATATCTGAATGGCTTAATTGAACATACTACTGTCCGGACCCGGGTACTGCTGTTGCAGTCAGAAAAGATTCTATTCCTGTATGCTTAGACACCCTGGATGACGTGCTCCGGAGAACAGAAAAACTGTTGAGCTGATTTCTATGTCAGAACTACGCGGTCACGGCCCGGCGTTGGGTAGAGCAGCTCTCACCGGTCCGGCCGTAAAAATGACGATGCAGGTTATCTTTGTGGTTGCGGATTGTGAGCGTGCATATGCAGGTATAGCGCGTGCTAAGGCATCAGGAAGATGATCCTGACGTAGAGAGCATATGTGTTTCTTAACATTCAGAAGGGGCAGAAAGCATACATGTCCCCAGACAAGCAGCACAACGACTGATAGTATAATTTTCAATCAAAACGAACCGTAGCGGTTGTATCTGTTTGTTGTGTGCCGGAAACGAAACGACTCATTTCCAATGTCTGAATAGGCCAGATATGCCCTTTCCATATTTACTTACTGAAGCCTGTAGCTACTTGCGTTTCAGTAACCACTACCCTGACAACGATATTCTTTAAAACCCAATGACCTCAGTTCCCTTGCAATTAGCCGATTCATTACTCCATGTCCCATAAGCAGCACGGTACCGTCAGATCTTTTTGCAAACGCTGCAAGGATACCCGCAGCCTGAATAGCACGTTTCTTTGCTGTTCCGACGCGCTCTACGTCACGGGATATGCCGCATAACCACATGACGCGGAAAAAAACAGCCCATACGGTCGGTGATAGCCTGAAACCGGGCATAGGAAATACCGGCAGATCTGCTTCCCTGAAAACCTCATCAATGACATCCGGTTCAAGGTCTAATGCTTTCAGGGAAGAAAGTGCTCTGGGAAGAGGGCTACTGAGGATTTACGATGCGCTGAACGCCAATGATTCACTGGACTCAGGCGGTATATCTTCTCCTGTATCAGAACGATCATAATCTGCAATCCAGTTGGACATTTCACGGCTCGTTACTTTCGCAGAACCTGTAAAAGCGGGCTTTCCATGACGCATTAAAATAATTTCCATACAACGCTTCTTGCTTATGGTCCTTCCAGGCGGTCAGACTAACGCGATAAACATATGACGCACCACTACTTTGTCCAGGATTGATACTGATCGATGAGATGATATTTCAGGTGATAATCACTGTATGAAAAAGTAAATACCTTAATACACACGTCACACCGTCATGATGTCCGCTTCTCGCCCATAGCGGACATCAGCCCGATGTCAGTCCGCTTAGCGCCACAACCGGACGGTTTACGTCGCTTCCCGGTTTGCCGCAAGGCGAAACCGGGGTCTGCCCGCTGCCTTCGTGACCCTGTTCACACTCTGTTCAAATAAAAAGCATAGCCGCTACCAGACTGATGATAAAAACACCGCCGATGGTCCGTTAAGTTAATTTATTGTTAATATATTGATTAATTTATGTTAATAAAATACAGGTTTTCGGCCCCGTAAAATAGCAACCTGACTCAAAACGGATTTTTATAACTTATTTTTTACATAAAAAACCATTAAATTTAACAAATGCGGACATTGCTCACATTTCGCTCAAGGGCGAGCGAAAAGCGATACCCCCTTACGTTAATCTCAGAACGTGGATGTGAAAGCTGTCGCCTGTCCCCTTTATCAGAACCTCATAAGAAAGGTACCGAAATGAAATTTAACCTCGCATTAGTCAGTGCATGTGTGGTTTCAGCATGCATGTTATTTACAACACCTTCATTTGCCGCCAAACCTTACGATATCGCCGTCGTTGCCAAAGTTACGGGCATTCCCTGGTTTACCCGTATGGAGGTCGGCGTAAAAGAAGCCGCGCAGAAACTCGATGTCAACGCATACCAGGTCGGTGCGTCTACCCCGGATCCGGCCCAGCAGGTCAAAGTTATTGAAGATTTGATCGCTAAAAAAGTTAACGCAATCATTGTGGTACCCAATGACGCTAAAGTGCTGGAACCGGTGCTGAAAAAAGCCCGCGATCAGGGCATCGTGGTATTAACGCATGAATCGCCGGATCAGCAAATTGGCCAGTGGGATGTCGAAACCATCGACAGCCAGAAATATGCTCAGGCCAACATGGATGAGCTGGCAAAAGATATGGGTGGCAAAGGGGGTTACGCCATTTATGTCGGCTCTCTGACCGTGCCATTGCACAATGCGTGGGCGGATGCTGCGATTAAATATCAGAAAGAGAAGTATCCGGACATGCATGAAGTGACTTCACGTCTGCCGGTGGCCGAAAATATTGATAAGTCATACTCCACCACGCTGGATTTAATGAAAACCTACCCTGACCTGAAGGGGATTATCGGTTTCGGCTCGCTCGGTCCTATCGGTGCCGGTCAGGCTATTCAGCAGAAACGTGCAAAAAACAAAATTGCAGTTGTCGGTATCGCTATGCCAGGCCAGGCGGCTCCTTACCTGATGCGCGGTGATATTAAGAAAGTTCTGCTGTGGGATCCGAAAGATGCCGGTTACGCCCTGGTGACAGTTGCCGATCAGCTGCTTCAGGGTAAAGAAGTGACTAAAGAGCTGAGTATCGAAAAATTGGGCAAAGCCGATGTAGATATGGACAAAAAAGTGATCCGCTTTAATAAAATTCTTGAAGTCACACCAGAGAATGCGAAATCACTTGGCTTTTGATGGGTCATTTTAATTATTTTATTTTCCGGAGATATATTATCTCCCGCGCTACACCAGGCAAATAGAAACAGATACGGCGTTGTATGCTGTGCTGTATCTGAATTTCTACTGAGAGATTGAAAACCTATATCCTGTATAGCCCGGATTGGGTGTGCATGAATTCCTGCGATCACATCCGTCAGTGATCCGCAGGAGTAAATGCAGCCAAAGCCCCAGCCCGAATATAACCGGTATGCTTAAGGACCTGTGATGGATATGCACAACGCGCCCCCTGCCCCTGCTGAAGCCTTTATCAGTCTTGAGAAGATCAGTAAAAAATTCCCCGGCGTATTAGCACTGGATAATGTCAGCCTGACGCTTAATAAAGGCGAAGTACATTGTCTGGCCGGTCAGAATGGCTGTGGTAAAAGCACGATAATTAAAGTCATTTCCGGCGTCTATCAGCCGGAAAAAGGTGCGACGATTACGCTGGACGGAAAACTATTTCATACCCTGACGCCGCAGCTCTCTTCCTGGTACGGTATTCAGGTTATTTATCAGGATCTGTCCCTCTTTCCAAATTTATCGGTAGCCGAAAATATTGCTATTAACCGTTATCTCCCGGGCGGTGATTTTTGGGTACATCGTGAGTCAATGCGCAAAAAGGCTGTAGCGGCGATGCAACGCGTCGGCGTTTCTCTGGATCCGGATCGTAAAGTAGAAAAACTTTCGATCGCCGACCGTCAGTTAGTCGCAATATGCCGTGCAATCGCCGCTGATGCCACGCTGGTGATCATGGATGAACCGACGGCCTCACTGACCCGAACCGAGGTTAATGGCCTGCTGCGGGTAGTGAGCGAGCTGAAAGCCGCCGGTATCTGTGTGGTGTTTGTCAGCCACCGTCTGGATGAAGTAATGGAAGTGGCTGACCGCATCAGCGTAATGCGCGATGGCAAACTGGTCGGCACTTGGCCGGCGAGCGATCTCGACAGCAACGAGCTGGCGTTCCTGATGACCGGTCAGCGCTTTACCTACAGCCACCTGCCGCACCGGGCACCTGCCGAAGTTACGCCGTTACTGGAGATCAGCCATCTGAGCCGCAAGGGTCAGTATCATGATATCTCGCTGTCGCTGCGCCAGGGCGAGATCGCATCGATTGTTGGTCTGCTCGGTTCAGGGCGTACGGAACTCTGCCTGAGTCTGTTTGGCATGAGTCAACCAGACAACGGCGAGATCCGCATCAACGGTAATGCGGTGAAACTCCACTCAAACCGTGACGCTATCCGGCACGGTATTGCCTATGTGTCAGAAGACCGCCTGACGCAGGGGCTGATAATGGAGCAATCCATTTACGATAACACGCTGGTATCCATTTTCGACAAGCTGCACACCCGCGCAGGATTGATGGATCATCACAAAGCCGCCCTGGTGGTGAAAGAGCTGATCCGCGATCTGAACATTAAAGTTTCGGACAGCAGTTTACCCGTGAAGACGCTTTCCGGCGGTAATGCACAGCGTATCGCCATCGCCAAATGGGTGGCGACGCAGCCACGTATCCTGATCCTCGATTCGCCGACGGTCGGTGTGGATATTGCCAACAAAGAGGGAATTTACCGCATCGCACGCGATCTGGCGGAGTCCGGCATGGCGGTGCTGATGATTTGCGATGAGATCCCGGAAGCGTATTACAACAGCCATCGCGTGCTGGTAATGCGCAAAGGTAAACTGGTAGCGGAATTTGCGCCGCATCAGAGCAGCGAAGCGCAGATTGCGGAGGTGATAAATGGGTAATAAATCGCTCTCGAAACTGTTTTCACAGCACGAATTCTGGCTGGGATTACTGGTTCTGCTGTTGGTGATTGGTCTGAGCGTCCGCACCAGCGAATTTATGACGCTGGGTAACCTGACGGACGTCGCCACCAGCTACGCCATTCTCGGCATTCTGGCCTGCGGTCTGTTTGTGGTGCTGATCGCCGGAGGTATCGACATCTCCTTCCCGGCCGTAACCTCCATCGGCCAATACGTTATGGCGAGTTACATCATCCATCACGGTGGCAGCTTCCCACTGGCATTTGCTCTGTCGATGGGTACCGGTTTGCTACTTGGGCTGGTCAACGGTTTTCTGGTTTACTGGCTGCGCGTGCCAGCCATCATCATCACCATCGCCACACTGAACCTGTTCTACGGTTTGCTGGTGTATCTCACTAACGGCACCTGGCTGTACGGTTTACCCGACTGGTTTATGAACGGCATTAACTGGTTCTCCTTCACCGCCGCCGATGGCTACGACTATGGCCTCACTCTGCCGCTTCTCAGCCTGCTGGGGGTGATCATCGCCACCGGGGTACTGATGAACCGGACCCGCGTGGGTCGCCAGATTTACGCTATGGGCAGCAATCGTGATGCTGCTTCGCGTCTTGGTCTGAATATTTTGCGGCTGCATTTCTACGTCTACGGTTTTATGGGTTTGCTGGCGGGAATTGCTGCCGTGGTGCAGGCGCAAATCACTCAGTCAGTCGCGCCTAACTCCCTGCTCGGTTATGAGCTGACGGTCCTTGCCGCTGTAGTTTTAGGCGGTACCAGCATGACCGGCGGGCGTGGTTCGCTGACCGGCACCATTCTGGGCGTGATGCTGCTGGCCTTCCTGCAGAATGGTTTGACCTTACTCAGCATTTCAGCTTACTGGCATCAGGTATTCAGCGGCGTAATCATTCTGGTCAGCATCAGCAGCACCGCGTGGAATGAAAAACGCAAACTGGCAAAGGGAATGTGACATGACAACCATAAACCGACTCTTCCCCGGCGACCGCATCATTCGTTTGCAGTTACTGATTATCGTAGCCGTTGCCGTACTGTTTTCGTTCACGCTGGGCGGCAGCTTCTACAGCGTCGGCAATTTCCAGTCAATCGCTTCACAGTTACCGATTCTGGGCATGCTGGCGCTGGGGATGGGCATTACCATGCTTACCGGCGGTATCAACCTTTCGATCATCGCCGGTGCCAATGCCTGTTCGCTGGTGATGGCGGCCATTCTGGTGGCCCACCCTGACCAGCCGCACTATTTCGCACTGGCGATGCTCGCCGGACTGGCCGTAGCGGTGGTCATTGGCGTGCTCAATGGTGCGCTGATCGCATATATCGGCGTTTCGCCGATTCTGGCGACGCTCGGTACTATGACACTTATCGCCGGGCTGAATATTCTGCTGACCAACGGCACAGTGCTTTCCGGTTTTCCAGCGGCCATTCAGTATCTCAGTAACGGTAGCCTGATGGGCATTCCGGTTGCGCTGCTGTTATTCCTGCTGGTAGCACTGCTGCTGTGGGTCCTGCTGGAACATACCACGCTGGGTCGCAGCCTGTATCTGATGGGCTCCAATGAACAGGCTACGCGCTTTAGCGGTGTTAATACGCACAAAGTCACCATCGCAGTGTACGTGCTTTCGGCGCTGCTCGGATGGGGTGCAGCACTGCTGATGATGTCCAAATTTAACTCGGCGAAAGCGGGTTACGGCGATGCCTATTTACTGGTGACCATTCTGGCCTCTGTGCTCGGCGGAATTAACCCTGACGGCGGTTTTGGCCGGGTCCTCGGGCTGGTGCTGGCGCTAATCGTTCTGCAAATGCTGGAGAGCGGCCTGAATCTGATGGGCGTCAGCAGTTACCTGACCATGGCGCTGTGGGGATGCGTTCTGATCCTGTTTATCGCTCTGCAAAACAGAAAATCATAAGCGAAAGCTTTCTAAAAAAAGGAAAGAACATGGCGAGTTATTTTATCGGCGTAGACGTAGGAACCGGCAGCGCCCGCGCAGGGGTTTTCGATATGAGTGGTCGTATGCTCGGTCAGGCCAGCCGTGAGATCACATTATACCGCCCGAAAGCCGATTTTGTTGAGCAATCTTCCGACGAGATCTGGCAGGCCGTTTGTAACGCGGTAAGAGACGTAGTCAGTCAGGCGGATATTAACCCGATTCAGGTGAAAGGCGTCGGTTTTGACGCGACCTGCTCGCTGGTGGTGCTGGATAAAGAGGGCAATCCCCTGACTGTCAGCCCATCAGGACGCAGTGAACAAAATATTATTGTATGGATGGATCATCGCGCCATCACTCAGGCAGAACGCATCAATGCCACCGGCCATCGCGTACTGGAGTTTGTCGGCGGGATTATCTCTCCGGAGATGCAGACACCCAAACTGCTCTGGCTAAAACAGCACATGCCGACCACCTGGAGCAACGTCGGACATCTGTTCGACCTGCCTGATTTTCTTACCTGGCGCGCCACGCAGGACCCCACGCGCTCGATATGTTCCACCGTCTGCAAATGGACATATATCGGTCACGAAGACCGCTGGGATCCCGGCTATTTTCGTCAGATCGGTCTGGACGATTTGCTGGAAAACAACGCATCAAAAATCGGCAGCGAAGTGAAAGCTATGGGTGAGCCGCTGGGGCATGGGCTGACACAGCGCGCTGCCGCAGAGATGGGACTGATAGCGGGTACCGCAGTCAGCGTCTCGATTATTGATGCTCACGCAGGCAGTCTTGGCATTCTTGGCGCCAGTGGTGTATCCGGCGAATCAGCGGATTTTGACAACCGCATCGCACTCATTGGCGGCACATCTACGGCGCATATGGCGATGTCGCGTAGCGCGCGCTATATCGGCGGCATCTGGGGGCCGTATTATTCGGCAATTCTGCCGGATTACTGGTTGAATGAAGGCGGACAATCCACTACCGGCGCGTTGATTGATCATGTGATTCAGTCGCATCCCTGCTATCAGGATCTGCTTAAACAGGGTAAAGACAGCGGTAAAAACATCTATGAGGTTCTCAACGGCATTCTGCGCAGCATGGCGGGCGAATCAGAGAATATTGCGTTTCTGACTAAAGACATTCATATGCTGCCCTATTTTCACGGCAATCGCTCACCGCGCGCCAACCCGACGCTGACTGGCACGCTGACGGGCCTGAAATTATCACGTACGCCGGAAGATATGGCGCTGCATTACCTCGCCACCATTCAGGCGCTGGCGCTCGGCACTCGCCACATTATTGAAACCATGAACCAGAATGGTTACTGCATTGATACTATGATGGCGTGTGGTGGCGGCATCAAAAACCCAATCTTTGTGCAGGAGCATTCCAATGCGACGGGCTGCGCAATGCTGTTGCCGGAAGAGAGTGAAGCGATGCTGCTTGGCAGCGCAATGATGGGCACCGTCGCGGCGGGCGCTTATGAATCATTGCCAGAAGCGATGGCTGCCATGAGCCGCATTGGTAAGACCATCACGCCACAGACAAACAAAATCAAAGAGTATTACGATCGTAAGTATCGCGTCTTCCATGAGATGTATCATGACAGTATGAAATACCGGCATCTGATGCAGGGGGAAACGCAATGAATGCGGATGAAGAATTTGCCCTGGCGTGTCAGGGCTGGCAGACCTACAGTCAGGAGTTGCTGGCGCTGCAGCGTCATCTCAATGCCGCGACCTGGCAGCAGCTGCTGATGCTGATCACCGGCTGCAAGGGAAAAATTGCCGTGACGGGCGTTGGCACCTCGGGCATCGCCGCCCGAAAAATCGCCCACATGCTGGCATGCGTCGAGCAGCCGGCAGTGTATCTCAGCGCTACCGATGCGGCCCATGGCGATCTGGGCTTCATGCGCAGCAACGACCTGATGATCCTGATATCGCGAGGCGGCAACTCTGAAGAACTGACGCGCCTGCTACCGACGCTTAAAACCAAAGGCGTGACGATTATTAGCGTGACGGAGAACCCGGACTCAGCCATTGCCCGCGCCGCCACGCTGGTGGTTAAAACACATATCCAGCGTGAAATCGACCCGCTTAATATGTTAGCCACTACCTCTATTGTGCTGGTGCTGGCGGTGTTTGATGCGCTGTGCGGAAACATTATGCTGCGTAACGGCTTCGATCAGAAGCGGCTGCTGAACGTTCATCCGGGTGGCAATGTTGGTAAAACGTTGCGCGAACAGGATGTGTGAACAGGACGTTAATTGTTTTATCTCATCTGGTCCGTCAGCCATACCCGCCAGTAGATATGCCGCGTGCGAGCGGTTATACCAACGATAGAACCGGGTAATAGCCCGGTTTGTCCCTTTTTCAGCAATCTCGCTTATAGGGTATTACCGGCCGCGCTTTTTATCCGGCATAAACAGCCCAGCAGCAGCAGGAAAGCACACAGGCCATAAACCCACTCAATGCCGTATATATCTGCCATCTTGCCAGGACCGGCGGCGGCGAGCCCGCTGACGCCAAACATGAGCCCGGTGACCATCCCTGCACGACCCGGGACAATTTCCTGAGCGTAAACCACCAGCGCAGAGAAAGCCGATGAGAGAATCAGGCCAATAAAGATGGTGAACACAATAGCCTGCAGGTGAGTGTCAGCATGGGACTGCAGCCAGGCGGATATCAGGCGGCGACTTAACGAATAAGCGCCGCGCCTGCTCTTCATAACTGACACTCATCAGCGCTTTTTTCCGCAACGCCATCAACGCAGGTTGCGGGAGCGCGCAAGATAGTTATTTACCGGCTTGTGACATCTGTTCGGCAGACTTCAGATGCTCTTCAACAACCGGCGTGTGTGCGTCAGCCAGTGCTTTGACATCGGGATCCTTAATCATTTTGGCGTCACGCTGCAGGGTCGACAGCACCATCTTGTGATCTTTCGTGCCGGCGTTAGTCATATACATCTTGTCAAATGCGGCACCGCTCTGTTTTTCCAGCTGAGCGGCCATCGTTTTGTGCTTCGCATCCGGTTCAGTCGGCAGCGTTACGCCTTTTTGCCCGGCGACCGTCTGAACTTTGGTCAGCGCAGCGCTGTGATCGTCTACCATTTTTTGTGCATAGGCCTTCACTTCGCTGCTTTCCGCTTTCGTCAGCGCAATTTTGCCGGCAGCGACTTCATTGATATTGGCCTGCGCCATATCCTTCAGCGCTTTTTCATCGCTGGCGCTCAGTTTGCCGCCCGCTGCGCTCTGGCCTGCAGCACCATCCTGCACGGTGCTGGCTGACGTCTGGCTATTAACCATACGCAGCCATGCAGGGAAATCAGAAGTGTATTAATCAGTATAGACAGTGATAAAGAGAGGAGATTTTACCGCGCTAAATTCCGCGAAATCTATTGGAGACAGGTCACGATAAGATCATTTAAAGCGAGCCGCAAAAAAAACAGCTCGTGTTAAAAAATACAATGAAGATATTTTATATTAATCAACTGAACAGGCAGGTTTTATATCAGTCCGTGCCTCCCTGGTAATAAGACCCGGACTTTTCAGACAGAACGTTTACTCATTCAGCAGGGGCAACCTGCTCACGGACGCGTAAAGATGCCATGCATCTCAAAAAAACCGATAGTTTTCTTTGTTCCGTCATCCACTATTTATCTTCTGATATCACCTGCGCAGATTGAATATCAGATCTGTTCTTTTTCCTTTATGTCCGCAACTGGCGAAAGAATATCCTCAGGCAGACTCTCAAGCGGTAAATTGCTCTCAACTTTGTGAGGCCAGTCAGGATTAGCCAGCGCAGCCTTACCGATAGCAACAAAATCAGCGCCCATACCGAGCAGTTGTTCTGCCAGCTTACCATCATCAAGGCCGCCATTAGCGATAATCACAGTATCCGGAGCCGCTTCCCGCGCAATTTCAACAAGGCTTCTCTGACCATCTTCAAACGCAGGCAACCACGATTTGTATTCAGTTATATGAATGTAATCGACGCCGGCTGCGGCAAGCAGAGTAAAAATTGTTCTGGCTCCGCTCTCACCCTCTTTCCATTTATGATGAAAATCATTTACTTTTCCCTGCGAAATTCTGACGCCCAGCACGCTATCCGTACCGATTTCTTTGCGCACCGCGCGGATAACGCTTAGCGTAATAGCCAGACGATTTTCGAGTGTCCCACCCCATTCATCGCTGCGCGCATTGGTATAATCTGTCAGGAACTGGTCAAGCAGATAACCATTAGCCGCATGAATCTCCACTCCATCGAATCCGGCCTTGCTCACGGCCCGCCCGGCGCTATCAGCAAAACTGGTGATAATTGCCTGAATCTGCTGTTCACCCAGTGCCTCAGGTATGCCGTACTCACCAGAACCATGATAGAACTCCAGCTGCTGACCTTTAGGTTTTATGGCTGAAGGCGCCGCGGTACCAGGGCGATAAATATTGTGCTGAGACAGCGCGCCAGCATGGATCAGCTGAGCAATAATGCGCGCACCGGCGTTATGAGAATGCCTGACAACCTGTTTCCAGCCTGATATCTGCTCATCATTAACTATGCCCGGCTGAAACGCATAGGTTTGCGACCATGCCGTATCGATATAGATACCCTCAGTAATCAGGGCGCCAAATCCACCGCGCGCAAACCGGGTGTAGTAATTCAGCATCTTTTCTCCCGGCACACCGCTTTCCGAAGCGGAAATACGCGTCATGGGAGCGACCATAATCCGGTTTTTAAATATGACATTTCCAATAGAAGCAGTATCGAACAGTGAAGTATGTGGCATGGAAAATACTCTCAGTTAATTATAATGAATGCCATTATAATAGAGACTGAAGGAGAATATAAACGCGACTTAAAGCATCACTGTATAACGGAATCAGATATAATGAATGTAAAGCATATTGAATTATTCATCGTTCTTGCTGAAACCTGTAACCTGAGCCGGGCTGCGCGAAGACTGGGCATGAGCGCAATGACCGTTTCCCGGCACCTTGCTCAGCTTGAAAAGGATTTGGGCGTACGGCTGTTTCAGCGCACCACCCGCGCTGTGTCGCTAACCAGTGAAGGTGAAGAGTTTCTTCCCTACGCCAGAACTATCACCGAGGCGGAACAAAGCGCCCGGGTCATGTTCAATAATGAAATTGCCGGGGCATCAGGCTTGCTAAAGATGTCGGCTCCGTCAGGTATTGGCCGGCGCAACATTCTGCCCCTGCTTCCGGAATTGATGAAAAAAAATCCAAAATTGAAAATCGATCTCAACCTTAGCGATGACGTGGTTGATATTGTAGGGCAAGGTTATGACGTAGCGATAAGAGTGGCACCACTCAAAGATTCCAATCTGATTGCACATAAACTCAGTAATAACCCGCGTATCCTTTGTGCATCACCAGAATATATTTCGCAATATGGCCAGCCTGTAATTCTGGCAGACCTTTCTGATCACTGGTGTCTCAAAACGGCAATGGTGGCGCAATGGACGTTTATACAGAATACCGCAACCATAAATTATGTTTTTGACCCACGATTCACCTGTAATAGCGTTGAGGGTGTACGATCAATGTGTAAAGCAGGGGCCGGAATTGCTCAGCTGACAAAAGTTGATGTTGAGCAGGAGCTGGCGAAAGGCGAGCTTATCGAAATACCGCTGAAAGATGCAGAGCCACACATGCTGGCAATTTGGGCACTATTGCCAACTAAACGCTATCTTCCCTGCCGCGTAACGCTTTTTCTTGAAGCATTAAAAGTTTCACTGAGCGGGTTATCATCCTGAAGCTAACAGGATTAGCGGCGAAAGAGTGCCTGAAGGTAAAATAGAGCCTGTTATACAGGTGTACAGCGGCACACTATCGAACTATTTCTGAGCAGGCAGACGCAATACTCTGCCAGATAACCAGGCCCCGAAAGGCCTGTTCAGATTCTGTGGATTCAGGAACATGGATGGAAGGCCTGCCATTCTCCGAAAAATCTGGATAAGAATGATGTGATGACGCGCAATTTTAAATACCGGAAAATCACGCTGCCGCAAATTTCCGAAAGCACCCTGCTTTAGAGATATGAGTTCAGTCACAATTTTTGTATCCGTTGCGCATTCTAAAAGTAATCGATTACTTTTTGCGTTACTTTTGTAATCGATTACTTTTTGGAAGCGGGAAAAATTATGCTTCGTCACTTAGTCTTTAGCACCTGCCTTCTGGCTTCAACAGCAATGACTTCCACTGCTGCTTTGGCAGTGAATGTGGATGACAGTATCGCTCTGCAGATGTATACCCTGCGCAATGCCGGTCCGGCAGAAAAACAATTTGCCATGGCGCATGATGCCGGGTTTAAGCACGTAGAAATAGTCGGAACGCACGGCCTCAGCGCTAAACAGTTAAGCTCCCTGCTGAAAAAGAACGATCTTACCGTTACCTCAGCGCACGTGCAGCTTTCAGCACTGGAAACAAATTACGCCGAAACGGTCGCCTTTAATAAATCAGTTGGCAATAGCACTATCGTTGTCCCATGGATTGAGCCGCAGGATCGTCCTGACAGTTCTCAGGGCTGGATCGACTTTGCCAGACGTCTGGATGCGATGGGAGCAAAACTGCGCCATGATCGCCTGCAACTTGCTTACCACAATCATAACTTTGAAATGAAAAAATATGGGGGTGTAACGGCACTGGAAATTATCCTGAATCACTCTTCACCGGATAATCTCAAACTTGAGATGGACGCAGCCTGGGTATCGCGCGGTGGTCAGGATCCGCTTCGTTTTCTCAAAGCCTATCCGGGACGGGTTTATGCCATTCACGCTAAAGACAATGCCTCAATCGGCATCCGGGACGATGAAATGAACTTTGCGCCCTTGGGTGAGGGATTACTGGACTGGTCAGCCATTCTGCCTGCAGCCAAAAACAGCGGCGTAAAGTGGTTTATCATTGAGCATGACAAACCAAAAGACGCGTGGAGCATTATCAGCACGTCACTGCGTAACCTCCGGGCCGCACTGCAAAAACAGCCGCATTAAGATTGTTTATGCGCTGGCTCGCTTAATCAGGTGGCCCTGCAGAATGACGCGTTGCGCCGCGGAGTCAGGCTGGTCTATCTTCTGCTGAATCAGCCTGAAAGCTTCACGGCCAATATCCCTCGAGGGCTGTGCCAGCGTGGTCAGCGGCGGCGAGATCATCTCCGCCAGCTCAGTGCCGTCAAACCCGGCTACCGCTATGTCACCGGGCACGCTATAACCAGAGGCCTGTATTGCCGCCATTGCACCCGCGGCCAGCGTGTCTGATACCGCAAATACCGCATCAGGGATCTCATCAGCGGCAAGCAGAGTCATCATTGCCTGCCTGCCTGCACTGAAACTCAGTTCACTGGCATAGCTGATGCCCTGCCAGTCCAGATTGTGCTCGTCCAGTTGAGACAGATATCCCTGCTGGCGCAGGCGCGCATATTTATAGCTGAGATCGTGATTTATCAGGGCTATACGTCTGCGACCCTGATCCGCCAGATAACCCACCACCTGCTGTGATGCCTCGCTGTCGTTAATGCCGACGCAGGATATGTCACCGGCATCAGCATACTCTGCGCACTGAACCCAGGGCGTATCAGCAATCAGATGGCTCAGCTCCGGCAGCTTGCTAAAAGCGTCCATGGTAATGATACCGTCAACCATTTTCCCCGACAGCAGCTGCAGGCTGGAACGGGAGCGCTCAATGTCCGAACCGGAATTGCACAGAAGAATGCGGTAACCGTTCTTCTCGGCCTCTTCTTCGATGCCTTTGACCACCTCGGCACAAAACGGATTCGAAATGTCGGACACCATAACCAGAATCATTGAGCTGCGCGCGGTGCGCAACTGGCGTGCCAGCAGGTTAGGCTGATAATTACTCGCTTTGATGGCCTGAAGCACTTTTTCGCGGTTGGCGTCTTTAACCGTATCGCTGTTGTTTAATACGCGTGACACCGTTGCAACGGAAACACCCGCCAGACGGGCGATTTTTTGAATGGACATGGAAGGATCCGGACCGAAACATATAGCACACAGGCTACCATAAAACCGCGCGAACAATAAGTTAACCCGGTCTGTGCAGGACGGACCGGGTTGTGTATCAGCAATTAACGCTGACCCAGCGTTGTTCCCTGTGACTCTGCACGATGGCTTCAACGATCGCCATCACCTGAGCACCATCGCGAAAGGTGGCATAGGTGGTATCCTGCGGAGCAGGCGCTCTTCCCTGCTCCACTGCCTGATAAAACTGCTGCATCATGGCGCGGAACGCATCCGGCCAGCCTTCGATATGCCCCCCGGGAAAACGTGCGCGGCGGGCCACGTCAGGATTCATCAGGGCAGGATCGTCTGACAAAAGCTGGTTAGCTTTATGCCGGTATCCCAGCCACAGCTGCTGGGGCGTTTCCTGATCCCAGGCCAGCGACGCCTGGCTGCCATTCACTTCCAGGCTGAGGCGATTTTTGCGACCGGCTGAAACCTGCGAGACGCTAAAGCTCCCTTTACTGCCGTCATCAAAGCGGAACAGCACAAAGCCCATGTCTTCTGTGGTGACCTCGCGGGACTCATATTGTGCCTCCTCGTTCTGCGTGCCAAAAGTGCCGGCGGCAGCCAGGCTGGCTTTGCGCGTGGGCCAGACTATCGATAAATCGGCCATCACCTCCACGATTTTACGTCCGGTGACAAACTGAATGGTATCGCACCAGTGCGAACCGATATCCGCTACGGCCCGCGAGGCGCCGCCCTTTTCTGCATCCACGCGCCAGTTATAGTCGGTCTCTTCCAGCATCCAGTCCTGCAGGTAGCTACCCTGAGCCGAAAACAAACGCCCCAGCTGCTGGTAGCGCACCATACTGGCTGCCTGCTGTACCATGGCAAACTGGCGATAGACAAAGCTGACCCCGTTTACCACGCCCGCCTTTTCAGCCAGTTCAACCAGCTCACGCGCTTCATCCATGGTCATGCACAGAGGCTTTTCAGAGAAAACATGTTTGCCGGCGATGATGATTTGCCGGTTTATTGCTGCATGGAGATGATTTGGCGTGCAGTTATGCACAGCGTGCAGCCCTTCATGCTGTAAAAACGCCGCGACGTCGCTGTAGGCGTGCGGCACGTTCAGCTCTGCTGCACGCGCCTCGGCCGCGCTCTGGCTGGTATCACAGATGGCCACCACGTTAATGTTGCCAAGACGGCGTAACGCCTCAATATGCGCCGGTCCGATAAAACCGGTGCCGATAATCCCTGTGTTAATCACTTAAATCCCCTCTTATTTCAGACCCAGCTGGGCGCGCACTCCGGCGGTATCCTGTTGTCGTGCGGCGAAGTCGTCAAATGCGCGATCGGCAACCGGAATGATGTGGCGCTGAATAAATTCGGCTCCCTCAAGTGCGCCGGTGTCGCTCTCTTTCAGGCAGCACTCCCACTCCAGCACCGCCCAGCCGTCGTAGTCGTACTGCGCCAGCTTGCTAAAGATCCCTTTGAAATCAACCTGACCGTCGCCCGGTGAGCGGAAACGCCCGGCACGATCGATCCAGCGCTGATAGCCGCCGTACACGCCGCTGCGACCGTTAGGCAGATACTCGGCATCTTTCACGTGAAACGCTTTGATGCGCTGATGGTAAATATCAATGAACTGCAGATAGTCGATATGCTGCAGCAACAGATGGCTGGGATCGAACAGGATGTTGCAGCGTGGATGATAATTCACCGCCGCCAGAAAACGGTCAAACGTCACGCCATCGTGCAGGTCTTCACCCGGATGAAGCTCGTAACAGAGATCAACGCCGTGACGATCAAACTCTTCCAGAACCGGCAGCCAGCGGCGCGCCAGTTCGGCGAACGCCTCTTCCAGCAGAGCCGGATTGTGCGGCGGCCAGGGATAGACATAGGGCCACGCCAGCGAACCGGAAAAGGTTGCATGCGCGCGCAGCCCCAGCTTTGCCGAAGCCGCCGCAGCCTTTTTTACCGTCTCAATAGCCCAGGCCGTGCGCTTTGCGTTATCTCCGCGTACGTGTTCCGGCGCAAAGCCATCAAATGCCGCATCATGCGCAGGATGAACCGCAATCAGCTGTCCTTCCAGATGCGTTGAAAGCTCGCTGATTTCCAGACCGTATCCTGCCAGTAATGTCGTGACCTCATCGCAATAGGACTGGCTGGCTGCAGCGCGCTCAAGGTCAAAAATGGCCGGATGATTACAGGGGATCTGCAATGCCCGATATCCCAGGTCTGCAGCCCATTTCGCCAGCCCCTCCAGCGAATTAAACGGAGCCTGTTGTCCGATAAACTGCGAAAGAAAAATGCCAGGTCCTTTTAACGTTTTCACGTACACCTCCGGTTAATCAAACCGCTTCATCCCGGTATTTAAAGGAGAAGAGGAAAAGAATGGCGATCGCCGCTGCTGCAATAGCCGGGACCCACCAGAACGTTGCCCAGTTTTCTGCCGTGCCCTGGCCGGCAACCAGGTTGTTGTAAAGTGCGCCAGAAATCTGTGAGCCCAGCAGCATGCCAATGCCGTAGGTGAACATCACTACCATGCTCTGCGCCTGCCCCTTGACCTTTTCGCCAGCGATCCTGTCGGTGTAGATGAACCCCACCACGAAAAAGAAGTCGTAGCAGACACCGTGCAGCAGAATGCCCAGGTAGATCAGCGCGCGGCCCTCATCGTTCATACCCATCGCAAACAGCGCATAGCGCACGAACCATGCCAGCATCCCGACCAGCAGCATGTATTTCACGCCGAGGCGGCGGAACAGTAATGGGATCACCAGCATGAAGAAAATTTCAGACATCTGACCGAAGGACATCGCGGTGCTGACATTTGACACGCCGGCGTCTGCCAGCCATGAGGCGGTATAGGCATAGTATGTGCCCAGTGGAATAGAGATCAGGGTGGCGCACAGCGCGAACACAAAAAAGTGCCGGATTTTAAGCAGTGCAAACGCATCCGCGCAGAACAGATCGCGGACCTTTAGCGGTAACCCTTTGGCGGGTGCCGGGGTATGGGGTAGCGTCAGGCTATAGATCGCGAGTGCCACAGAGCAGACCGACGCAACGGTGAAGATCGACGTGCTGGCAGAAATGCCGGCAAACCCAATAAAGATGCCGGCCACAATCCAGCCAATCGTCCCGAACACGCGCACCACCGGAAAACTTTTGTCGCTGCGGGCCAGGCTGTGAAAGGCAATGTTATTGGCAAGCGCCAGGGTGGGCATAAAGCACAGCGTATAACCAAATAACAGGGCGATGAGCAGCGCACCGTTCCCGGCCACCAACGCAGACGGGATAAACCACAGGATCATTGCGCCGGCAAGATTCATTACCGCCATGACTTTTTGCGAAGGAAAGAACCGGTCTACGAGCATGCCCAGCACAAAAGGAGACAGGATCGAGGCTATCGGCCCTGCTGAAAAAGCATCACCAATCAACAACGACATATTATGCTGCGCCATCACCAGCCCGAGCGTAACGGACCAGCTTCCCCAGATAAAAAACTGCATGAACATCATCAATGAGAGGCGAGGGATCAGTAAACGCTGTTGTGCCATTGCCTCCTCCCTGCCTGTTGCTGTAGTAGTCATACTCTCCTCACGCCCTAAAGTAATCGATTACATTTTTGAATATGCATAAAGTAATCGATTACAAATGGAGTTTCCGTCTACCTGATCACACATTACATTTAATTACTTTCTGACCCGATTCGTTAAGATGCTGAGTTTCTGACGCAGCGCCTGAGGCAAACACGTTGTTATTCAAAATAGTCAAAACTTATCTGACAGGCGCAAATTTTCCTGACCATCCTTCGCACTGGATCAAACCAGTAGCACTCAATCGCGATCAAATTACAGACCAAAAACCATATCCCCTTAGGGCAGCAGCAAATCAGAAGAGCTGGCCCTGAGCCAGCTTTCTGTAATCAGTTGAACCAGGGCTGGAAAGGATCGTGAAGCGTTGCCCAGCTGTCAGACCCGGCCTGCATCTCTTCGTCGGTTAACAGCGCGCTGTTCAGTTTCAGCCGAAGCTGAGGTTCATCCATACCGATGCCAATGAAGACCAGCTCCTGTCGCGCATCACCGGTATCCTCAGCCCAGTTTTGTATGATGTAATCACGTGACTCTCTATCTTCCGGCCAGTGCTGTTGCGGCACGTTGGCCCACCACATGCCTGCCAGCCCCTGACGACTCACGCCTCCCGCCTGAGACCAGGAGCCGGCATATCCGGGCCGGCTGGCAAGCCAGAAAAAGCCTTTCGATCGCACAATGCCTTTCATATCGTTTTCAATCACGTTCAGGAAACGGTCCGGATGAAACGGACGACGGGCGCGAAAGACGAAGTTATGAATGCCATACTCTTCTGTTTCAGGCGTGTGTTCGCCCCGTAGCTCCCTGAGCCAGCCCGGCGCCTGAGCCGCCGCGTCAAAATCAAATAATCCGGTATTTAGTACGTTATCCAGTGCGACCCTGCCAAATTCGGCGTTAACGATTTTGGCTCGGGGGTTAAGAGAGTGCAGAATCGCCATCAGACGCGTTTTATCTGCTTCGCTGATCAAATCTATCTTGTTCAGGATCAACACATCGCAAAATTCGATCTGGTCGACAAGCAGATCCACGACCGTGCGCTCATCTTCCTCACCCAGCGACTCGCCGCGAGCCTGGATGCTTTCATCAGACTCATAGTCGCGAAGGAAATTGTAGCCATCAACAACCGTTACCATGGTGTCAAGCAAGGCAACTTCGGAGAGGCTCTGGCCGCTGTCATCGGCGAATGTGAAGGTTTCCGCCACCGGCAGCGGTTCAGAAATACCGGTGGATTCAATCACCAGATTATCGAAGCGCCCTTCCTGCGCCAGCCGGTTAACTTCCAGCAGCAGATCTTCGCGCAGCGTGCAGCAGATACAGCCGTTACTCATCTCTACCAGCTTTTCATCTGTGCGCGACAGTTCTGCGCCGCCCTCTCTGAGCAGCGCTGCGTCAATATTGACCTCTGACATGTCATTGACGATAACGGCCACGCGACGGCCTTCGCGATTATTCAGAATGTGATTCAGTAACGTCGTTTTCCCTGCGCCCAGAAATCCGGACAGAACGGTAACAGGTAACTTTTTAAACTGGCCAGCGTGTGGCGTGCAATCAGACATGACATGCTCTCCTGAAATGAACTGCTGAGTTCGTGGTCGCCAGCGAGCTGACAAACAAGCCGGACGACAGATTTGTTTATTGTTATGTTATAACATAACCTTCGCGCTTGTCATTGACTCAAATGTGTATTGAGTTAACGCCAGGTATTTCAGAGCGTTTTTTACACGCGCTACCTGCCGGGAAAACAGATACTGCAGCAGGCTACAAAGCTCGCCGGTGATTGACAAAAGCCAGATAAAAATCTGATAATGTTATGTTATAACGTTACCTTGGCAGATGATAATGAAATTTCCGTTTAAAATGCTCGCTCCGGCGTTCATGGCTTTCTCGTGCACAACCGCATTCGCCAGCACCTGGCCACTGACCGTTGAGAACTGCGGCGTTTCTGAAACATTCAGGCAGCCGCCCGCTCGCGTCGTTACGATTGGACAGCACGAAACTGAACTTCTGCTGGCGCTGGGGCTGGAAAAAACGATTGCCGGCACCTCGGTCTGGTTCGGCAAGCTTCCGCCCGAGCTTGAAAGCAGGGCCGCAGGCCTGAAGCGCCTTGCTGATAATTCGCCCGGGTTTGAAACGGTTGTGGCGCAAAAGCCAGAGCTGGTACTGGCGCAGTACAGCTGGCATGTCGGTCCACAGGGTGAAGTGGCCACGCGTGAACAATTTGAGCAACTGGGCATCAGAACATGGATATCCCCTGCTGACTGCACGGGCAAAACCGTCACAGAGATGTCGAACGGCGACGGCGCGCGTACTACGCCTTATACGCTGAACTCCGTCATGAATGAGATCACTCAACTGTCACAAATTTTCGATGTCGCCGATCGCGGAGAGGCGCTCAAAAAGAATCTGGCGGATCGGATCGCTCACGCGCAGCAGCAGGCAGACGCGCAGACAGGACCTCCGCTTAACGTCGTTTTCTGGTTTTCCAGCAGCCGGCTGAAAGGCGATCCGTGGGTGGCGGGTAATGACGGCGCGCCGGGCTGGATAAGCAAGACCCTTGGCCTGCAGAATATCATTCACTCTTCAGAGGAGTGGCCTGCGGTGACGTGGGAGCATATTGCTCACTCTCAGCCCGACGTGATCGTTATCGCCAGCATGGACAGACGGCTTTATCCCGCTGATGACGCCTCGGTAAAAAAGGCCTTTCTCCAGAATGACCCTGTCACGCGCGAAATCAATGCGGTCAGGCAAGGCCACATCATCGTCGTACCGGCAATGTCGCTCAATCCCTCACTGCGCAACGTGGATGCAGTAGAGCTAATTGGCAAACAACTGTCCGCATACAGAAACGAACATGGCAAATAAGATCTCTTCGCCAGCGCAGACAGCGATAGTCATTCTGGCAGGCTTGCTCAGCCTGCCTGTGACGATGGTGTTAGCCGCCTCAACAGGCGACATGCCCGTTTCTTTTACCGTTACCGCTCAGGCGATCGCCAACGGGCTGGGCCTGTCACATTATGACCTCCCGCCGGTTGAGGCGGGCATCGTCTGGCAGTATCGAATGAGCAGAGCGTTAATGGCGGCCAGCAGCGGTGGCGGACTGGCGCTGTGCGGGCTAGTGCTACAGTCCGTTTTGCGTAATCCGCTTGCTGAACCTTATCTGCTGGGGATTTCAGCCGGTGCTTCAACCGGTGCCGTCTGTATTATGCTGTTAGGCGTTGGCGGCGGGATTGTCACTGTCGGCGCCGGCGCGTTTACCGGTGCATGCCTGGCGTTTGGGCTGATTTTGCTTTTATCTGGCGGCATACAGAATCACACCGGAAGAATCATCCTCGCTGGCGTGGCGGGCACTCAGCTGTTTAATGCACTGACCTCTTATATTGTCAGTACCGCCGCGAATGCCGAGCAGTCGCGCGGTGTGATGTTCTGGCTACTGGGTAGCCTCAGCGGCGTGCGCTGGCCTGATGCCATACTCTGTTCTCTTGTTTCACTTGCCGGTTTAATGCTGGTTATTGGCCATGCACGATCGCTGGATACGTTTACTTTTGGCGTTGAGATATCGGCCACACTGGGCACGCGTGTGCTTTTTGTCCGCATAATGCTACTGCTGGTTACCGCTCTGGTCACGGCCGTTATCGTCAGTTCGATTGGCGCTGTCGGATTTATCGGCCTGGTCATTCCTCATATAACGCGGATGCTGGTGGGCCACCGGCATCTGGTTAGCATTCCCGTAACGTTTATTGCTGGCAGTCATTTTATGATCCTCGCCGATCTCCTATCCAGAACGTTGATAACGCATCAGGTCTTACCTGTCGGCGTGGTGACTGCTCTGGTCGGTGCACCTGTTTTTGCCGTTATTCTCTATAGCAACCGGGGGAAGTCGATATGAGTATTGTGGTCACTCATCTTGATGTTGAATTGCAAAACAACACTATCCTGTCAGACATCTGTTTTAGCGCCGGACCTGCGCAGACTGTTGGGCTGCTTGGGCCGAACGGCTCCGGTAAATCAACGCTGATCAGGTCGCTGGCGGGTTTGTTTCCCGCTTCCGGCAATCGTATTCAAATCGCCGGTACGTCGCTCTGCCAGTTTCCACGCCGCCACCTTGCACGGAAGCTGGCCTTTGTGCCACAGCATGCAGAAGCTGATAACGAACTGAGCGTCATTGATATTGTGCGTCTGGGGCGTACGCCACATCGCAGCGCATTCAGTCGATGGCGGGATGCGGATAATCATGCGGTGCAGGAAGCGCTTACACAGATGCAGTTAAACAGTCTGGTCAGCCGGCCGTGGCAGCGCTTATCAGGCGGTGAACGACAGCGCTGTCAGATTGCACGCGCGCTGGCGCAAAAGCCCGATATCCTCCTGCTTGATGAGCCGGTAAATCATCTGGATATTCAGTTTCAGCTCGAATTAATGCGGCTTATTACTGCGTTGCCTGTAACGGTGGTTATTGCGCTGCACGATCTGAATCTGGCCGCCAGGTATTGTCAGCATCTGGTCGTTCTGCAGCAGGGCAAAGTTATTGCAACAGGCTCTCCGGAGAGCGTTCTGACGCCAGCGCTTATTCATTCCACATGGAAAGTTCACGCACTGGTTAACCAACCGGGAAACGGTGCCATAAACATACAATATGTTTAACCACTCTATTTATAAACGACCTGGCTCTCTTTCCACTGCTTACTTATGAAAGTGTACTGAAGACAGGCAAGAAACTTTTGAGGAACCGGTATGGCCATTAAATCTCCCTGCACCGACGTTTGCATCTTTGAACAGTCGAAAGGCTGGTGTAAAGGATGTGGTCGCACGCTAAAAGAGGCAAAAGAATGGCGCAAGCTTTCTCCTTATCATCGTAAACAGATTGAGCGAGCGCTTCCTGTGCGGCTGAACATTCTAATGAAGAGTTAAACACCACCGGTTTTGTCGAATGCGCGCTGACGCGCCTGACGCGCCCCTGTGAGGTTACCACCCTGGTTAATTTTTGAACTTCCATGAGTCTGCCTGCGCTGAGCGAAACCTTACAGGAGGCTATTCCTTCTGAACAGAATCACTTTGCGGCGTCCGGTGACGTGCCTGCCTTTACTGACAGGCACTGCGCTTCTAGCGACTCAGGGTGGCGAGTAAGGCATCAATAGACGTCTGCAGACCAGCTTCAACACTCATCGTCAGATCTTCCATTTCAAGTGACACATCACCGTTATAACCAGTCATACGCAATACTGAAAAAAACTCTTTCCACCATTTCAGATCCTGCCCGCAACCTACGGCGACATAGTTCCAGGTACGGGTTTTAGTATCGGTAACGGGCTGGTACTCCATCAGTCCATCAATGTCGGCGAGACCCCGCTCGATTCGCGCATCTTTACCATGAACATGAAAAACCGCGCCTTCCAGCTTACGCGCTGCTGCTATGGGGTCAGCGCCCATAGCTATCAGATGAGAGGGATCCAGGTTGATGCCAATCATGTCATCTACGGCGTGACGCAGACGCAGTAAGGTGGATGGGTTATAAACCAGCTGGCTGGGAAACTCTTCGATAGCAATTTGCTCTACGCCATGGTGCTTTGCGTGCTGCACAAACTTTTTCCACCATGGGATCGCGACATCGTTCCATTGATAATCGATTACACCCGGCATGTAATCCGGCCATGAAACCGTTGATGTTATCCAGTTTGGCACGCGATCTTCTGGCCCGCCTCCGGGCAAACCGCTCATCATCACAATCTTTTTAACACCCAGTTTGCCTGCTAACTCAACCGCCCGGTAACTGCTTTTGGTATGGGTTTCGCCCAGTTCACCAGGCGCTAACGGGTTGCCAGAACAGTTCAGCGCCACAATACGCATCTCCCGCTCAGCCAGTTCCTGTTTGAATTGCTCAAGCTTTTCGGGCGAATTTAATAACGCTTCGGTTTGAACATGTGGACAGGGTGACCAGCCGCCTGCGGTCATTTCAACCCCACTGATCCCATAACTTTTAACTTTGTCCAGCATTGCCGGAAAAGGTAAATCCGCCAGAACATCAGCACACAATGCAAGTTCCATTCTATTATCCCCAATATTTTGCGTGCGTTACGCTCTTTCGAATTGATCGATAAACCCGGATTTAGTTCTGGCATTCGCTAATAAGGTGGTTTTGACTTCATCACCCAGTAAATCTGCAATATCCGCCAGAATCTGAATATGTTCATTTTTTGTTGCAGCTACAGCGACAACAATAAAAACAATTTTTCCTTTACCCCAGCTGACGCCATCGGGAAACTGAAACACCTGAAAGCCAGATTGAATGACCAGATCGAGGTTTTCCTTTGCGCAATGGGGAAGCGCAATACCTGCTCCAATGTAGGTTGAAACACTCTTTTCCCGCGAGAGCATTGCCTGTTCAAAGCCGGGTTTGACATAACCCGCTTTTTCCAGGGCGCTGGCGGCAATGTGTATTGCCTCATTTTTATGCGTTGCCCGGCACTGCAAATGCAGCGCGTCTTCCGTTAAATTCAACATCACTTATTCCTCACTGGTGGCGCAAGAGTGCATTAATCAACGATAAAGGGCGGGCTGCGGTGGAATAATGACATCGTGTTTTTCGCCATCTTTCAGCGAGGCTAAACCGGCATCACAAACCAGCGCCACTACGTAACCATCCCATGAGGAGGGGCCGCTCATCTCGCGCCCGTTACGCACGTTATCGACAAAATGCTGCACTTCCCGATCGTATGCCGTGGCGAAACGTTCCATACAGGATTGTGCAATATGCTGTGCGTTGCCGTTCAGCGAACGCGTACTAATCAGCTGCTGTTCAGTCAGCGCGACAATCGCGTTTTCGCCAATCACTTCGCAGCGAATGTCATAGCCGTAATGGCAATTTACAAACAGCTCATCATCGATGCGCACACCAGATTCGGTCTCGAAAATTATGATTAAAGGATCCTGTAAATGCGGCTGCGCACGCCGGGTTTTCTTACGGGGTTTGTCCACGCGCACCGAAATAATATTCTCATTAAGCAAATAGCGGATGATATCGATTTCGTGCGTGGCGGAATCATTCACCGCCATTTCCAGCGTATAGCTTTTCGGCACAGAGGGATTTCTGTGCGCGCAATGGATCAGCAGGATATCGCCGGGTTTCCCGTCATCAATTGTCTTTTTCAGCGCCTGATAACCTGGATCGAAACGGCGCATAAAGCCAAGCTGAAGCAGACGCTTACCGGTTCTGACTTCAGCATCAATAATTTCTGCTGATTCATCAGCAGTTGGTGTTAATGGCTTTTCACAAAATACCGGTTTGCCGGCATTAAATGCCGCAAGGATTTGCGTTTTATGAACCGGGCCTATTGAGCAAATAAACACTGCATCGACCAGCTCCGAATTAATCATCTCTTCAGCATCATAAAACGCCGTAGCGTTAAATTCTCTGGCCGCCGCATCGGCTGCCGTATGGTTTATATCGCAAACAGCAGTAACCTGCGCGCCAGTAATTGTATTTTGAAAACGTTTCAGGTGATCCTGGCCAATCATGCCCAGACCAATCAGGCCAATTTTGACAGTCATTTATTTACCCTCAGTTACTAAAGCGTTAGAAACGAAATTTCTTTTCGATTTGTTCTAATGTCAGACCGCGTGTTTCCGGCAGATATTTCACCAGCAGAATCAACATAATGATGTTAGTTGCCCCGAAGAAGCCAAAGGTCAGGCCGCCTCCGTAATGGTTCAGCAGGAAAGGGAAAATAGACTGGATTATGAAATCGAATATCCACAAACCGAATACCGCAAAGCCCATACCGATACCGCGCATTCTGAGAGGATAGATTTCTGCCAGCATCAGCCAGAACACCGGTGCTATCCAGCCCTGCATGAACACCAGAAAAACCAGCATCAAGCCAAGGATCACATAGGGTGCGCTGGCAAAATTCGCATGCAGAATTTCTGCACCATCCACAACTTCAGTGTGAAACAGGAACTTAAACGCTAAACCAATCAGTAGCAGGCTCAGCGTGACGCCGGCCTGTCCGGTAAAAAACATTTTCCGGCGTGAGTGTTTGCCAATTAACGCCATGCCAAGGAGGGTAGCCAGTACAGAGATAATGCCATTGGCTACTGCGCCAGTGACAGCTGCCGCATCGCCCAGGCCCGTGGCTTTCAATACCGTTGGCGCGTAGTACATGATGGTATTGACCCCGGTAACGCGCGTTGCGAGTACGATCATTAAGCCCGTTAACACCAGTTGAATCACCCAGCGTTTTTTCAGTTCGTCAAACAGGTTTAATTTCATCTGATCGGCTTTGACGATTTGCTGGATATCTTTCACTTCGCGGTCAACTTCTTCCGGCAGGCGAAGCGTTTTCAATACGCTTATGGCCTTTTCAGTTTCACCGCGACGAATAAAGAAACGCGGTGATTCCGGCATCATAAGCATACCGATCCACAATAGCGCGCCAGGCAGTGCCGGAATAGCCAGCATAATGCGCCAGTTGTGCTGCAACTCGGGATAGACATTCACAAGCGTTGCATTAACGGAATACGCGAGGAACTGGCCGGTAACAATCATTACCTCATTGACGGTGACTAACCGCTCGCGCTGATCGGCTCATGCCAGTTCGGAAATATAAATGGGTACGGTTACAGAAGCGCAGCCCACCGCTAAGCCCAGGATAAAACGCGCAACAATCATTGATGGCACATCCCACGCAAACGCCGTGCCTAACGCGCCGAACATAAAAACAGCTGCCACCCAAAGCAAATTTTTACGACGTCCTTGCTTATCTGATAAATATCCACCAAATAGCGAGCCCAGCGCGGCACCAAACAGCAGAAATGAAGTGATAAATCCTTCCTGAGCCGGTGTCAGATTCATATCATATTTCATGAATATTAATGCGCCGGAGATAACGCCGGTGTCATAACCGAAACATAAGCCGCCAATGGTTGATACAAGCGTAATCAAACGTATGCGCTTAGGATTTTGCAGGTGAGTTTTGTTATACATAGTTTTTCCATCTGGTTGTAAGGTAATACCGTTGCAAGCCGTTTATAGTCAGAATAAAGCTATGTTGATTTAAAACGTTAAAAAGAGCAGTTAACTTACTGGCTGTTTAAGTATGATTTTAATTTCAGCGTGAAGAGGCTGCTGTGACCCTCAAACGTTACGACAACGTTATATCAAAGTGAAAATCAAAAGCCAGACACGTCTCTCCATACTATTTACCAGCGTGCTGGCGATCAAATATTTTTAATTACATTCGTGAAAAGCAGTGATAATCATCACGCCGTCAAACATGAACGTTGACATAGCAAGATTGAAGAGAGTTTGAAAAGTCAATTTTTACCACCACTGTGGTGGCTTACTTATAAGAAATAAAATAGCAATTTTGATGATTATTGACCGTTTAATGAAAATACCCCTCTTAACAGAGTTAGCTTGTTACTGTCTTTATCTGAATGAGTGCATCCGGCTGCTTTTTAAAAAACGTGATGACAATCATGTCTCCTTGCGTGACCAGAGCGGTCATAACAATTAAAGAGAGTTAAGGATAAAAGAATTTCATTCTGGCATTATATATCAGTGGGTTAGTCAGGAAGAAAAAGCAAAGTTGATGATTACCAGCGCGTAAAGTCGTGTCAGAATAGCGCCATCACGACAGGAGACATTATGATCACCTTCAGTCTTAACGAGCATCCTTCCGCACGCGGCTTCGACAGTGGCCTGCGACCGCGCCTGAGCTTCATCTGCAAAGCTGAAGGCAAAGAGGAAGCGATTCCTCGCGTAATGCACAAACATGATGAACGCTTTGAATTGATGTTTATCCGCTCAGGCAAGGGTATTTATAATATCGACGGCCGTAGCTATGTCGTTAAATCTGGCGATATATTACTGTTCAATGCCAGCGTGCTTCATGATGAATGCCCGGAAGCCTCAGATGACCTGCTGATATTCAGCTGTGGCGTTGAGCAACTGAAGGTCGATGGTTTGCCACTGAACGTCCTTACGCCTCGCTCGCAAACCGCGGTCATGCCAGCCGGCAATTATTATCATGAAATTTGCCAGTTGTTTGAACAGATGTGGTCGCATGTCAGTAATAAGCGTCTGTACAGCACAGAAATTGGCGATAGCTTACTCAGCGTGCTGTTATTATTGTGCCGGAATATCTGGATAGAAAGCAAACCGCAACAGGAAAGCGCCAGCGTATTATTAGGGCAGCGCGTGAAGGACTATATCGACAACCATTATAAAGAAGATATCTCCCTGAGTTCGATTACTGCAGCGATGAATATGAATCAGTTCTATCTGGCGCATGTCTTCAAAGCCTATTCGGGTTATTCCCCAAAACAGTATCAGACCCGCCGCCGTATCGGCGAGGCACAAAACTTATTATTAAGCACTGACCTGGGAGTCATAGATGTAGCAAGTGCTGTAGGCTACGATAACGTAAACAATTTCCACCGAATCTTTCATAATCTTGTCGGCATTCCGCCTGCCCGTTATAAAAAATTCTGGATAACCGGGCAGATAAAAAGATAAGTTACATGGATACTTTGTGTGCGGCACGATCACCCTGCCCCTGATCTGTTCTGAGATGCTTCCGGTTTTCTTTTTCTCATACAGTTTAAGACGCATCCGGTAATATTGCGTGACCGTATGCAGGCTTTCTATCTCCTGTTGATTCCCGCTATATTAAATTCTGATGCAGAGGAAATTATGCTCAAAACTCTTCACGGTATTTCAACCCATTACTGCAATGTGGTTACTGAAGCACGTATAGCTGCGGAAGCGGGCTATGATGGTCTGGAGTTTTTGCATGATAAATTGCTGCGTTATCTCGATCACGGCGGCAGTACTGCACAACTTAACACGCTGGTGCGGGGTCATGGATTACAGACCTTGTGTCTTAATGCCCTGATAAATATTGAACGCTAACAGGGTGCAGAAAAGCAGCAAATGCTGGCTGAAGCCAGGCGACTGACGCAGATTGCGGCGGATTTGGCCTGCCCGACCATTCAGATTCTGGCGCAGCACGGCATTGATCATCTGCCAGAGAGGCAACTTCTCGATATTATTACCGAAAATATTGCTGAGATTGCCACTATTGGCCAGCAATATGGGGTGCGCTATCAGATTGAGGTTATCGCGCATACGCGATTCAACACGCTCAATCAGGCACTGGAGGTGATTCAGCGTATAAATGCACCTAATATCGGTTTAGTCATCGACTTCTGGCACCTCTTTGCGACCGGGCATACTACGCCGGAGGATATTCAACAGCTCGATCCTGCCCTTATCTACGGCGTGCACTCTTGTGATGGCCGTAAGCCCCGCCCTGGTGAAGAATGGAACGAAACGGTGCTGCGCGCTTATATGCCCGGCGAGGGGGATATTGATATTCAGGCATGGAGCAATGCGGTAAAAGCCACCGGTTTTGATGGCGTATGGTCAGCAGAATTATTCAGCCCGGCACGCTGGGAGATGGACCACGCTATCCTGGCAAAACAGATCATTGATAATATGAAATTCTATTTAGGTTAGGTTAAGGCTTTGGCTGTCCGCTTTGTGCCGAAAGCGAAACTACTAATTTTCAATGTCTGGAGACTCCGGACGTGCCCCCAACCCGATATCTTTAATTACTGAAGTCTGTAGATGCTCGCGTTCCAGTAACCATTACCCTGACTACAATATTCTTTAAAACCCAAAGACCTCAGTTCCCCTGCAATTAGCCGATTCATCACCCCATGTCCCATAAGAAGCACAGGCCCGTCGGATGCTTTTGCCAACCCGACGAGGCTATTCGCAGCCTGAGCAGCACGTCTCTTTGCTTTTCCCATGCGCTCCACATTACGGGACAGGCCACATAGCCACATAACGCGAAAAATAGCAGCCCATACGGCTGGAGATAACCTGAAACCGGGCAGGTGAAATACCGGCAGACCAGCTTCCCTGAACACCTCATCAATAACGTCCGGTTCAAGCCCTAATGCTTTCAGGGAAGAAAGTGCTCTGGGAAGAGGGCT
The DNA here is from genome assembly GCF_002473195.1 of Pantoea sp. UBA7232. NCBI lineage: Bacteria > Pseudomonadati > Pseudomonadota > Gammaproteobacteria > Enterobacterales > Erwiniaceae > Pantoea > Pantoea sp. UBA7232. The sequence goes on from NZ_DKTK01000008.1 coordinate 90,609, forward strand.
ACTTATGATTCGCGATGCGCAGACCGCTAATGATTTGCTGGAATCGGGCGGTCTATCTTCTCCTGTATCGGAAAGATCATATCTGGCAATCCAGTTGCACATTTCACGGCTCGTTACTTTCGCAGATCCTGTAAAAGCGGGCTTTCCATGACGCATTAAAATAATTTCCATACAGAACTTCTTATTTATTGTCCTAATGTCCGCTTCTCACTCAAAGCGGAGATGACTAAACCTGAATGCACTCATTCATGGCGAGCCGTTGACAGTGCATAGCCATGTACTCCATCGGAATCTTCAGGCTGTTTTTCATCGGATGGCAAAGGTGCCGGAAATGCCCTTTACGCCTTTAAAAGGTTCCGGGGCGTTTTGAGTAGCGCAACCAGAAACGTTTTTTAAGACACAGTCAGGTAAGGTCTGTTCGATCTCCGCGCGGTGTTGGATGTGAAATGACGATAAATTCGATTGCGGAATCCGTGTCATTTCTGGCCTGATGCTTTGACCCAGGGGGGATCTCGATGCCCTGCTGAGCGACAATTCGATGCGCTTTTCCTTCCAGCTCCATGGTCAACACACCATCCAGAACGAAAAAAAACTGTCTGGATACCGAATGGTAGTGTCGCTTTTCACATGTTTCCGGCGGCATCTTTTCGTGAATAATCAGCATGTCTTGCCGGTTTACCAGATACCAGCCATCGCACTTATCACCCCATACATAATGCTCAGCATTAGCCTTAGAAATCATTGGTTTTTACCTGTTGACCGCGTAAGAATTCTGAACCTGATGCGTTGTTATACTTTGAGAGCTCTTTGATTCGCAACAGCGATGTTATGTTTGATGCGGCTCTATCTGCAGATGTAAGAAAGCCGCTGGGTAGCGGCCTTTTATAAACGTATCGTGATTCGGTTTCGGTAAAGTTACTCACTCTCTGAGATTTCATACTCTCTGGCGATCGCGCTGGTTTCTCTTCCCCAGACCGAAGCCCTGGTTCTTTTCTGATGGGCGTCAAAAGTAGCCTGGTTTGTAAAAAGTTCTTCGACGGTCCAGACCAGGGGGTCTGCTGTTTCAGTAACCTCAAATGATACGCATCCGGTTTCTTTCCTGGTTAGTTGCTTGTGTTCAGGAAGGTACTGGCGAACAAGATCCGCTTCTTCTGCACTTTTACACACCAAACGACCCGTCAGCTTAATCATTATCATCCCGTTATTTTCATGCGGTTTTATCGAGTATCCCAGCGACGAAGTTACACCAAACCGTTGAGGAAAAGAAACCGATCAGAAGCGGGCCTGACCGCCTCCTGTGCTGGCAGAAGTCCCGACCGGTTCACCGCCGGGACCTTGCTGCAACGGGCCCGTTCCCCCGGGCACCGTCTTTTTAGCACCTGTAATGTCAGACTTGAGCCAATGCGCGGGTGCCCCCCTGCGGATAACCGTTATTCTGCGGCTTTAACTTCCGCGTGTTTTTTATTTTCCGGATGTATCCTGAACCAGATGGCATACATAGCAGGCAGGAAAACCAGCGTAATAATAGTTCCGGCAAAGGTTCCGCCAATCAGCGTGTAGGCGAGCGTTCCCCAGAAAACCGAGTGCGTGAGCGGTATAAAGGCCAGGATAGCGGCCATCGCCGTTAGTACAACGGGACGGGCACGCTGAATAGTGGCTTCGACAACGGACTCAAAAGGCGTCAGCCCTTCATGCTCATTGTGATGGATCTGCCCTATCAGGATTAATGTGTTGCGCATCAGAATCCCCGACAGGGCGATCAGCCCGACCAGCGCATTTATCCCGAACGGCTGATTGAACAGCAGCAGCGTCGGTACCACACCAATCAGCCCCAGCGGCGCCGTCAGAAACACCATCACCATCGCTGACATTGACCGCACCTGCAGAATGATAATCAGAAGCGTAATGGCAATCATGATCGGGAACAGCGGCGCCATCGCCTTAGTCGCTTTACCCGACTCCTCAATTGGCCCCCCCTGCTCAATGCGGTATCCGGCCGGAAGCTTAGCGATAACAGGCTGTAATTTTTTCAGGATTGTCGTGGAAACATCGGGTGGCTGCATGCTGTCTGAAATATCGCCCCGTACGGTAATCGTCGGGGTTCGATCGCGACGCCGCAGTACGGGATCTTCCATTCTTATCTCAACGTCGCCTGTCTGAGACAGCGGAATGCGCTGGCCTGATGATCCCACCAGGGTAAATCCAGCTATCCTTGCAGGATCGAGCCTGATATCGCCGGCTGCACGCCCCATCACCTCTACAGAACGGATATCTTCGCGAACGGATGTCACAGGTACGCCAGAGAGCAGAAACCGGAGCTGCTGCGCAACGGCATTAGACGTCAGTCCTACAGCCTGGAGACGATCCTGATTCAGCGAGAAGTGCAGCGTCGGCACGCGTTGCCCCCAGTCGGTATTGACGGTCCTCATATCAGGACTGGCCAGCATAACCGCCTCTACTTCGCCCGCTATTTCACGCAGTTTATCCGGATCAGGTCCCATGACCCGCCAGGCAACCGGATAAGGTGAATAGGGGCCAAAAACCAGCTGTGTTACGCGGACGCGTGCTTCAGGAGCGAGTCCGCTGGCTGCAGCCTCACGCAGCCGGTGCTTGAGAACATCCCGGGCATCCTGACTCTCTGTCAGAACAACAATCTTTGCAAAAGAGGGATCGGGAAGCTCAGGCGCCATTGCCAGATAGAAACGGGGTGAGCCCTGTCCAATGTAAGAGGTGACGATTTTTGCCTCTTTCTGCTTTTTCAGCCACTCCTCGATTTTCGCCGTGGTTTTGCTGGTCTGCTCAATTGAGGTGCCGTAAGGCATCTGAACCTCAATCAAAACCTCCGGACGATCTGATGTCGGAAAGAACTGTTTCTTTACCAGCCCCATGCCGAGAATAGCCACGGTGAAGATGATGATGACCGTCGCGGCGACTAACCATTTTCGTGCAATAACGTGCGCAATTAACCGGCGAAAACGATTGTAGCGCGGGGTATCGTAAATTGTGGTGTGGCCACCTGATACGGTTTTGATTTCTGGCAGAATTTTTACGCCAAGATAGGGCGTGAACACTACGGCTACTACCCACGACGCTATCAGGGCGATACCGACAATCCAGAACATGTTACTGGTATACTCACCGGCGGTAGACTGTGCAAAGCCGTTAGGCATAAACCCCACCACCGTCACCAGTGTTCCAGCCAGCATCGGGGCGGCAGTATGACTCCATGCATAGGCGGAAGCTTTGATGCGATCGTAGCCCTCCTCCATTTTTACCACCATCATCTCAATCGCAATGATGGCATCATCCACCAGAAGCCCCAGAGCCAGGATCAGTGACCCCAGAGTGATACGGTCAAAGTTTTTACCTGATGCCTCCATGACCATGAAAACCACCGCCAGCGTCAGCGGCACCGCAGCAGCCACCACCACGCCCACCCGCCAGCCCATGCTGATAAAGCAGACCACCATGACCACAAGCAGCGCAACGAAGAACTTAAGCATAAATTCATCGACGGCTGAGCTGATGTTAACCGACTGGTCGGTGACTTTCGTCAGCGTCATACCCAGCGGCATGGATGCGTTGATACTGGCCGCTTCAGCATCCAGCGATTTCCCCAGCTCAAGGCCGTTCCATCCCTCACGCATGATAATTCCCAGTAGCAGAGCGGGTTCACCCTGATTACGGATGAGAAACGTAGCGGGATCCTCATAGCCTCGTTCAACGGTGGCAATGTCCGACAGCAGCAGCGTTCTGCCACCGATCACAATCGGCGTTTTACGAATCTGCTCAAGTTTGCTGAACGCCCCGTCAAGGCGAATAAATACCTGTGGGCCCTGGGTGTCAATGGAGCCTGCCGGCGTCAGGGCATTCTGGTTATTGAGCGCTGCGAATATCTCCTGGGGAGAAACGCCCAGCGTGGCCAGCCGGTCATGAGAGAAGGAAACAAAGATGCGTTCGGTCTGCTCACCAATGATATTGATCTTTTTCACACCCGGCACATGAAGAAGCCGCTGGCGCAGTGATTCTGCATCGCGTACCAGTAAACGCTGAGGCTCTCCTTTCGCTTTTAAAGCGAAGAGGGAAAAAGTGACGTCCGAAAACTCGTCATTGATCATCGGTCCGATGACGCCTGCAGGCAGATTTTTTGCCTCATCACCCAGCTTTTTACGGGCCTGATAAAACGCTTCCTGCACCTGTGAGGGTGGCGTGCTGTCCTGCAGCGATAGCAGGGTGAATGCCATTCCCGGACGGATATACGTTTCAGTACGGTCGTACCACTTAAGCTCCTGCAATCGCTTTTCCAGCGGTTCAGCAACCTGATCCTGCATTTCCTGTGCCGTCGCACCCGGCCATGCAGTAATAATCGTCATCTGTTTGACGGTAAAAGGCGGATCTTCTGCCCGCCCCAGCGCAAAAAAAGAGAGGATGCCTGTGACCGTAATCAGAATGATCAGAAACAGCGTAATTGAGCGTTCACGGACGGCAAGCGCAGAGAGATTGAAACGGGAATTACTCATGCGGCTGGCCTCCGGCAATGCTGCCATCACCCTGACGTGCCACGCGGACGGTTTCACCGTCATGCAGCAGGTGAGCGCCAAGCGCAACCACTTCTTCGCCAGCACTGAGCCCACTGGTCACTCTGGCGTTATCGTCACTGATACCTTCTACCTGCACAGCCCGCCGGGTTACACGTGCAGATCGCTCTTCAATTACCCAAACGCTCGCGCCTTTACCCTGATCAAACAGGGCGGTTATGGGTACCTGCATGACCTTACCTGAAGCTTTTGCATCGGCAATACGCAGCGTGACCGTGGCGCCCAGCGGTGAGTCAGCCAGCGCCCCTTCCAGCACATATCGCGCTTCAAAAGTACGGCTTAATGGATCGGCGGCAGGAGGCATTTATTGCTATCAACTGCGGCGCCCTGCCGCGCGATCTGGTACAGAGTGAACTGTTTGGTTACGCAGATGGCGCCTTCACAGGTTCACGTCGTGGTGGTTCCGCAGGCAAGTTTGAACTGGCGGACGGTGGCACTCTGTTTCTGGATGAGATCGGCGAGATGCCGCTTGAGGCACAAACCAGTCTGCTGCGCGTGCTGCAGGAGAACGAAGTTCAGCGTATCGGGGCGGCGCAGCCAGTAAAAGTCAACGTGCGGATTATTGCGGCAACACATTGCAATCTGCTCGAAGCCGCAGAGAAAGGCGCTTTTCGGCGCGATCTTTATTATCGCCTGAATGTGATCTCATTAAATATTCCACCGCTGCGTGAGCGCCGCGAAGACATTCCGGAGCTCGTTAACGCATTCATTCGGGCACTGTGCGCGCGTCTGAAACGCACGCCTCCTGTGGTCATGCCTGACGCGATGACGGACCTGCAGTCCCGGGAGTGGCCAGGCAATGTGCGTGAGCTGGAAAATGTCGTCGAACGCCTGGTTAACTTATGTGAAGGCTTAGAGATTACCTGTGCAGATCTACCCGACTCGCTGCAGGAGATGACCGCCGCTTATATGAGCGGGGAAGCGCTTTCCTCGCTGCAGAATCTGGAACGCGCGCACATTATTCAGGTGTTAGAAGAACAGAGGGGAAACCTGCGTCAGTCTGCACAACAGCTGGGGATCTCCCGGACAGCGCTTTATAACAAGCTTAATGCGTGGCAGGTTGATTATCGCGCACTCAGAAAACGTCCTCACTGAGCGCAGCGGACGAGAGAAGTTTCGTTCCCGACAGGCCTGCAGGATGCATTGCAGGCCCTGAATACATTTTTAACTGAAGCCCGGTTTTTAAATCACGTTAATCACAACTTTCCCGAATGCACCCTGTTCCAGGTGTTCCAGCGCCTCCGGCAGCTGGTCGAATGAATAACGCTTATCGATAACCGGCTTTAAGTTAATCTCATCAACGGCCCTGACAAAATTTTCAAGGGCCCGACGATGCCCTACCCCAATGCCCTGCAGCGTCGGAGATTTCAGCAGAAGCAGAGCGCCGGATGCAGAAACATCGTGCGTGTCCATCATGCCAATCAGCGAGATACGACCGTGCGAAGCCACTGCGCGAACTGAATCGGCAACATTGCGCCCTCCGACCGTATCGATAACGTGATCTATTCCCCTTTCACTGGTCAGGCGGTATACGGCCTCCACCCAGTCCTCTTTCTTCCGGTTAATCCCGCGATCTGCGCCCAGCATTTTTGCGGCTGCAAGCTTCTCATCGCTGGATGAGGTGACAAACACCTGCGCCCCCATGGCTTTTGCAATCTGCAGTGCAAATAGCGACACGCCACCCGTCCCCTGAACCAGCACGCTTTCACCGGCGCGCAGGCCGCCACGTTCAACCAGGGCAACCCAGGCCGTCAGGCCTGCACAAACCAATGTGCTGGCTTCAGCATCAGTAAGCGTCCGGGGCGCGCGAACAAGCCACTCCTCATTCATGACCACATACTCAGCCATTACGCCCTGAAGAGCGTAGCCGAGCGAGTTGTATTCAGGGTTTTTAGCATTATTGACTGGGCGACCCTCGATCCACTCTGCATTGAAAGATGAAATAACTCGATCGCCTGCGCTGAAACGGGTAGCCCCCGTCCCCACGGCTTCAACCACACCCGCCATATCAGACCCTGGTGTGAGCGGCATCGTCATCTCATTACCCATTTTTCCTTCGATAATGGCGTTATCGCGGAAGTTCAAAGAGAGGGCCTCTACACGCACCAGCACTTCATACGGGCCTGGCTGAGGAATATCTGTGTGCGTGAGCTTCAGGTTCTGACGCCCTGTTTTGTCCAGGCTCCAGCGTTTCATTAAGCGTTTCATTGCGACTCCTTTTGGGTTAGAACGATAGAGCATCATTCTTACATTGCCTGTGCATTGACAGTGGCGATAATATTTCCCTCTATTGATTCCTGTCAGGCGACAATATGAAAAGTGAAATGAGCGGCATTCCGGTTTTTGTGGCTGCTGCTGAGTCAGCAAGTTTTTCTCAGGCCGCCGAAAACTTGCACCTCACGCGTTCGGCCGTAGCGAAAACCATCGGCCGGCTGGAAGGCAGGCTGGGCGTTACGCTTTTCAGCCGCACAACCCGTCGTCAGACCCTGACGGATGAAGGCGCGCTCTATTATGCATTCTGCCGTCGGGCGCTGGATGAAATCAGAATGGCAGAGGAGATGCTGGAAGGCGGCAAGCTGCAGGCAAGCGGTAAACTAAGAGTCTCTGTGCCGGTTTTGTTCGGACATTTTTGTGTGGCACCGCTATTAGCCGCGCTGGCAAAAGAGCATCCCGGGCTGGCACTGGAAATTTCTTTCAGCGATCGCCAGGTTGACCTGCCATCAGAGGGTTTTGATATGGCTGTCAGGATTGGCATGCTGGATGACAGCAGTAGCCTGATAGCCCGCCAGCTAACCTCTCACGCCATGGTTTTATGTGCATCACCGGCATATTTGCGTGAAGCGGGAGAACCTGCCTTACCGGAGGATCTGCAGCAGCATGCCGCGATTGCCTACCTCAGTGCAGGACGCATTCTTAAATGGCGTATAAAAAATGGTGATAAAGGGATGTATGAAATGACGCCATCCGCCCGGCTGATAATGGATGACATGCAGGGTATAAGAGATAGTGCCGTTGCAGGAGGAGGGATCGCCTGGCTGCCTGACTGGCTTGTGCGGGAACAGCTTATCAATGGCAAGCTGTTACAGGTGTTAAAAAACTGCTCTTCTGAAAGACAGCCGGTCTATGCCGTATGGCCGCAAATGCCTTATCTTCCTCTTAAGGTCAGGCTGGCGGTAGATAAACTGGTGAGCGAACTGCCAGCTATGATCTCTGGTGCTGAAGACCCGATCTGAGATTCGCTCACGCCGTCTGTATGTCTGGTTTGTGGCAGAAGCGGATGTTAGCCTCATTAAGTCCACAATCAAATTGCGCCACAGCAACGGTGACAGAAAAGAATTTTGGTCAGTAAAACTCATCTTTATGTTGATATCTGTATTCTTGCGTTATCCCGGTATAACCATATGAAGCCGCTTTATAATTAACAACATGCACATTTGACTGCGGATATAGCGGGCAACTTGCTGCCCGCGTCGCAATGATTCAGGCCACGTCCAGACATTTCGGTACGAACAACATGGTGCTGACCCTGCAGCCCCGGCCGACTTTTCCGCGCTAAAGCCCCTGGACAGGATGTGAAAGTGTTTTTTGCCCTCAAATCCCGGCACGACAAAACAGGCGCCGTTGCTGATGGAAAAATACTCCCGGTATCCCCCCGTCCAGTCTTTAGAGTGAGAACGCATCCAGTGAGTCAGTAAACGCGGCGCTTTCGATGCCAGATAACCAATAAAGCCCTCAAAAAAGTCAGGCGCAGACCCTAACTCCGGAGGGATCGGGCAGAGCCGGTTAGCGGGGGTGAGGCTGAAGATCCGGCAACGCCGAAGAGCCGGAGGGGGCCATCAGTTTTTTGATACTAATGACCGCTTCGTACCAGGAGCGGACTTACCCATAGCAATAAATCAGATTATTTATCAGCTACTCTCTTTTCATTTTTTATCTCTTCTCTCAGCACCGCAATCAGCTCCTTCAGCCCTTGTGGAACCCGCCGGTGACCGGGATAGTAAAGATACATAGGCTCTTCAACGGGTGCCCATTCCGGGAGCACAATCCTCAGGCTGCCGTCACGAATGTGGTCACGAACCCTGTCTTCAAGGCAGTAGGCCTTGGCCGGCGTTGATAACCAGCGCGCTGGGGTTTAAACCGGCCGCATCTATTCTGGTCTGCAGGCCGATTATCTGATCATACTCACTAAGGTCAGCACTGAATGAGTGTACGCTAACTGAAAAGTGTTTTTGCAGATGTTCGCGTGTAGCTGATAGCTTTTTATCATCCCGGGCCACGATGGCAAGATCGTATCCGTTAGCCGCAAATTCTTCCGCAAGCGCCAGGCCAATACCGTTACTTGCGCCGGTTATGAGAGCCAGTTTTTTCTCACTCATATCATTCTCCTGTTGAGACGGTTTACCCGGCCCTGTACAGGCCGGTAACAAAGGGATCATCAGATACTGTCGGTCCAGCGGTAAGCCGGTTGATAACCCAGGATGCGCATTGCCTTTTCGCTGCTCAGCACCGATTCATTGCCTGCAAATTGTTTACGCTGCTCAACTTCAGGGTAGTAATGGTCGAGAAGTTCCTTTGTGGGGATTCGCATGCAGGTGACATCACTGGTAATAAAGAACTCATCTTTGCCCCTGACGTCATATTCGAGAGCTTTTTCAATCGCCTGGGCAACGTCACGAACGTCAACGTAGGTCCACATATTCCATAACCTGACGGCCGGATCGTCCTGCCAGCTTTCAAACCGGGCGTATTCATCCGGCCCCATAACATTAGAAAGCCGGAGACAGGTAATGCGCATATCAGCGTTATTAAGGCAGAACTGACGGGCCATTTCCTCACCCAGCACTTTCGTCAGCGCGTAAATGCTAATCCCCCGTGCCGGGTAGTGTTCATCAATCGGCACATATGGGGGCGCCCACCGATCGTAAGGCACGCCGGTAAGAACCTCGCTCGATGACCAGATGATATTTTTAATCCCCAGACGCCTGGATGCTTCAAATACGTTGAAAGTGGCCAGCATATTGTTTCTGAACTCGTCAGAGTCGGGGATCATCCGGGGATGGGGGATACTGGCGAGGTGAACCAGAGCATCAAAAGCTGCAGGTTCGGGTCGTGAATAGATGTCTTCCCCGACGGAGGAAAGGGCGTCAAGTGTTGCACCAAAATCCTCTAAATCCGCAATCATCGCCGGATGTTTGCTGGTTGACGGTTCTTTCTTATCAATGAGGAACAGGTCATACCCTGCTTTTTCAAGCCACTCTACTGTGACCCTGCCAATTTTCCCTGACGCACCGGTAATGGCTATACGTTTCTTATCTGACATACTTCGTCCTTATGGTTGAGGTGCAAATCAACCCTAAGTTTTGATGACAACAGAAAATTAGCGATGAGCCTGGCTAAAAGCTACGGTTACTTTAATTCATCGATCTGGTTTTATTTACAGAACAGGCGGAATCCATCAATCGGCAAGGGTGCTTATAAGGCTTCATAATTAAAGGCCCGCTTTTCGCTCATAGCGGACGTCATAAGCCTCTCTTAGTGTTCAAAACTACCGCAGAGTAAACAACGCTTAAGCAGTGCGGCTTTTAAGCGACGTGAAAGATACTTATCAGGCCTGCAGCCTTAAGCGATCGCGTGTTCGGGCAGGCATCGTATCCATTTTGGAACTACAGTTACCGGTGAGGTTGTCATTGACTCGTATCAGGAGGTGTATTCAGTGTTTGATCACGACGACGATCAGGAGAAACCTGTCATCGGAGAGGCAGCACTCAACCTTGCAATGGCGGGACAGGACATTAACCAGCGAACCCTGACGGCGGAGCTGGATTTGATGGCTGGTAACGCCACTAACGCGGTCAGGGCGGAAAAAATCAGAAAAGCCAGACACTGGCTCAATGGTTTCTCTCAAACTGATATGCGCGACAAGGCTGGGCTGCACTTAAAGATGAAAGCAGACCCGGACGACGACGGAAAACATCACTAACCGTTGCCCGGCCCCGGCCGGAAGACGACGAAGATAAGCCAACCTCATAACGGGCGCGTCCGACGCGTACCGGCCGGAGAAACTGTCAGGGATGACACCCGGTTGTTAACTAAGGCAACACCAATCAGAACGGGCAAAAGATAAATAACCTGCCCCACCCCCATCACAAACTTCCTGTTCTGTCAGGCTGGGGAAGGCGTTTAGTGACGGTCAGAACGCGTGGCAAAGAAGACCACGGCGGCTCCAAGAGCGACAACCAGCGTATCTTCAATCAGGCCGCTTCGGGTCTGTCCGATTTTTGTTATCGCCTTTTTGCGGGCTGCAAGCGTGGCATAAGCCAGTGGCACCGCGGCAGAAATAGCTACCGCGGCCCCGGTCTTCTCTTCGCCACGAGGTGCCAGCGCGGCACCGGCAATCCCGGCACTGGCCACGCGCGCCGAGAGGCCAGGAAACACAGTGCGGTCCGGTGCTGATTTCATTTTGTCGCCATACAGCTCCCCTGCTCCCATCGCTAACGCACCATATTTAAAGAGCGGCCGATCCAGCAGCAGCAGAGCGCCTGACGTATTGCGCTTCGCAAGACGTGCCGCAGCAAGAGCCGCCATCGGCGTCATTGAACGGCAACTGGCGACCACGCCAATCAGGGCAGAATAAACAAAACGCGTTATTTTCATTATTGGTTTTCCGGATAGTGAGAGATCTATTTGCTCTTACGCTCCGCCGGGATATAAGGCAGGAACGCGCTATTTAACAAGCACATTTACATGGTCACATTATCTGAGTGTTGGGATCTATACTGCCAGCAGCATGCCTGCTGGAATAATCAGTATAGATGAGCGGTTTGAGCGTGCAGAAAGAAGAGAAGCGGGCGGGTAATAGTGGAAGCATTCAGGCATGTCAGCGTGTTGCATGCCTGAATGTGAATATCGACTATTCGATCTGTCAGAACTGCCAGGAAACGCTGACGTTCATATTTCGTGGCTCACCATAGACGTAACTGTTCATATAGCTGTAGTAGTGGCGATCAAAGAGATTATCGAGGTTGGCCTGTACCGCAACCTGTTTATTCACCTGATAGCGCGCAAACAGCGATGCCAGCGGATAGCTGCCCTGATACACCCGTACGCTCTCACCGCTGGCGTTGGTCACATCCTTAAATACCCGATTCTGCCAGTTAACGCCGCCGCCAATAGTCAGGTCAGGAATAGCGGCCAGCTGATAACGGGTGAATAGCTTAAAGGAGGTCTGCGGCTGGTAACTGTTAAAGCGGCCACTTTTGTCACGCGCAACATAGCGGGTGGCACCAAATGTCAGTTGCAGATTATCAGTCAGTGCACCATTCAGTTCAAACTCGGCGCCTTTACTCACGGCACCTTTAGCGGCGACATAAGCCTGCTCGCTGCCATTCAGGTAGACACCATCAAGCGCCTGACCGACATCATCCTCTTCGATACGGAATATCGCCACGGTGGCGGTGAGCAGGCCATCGTTCCAGGCAGATTTCAGCCCGGTTTCGTAGCTTTTTCCGGTTACGGGTGACAGGTAGCCGCCTCGGGTATCGCGATAAGTCTGCGGCAGGAAAATAGCAGTGTAACTGCCATAGGCGGACCAGGTATCGTTGATGTCATACACCAGCCCTGCATAAGGCGTGGTGTTATTTTTAGTCACCTCTCCGCTGCTGCCGGTGGTGCTCCACTGGGTATAGCGCGCGCCAACAATCAGTGACAGCGGATCGGCCAGCGACAGACGTGCTGCACTGTAAACGGATTTCTGCCGCACCGTGTCATTGGCGTTGCGATACCAGCCCTGCCACGCCGGCTCCGCTACATTACCGCTCCAGTGGTTATCAAAAATACCCATATCGGCTGCCGTGATCTCACGCGCTTCTGCATCGCTGAAACCATCCTGGCTATACGTTGCATTGTGCTGCCGGCTGTAACTGGCACCCGCCATTAACAGATGCTGACGACCAGCCAGCTCAAACGGGCCGCTGGCGAAGCCATCGACAGAGTCCAGTTTACGTTTGCCGCGATCCATACTGCCGTAGCCGGTCGTACCCTCACCGCTCTCCCGATCGGGATTGCCCATCACATAGAGCAGCTTATCGCTGAATGTGTTTTCAGCGTGCGTGCCGTTAACATGAACATTCCAGCCGTTATCAAAGTTATGTTCAATATCGGCAAAGACTTTACGGGAGTTGGTATTATACCGCGCCCAGTTGGCTGCTGAATTCAGGCTGCGATCGTAATGGGTGGTGGCATTGTTACTATAAAACATCGGCAAACCGCCCCAGGTTGGGTTGCCGGTGTTGTTATCTTCGTAGTCATATCCCAGTGACACGGTGGTGCTTTCAGAGAGATCGGCATCAATGACGCCGTAGATAAACTTTTTGGTCTTCTGATAGCGATCCAGCCAGCTCTGCTGGTCAGTGTAGCCGCTCACAATGCGGCCACGCAGGCTGCCATCCCCGTTCAGCGGAGAAGAGAGATCGGCCACATAACGCTGCTTATTCCAGCTGCCATAGCTGGCACTCAGCGTTCCGGTGGCGATTTTGCTGTCGGCATGTTTGCGCACCATGTTGATTGAAGCCGCCGGGCTGCCTGCGCCGGTCATCAGGCCGGTTGCACCGCGCACGATCTCAATGCGGTCATAAATAGCGGAGTCGGAAGCCGCATCGCCATAATTCCATGCGTCGTTGACTAAAGCCGGAATACCATCAAACGTAAAATTGCTGACTTTGAAGCCGCGCGAATAGTACTCAGAGCGTTCACTGTCGACAAGATTAGTGGATATGCCGGTAACGTTGGTTAATACATCATTAACCGACTGCAAATCCTGATCCTGCATGCGCTGCTGTGTCACGACGCTAAGAGACTGCGGTACATCGCGCGGTGTCAGCATCAGCTTAGTGCCCGCACGGGTGGTCTGCACCGCATAGTTCTGGTTACTGAGCGCACTGTTATCGGCCGAATCAGTGCTGACGATCATCTCCTGCGCATCCTCCTCTGCCGCCCGGGCGGGAGTGAGAAGGGAATGCACGGTCAGTGCCAGTAATGAGATGCTGAAGAGGTTATTGAACCCTGATTCCCTGCTACAAAAAGCCATAAACTCTCTCTTAAACATTGGTATTAGGTTAAGCAGTGATGCGCTGTTTTTATATTTATCCGTTCAGCGCAGGCAGGCAGAGGTCCGCCTCACCTGAGAAAGACAATGATAATCATTTGCTTTAGCAATTCTCTAAAAGATTCCATTGCAAATGTAACTTTATGTAAAAATCATAATATTCAGTGATATAGGGAGTTAAAACCCGGAAATAGCGGTGGTTTAGGTCATACCGATTCAGAGAAAGGCAGAGTGCAGGAGGTGATCAGCGATGATTACGGGAGAGATCGCGGTGCCATTCAGGCAGGCCATCCATAGCCTGCCGTTTGCATACAACAGACCCGCTGTTATTTATAGACGGTAGCGGTAGCTGACATCTTTGAACCCTCTTTTGCAGAGGTGATGACGTAGTATTTACCGCCCAGTTCATCTGCCTTTTTGGAGAGATCGGCTTTGGCATCTGAAGGCGCAGTCTGCTCTTTCATCGAGCTTATCTTGCCCACTTCCTGATACTGGCTGGCCTGTTCTTTAGTGATCTCCTGCGCGGCTAAAACAGAGCCAGAGGCAAGTGTTCCCAGAAACAGAGCAGCAGCGACCATTATTTTACGTTTCATACATTAGTCCTCGTGAAATAAAAAATAACCGGATATCCCTATAAACAGATAGTTCAGAATAAAAATAAAGCAACGTTCTTTCAGGAGATTTTTTAATTATGCGGGCAGACAGCTTTTACCCGCAGCCGGCTGTCCGGTCCGGTGATACGTGCGTGATGTCGAAACGGCCACTTTCTTCCTGAATACAACGGCCTGCCGGGCGATTCACGGTAGCGCGAGCGCTTCCTGCGAAGCGGCCGCACGTTATAGCCAGCGGCAGGCGTCGCCGCGCGTAAATATATATATACTGCCTTCAAACCACCCGCCGGTTTTATTATCACAGGCAGCATTTCTACTTTTTCACAGCAGATCGCTGCATCTGATATTTATTTCTGTATGACGGCCGTTGCCAGGATGATATTTATTTTTCCGGGTCGGGTAACGCAGCAGGTGCGTGTTGCTCTTTGGCGATAATTGAGCGTTTATCGTAAACGCTATATGCTGTATAAGCCGTTCGCCCGTCGGCCGAAAAGCTGCTGCTGCACTCGTCCGTTGCTCAGCAGCCCGGATTAGCCTGAGTAAAGGTTTGCCTCAGATGGATGCCTGCGACCAGAACAACCTGTTGCCTGAAGGAGAGATATGATGACCATAATGGATGCGCTGCTGGCATTCAGCTTTGCCGCGCTGTTACTGACTCTGACGCCGGGCCTGGATACCGCGCTGGTATTGAGAACGGCAACGGTTGAGGGACGAAAACAGGCGGTTCACGCGGCGCTGGGTATCAGCACCGGCTGTCTGGTCTGGGGAGCCGCCGTGGCGTTCGGGCTGGGGGCGCTCATCGCAGTGTCAGAACTGGCTTACGACATCCTGAAGTTTTGTGGCGCGCTCTACCTGAGCTGGCTGGGCATTAACATGCTGCTGCGGCCGAGAAAGCAGCTGGCGCTGGCGGATAATACCGCTAAAAAAGGCTCAAACTGGTTTTTGAAAGGCGTGCTCGGCAATGCACTCAACCCTAAGATTGGCATTTTCTATGTCTCCTTTTTACCGCAGTTTATTCCGCAGGGTCACTCACCGGTACTCTGGACCTTTATTCTGGTCGGTATCCATATTGTGATCGGGACGAGCTGGTCGATGGCACTGATAAGCGCCACGCGCCCGCTGGCAACGATACTGCGAAAAGAGCAGGTCATTCGCTGGATGGATCGTACCACCGGCGCCATTTTTCTGGCCTTTGCTGCCCGTCTGGCCCTGAGCCGTCGCTGAACAGCGCGGCTGCGGTAAACCTGCCGCAGCCGGCCTGAAACGCTGCTCAGGCCGGTACTGTTATCACCGTTAAGATTGATTATTCCTGCGTTGCTCACCCGCCCGAACTGCCCGGCATTCAGCACCAGCATGCCGATGTTTTCCAGCGGCTGAGGCTGTGCCCGTCCGTTAATATCGGTAACGCCGTTATTCAGCGTCAGCGCAGAGGGTGCATTTTCCACGCGCATACCCACGGCGTTCTGCACGCGGGAACCGATGACAATACGGCCATTATTGATCGCGCTGCTGTTATGGCGTTGTTCAATAGCGCTGACGCCGCCGCTCAGCGTAACCGCGACATCCTGCGTTCTGTCCGTTTTGCGGTTTTGTGGCGAGCGACCGATGGCGATGGTGCCTTGTGCCGCGTTAATAAAGTGCCCTGCAGCGCCTAACGTAACCCCTGCCGCTGAGCTGTTATTAACCACATCCGTGACGCCGACGTTGATGCTGCCGCGGTTAATCGCACTGCCCTGACCAATCCAGATCGCGCTGCTTTCCAGACCTTCAGGCGCATCGCCGGGGGCAAGATTAATCACACCATTATTGGTAACACGGCTGCCGCTTTTTACCGCGACAGCTTTACCGATATAGCCCAGCGTGCTGCGGTCGACGCCCGTGCCGCTGGCGTTATTCAGGAAGCCGGCGTTCAGCGTGCCATTATTTATTCCGGTACTGCCTGAGAGAAGTGCCAGTGCCCTGCTCTCAGCAATGCCGGTAGCGGTCACGGCGAGCTTGCCATCAATGGTTGCGGTCGCGCCGTTGCTGGCCTGCATCGCCGTGCTGGCGTTGATAACTTCAACCGTACGCCCTGCAGAAATTTTCACACTGGCGTCACGGCCATTCGCACTAAGCACCATCCGGTCGCCCGCCGGCAGCCTGACTTCATCGCGGCGGTTGCCGGCACCGGTGCGATAAACCACGCGGCCTTCATTAAGCGAAAACGCTTTATTGAACGCGTTGCCATACTCTTCCTGCGTAATATTGTCATTCAGCAGCTGATTAATTAACCAGTCATTATAATTCCTTATTTCCGTAAGGGAGGCTACCGTGAACGTGGCGACTCCGCCATCCCGCGTATTTACGCTGAAAGTCCCGGTATAACTCACCACGCTATCTCTGCTCAGCGTCAGTTGATTATTTTCAGGAGGTGCCTCAACGGCGGTGAACGTAATACGATTATTACTGTTCCAGTTCAGATGGCCGCCCTGTGCCGTGGTAAAAAGCTGGCTTTGTCTGGCCGCCATTGACCAGCGGTTTGTGTCCGAACCTGCGATTTTGTCAGGTCGCCCGATATTAATATTAAGCGTGCCGCGCGTAACTGAGGCGATGCGGGCACCTATATATTGCCGATCGTTTACAGCATAAAAGTCCTCTGCCTCTGTCTCTGTATTGATTTCTGGTAAATCTGTAAAGGCTAAGCTGTCATAAACGCGGAAGGATTTATAGCTGTTGTTCCCGGGATCGGGAATAACGATATTCAGATTTTGCTGCCCGACATTAATACGGGGTTACCCGGTCAGCGTATCGGTAACGATCCGGCCCGCGCGCTGCAGCTCACCCAGCGTGGTGCGCATTACGCCACTCACGCCCGGTGTAAACTGCGGCAGTCCGGTCAGCGACCGAACTGAACCACCACGCAAATAAAATGCACCCGCTTTATAATCATTGTTTTCAGGCGTATAGGGCTTAAATATCTCCGCCGATGCATTTAAAACCGGAAACATCATACCTTGTGCTGCAATAAGGGCCAGAAGTACAGGATTTAATTTAAACACGATATTTTCCTCAGCTGAGAAAAAAGCAAAACCTGAAAACAGAACACGGCTTTCAGGCATCGGCAGAGCGTATTTATTTTGGAAATGTCAGATAAAAGTAATCAATGCGCAGACAATAACATCACGTTACTAATGCATTGTCCAGCCTGGCTTACGCTTCGTTAGAGCATAAAACAGAAGTTAAGATAAAAGTCTTTTACGTGAATTTATTTCGTCGGATCTAAAAAATTTAATAACTGGTTAGTTATTAAAAATAATGAAAAAAATAAAAGCACCGTTTATTAACATAACTTATTAACCTGCCACTCAGAAAAATCACAGCCACACTGATTAGCCAAATGCGTAAACCAGTGGGAACTGCGCTGTGCATGAGTCATGCGCATAACTCGTCTGGCGGCAACCAGTCCCTGTTTTACCCGGAGTCCGTCCGGTAACCGATGTCGGCCTGACGATCGCATCCGCCAGGTCAGGACACCAGTAAGCTATCCGGCCTCCCTCCTGAAGCAACCCGTTATACGTTTACGTTGTACCAGTACAAGCAAGCCAGTAGCGCTGCATTCTCATCGCCATGAATGCACCGCCTTTGTCCGCTGGTCTTCTTCTTTGCTTTGGAAAAATTCGGGCAGGCACGACGCGCTGTTTACAGATGCCTCAACAGGTATGTTTTTCTAAACAGCGTTTTTAGCCAGGAAAAATTACGTGCACTTTTTTTAGCGCCTCCTGATATTAAGGTTCAGTTAATATTCAACTGCAATACTTAACTCTATCCTGACCAGGAGTTGAGTATGACAAAAAAGATAATGCATTATCTTCCGCACAGTTACGCGCCATTCTTTCGCGCGCTGCATATCGCTATCGCGCTGCTGATAGCCGGACAGATAATTAATTCAAACTTTATTGAAGCAGAAGCGCTGAACAGCGCGGGATTACCGGCATTAGTTACCTGGCTGCATGCTATATCCGGGCTACTGCTGCTGGTACTCGGAGCAATACTGTTGACCTGGATGCTGACTCAGAGAGGGATCAAATGGTATTACCCGTGGATTTTCTTCAGGTTTGATCAAATAGAGCGCGATATACATCAGATAGTACGCCTGAGGCTTCCCGCTGCGTCAAACGGTGGACTCGCGGCAACGGTGCAAGGATTGGGCGTAATTGCTCTGCTGCTGGTGGCCTCATCAGGCGGTGTCTGGCTTGCAGCGGAGAGATATTTTCCCGCTTATTATTCTGACGCTGAACTAATTCTTCACTGGAATAAATTACTGACAACATTTGTTGAAATATATCTCTATTCTCATGGTTGCATGGGGTTGATTCATATATTTTTGCATTATAAATCGTCTTCAGCTGATTTTTATCATTCAGGTAAAAGATAATATTATGAGAATTGCACCGGTATGCTCCCTGAAATGGGTGCCGGGTGGCTCGCATATTAATCCCGCCACTAAATTTATACGTGATGGCTATTTTCAGCAATTTGGTGCTCACCTGACAGAGTTAATGCCGTGGGTGTTGATGTTGTGTGACGGAGAAGAGAATTTGCTGGCTGCCTGCGGAATGAAAGCTGCATCACACGGCGCGCTGTTTCTGGAGCAATATCTCGACAAACCGGCTGAGAGCAGCCTGCAACAGCATGGCTTTTGCAATGCACAGCGCGGAGACATTGTAGAAGTTGGCAATTTCGCTGCGACAGAAGGAAGCGCTGCCCGCGTCATGTACGCCGCGGTGTGTCTGTTGCTTAACCATTATCGCTATCGCTACATCATGTTTACCGGAACAGTGAAAATTCGAAATATTTTCAGTCGTCTGCACCTGAAGCCGGTAACCATCACTGCTGCGGAACCTACACGTCTGACGGTAAATCCCGCAGCCTGGGGAGACTATTATCAGCACGCGCCTCAGGTGATGGCGGGTGATCTAACCAGCGGTCAAAAATCACTGGCTGAACATTCGCTGCTGCTCAATCTGTTTGATGAACTGCCCGTTGCCCCATGGCGCCTGCAGCAGAAGGAGATCCGTCATGTTAATTGATGCCCTTGCCAGCCATGCCCGGCATCAGCCCGATGCTACAGCCCTGGTTAATAGTCAGCGAAGCTGGACATGGCGTGACTATGAACAGGCGGTGTCACGTTTTGCTGCTGAGCTAAAGCAGGCGGGCGTCCGCCGTCTGGGTCTGGCCCTGGAAAATGGTCCGGAATGGCTGATAGCCGATCTGGCATGCCTGAAAGCCAGCGTCGTCTGCGTCCCTGTGCCCTCGTTTTTCTCTCAACAGCAGCGTACGTGGGTGGCCCATTCGGCCGGTCTGGATGGCTTACTGGGAAGCCTATGCCCGGCTGGCTGGCGGTCTAAAGATTTCTCTCTGGGCCAGTTGCATATATGCCGCTCTGCTGAGACACCGCCTCTGCATCAGGACACGGTAAAAATCACCTATACCTCAGGTACTACTGGTCAGCCAAAAGGGGTCTGTCTCACGCAAAAGGGCGTTGAATGGACCGCTTCAGTGCTGGCCAAGCAGATGTTGCCCCTGGCTCTGAACCGTCATCTGGTCGTACTGCCGCTGAGCACGCTGCTCGAGAATATTTGCGGAGGATATGTGCCTTTGTTACTGGGCGTCACCACGGTTGTGCCTGCGGCTGCTGAAGTGGGCTTTACCGGTTCAAGTCAGTTTAGCCCGGACATATTTGCCGGAGCGCTGATGCGCTGGCACCCGCAGAGTCTGGTGCTGGTACCCGAACTACTGCGCGTGCTGAGCTATGTGCATCATCAGTTACCCGCAGCAACTCAGCCACTGAAGTTTATTGCTGCGGGTGGTGGAAAAATTGCGGCCGGCGTGCTGCGTGCAGCACGTCAGGCTGGACTGCCGGTCTATGAGGGTTACGGGCTTTCCGAATGTGGGTCGGTGGTAGCACTGAATCTGCCTGAGCATGTGATGGATGGCAGTGCAGGTTGCCCTTTGCCAGGCATCGACGTGGCAAACAGTGCTACAGGCAGCCTGCTGGTGGCGAGCCCGGGTAACGCCGCGGGTTATCTGGGCGATGCCCCCTTTGAGAAATGGATTGATACCGGCGATCTTGCCGGACAGGACGCCGGGGGATTTATCCATATCACCGGTCGGGCGCGCAACGTCCAGATAACAGCATTTGGCCGTAACTTCTCACCAGAGTGGATTGAAGCTGAAGCGCTCAGCTGTCCGGCCGTGCGGCGCATCGTTATGTTTGGCGAAGGTCTTAAGCAGAACGTTGCGCTGGTGGATGCTTTTGCTGGCAATGAGGCATTAGCGCGTGAGCAGCTGGAGGCCTTATCCGCGACTTTGCCGGATTACGCGCGTCCGCATCATCTTATTTTTACCCCGCTTATTTCATCACCCGAAATGCTGACTGCAAACGGGCGCCCGCGTCGTGATGCGATCTGGACGGCGATGAAAGATCAAATAGTGAACTGTGAGGAGTACATCTGAATGGCTTTTTATCAGCAATTGCAGGACAAAACAGAACAGGCGCGGGAAGCGATGCTGAGCAGCGTCGTCATTGAGCAGACTGCCCGGGGCGCGGTGACACGTGACATGTATATCGCTTTTCTGACACAGGCTTATCATCACGTCAGTCATACGGTACCGCTGCTGATGAGTGCCGGCAGTCGCCTGCCTGCAGAAAAAGAGTGGTTGCGTGCCGCGCTGGCTGAGTATATCGAAGAGGAATATGGCCACCATGAGTGGATCCTGAATGACATTCGCGCCTGCGGCGGTGACGCTGAATGCGTGCGTCAGGGGCAGCCAGGGCGGGCAATAGAGCTCATGCTTGCTTATCTCTATTACCGCATCGAACGCGTTAATCCGCTTTGCATATTTGGCATGGTTCACGTACTTGAAGGAACCAGCGTAAATATCGCCACGCCGATTGCAGAATCCCTGCAGCAATCACTCGATTTGCCGGAGGAGGCCACAACCTATCTGCGCTCACACGGGGCACTGGATCTGGAACACCTGAAGTTCTTTGCCAGCCTGATGGATAAAGTGACAGATGAGCGCGATCAGCAGGATATTGTGCATACCGCCCGCATGGTTTATGCACTGTATGGTGAGATGCTCCACGCACTTTCTGAGGTGCCGCATGGAGCTGCTTAACAAAAATATTGTGCTGACCGGTGCCAGCGGCGGGATCGGTCAGGCGCTGGCAAAGAGGCTGGCGCTGGCGGGTGCCCGGCTATGGCTGGTAGGACGTAATCAACCAGAACTCAACAGGCTGCGACTCTGCATGGAGCATCCAGAGCGGCATACCGTTTTTGTGGTTGAGAATTATAGCGATGAAGAAATTCTGTCGCTCAGCCGCTGTTTTCATGCCGGCCACCGCCTGGATGTGTTGATTAATAATGCCGGAACCAGTCGTTTCGCGCTGCTTGAGCAGCAAAGCATTGCGGATGTACGTGAGCAGCTGCTCGTTAACGTTGAAATTCCGCTGATTCTTACGCGCGCGCTGATCCACCAGTTCAGCGCAGAGGGCACCATTCTCAATGTCGGATCTATTCTCGGCGAGCTGGGACATCCGGGATACAGCGTTTACTGTGCATCGAAAGCAGCGCTGCATCGCTTTTCTGAAGCGCTGGGCCGCGAGCTCAGCACGACAGGCATAAAAGTGCTCTATGCAGCGCCGCGGGCCACACAGACCGGGCTGAACTCTGCGGCGGTAAATGCGATGAACAAGGCGCTGGGAAACAAAAGCGATTCACCCGAAGCAGTAGCGCAGTTTATTACTGAGGCGTTACTGCAGGATCGCCGCAGAGCCAGAATGGGGGGAGTGGAGCGTGTTTTTGTCCGGATAAATGCCCTTCTGCCTCACCTTGTCGATCGCGCGCTGATAAAAAAACTGCCGCTGATTAAGCGCTTTTTGCAGTCTGATGCTCCTGTGGAGATAAAATAGATGAATCCATTTTTTGCCTTATTACCTCTGTCACTTTTTGCGTTACCGGGTGCGGCATCGGCAGAATCAGCGCTGACCACCCTTCAGCATGGCTGGTCGGTCTGCCAGTATCGGTCGCTGGAAGATCAGAAACAGGCGTGCTTCAGCGCACTTAGCCAGCAGGCACATCATCTTCAGGGCCACGATCAGGAGCCGGCGCTGCTTATCTGGGGTGCCATTATCGACAGCAGCTGGGCGGGCGCAAAAGGCGGCCTGGGTGCGCTCAGCCTGGTTAAACAGGCTAAAGCGGATCTGGAAAAGGCGTTATCTATTGACCCGGACGCTTTACAGGGGTCCGCCTATACCAGCCTGGGCGCACTCTATTACCAGGTTCCGGGCTGGCCAATTGGTTTTGGCGATAATAAAAAAGCGGAGGCGATGTTCAGGAAAGCGCTGGCTATCAATCCGGCAGGCATCGATCCTAACTATTTTTATGGGGACTTTCAGCTGGCGCAAGGCAATAAACAAGTGGCCAAACAGTATCTGGAAAAAGCGCTCAACGCCGCGCCCCGTCCTGGCCGCGAGATTGCGGATCGCGGCAGACATGCTGATATAGAACGTGACCTGGCTAAGCTGGATAAAATGTGACGGCTCAATAATGTTCTGTTTCAGACCGCGATAGCGCATTCACTGTACCCTAATAACCGTCAATGGTGCGGCATCTGCCAGCAACCCGTCACAGATGCGAGGGCAGGCAGAAAAACTGGTATGCGACGTCACGGCGGGCTTTTGCCTGGTACATGGCGGTGTCAGCCTGCTGAATCAGTAATTTAGCGGATAATGTCGCAGGTCGCGCCTGGCTTATGCCGATGGCGGCCCCGATGCTTATCGTCCTGCTGCTGATGCTGAAAGGAGCATTGAAGCTGGCAATCAGACGTTCAGCAAGCGCAGAGGCCTCCCGGCGATCGCGGCATCGGGCTGCTACCACAAACTCATCGCCGCCGAGTCGGGCAACCGGCTCATCCGGCGCCAGGCAGCTCTGCAGCCGCTCGCTTATCTGTAACAGCAGCGTATCACCTGCCGCATGGCCCATTGAATCGTTAACGGCTTTAAATCCGTTCAGATCGAGAAACAGCACCGTGACAAGGCGCTGCTCCTGCTGCTGTGCGAGCAGGGCGTCAACCTGCTTATAAAACCAGGAGCGGTTTGGCAGGCCGGTCAGCGCATCGCGCATCGCCTGCTGCTCCAGCTGCAGCATTTTCTCTTTGTCACGAGTGATATCGCGCGATACCAGTACCGCACCGATGTTCTTTCCCGTGGAGGGATCGGTCACGCCGCAGGCTTTTGTGCCAAGCGTAATATAGTGGCCATTGCGATGACGTTTGTGCACCTCCACCACATCCGGCTGCTCCCCCCCGGCGAAAATAGCACTCAGCACCGCGGCTGCAGGTGCGCGATCGTCAGGGTGCAGAAAGTCCGTCACCCGCTGGCCCAGCATCTCTTCGGCTGACCAGCCAATCATTTCGCTGTAGGAGGGAGAAATTGAGACATACCGCCCTTCGGCATCGCAGTGAGCGATAAGATCAGTGCTGTTTTCAATCAGCAGGCGATATTCAGCGGCCGTGCGCAGCGCCTCCTCCAGCGCCTTACGCTGTCCGGTGACATCCAGTACGAAACCGCTGTACTGCAGGTGTGGCGCTTCCGCCCGCTCGCCCGGCAATCCTGACACGATGACATGGCGCAGGGTGCCATCCAGGCAGTTGATCGGCACTTCAATATGAAAAGGCTGTACGCGCTCCAGGGCCGCAGTCAGCAGCAGCGCAATTTTTGCATCCTCATCAGCCTGGGCGATGCTCAGCCACTCCCGTAGCGTGACGCCTTTGAGCGCAGGCATCAGGCCGGCAGGGCACTCCTGGCTGGTGACGCAGATCCCCAGGGCGTTGGTGGACCAAACGGCGGATAAGATAGGTTTGATCGTTGTGCTCATGATAGCTGGACCTGGTTTATTCTGACGATACTCAAAGAGCATAAAACGTATTGTGGCAGATATCCCGATCGCCCGGCTTGCTATCCTGCACGCGCGTAAAAGAACGATGATAGTCAGAGAATCATTTTACGCCTGCCTGATTTGGCAAAACGTCGCTGTTTCTCTGACCCGATACAAAAACTGACGCAGCACAGAAGCGTTATCGGCTGACCCGCCTGCAATCTTTAATCGGTAAAGCTTTATTCCCCGCGGCGGGCAGCGAGAGCCTCCTTTTACGGCAATCTGCCCCGTCCCGTCGCTGTACAGATAACACGTAAAGTGAGTCAAATGGAAAAACTGATGCAATCAACCATGCAATCAAGTTACGCCTTGATTATGGCTGTGATATACCTGTCTGCGTAATGTCCTGAGACAGGATTTAATATGATTACGCCGCTTTTTACGCGCTGGGCAGCCCTGCTTCAGCAGCAGACGCAACGTCCGGCCTATCTGCGCATCGCGGATTTCATTGCAGAGGGCATCAGTACAGGCGAATTGCCTTCACGCTACCGTCTGCCGCCGCTGCGTGAACTGGCTGAAACGCTGGGTCTGAATTACACCACGGTAACGCGCGGTTATGCGGAAGCGCGGCGCAGAGGATTAATTGACTCACGCCCCGGACTCGGCAGCTTTATTCGTGCACGGGCATCAGCCTCTTCAGCTCTGCCTGCCAGCACTTATGAAATGACCATGAATGCGCCGACAGAGCCTGCCGGTGCCGCCGTTGAGGAAGCGCTGCGCGCAGGAGCCATCAACCTTTTTAACCAGACCGACATGCTGAGTCTGCTGCGCTATCAGGATTTTGGCGGGACGGCAGAGGATAAAGCAGCAGCGATGCGCTGGATCGGGCGCAAACTTCACGTAGAGAGCGAGGCCGACGTGCTGGTTTGTCCGGGCATTCACAGCGCTCTGATGGGCATCATGACGCTGCTGAAGCGCAGGAAAGGTGCGGTCTGTGTCAGCAGCCTGATTTACCCTGGCATGAAGGCGATTGCCAGTCATCTGGGTGTGCGGCTGCAGCCGGTGCTCTGTGACGCGCAGGGGCCCGATCCGCTGGCGTTTGAGGCGCTGTGTCGCAGCGGCGAGATCGGCGCATTTTATATCAACCCGACGCTGCAAAATCCGACCACGATGACGATCCCGGAAGCGCGCCGGCGGGCGCTGGCTGAGTGCTGTCAGCGCTATAACATTACGGTCATTGAAGATGACGCTTATGCGGCGCTCAGCGATGCGCCGGTGCCAACGTTTGCCGGATTAATACCGGAACTGACCTGGTATCTTACCGGCCTGTCGAAGTGCTTTGGCCCCGGATTGCGGATCGCGTTTGTGAAGGGCCCGGACAGACAGATGACGCAGCTGCTTTCCGGCGTGCTGCGGGCGCTGACGGTAATGTCCAGCCCGCTCACTAATGCGCTGGCGCGACAGTGGATCAATGACGGGACGGCGGATCGCATGCTGATCGCTATCAGACAGGAGGCGGGCATCCGCCAGCAGATTGCAGCGGCCTGCCTGACCGGATATCCGTTTCAGGCTGACAGCGCAGGCTATCACCTCTGGCTGCCGCTGCCCGGTCTGGTCAACGCCAACGCCTCCGACATCGCGGCAAAGCTGCGTGAAAAAGGGATCAGCGCCGTCTCCGGTGCCGCGTTTTGCACTGGTAATCTTCCTGCTGACGCGCTGCGCATCTGTCTGGGCGGTTCTCAGTCGCGGCAGCAGTGTGAAGAGGGCCTGAAAATTCTGGCCGCCATGCTGGCCGATCCCATCCACTTTTCCGGTATGGCGATTTAGCAGCGTGACGCTAACAACAGCCAGTAAAACGTTAACTCCATCATTATGGGCAGATAAGGTTTAAAACATGAGCAATCAACTTAATGCGCTTCTGCAGCAGGAGCTGGACAGCATCAACCGCGCGGAAAAACGCAACGATCGACCCTATTTCGACGTATCGTTTATCCGTCAGTACCCGGGCCTGTATGGCCTGATGTGTTTCCTGTTTGTGCTGACCATGGCACTTTTACTCTACTCCGACTCCTTCGGCACAATTGAGTATGTCGTCTGCTGTGCCATTTTTGCCGTCTGTAACTTCTTTTTCTTTTTTCACGTGAACCCGTCTTACCGGGTAAAAGATATCGATAAAGGCGCATGGAAGAACTGCTATACCGGCGACTGGTACATGGAAGTTTACGTTCGCGAAGCCTTTATTCATGACCTGCTCAATGGAGATGTACTCACCGAAAGCGAAAAAGCTACCCTGCAGGCGCAGTATGCCCGTAAAGGCCATCTTTACTTTGCTGATATTTACCGTCTGAGAACCCGGTAGTCTGCGGAACTGAAAACAGCCTGCTGGCAGGCTGTAGAGTGCAGGTTGCTGTGCGGCATCAGGCCGGATTAATAGAGTGTCTCTTTCAGGCGACCAGGGAGTGCCGCATCGTAGGCGCCGGCGTCAATATCCTGCGAAATGCTGTTCAGTATGGAACCGGTGCTTGGCAGCGCCTCCCGCGTAATTTGCGTCGCCGGATCCCAGAGCCGGGAGCGAATGATGGCCCGGCTGCACTGGAAAAAGACGCTCTCAACGGTGATGGTTAACACCGTTTTTGGCAGCTGATTATTCATCGCGAAGCGGGTAAGTAAGGCGGGATCGACGCTTATGGTGGCGGTTCCGTTTACGCGCAATGTCTCCCCGATACCCGGGATCAGAAACAGCAGCGCTACCCGATTATCATGCAAAATGTTGCGCAGGCTATCGATACGGTTATTGCCGCGTCTGTCCGGCAGCAAGAGCGTGCGCTCATCCTCAATATGCACAAAACCTGCCGGATCGCCTCTGGGTGAAACGTCCAGCCCATCCGGTCCGCTGGTGGCCAGCGCGACAAAGGGTGAGGCGGCGATAAAGGGACGATACGCCGGGTGAATATGATCGGTGACTTTGGTCAGCGACGGTTTCGCCACCGCGCCGTAGCACGCTGCAAGCGCGCTTAAATCGGTAATCGTATTGCTTCCATCCGCCATTGCCGGAATCCTGTGTTTAACGGGCCTGCCGCTAACGTAAGGGATGCATTGCGCCGGAAGCAACGCGCGAATGGCATATTGCTGCGCCGCCGCACACTTATTTTCATCTGCACTCGTTCTCAGGCTGCCAGCTGCCGCCAAAGGCGACAGGAACCAGATCGGCTTCTGCTGCACCGCTGCGTACCAAATCCAGAAGAGCCTCTGCCACCAGCGCAGGCGCGTGCAAAAGCGCAGCACTTTCTGCCGCCTGAGCGCAGGCCTCGGCCTGTCCCGCTTTTACCGAATGATAAAACACCGTTGCCGTTACGAAAGGATAAAGCAGTGACACGCTGATACCTGCTGAAGCCAGCTCCAGACGCGCAACCGCCGAAAGCATATTCAGCGCCGCTTTGGCACTGGTATAGGCAGCAGAGCCGCTGTATGTTCCGAGTGTGGCACCCGAGCTGACGTTGACTATACTTCCGCCTACCTGCTGACGCTTAACGGGCACCACCGCCTGCATCATCTGTAGCGGGGCAATAAGATTGAGCGCCAGCACCTCTCTGAAGTCGCTGACGTCGATCGCTTCCACCGGCGCGTACAGCCCCTGCCCGGCATTATTTATCACGACATCGACCCGGCCCCAGCTGGCGATAACCTGCTGAACGGCCCGCGCGCACGCTTCTGATTGGGTAAGGTCACAGGCGATTGCCAGCGCCCGTGTGGCCGGAACAGCCAGCGCTTCAAGGCGTTCGCGCCTGCGTGCCAGCATAGCGACGCGCGCCCGCCTGTAGTGCTGCACGCGCGGTCGCCTCGCCGATGCCGGACGACGCTCCTGTTATGATGACTACCCGGTTATTCAGTTCCATTCTTATCCTCTCTCTGTCATAACATCACCATGCTGCAGGCTGCGCAGACTGTTCGATCCTGAGAGTAATATGTCCGCAGCGTGCTCGCGCCAGCATACCTGCCCGATTTTTGCCCGATTCTGCTTTTATGCAGGATGACCGCTGCAGGAGTAAACGCGATACCATGATGAGTAAGACGCTGAGTGCGCTGGCGTTCGAAGTGTTACAGCGCGCAGGTACAGGCCCGCAGCCGGCAAAGTCGCCGTTGCCAGCGAAACCGCTCCCTATCTGGCTATCCGGCTGACTATTGATATTGCAGCCGTAAGCGAGCTGATGTGCCAGCTGCCGGCGACGGCTATGCCAGCTGCGCAGCGCGGTTTTGCGGTGGGTGAGGCAGAAGAGGCGCTGACTGACGCCTGGCTGCGTCTGCTGCGTGCCGGAGCAAAACCGGACGACAGAGCGATCATGGTGCCGCTGCTGGAGCGGGAGGTACTTTATCGCCTGCTAAGCGGCACGCAGGGAGGAGTATTGCGACAGATAGCGGACCACAGCGGGCACTTTGCCAATGTGCGTAAGGCGATTACCCATCTTCAGGCCTGTTACAGCGACCCTTTCAGCGCCACGCTGCTCGCTTCCCTGGCTGGCATGAGCGTTTCCGCATTTCACCGCCGCTTTAAAACCAGCATCGGGCTTTCACCGCTGCAATATCAAAAGCGTCTGCGGTTGTGTGCCGCACGTAAGCAGTTACTTATCCGGCAGGGAAATATTGCTGCTGTTGCCCTGGAGGTGGGCTACCAGAGCCTGACGCAGTTTACGCGCGAATATACCCGATTGTTTGGCGAGCCGCCTGGCCGGGATAGCCGCAAAAGCGTACGGCGCGGTTAAGAATGATAAAAAAAAGGGCCGACGTCAGACGTCAGCCCTGATACACCCTCAGGCATATTACTGGCCCAGCAGTTCGCGGCGCACGATATCAGCACCGGCGCTCAGCGCATCCAGCTTGCCGCGAGCAACCTGACGCGACAGCGGCGTCATACCGCAGTTGGTGCAGGGATAGAGCTTATCCGCATCGACAAACTGCAGCGCTTTACGCAGCGTTTCCGCTACCTGCTCCGGCGTTTCGACAGTATTGGTTGCCACATCGATGGCACCGACCATCACTTTTTTCCCGCGGATCAGTTCAATCAGCTCCATCGGCACGCGGGAGTTCTGGCACTCCAGTGAGACGATATCGATATTTGAGCGCTGCAGGCGCGGGAAAATTTCTTCATACTGGCGCCACTCAGAACCCAGCGTTTTCTTCCAGTCAGTATTGGCTTTAATGCCGTAGCCATAGCAGATATGTACAGCGGTTTCGCACTGTAATCCCTCAATGGCACGCTCCAGCGCCGCAATACCCCAGTCATTAACCTCATCAAAGAAGACGTTGAAGGCAGGCTCATCAAACTGGATGATATCCACGCCTGCGGCTTCCAGCTCTTTGGCTTCCTGATTGAGGATTTTGGCAAACTCCCAGGCGAGTTTTTCGCGACTTTTATAGTGACCGTCATACAGCGTGTCGATCATTGTCATCGGGCCAGGCAGCGCCCATTTGATCGGCTGAGTGGTCAGCTGACGCAGGAATTTTGCATCATCAACAAATACAGGTTTAGTGCGTGAAACTTCACCTACCACCGACGGTACGCTCGCATCGTAGCGGTTGCGGATCCGCACCGTTTCGCGCTTTTCAAAATCCACGCCGTTGAGATGCTCAATAAACGTCGTCACAAAATGCTGACGCGTCTGCTCACCATCGCTGACGATATCAATACCGGCCCGCAGCTGGTCGTCGAGGCAGAGACGTAGCGCATCGCGCTTGGCATCTGCCAGATCGTCACCCGCCGGTTTCCACGGGGACCATAATGTTTCCGGCTGCGCCAGCCATGAAGGTTTCGGTAAACTGCCAGACGTCGATGTCGGTAATAACTTTTTCACTATAGATAACCTTTTTTCCATTAATCAGTGCGCAAACTCAGCAGACCATTGCTCCAGACGAGTCTGGTAAGGTTTGATAAAATGCTGTTCGGTGAATTTACCCTGCTCAACCGCCAGATGCGTACGCTCTTCACGGTCATAAACGATGCGTGTCAGTGAATAATCCTTGTGTGACAGGCTCGGCTGATACTCCTGTCCGGCCGCTGAGTTCGCGTTGTAGATCTCCGGACGATAGATTTTCTGAAACGTCTCCATCGTGCTGATGGTGCTGATAAGCTCCAGATCGCTGTAATCACGCAGCAGATCGCCGGCAAAATAGAAAGCCAGCGGCGCAACGCTGCCCTGCGGCATGAAATAGCGCGCCTGCAGGCCCATTTTGGCAAAGTAGTGATCGGTCAGCGAATCCGCGTCCTGCCGATATTCAATCCCCAGAACCGGATGATGATTACCAGTACGGTAATAGGTATTTTTACTGGAGACGCTCAGGCAGATAATCGGACGCTTGCTGAAGCTGGCTTTATAGATATCTGAGCTGATGAAGCCTTTGAAGATATTGCCGTGCAGATCACCGAAGTTTTTTGGCGTACTGAAACCGGCCTGGTTTTTGTTGTGCTCAGATAACACAACGCTGAAATCGTAATCGCGCACCCAGGAAGAGAAATTGTTCCCGACGACGCCTTCAAAGCGCTGCCCGCTTGTTTTATCAACTACGGTTGTCTTCAGGACTTCGATGACCGGAAACGGCTTTTCATTTCCCGCCGGATCGATATTCAGCTCAACAGAGATGATATCCAGCTCAACGGCATAGCGGTCAGCTTTCGCGTTGTCCCAGTGCGCCAGCGAGTTAAAGCGGTTATCAATCATCTTCAGTGCGTTGCGCAGGTTTTCCTCACGCATTTCACCCCTTGCCAGATTAGCGAAGTTAGTCGTGATACGCGTGTTTGCAGAAGGATTATAGTTTTCGTCAAAACGAAGGCTTTTAATTGAAAAGGTAAATTCTTTGTTCATCGTAATTTCTCACCTCAATTTCTGATGTAAACCTGCTTCTCTGTCTGCCTGTACAACCGACGCTGAATGCTGATTTGATATAACCATTTCCTCAATGGGCTGACTCTTTTATGCCTTACTCCCCTGCTGAAAAAAAGTGATTAAATTTCACCGAACCTGAAGCTTTTTCATGTTCAGATGGGCAGCGACTTCATTAAGCCCATAACTAAATTGAAATGAAGGCAGGCGTGAACCGAAAGGCGCATAACCTTATGTTTTCTAAGGCGTAATTAATCTGCGCCCCGTTTAATCAGGATGAATAAATCTCAACATCCACATTTTCATTTAGCTGAAAATATTTGAGTCAGGCGAGCTAAGGCACCAGCCACCGTCCTGTCCATCCGTTCGCCCGCAGTAAGAACTCACGGCGCTGATGAGGTTCGCTACTAACATCAAGCGACTCAACACGCTCTATCATGATGCGTATCAGCGCAAAATTTTCCGGGGGGTCAGCTAACGAAGCGGAGGCGTGTCCGCTACGCAGCGCATCCGGATCATCAAGGATCTCACCGGGTGAATCAGGCGAGTAAAATAACTGCTGCGCAGCGGGCCGCAGCTTCTGCCAGACGGTACGGCGCAGTTCGCCTTCATCCACGCAGCCTGCCTTACCCTCAAGACGCAGCTGAAAGCTGTTCTCCGCATCCCAGCCCAGCAGCGAAACTTGCGGATTATCTCTCATCTCCTGCACTTTGGCGCTGCGCACGTCAGTGGTAAACAGTAAGGAAGCTGGCGCGAGGCTGAAATCGCGCAGCACTATGGTTCTGATCTTAGGCTGCGCATTCTCTGCCACGCTGGCCAGCTGCATCAGGGTAAAGGGTGAGCGCGCGCTGACCGCATGAGTCAGCTTTTGCCAGATTGCCTGCAGATGCGCATCCGGTAAATGTGCCATAACGTCTCCTCGCGGCTGAACCGGTTAGCGTGAAACCAGCGCGTCTATCGCCTCTGCAACGGGTGTCTCTCCCGCCGTCAGCTCAATAATGACGCGGGATACGGCAGGCTGATGGACCAGCGCTGCCAGGGTGGCTGCAACATCGGCACGGGCAATCGTGCCATAGGCAATTGCCGGTCCGGCGCTGATTTTGCCGGTTGCCGGCTCATCTGTTAACGTGCCGGGACGCAGAATAACCCATTCAAGCGCGCTGGCGGCGAGAACCACGTCGGCCTGTTTTTTTACGCGCATATAGTTTTCAAAAGTGTCAGAAAGCTGCCTGCCACGCCCCGCTTCCGGAAAGGCGGAGACCAGAATAAAGCGTTTAATACCGGCCCGCTGTGCGGCTGCAACTGACTTAGCCAGCCCGTCGCCATCAACGGCATTTGTCATCGCCTCTCCGCCTTTTCCGCCGGCACCAGCGGTGAAGACCACGACTCCACATCCCTGCATCAGTTCGGTGAGTTGCTGTTCATCGAGGGCAACCAGGTCGCCTCTGACAGCCTGGATACCCTGCTGCTGCAGGCTGGCTTCCTGCTCAGCGGTACGACAAAACGCCCGTGCCGTCACGCTGGCACGGGTCAGCTGCTGACCCAGCTCACGACCAATCTTTCCTGCACCACCCACAATAAAGACATCTTTCATGCTGATCCCCCTGTCACAAAGGCTGAAATATTTATCGCAATACGATGTAATTTAACCACTTAACTCTAGCGCAAATCTCCGGCGTTGACCGGCCCGGACGCAACCGGGATAATTTGGAAATAATCGCTTTATAAGGGCTGAAAATGCCACCAGTAAAATCCTCTGCCACAGCTCCCCGCGAACGCGGCAGGCCGCGCAATTTTGATATTGATGTTGCGCTTGATAATGCGATGATCATTTTCCGCCAGAAAGGGTTTCACGCTGCCTCTATTGCCGATCTTGGTGATGCTATGCAGCTTACTGCGGGGAGTATCTACAAAGCTTTTCAGGACAAGCGCTCGCTTTTTCTGCGCGTGTTCGAGCGCTACATTGCCATTCGCAATACCGATCTGCGCGAACGTCTGAACGCATTCTCTACGGGTCGTGAACGCGTCGCTGAGCTACTCCAGTTCTATCTCGATTCCGCCAGCGAGATAGAGGGACGGCGCGGCTGTCTGGTGGTGGGCAGCACCGTGGAGCTGCAGACGCTTGATGAAGAGTTATCTCATCTGGTACGCCAGGCAGTGCTGCGCAACCGCGCTTTCCTGATGTCGCTGATTCAGCAGGGCCAGGCTGATGGTTCTATAGCAAGTCATCTGGATGCCGATACGACTGCCGGTTTACTGCTCTGTATTGCGTTTGGTATGCGCGTAGTGGGCAAAATTCAGGATGTGACTAATGGCGAAGAAACTATTAAGATGACGCTGCGCCTGCTGGATTAACGCTGCTGCGCTATTAGGAAATACGCATTTCCTAATTAAGCTACTGTGCTGTCGTCGCGATTTTCAGTAACAGGCGTCCCTGACATATTACAAACATTAAGCAATTTTAAAAATGGACGGGGGTTATGTGCAGCAAGACGATTCAGAAGATGCGGAAGCGATGTACGCTTTACTGGGTGACGTAATTACACAGATTTTAAAACCGGGTGAAACGCTTTCTTTGCAGGAGATCATCGGCGCGTTATACCGAACAGGCTTACGAGCGGACAGCCCTGAAATGCAGCAGGCGTGCGAAAAAGTTATTCGGTTGCTGGCCAGGAAAATGAATTAATAGTGCTTCAGTGCCGATCCATCCGCCGGTTAAATTAATAAGAGAGAACTATGTGCCAGAATCATTATCTTCCCGTAATGGATAAAGTCAGCGCTGAAGAGCAGACCAGAATACGTCAGTCCACAGAATTTCAATTGCTGGGTGAAATGGTTAAAGATATTTTATGTTCTGATAAAGTTCTTAATCGCAAAGCGCTCTGTATCGCTTTACTTTCCCGGCTGGATAAATGTACAGATGCCAGTGAGAAGATGCATTATGAGAATCTTTTCAATCTGCTTTTAAGGCGTGCAGAAGCGGCCTGATAATATTTATTTACTTTATCTGCGTCAGCTCGCTGTATACTCGTTTTCCTGCGGGCTATAAAGTGCGCCTCCGTGGCGTGCCCTCTCTTTAGCCAAAATTTTCTTAACAAGCCTGTCTCTTTTCTGATGGTTCGCCTGCCTTTATCTGTTTCTCAGGCATCACCGGAAGGATAGCAAAATATATGCTCCGCTACGGCCGTACTCCCCTGCTGTTCACCGCATCAATTGCACAAAAAAATCATCAAGGTCAGACCACCCCCGGAAATTATGGACTATGCTCCTCTTATAACGTGTCCAGAAAATAGGGAAATATGATGAAAAAAATGGTTGTTGCTGCCGCAGTCCTGACATCTCTTTTAGCCGTAACCGGCTGCTCGTCTAACCAGGCGATTAAAACGACTGATGGCCGCACCATTATTACCAGTGGTAAACCACAGGTAGATAGCGATACCGGGCTGGTATCGTATGAAAACGCGCAAACCGGCAAAACTGAGCAGATCAATCGTGATCAAATCACGAACATGAGTGAACTGAATAACTGATCCATCTATCAAGGAGAGTACAATGAAGAAAGTTATTTTACTTCCAGTAGCAGCGATTATTGCCCTGTCCGCCCTTACCGGCTGCACCCGCACCACCTATGCGATTCATACTAATGATGGTCGTACTATTGTCAGCGATGGTAAGCCAAAAGAAGCGGAATCAGGACTGCTGGGTTATGTTGATGCCAACGGCGTTAAACAGCAGATTAATAAAGCTGATGTCAAAGAAGTGTCTGAGATCCCACGCTCATAGTTTGTGTGACGTCAAAGATAAGCCCGCGCAGTTGCGCGGGCTTTTTTGCTGCTATCAGGCCTGTTTTGGCTGACCGTTCGATGCCGTTAAACCGCCATCAACCGGCAGGTTAGCGCCCGTGATATAGCGCGCATCATCGCTGGCAATAAAGACAATTGCGCCCGCAATGTCATCAGCCTCTCCCGCACGGCGTAGCGGAATGCGGTCGTAAAAGCGTGCCAGCAGCTCCTCATCCTGTTTTGCGTTTTCCGTTAAATCAGTAAACGTAAATCCCGGACAGATAGCATTGACTCTGACGCCGTCTGAGCCATAGTCCATCGCCAGTGCGCGCGTGAAGTTGGTCACAGCGCCTTTGGCCGCGTTATATACGCTCATTCCCCAGTCGCCACCAAGTCCGGATACGGAAGAGATGTTGACAACGTTACCTTTGGTTTTCAGCAGGGCTGGCATAAAGTAGTGCGTGCAGTAATAGACGCCATCCAGATCGGTGCCCATCAGCTTTTTCCAGTCATCAGGAGAGACTTCATGGATCTTGCCCTGAACGATACTGCCCGCATTGTTGACCAGTACATCCGCGCGCCCGTAATGCTGGTTCACCTTTTCACTAAGCTGCCTGACCTGCCCGGCATCTGAAACATCACAGGGAACAACAAGATGTTTTCCGGCAGGTAAAGCCTCTTTGACTTTCTGCAGCTTCTCTTCAGTTCTTCCCACCAGTACTACTGATGCCCCTTCAGCAGCAAAACGTTGTGCTGACGCAGCGCCAATACCTGAGCCTGCACCAGTAATAACGACAACTTTATCTGCAAACCGTGACATGATTTCTCCTTATCTGATGGAAATGACACTCCTAAGCCTGGCAAGCTCTCGCCAGTCATCAAGCGAAACGTAAGTTTTAGGATGACTCTCAATGGAGCACGCGTCACCCTGTGCTTTTTGTCAAAAGTGACAATCACGCCTCTTTTAAGGCGCATATTTATATTGGTTTGCAGTCGGTGGCGCACTTCAGATATGAAAGCAAAAGGTGTGCGGTACTGAGTCTGGTTAAAAATCCATCCACAGAAAAGTCGCTACCTGAAGAATAAGATTAGAAAGGGTGATATGAGCAGGTTAATGAAAATATAAGTAAATTCTTAGAAAACGATTTCATCACAAACTAAAGCCATATTATTCATATAGTTAATCAGTAATCATGCTAACTATAAGTTTTGTATGTATAATTTTTTACTAAGCGAGTCGGAAAAACTGACAAATTTCTCTATTCTTAGTGTGTTCAGTGAGAAATCCAACTAAGCACTGAGCTGAGTAACTCCTACCTTGCCTCCTCGCGGAGGCATTTTTTTGTCAATTTCACGGGTTGTTGTTATCTACTTACCTCTGGCCCGGTTATCCATTTCTGTAAACTGCTTATAGCCTGCCTGATTAGCTTATTGCCCTATTTTATGCTGGTCCGATGAGCAACGCAGATTTTCGTCGGGTTTACAGCTAAAACCCAATTTAAAATGGTTTGTCATCTATAGTGTATGAGCCAGCCTATTCTGGCAAACAACACACAGGATGCGTTTTCAGCGAGAGAAATCCTCTTCAACATTTTGTTAGCCCGCCCTGCGCGGGCTTTTTTTTTGCAGAATTTCAGAACGATCGCTGGCGAAAGCCCGCAGAATTTTCATTGGCTAAAAAGCGTTCGATCAAAAAATTCTGCTAGCTGATTTGGGAAATTTCAAAATATATCCGGCAAATTCTGCCGTTACGCCTACAGTAAGTGGTGAGGTTATCATGCAATCGTAAAGGAGGTTTGTTTGTCTATTCAACACGACGAGATAGGTCATGTCATTATCGGCGAAGCGGCACTCAGCCTTGCACTGAGCGAAAAAAAGATCAGCGTTCGTTCACTGATTAATGAGCTCGAATCAATGGCAAATGCGGGTGGCAGCGATGCCCGTCTTATTGAGATCTCAGAGGCCAGAAGCTGGCTGAAAAGTTTCGATAAACCCGAGCACGTTGTTCCGCACGTGCCCTATTTGCAGACACTGACAAGCCTGAACGACGAAAAGAACTGACGCCTATGGACGTAATCCGGCTCCGGCTGGAAGACGACGATAAAGATAACCTTATCGGTTACGCGCAAGCGTTCACCGGCCGGAGAAACTGTCATGGACGACACCTCCGCCCTGCTACAGCGTATCTGAACAGACGCTTATAACCTTATCTCCGGCTACACTTTTTCCTGCTGTACCAGCTTATTACTCATTAAAACTGATGATCAAATCCACTCCGGTTTTCAGGGAGGTCTTTTGGAACGTACGACAGCGGATAACCACATGCCCATCACCTTACCTGATACGCACTTTAATCAGATTCTGAGCCGTGAAGTGCCAAACCGGGACGATACCTGTGCTTTTCTTACAGGTAAGACGCGCGTATTCACGCTGCCAGGCTTTATTATTCCCTTTGGCTATGCGCTCTATGTCTGTCCGGAGGATAAACAATACCGGCTGGTTACCCAGGAACCGAAACCTGAAACGGTCTATGCAGTAAGGCTGGAAGAAACAGAGGATTTTACCTCGCCGTTACGCGCCTGCATTCAGATTATGGTCTGGCGCACGCGTCAGCCGCAGCATGAACAGGCGGTGCATGGCCTGGCACGTCGCTTTTTTTGTTATTTCCTGCATACGCGTTCAATTATTGTTACCGATAGCGCTCAGACCAATGCGGCAAAGGTGATGTGGGAGAGTATGATTGCCTGGGCACTGCGCGATCGCGATCACTATGTCTATGTGTGGGACGGGACACGTCGCGACAAACCGCTGGTGCCGGTTTCTGACTGGCACGCATTTTGTGAACATTGGATCACCTTTTGCTGGGGCAGCCAGCCTGACAGCCATCTGCTGCGCAGAGTGATCATCAGTACCCTTCCCCTCACTCCTGATAATCCGGAGCATTAACCTCTCACCCTCCTGCATGCGCAAAATTTACTCTGCTGATATAAAGCTAATAAGGTAAGCGCGTGCCATGCTTAACACACGTATAGAGTAAAAGCAGAGCACGCCAGCCAGGGTTGCAGTTATCAGAATAAATGCAGACCCAGGCCTGAGTATAGAGCGGGCAATTGTCCTAAAGCGTGGCTTTTGTTAACCGGGTTCAGGTTTGTACCCCATGACCAGGCTGTAATCATCAGCAATCAGCGGGCTATAAAAAGTGGCATGCAACGTCTGAAAAAGCGCCAGAGCTGAAACAGACAGCAATGAATAACGTTCAAATTTTTTAAGATTATTCTGCCTTTAGCCGGTTTACACTGCATGAATAGATGATGCTGCACGCTATCAGTACGTTACAAACCTGTATCTCAGAATCATCAAATACTTTTTGCATCGGGACTCAGCTGATCGTTTACAGCGTATTGTAGAAGTATTGCTGCTCATTACACTTTAAAATCATTACAAAACTATGATGAGGAGAGCGGAAGTGTTATTTCATGAAAAGGTAGTAGGTCACGTCATTATTGGCGAAGCGACACTCAATCTGGCACTGGGCGATCGGGATATCAGCGTTCAGGCCCTGATCGCAGAGCTGGGTCGCATGGCAGAGAGAGAAGAGAACGATGAGCGTCTGGCACAAATTGCCGATGCCAGAAGCTGGCTGAAAAATTTTGTACAGCCTGAGCGAATTCACCAAACTCAGACAGAGTGGCAGGCCCAGGCACTACGTCATGAACAGGCAGCGTTATCGGCTAAACCGATACGTTTTACCTCAGGTGACGATGAAGAGAGTTAGCAGAATATCAGCGCAACCACGTTGTACACGTCTCAATGCAGAAGCTGTACAAAGAAGAAGTAAAATTTTCACTCAAAAAAAATTTCATTTAACTATTTGATATAAAAGAAAAATAAGAATGAAAAGATCGCAGGCGATAAATTAGTGGCAGAAAAAGCTGTACAAGTAAAAGTTAGTTGTATAACTTTACCTCTGTCAGTACAACTTACTTATTACAACGAGGCTAACTATGCGTCAGAATATGGTACAGCATCCATCATCCGCTAGTGACATCGCTAATTATTTCAACAAAGCTTCCACTCTGAGCCAGCAGGAAACGCTGGGACAGTTGGTAGTTGAAATTCTGACCTCAGGCAAAAACCTTAACCGTAAGGCGTTATGCACAAAACTGCTTGGTCGTCTTGAAGCAGCAACCAGCGCCGAAGAAGAGCAGCATTATCAGGCACTGATTGGACTGTTGTTTGATCGCTAATATTGCGTGAGCTTTAGTTAGTGCATCTGACGAGCAAGCAAAATGACAGCTTTACGGCAGGCCTCACGAACATCCTGCCCTGTCGCTGTCTCACCCATGTGATGCAGTGCAGTAGTAATCTCATGCAGAGTCAGATGCTGGTCCGGCTTAAGAAGGCGCGCCACAACCGTTCCAATAACGGCGTAGATATCTTCGGCGGCTGCGTCATTTTTCACATGACCTCCGTCCGTAGGTGGATAAGCATACAGTATAACAGAAATTGTTCCCGGGAAACAATTTAGCGTCAGACCTTAGAGAGTCTTTGATTTAAATCAATTTTAATGCATTTTTCCGCGTGCAGGCCGTATATCAGATTCAGTCCCGATCGCTTTTTCAGACGCCCTAACCTGCATTTCACGTCTGACTTCGTCGATAGCACGCAATCCGGCACGGATGCGATGCTCATCGGTCTCTTTATCAAGACCAGCGCGCAGACGATCAAGTAAAGCGGTCCATGAAATGGCTGCATTAGCATCAAGTAAGTCAGTAACCGCCTCACCGATCAAAATTTCCGTCATCTTTTCTTCAAATTCTTTTTTCATGATGTGTCCGCCTGCAGGTTCGGGGGCGCAAAGTTTACCACAGAATTTTAGTGTGTAACCCTGAACCGCAGCGAGCCTGAGCGTTTCTTATAAATTTCACATATTTATCGCAGCAGTGCTGTCAGAAAAGATCTTTTCTGGTTGAAAAAAGAGCAGAGCCGGAAAGGGTATGACAAAAAACAACCGACCGGCTTGTGATGTGCCGGTCGGTCAGACTGATACTGATAGTGAAAGAGTAAGCGTTACATCGCCGCGCGATATTCCGGCCATGACACGGATGTGCCCTGCGGGGTAAAGAGCGAGCCCTGGAAGTCGATAACACCTGCAGCCTCAAGCCACATCCACTCTTCCGGCTGTTCAATACCAGAAGCGATGACGTTGATTTCGAGCGCTGAACAGCATTTGATAATAGCCTGAACGACAGCCTGCTTTGGACCACTGCGATGAACATCGCGAATAATTCCGGAAGCAATACGCACGCGATCGGGCTGCACATGAGTCAGCAGTGAAAGCCCGGCAGAGCCGTCACCAAAGTTATCAATCGACAGGCTGATGCCTGCCTGTTTTAGCTGCTTAACCGCTTCGGTAAAATCATTCAGGCCCGGGATAACTTCCGTTTCACTGACGCCCAGAATAATCTGTTCCGGCACCAGTCCGGCGTTTTTAATGGCGTCCGTGATAGTGTCAACCGCGTTAGGCACCGCAACCAGCGTCATAGGCAGAATAGTCAGATAGAGCGTCATGCCATCCGGACAGGCTTTGCCCGCCTTCATCAGCGCCATGCGTACGGCGTTCAGATTAGCAATATACTTATCTTCATCTTCACCTGCGCTCTCCGGACTATCAGAAATAGCCTCCAGTGCGGTGATCTCGCGGCCAAGTGGATCCACAACCGGGCGGAAATGAATGCCGTGCTCTTCCTGAAGCGACCCCGTCATGTCGGGAATAAAATCCCACAGATCGGCAGGCAGCACTTCGAAATAGTTTTCTTTTTCCCGCGATTCAACAAACGTGCGCAGGAACTGCAGGCCCCGATCGTCATAGGTCAGCCGGAAGCGTGAAGTACCGCGATCAAGTACCGCCTGAAGTACGGTTGACTGGTCATGTTCGCGCAGGTCAAACAGCTCCATCCCGGAATTACCGAAACGGCGATAAGGGGAGTAGTCACGCATAAGTTCAACCACATTGTGATGACGACGGTCAGCACAGATGCGATTGTAGATCGTCATAACACCCTCTTCAGGTCCCTCAAGGATCTGAAAGAAATGTGTACCGTTAAAGAGCAGAATACCGGTAACCTGGTGTGACTCATTCAGGAGACTCGCCTTCTCAACCATACCCGGCAAAATTTTCACAGGCACATCCGCGGAGATGTGGCTACGGTAAATGATTGTGGTTAGCATTAAATACTCCAGTTTACGTGAGTGTACCTGTCTACTTTATCAGCCGGCGGCAGCTACGTATAATCCTGTCTGAAATAATCTGGCTGAATTACTGTCAATATTAAAGCTACGTTTCCAGTAAAAACCAGCAAAAGTGCACAAAATCGCCTTTTTTCAGAATCATACAGAAGCGCAGTAAATAAGCGAAACGGGGTGGGATTGTAATCCGCTGCAGACAAGTTTTTTGACAAATCGTGTTGATTCGCAACGATTCTCTGCTTTTTTACTGCGCGAGCAGATGCGGGACGCGCCCGCATCGTCGCAAAGATTACGCCGTGTGGAAAACAGCCACCAGCTGACGCAGACGCGAGGCGCGTTCTGCGAGATCGCCTGCTGAAGAGGCAGACTCTTCAACCAGCGCTGCGTTTTGCTGTGTCACCTGATCCATCTGGTTTACTGCGATATTAATTTGCGAAATCCCGCTGCTCTGCTCCTGAGAGGAGGCAGATATATCGCGGATAAGCTGCGCCGTCTGTCCAATAGCATCTACGCTCTGTTTCACTTTGTCACCGGCATTTCTGGCCATCACCATTCCCTCTTCGGCGTGGCTGACCGAGTGCGCAATCAGCTCTTTAATCTCTTTGGCAGCAGAAGCGGAACGCTGCGCCAGCGAGCGCACTTCTGCTGCGACGACGGCAAAGCCTTTACCCGATTCCCCTGCTCTGGCTGCCTCTACTGCCGCATTGAGGGCCAGAATGTTTGTCTGGAAAGCGATACTGTCGATAACGCTGGTGATCTCTTCAATTTTGGCCGAGCTGCCCCGGATACGCCCCATGGTGTCCATCACTGACGACATTGCCTCTCCGCTGAGCGATGAAGCCTGCGTTGCCGCTTCTGCCATGGTCGTGGCGTGATGGGTATTTTCAGCATTCTGACTGATAATGGATGCCATCTGCTCCATGCTGGCGGCGGTCTCTGCCAGCGATGCGGCCTGCTCTTCAGTCCGGGCTGAGAGATTTCCATTGCCGTTTGCGATCTCTTCAGAGGATGAAGCGATCGTCAGCGCGCTCTCCTTGATATCTGAGACCAGCCCGGCAAGATGCTGCTGCATATACTGCAATGATTGCAGCAGCTGCCCCATT
The DNA here is from genome assembly GCF_002473195.1 of Pantoea sp. UBA7232. Lineage (NCBI taxonomy): Bacteria > Pseudomonadati > Pseudomonadota > Gammaproteobacteria > Enterobacterales > Erwiniaceae > Pantoea > Pantoea sp. UBA7232. Next base: position 132,850 of record NZ_DKTK01000008.1, read on the forward strand.
TCATTGCTGCCGGTAATGTTAACCGGACACGTCAGGTCGCCCTCTGCCACGCGACGGGCAGCATTAACGGCTTCTTCCACCGGGCGCGTAATCGAGCGGGATATCATAACGGCAACCCAGACAGCCAGTAACGCCACCGCGAACAGTACGCCCAGCAGGCTATATTGCGCATGACGGCGCGCATCAATCTGCTGGCTAAGCATAACCGAAAGCCGATCGGCGCTCTGTGTTCCCAGTGTGGCAAATTGATTGATCGCCTCAGTGAATACCCGAACATATTCTGCCGGCGTGACGGTTTTGGTTTTGGATACAAAAACAGTATTGGCCAGCGCCAGTGCATCCTGCGCCTGCTGCACGGCGGTGGTCTCTCCGCTGGCAAACAGCGCTTTTAGCGCCGGTTCAATAGTAAAAACTTTATCCATATTGTTGCTGAACTGCTCCAGCGCTACGTTGCCGTTTTGCAGCCGGAAGTCCATCTGGCTGAGCGTTGCCTCTGATGCGCCCATGCCAGACGCAATCAGCGATGTGCCGCTTGCTCTGATCTGCCCGAGGGTTTCTGTTAATAGCGGCAACCGGTTGAAAATGCTGACAATAAGCTGATAAGTATTTAAGTCGCTGTCCAGTGACAAGCCGTAAAAATCCAGGATGTCCTGATTGGCTATTAACAATGTCTGAATCAGACTGGCGTGCTGGCTGAGGCTCGCTTCCAGCGAAAGCTGCTTATTGCCCAACTCTGCCTGCAGTTTTTTCCACTCGCCGTCAGCTTTATTCAAACGCGCCAGCGGTTGCGCAGCCTCCGCGTTATCGCCCAGTACAGTCACTACACCGCTGTAGAGCGCATCGGCCTCCTCTGCCAGCGCCACGCGTGACGCTCGGGCTGGATCGTCACTCGCAATAGCAATAGCGCTTTCTGCCCGATGGCGCTGGACCAGGTTAATCAGTGACAGCATCTTCTTTTCAACCGGTATGCCGGTAAGCTCAAGCTTTTTTGCATCAATGGCCTGGTTCCCGCTTTGAATAAACAGACAGGTTGGAAATATAAACAGCCCGAGAGCAAACAGTCCCAGCAAAATAAACTTCGCTGGCAAATTAATCGTGTTAAGTATCTTTTTCATGCAATATTCCTGGGTGAGCCTTAAGTGAGCAATTCTGAATAAAAATTATTGTTATTAAACGGTGCAATCTGCTCATCCATGAGATAGCCACTCTGCATCCGGGCCTGCCGGTTATTGCAGGCGCTGATGAAGTGAAAAATTATAGATTGCTCAGGGTTATTTTACAGGAAGTGTATTGACGATATATTCTTGCGTAACTGCCAAAGCCAAATAAACATAAATCATTTAATAACAACAAGATAAAAATTAAATCAGGTATATCAAAAACACTCTGGCTCGTTATATATCGGAAAATCTTATATTATAATAAAGTGCTAAAGTTTTAGCTAACCTCGCCGATAAACAGCTTATTTTTTATAAAAAATAAAACAGAGAAATACGTTTACGATTTAAATTTTAATCAGGAAGAAATATCAGCCCTGACAAAGATGCCTGTCAGGGCCTGGGAAATCAGACGCCTTAACCGTAAGCTTTCAGCAACGTTTCTGCAGCAAGTTTGCCTAACGCATTTGCAGCATAAGGGCTGTCGCCCGTTATAACATTGCGATCGCGATGTACCGTACCTTTGATATCTTCATTGATAATATGAAGACCCATTGCGCGCAGCTTCTCACCGAAGTACCAGGTAAGATGGCCTGGCATATAGCCTATGTCCGGCGTCTGCTTATCAATGGCATCAGGGAAAGCACAGATTTCATAGCCAGCCAGCGGATTGTCGGACCCGGCGAGTGAAAGAAACGCCGCCGGGCCGTGACAGAGTGAGATCAGATAGCGGTCGTTTTCCAGCGTCCAGCGAAGCAATGTCGCCACCTCTTTACTCTCCGGTAAGCCGATCAGCGCGCCATGCCCGCCCGGGATAAACACTGCCGCGTAGTCGCTATGAGGAGAGAGGGACGCTAACACATCTGCCAGCCTGAGCGGAGAGCGGAAGGCTGACTGGTAGCGCTGATAGAACTGTAATACCGCTTCATCCTGTCCGGGCATGGCCCAGTGTTCAAACTTTGCCATCTGACCAGAGAGCGTTGCAATATCGATACCGAAGCCCGCCTGATGCAGGTGATACATCGGCAGCAGCGTTTCCACCGGATGATTGCCGGTTGAAAACAGCGTATCGTTCTCCAGCGGCAGATAGCGTTCATCAGCACACAGGACCAGAATTTTTTTGCTTCCGTCGCCGGGCGCCGGATAGTCTGCGCCCTCCAGATCGGATAGAGGAGAGGTAAACCGATCGCGCGAGTAGTCGGAGGGGAAAAATGCGTCTGCCTCGGCACGATCGGCAACGGGTTTCCTGCTGAGTTCGTTCGTCATTTATGCTTCCTCTGTGAATAAATACAGAAAGAAGCGTAGGTGAAAAAACGGCCTGGCTCACTGAGCCAATTCTGAATGCCGCTGCGCCTGTTGCGCCGCAGAGAACATCGGTACGCACAACTTATTGCGTCACAGCGGCAGACACTTCCTCAACTAATACCAGCGGACACCGCCGCACGCGGCAGGCCTGAGAGTAAGCCAGCGCGCAGACTGCGCACAGGTCACGTACGTCAGATTCATACTCATACTCCATATAGTACCGGAAGCGACTGGTGTGAGTAGCAGTACGCCAGAAACGCTGCGGCTCCAGCAGTTCATCAAGTTGCCTGAAAGTCAGGGCTGACGGGTTATGATACCCGACTCTAACGCGATAAGTTGTCATGCTTCGATTATTGAATGGCATACCGCTGGCTGCAACCGGACACCGGTTTTCATTTCAATAGATAAAATGTATCAGCCACTACTTTTCCGGCACGATCTCTTCAATCAGCTCAGCATCCTGCTGACGTACGCTGCCTACCCGCGTGGTCACCGCATGCCAGCAGAATGCCTCTTCCGGCTCAGCAGCTTCATGAGCAATCTCCTGCGCGCGACGCGCAGAGGTGCTGCTGCTCAGCCATTCATGAACGCCTTCTGCGGTCAGAACCAGCGGGCGGCGATCGTGGATATCGACCATGCCTTTATTGCTGGCGGCGGTCACGATGACAAAGCCTTCATGCCCCTGAACGTGTTTAAACGGCGCCTTACCGATGGCAGCAAAAAACAGCGGCGTTTTACGCTGGTGATAAATAAAGAACGGCTGTTTTCTCCCCTTCTCTTTTTTCCACTCAAACCAGCCATCAGCCGGCACTATCGCCCGGCCCTGTTCCCAGAGAGACTTAAACATCCGGCCGCTGGCCGCGGTTTCGCTGCGGGCATTAATCAAAGGCTGCTTATGCCACCACTCTGGTCCATATCCCCAGTAGACCGGATCCAGCTGCAGCGCCTCTTCGCGTTCGCTGAGCAGTAATACCCGGGTACCAGGCGCAACGTTGTAGCGCCCGATGGGCAACGGATCGTACTGGATTTCGTCCGGCGCAATACCCAGCGCCATAAAATAGTCATCTCTGCTGCTGTACTGCGCGAATCGTCCACACATATCGGCCTCCGGCTGTAAGCATAGGCCAGTTTGCCAGACCCGCGACGGCGACAGCGTTTGTGTCAGGTTACATTGACATCAATTTAATTTGATTCAATACTTGTGGCTGCCCGGACGCAGCGTGCGTTTTCCCTGCCGGCCAGCTCACTAAAATGGATTGTGAATGTGTACTGATATAAATGATCAAAGCGGTGAGCATGATGGTGCGCTTTCTGATGCACCGGTCACCGTCGACCAGTTTCTCTGTTTTGCGCTCTACTCTGCATCGCTGGCGATGACCAAGCTTTATCAGTCCAGACTAAAACCGCTTGGGCTAACCTATCCCCAGTATCTGGTTTTACTGGCGCTGTGGGAAAAAGATGAGGTGACAGTATCGGAGGTTGGCGCACGTGTGCGGCTGGACTCCGGCACGCTCAGCCAGCTACTGAAGAGACTTGAAGCGGCCGGTTTTATTTTGCGCAAACGTGATGCGGGAGGAGACGAACGCCGGGTACGCATTTTTCTGACGCATGAAGGGCTGCAGCTTAAAAGCAAAGCCGCCGGCGTGCCCGCCGATATGATATCGGTAATGGATACCCCCTATGAAGAGTTGCACGATCTTACCGTAAGAGTGGCAGCCCTGCGGGAGAAGCTGCATCGGGCACTGCCCTGAGCGCAAATAAGAAGCACTCTGCTCAGGAATTGATCTGTGCAGAGTATGTAGTGGCAGCCATGAATATCAGAAATCAGGCAGAGGGATAAAGCGTGAAACTCAGCGTTTTGGATAACAACAGTGCTATTCATGCCGTCATCGGGCGCGCCGTTTCGTTTTTACGTAAATCAGGGCAGCCTTTGAGTACGGATAACATTCTGACGCGTCTGCGCCAGCAGGAAAAAGAGGCGCTGGATGGGATGAAAGAGATCTACGCGAGCGCGGCGCGCGCCCTGACAGCCAGAAAGCAATAAGTCATGACGGAGCGGTACGCCTCAACGTTTAGTGCAAAGTCTGTTCATTTGATGCCACGTTGATCGCCGGGTGCTCTGCTCCCTGAATTTCCCGGATGGCCAAAAACAGTGAACGGGTTTTTGCGGCGCTCTTCTCTGCTGCCAGCATCTCCTGCAATTTGATGAGCAAAGCATCATAAGAGACGGGTAACTCCTCACTGAACAGAGCCATTACCGCCTCGCCTATTACTATGTCTACCCATTCACTATCATCTGCTTTGTTCATATTTGCGGTCGCCGGGTCAGTTTACATCTGGAGAAAGGGCTTTTCATACCGCTAAAAAGATACTACAAAATTTATGTCCATTCAGAAACAATCCGTCACTAACATCGGATCAGAGCCTTCCCTTCTCTCTAAACACATGAATAATAAAACGTTAAACCGATACTTGAAATTTTTTACTGCATGTCTGGGAGGCTCGCTTCAGGATAAAGAGTAAACAATTAACAGGCCTGATGTGCGTTTTACCACTGCCTTAACGGCTGCGGCTTTGTTGTATTCGCTGCAGGCACCTTGTTTCTTTCTTTATTGCGGGTAGTATATGCTTCATATATAAAACATATAAGGCACAGCGATGGGCATTGTGAAAATTTCCGATCTGATGCACGAAAATCTGCGTATCGCCAGCGGCGCATTGAGCCGTTCAGTCAACGCACAGGCGGAACACTGGATGAAAATGGGCATGCTGGCGGAACTCTATCCTGACAAAGATCATCAGGCGCTGGTCCGGCTGCTCATGCGCATAGAGCGCGACGGGGGCAGCGACCTGGCCGCACTCTTAAACCATCCTCTCTTTCTGACTCAGGAGAAAGCATCGTGAATATTACGCTCCATAATGCCGCTGAAATTGAACAGGCGCGCGCCGCGGGCCAGGCCGCTGCTGCCGTACTGGCGATGATTGGTCCTCATGTGAAGCCGGGTATCAGCACCGACGAACTGGATCGTCTCTGTCACGATTATATCGTTGATGTTTTAAACATCACGCCGGCAAATATCGGCTATCACGGCTATACCCGCACGGTCTGCACGTCAGTTAATCATGTAGTCTGCCACGGTATCCCCGGCCCGAAACGACTGAAAGAGGGCGATATCATTAATATTGATGTCGCGGTCATCAAAGAGGGCTGGTATGGCGATACCAGTCGTATGTACTTTGCGGGCCAGCCTTCAGTTCGTGCCAGACGACTGGTGGATATCACATACGATGCCATGGTAGCGGGTATCCACGTGGTTAAACCCGGCGCCACGCTGGGCGATATCGGTGCAGCCATCCAGCGGGTAGCTGAAGGCGCAGGGTTCTCGGTTGTGCGCGAGTATTGCGGTCATGGCACCGGACGGATCTATCATGATGAACCACAGGTGCTTCATTATGGTACGGCCGGTAAAGGCCTTGTGCTGGAACCCGGCATGATCTTTACTATTGAGCCCATGATCAACGCCGGGAAAGCGGCAACCAGCGTATTAAGTGATGGCTGGACGGTAGTGACCAAAGATCGTTCCCTCTCCGCGCAGTGGGAGCATACCGTTGCGGTTACGGATAACGGCTTTGATCTTCTCACACCCTGGCCGGATGGCACCGGCAACTACTCTCCGGTTTAGCGCTGAGTGACACTCATCGCGTCGATCACCTCTGTCATCTGCTGAATCAGCATCTGCGCCGCGCGCGAAAGCTGTCGCGACGGTGCGGTGCATAAGGCCAGCGTCAGGGGGCGCATAACGCTGTGCCGGAGCGGTACGAAGCTTAACTCACCCTGTTCAACCTCAGTCATGACATCCAGCAGGCTCAGCACACAGATACCGCTGTTCTGCGCCACCAGCGTATGGATAAGCCGTATATCATTACAGCCGATTACATTTTCAGGCTGGAATCCCTGCCGGTGATAGAGCGCAGCGACACGCTCATGAACAACCAGTGAGTCGCCCGGCAGAATATGCCGCTCGTGACTCAGTTCACTGAGCGAGACAGCGTCACGGGTGCTGAGCGGATGCCGGTTGTTCATCACCACGCCCATTTCCAGTTCGGCAAAAGCCAGTACATTAAGGCCGCTCTGCCCATCCGGGTCGAGGATCAGACCAAAATCGATTTCAGATTGCCGGATAAGCTGGCTGATGCGCTGGCTGTTATCAACGGTAAGCGTCAGATTCAGCCAGAGGTGTGTCTGCGCCATTGCCGCTATCCGTTCAGCTATCCGGCCCCGGGTCAGAGACTGCACCATTCCCAGAGTGACATTGCCGCGTTTTAGCCCCTGTATCTCATCGAACCGCTGACGCGTAACGCGAAATTCGCGCTGCCAGCGCGTGAGATCGCTGTAGAGCAACTCTCCGGCAGTGGTCATACGCAGACCCTCAGGCAGACGCTCAAACAGCGGCGTGTTAAAGGCGGCCTCTGCCTGCAAAATTTGCCGGTTGATCGCAGAGGCCGACACGTGCAGCTTTTCTGCCGCTTTGCGCAGGCTGCCGCTGCGGGCGACTTCGGTAAAATAGAGAGCGAAGCGGGAGAATGGGCTCATCGTGCACCTGTACACTTTTTTGCAACAGCAGGCTGTAATCTTAGCGATGGATCGTAACACAGAAGCGTAATAACAATGTCCTGACAAACATTATGTTTATCACGCTGTGTGAACTGATTATCAGGAGATAACTATGTCCGGTCCGACACCGCCCGCCCACTGCACTTTTGATCCCGAAGACTGGCTGCGCCTTGCGCGCCACTGGCATCCTGTTGCGCGCAGCGGCGATATCAGCAGCGCGCCGGTGAAGGCGACTCTGCTGGATGAACAGCTGGTGCTGTATCGGATTAAGGGGGACGTTGTGGCCGCACGTGATATCTGTCCACATCGTGGCGTACCGCTGACGCTGGGTTTCCATGATGATGAGGGCATTATCTGTCCCTATCACGGCCTGCGTTTTGGGGAAAATGGCCGGTGTAACCGTATTCCATCGAGTCCGGACCAGCCGGTGCCTGCCAAACTGCATCTTACCTCTTATGCCGTGACGGAACGTTTTGGACTGATCTGGGTTTGTCTGGCGCCCGATAGTGAACAGCCGGCAAAACTGCCGACGATGCCGCACTGGGATGACAGCGGGTTTCAGCAAATCAACTGCCCTGGGTTTGATGTCGCAGGCTTTGCCGGCCGCCAGGTAGAGGGCTTTCTGGACGTCGCGCATTTTGCCTGGGTGCATACGGACACCTTTGCCGATGCGGCTAACCAGCTGGTGCCGGCATATAACCCGGTTGAAACCGACTACGGCTTTAGCGTGGACTACTGGAGTACCGTCAGTAATTTTGCTGCCGGCAGCCCGCAGCAGGCGCCCGACGGCTTTGAGTGGCTGCGACGTTTTGAGATGCATCTGCCCTTTACAGCCACGCTGACCATTTTCTTCCCTGGCGACGCCCGCCTGACAATCATGAATGCGGCCTCTCCGGTTTCAGCCCGCCAGACGCGCATGTTTGCGCCTATCGCACGCAACTTTGATCTGCACATTCCTCCGGAAGAGGTGCACGCCTTTAACCTGCGCGTTTTTGAGGAGGATCGGCTGATGGTGGAGACCCAGCGCCCTGAACGTCTGCCGCTGGATCTTACGCTGGAGGCGCATATTCCGGCCGATCGCAGTTCAGTGGCCTACCGGCGCGGGCTAAAACGTATGGGATTTGGTGAATTTTTTCTGGTGTGAGGGGCGGCAATGAACGAACTGATTAATGTGGTGACAGACGGCATCTGGCGTCAGGGCCGCCGTAACCTGAGCGTCAGGCTGATGACGACAGACGGGCAATTGCTGCCCGCATGGCAGGCAGGTGCGCACATTGATGTGCATCTGCAGCCGGGAATGATCCGGCAATATTCACTGACCGGAGCGGAAAACAGACGTGACTGCTATGAAATTTGCGTGGCGCTTGAGGCTGAGTCGCGCGGTGGGTCGCGCTACATACATGAAACGCTGCGCCCGGGCATGCAGCTTGCTATTTCTCCGCCACGTAATCTTTTTCCGCTGGTCGCTGCCAGGAAGGTTATCCTGCTGGCCGCAGGCATCGGCATTACTCCGCTTTCTGTGATGGCACAGGCGCTGGAGGCAGCAGGCCAGGCGTTTGAACTGCACTATTATCTCAGAGAGCGGGGCGATGAGGCGTTTGCAGCACTCCTGAACCAGAATTTTGCGCACGGCGTTTGTCACATCTGGTACAGCAGTGAGGGTGTCAGCGCCCGCACTCATCAGCCTGAGAGTATCGCTCGCTATCAGCCCGGCGCACATATCTATCTCTGTGGTCCGCTGCCTTTTATGTCCCATCTGCAGCTTCAGGCTGAAACCTGCGGCTGGCCTCCTGAGGTGATTCATACAGAGGCATTTAAAGCAGCTGCACCGCAGCAGGTAACTGAGCAAGGCGCAGCGTTCACTATAACCCTGGCGCGATCGGGCAGAAGCTGGCTGGTTCCGCCGGACCGTTCCATTGCAGCAGTGCTGACTGAACAGGGTGTGGAGGTTGCGCTGTCATGTGAAATGGGTATGTGCGGGGCCTGTCTGACACCTGTTACTGAAGGCCAGCCGGACCATCGCGATACGGTTCAGTCTGACAAAGAAAAAGCGGCGCCCTCCCAGTGTATTGCACTCTGCTGCTCCCGCAGCCATACCGTCAGCCTGACAATCGATCTCTGAACAGCAGGCTGCTGACCCGGCCAGCAGCTTGGCCTCCCCTGCCCCGATAAACACGCCTGTTATCATCTATCATTTTCTGTCTATTTTTAGTCCCGGCTTATGTTCCGATCCTCAATACTCTGTCACGAAAAAAATAAACGAAGCGCAAATGAATACCTGCACCCTTTTATTGCATGACGTAATGCTGTGCCCGGCTAATTGTCACAACTTTTCATTAAACCTTTTCAGGACGCAAAGAACGCTTTCCTTTATCAAAGTAAAATGCTAACTATTCACCTGCGTAAGATTAAGATAACAGAATCGCTTAAGATCGATTCTTACTTAAACAAACGACCCGTCGTAAATTAAAAAGTCAGGATAAATTCTGTCTTGAACATGGTAAAAACAGCGCTACATTTATTTTTGCCACAAGTCAGCATGAACAGAGAGGAAAAAATGCAGGATTCCAGCAATAACCCGGAAGAAGCTGAAAAAACCAAACCACGCCGCGGTGGTGCAGGTAACTTTGCTGCTAACAAAGAACGTGCTGCCGAGGCAGGCCGCAAGGGCGGCCAGGTCAGCGGTGGCAACTTCAGAAACGATCCTGAACGGGCTATTGAAGCGGGCAGAAAAGGAGGGAAGATCAGCCGTCGTAAGTAAACTTATACAGAGCCCGATATCTCTGCACTTCATTTAATTCTGAAAATGACACTCTCCTGACATCGTTTACGCTTCGCTTACGCGAAAGAATTGACCTGTCAGGAGAGTTATTTTTTCATTCGGAGAAGAATTTTCGATTAAAACTTGATCGATAACCTTTTTTACCGCTTCGCTTTATTAACAAAAAAACGTTCTATATTTTCTGACTGACTTACAAATGGCATTTTTATTAACCAGCAACATGAATGGATATATTTGTACAACGCACAACCCTTTGTACACTTTTATTAAAAATATAAACCCATACTACAACGCATTTTAAATAACAAACAACCTAACTCTATATTTAATAAAGAAAAATTGCATTAATGATGCATCTTATCGTTGCCTGCGCAAATGCCGGGTATTTCGTTTGAGGAGGCAGCAATGAGGGATGACTGCAACCGCACGCAAAGTGCGACGCGTGCATCACCGCTGACTATAGTTAATATTCAGCAACGATAAGGGGGCTTTATGGCAGGTGGCTGGTCGGAAGATGGCGCAGTCCAGAAACAGATTGATGCGACGGTTGATGATGCTATCGCCCGGGCGCGAAGTCATCTTAAGCAGGGTGACAGTGCACGCTTCTGTGATGAGTGTGGAGAACCGATACCCGAAGCACGTCGCGCGGCACTGCCCGGCGTACGCTACTGTATCCAGTGTCAGTCTGAACTGGATAAGAAAGAAGCCAGCAGTAGCGGTTATAATCGCCGGGGCAGTAAAGACAGCCAGCTGCGTTAGCCTGGCGCAGACTTGTGTTACTCAGCTCCAGAGCAGAACGTCGTTACGCCCTGCCCGCTTTACCTGATAGAGGGCCTCATCCGCATGGCGCAGCCAGTCGCGCAGAGAATCAGCGCTGCTTGCAGGAGCGATACCGATGCTAACCGTGCAGTGAAAATCAGGAGCGGCAGGCAAAGCAACCTGCGCTATTTTTTCACGCAGTCGCCTGGCGAGAGCAACCACGGTTTCATCACTGGCATGGTGAACAATAACGCTTAGCTCATCACCTCCCAGACGCGCGGGTATATCCTGAATACCGACATAGTTGCGCAGCAGAGCGGAAATTTCTGCCAGCAGAAAGTCTCCGGCTTCATGCCCCCAGGTGTCATTGACGGCCTTGAAATGGTCCAGATCCAGCAGCAGCAGATAGCCGTTACTGTCGCCACGCCGCGTACTTAAAAACTCACTCTCCAGCCGTCGTTCAAATAGCCGTCGGTTAGGGATCTGCAGGCCCGGATCCATCAGAGCTACGCGCTCCAGTTCGCGATTACGCTTGCGCAGCTGCCAGGTCAGATTATAAGAAGCGATACTCAGCGCCAGCATGTAACAGCTGGCGAGCGGCAGCGTCAGCCACACCGTCTGCGTCGTAAAGGCACTCTCTATCCGTGCACCATCGAGTATCCACACCGACAGGAAAGCCACTATAAACGCTTTAATAGCGGAGATGAGAAGCGTACTGCCTCCCGCCGCATAGCGATCTGAGGCCAGTACGGCCATGATAATCACCGAGGGCACCGGAGTGAGCGACATCAGCGCCACCCATATCCCGCCAAAAGCGGCATCGAGCGTAAGGTTGTTACGTTCAGCGCTGGTCGGATCTTCAGCGCGCAGTGCACGCTGGCAGGCAAGCCACGGCCAGGCAAAGGCATTAATGAACAGTAAAGCGCTGTAGAACAGCTCGCGCTGCGTATCGAGCAGCACAGAAAGAATAGGAAAGAAACAGAGTACAGTACCGAGCTGACGCATAAAAAACATGCGCCGGACGAAACGTCTCGATCGTTTTTTCAGATGATCATCATCAGGGGTGTAATAGTTCATTCTAAGATAAATCTGATCAACAGGAACCGCAGTTTATCGGGAAAAAGGCGCAGACAGCGAATTATTTTGACGCTTCCCCCTTATCGATTGAAGTTACCGTGCTTATGTAATTACGCTGGCGCACAACGGCTGTTTTTACCATCATCCTTTCATTAATAAAATAATTATAGTTATCATACAGATAAGCTGGATAAATCTGACAGCCTGAAATAAATGCTGCACTATTCAGACTGCCAGTAAAGCCCGGCTTAAGAGATTATTTTTTCAGATTACATCGTTTAACATGTCACCTGAAGAGCCTCTGTTGGCGATTTCAGGCTGAAATCGCTGTTAATCATAGACTTACCATTGAGTCGCTTGCATATCGATGACAAAGCGATAGTGCACATCGCCGCGTAGCATACGCTCAAATGCCTGTTCTATCTCATCCCCGGTAATAGTCTCGATATCCGCCACAATATTATGCTGGCCGCAGAAATCGAGCATCTCCTGCGTTTCCTGTACGCTACCGATTGAAGAGCCAGTGATGCTCAGCCTGCGGAAAACCATTGGGTTGATATCCGGCGAAATATGTGGCCGATCCGGAATACCTACCAGCACCATACGTCCATTGGTTTTCAGCGTGGCAAGATAGGGATTAAGGTCGTGCGGAGCTGCCACGCAATTGATGATGATATCCAGCGAAGTCTGGCAGGCTGCCATCTCCTCCTCATTGCGAGATACCACTACCCGACTGGCCCCCAGGCGCAGTGCATCGTCGCGCTTGGCGGCAGAAGTGGTAAACAGAGTGACGTCTGCCCCCATTGCGCTGGCCAGCTTAACCGCCATGTGTCCAAGTCCGCCCAGTCCAACCACGCCCACACGGTCGCCTGCTTTAACATTGAAATGGCGTAATGGCGACCAGACCGTAACCCCGGCGCAGAGAAGCGGTGCTACCCCGGCTGGTGGCAGATTTTGCGGAACGGCGACCACGAAGTGCTCATCGACAATTACGCTCTCAGCGTATCCTCCCCAGGTGGTGCCGCCGGTGTACTTGTCGGTCCCGTTATAGGTCGCGGTAAAACCCGCTTCACAATATTGCTCTTCATGCTGCTGACAGAAATGGCAGGTCCGGCAGGAATCCACCATTACGCCAACGCCAACCAGATCGCCTGGCCTGAATTTGCTGACTTCACTGCCCGCCTCCGTTACCCGGCCAACAATCTCATGTCCCGGTACCAGCGGATAGCGGCTGACGCCCCATTCATTACGCGCCATGTGCAGATCAGAATGGCAGACGCCGCAATAGAGGATCTCAATTTTGACATCCTGTTTTTGCAGCGGGCGCAGAGCGACGCTATCGGACGTCAGGGGTGCGGTTGCATTATGTGCAACCAGTGCATTGATTTTCATTGTGCCTCCGGCAAAGATGGCTTAATAAGCTGAGAGGCGGCAGACTATAGTGAATGCGAAAAAGAATTAACAGTAGGCACCAAACGGTGACCTTATAAGGAGTCAGGCATGCCAGCCTGGGAAGAGGGTAAACTGGTCTTTTACGCGGATTCACCTCCGCGCAGACTGCTGGAGCTGTTCTCTGTCAAATGGAGCACGATGGTGCTGCATGCGCTTTATCACTGGCCAGATCACTGTGCCAGAACCGGCGAGCTGCAGCGCAGCCTGCAGGGCATATCAAAAAAAATGCTGTTTCAGACGCTAAAAGCGCTGGAACAGCGCGGCCTGGTTGAACGGCGGGAATATGACGTTACGCCCGCTAAAGTCGACTACCGGCTCACCCCGCTGGGAATGACATTTGCCCGACCGGTGGAGGAGATGTATACGTGGGGGCTTAAGAACCAGGCCGCGCTGGATAGTATGGAGGCTAATCTGCACGCTGCCCGGCTTAAAGCTGAGTCAGAGGAGTAACAGAGCCGCCGCGGGCGGCTCTGTCAGGTCAGACTTAGTTAAACGGCGTTTCCCGGGCCAGCAGGCGCGCAATGACGTTGAGTGCGCCCTCTTCGTTATTATTCTGCGTACGATAGCGGGCGACTGCCGCAACCGACGGGGCAGCGTTATCCATGGCAAAGCTGTAGCAAGCCTGTCGCAACATCTCGATATCATTTGCGCTGTCGCCAATCGCCAGCACCTCACAATCATCAATGCCCCATTTTTGCTGCAGCATGGCAATGCCGTGCGCTTTATGACAGCCAGGAATAATCAGGTCAATAAAGCCGAATCCGCTGGAGACCGGATGCATGATGTTCTCAATTGCGCTCAGCTCATGATGCAACCGCGACATCAGCGCCTCAACGCCTTCGTGCTCCAGATTTAATGAGAATTTAAAAATGGTGTCGTCAATGCTGCTCAAATCGTCGCGCTTTTCCAGCCGGCGATAGTGATTGCTGAGTTTATTCACTACATGTTCAGGCATAGAGGTGTGCACATAGGCGCTGTTACGACCGCAGACTACGACGCTGATATCAGGCTCTTTCGCCAGGATAGTCAGGATCTGCTCTACCCGCTCAGGCGCCAGCTCTCCGCAAAACAGTTCCTCATTGCAGTCTGAGACCCAGGCGCCGTTTTCAGCAACAAACGCGATCTCATCCTTGATATCAGGAAAATAGTGTTGCAGCTGATAATACTGATTGCCGCTGGCAACAACAAAGCGGATCCCTTTCTCTTTGAGCAGTGCGTACTGGCGGGCAAAACGCTGCTGATTATAGTGCTTGTTATCATCAAGGAAGGTGCCATCCATATCTACTGCAATCATCTTAACTGCCATTACTCTCTCCCATATAGAATCTGCCGTCAGCCCGTCCGGCCTGTTATAGAGTATAAGCTTACTCGCGACGTGGATTAATGAGAATGTTAATAGTGACGATGTTCACTGCTTTCAGAGATTTCTCGCTGGCAGACGCGGAGCATCTGTATGGTTTACTGATTACAGTGAATAAGATGAGTTGCACAGCGGAAGATGCCAGGCAAAGAAGGCTGCCGGCGGCGCATTAAGGCCGCCCGGCTCAATCAGTTATTGTCAGGATAGCTCAGGGTAATAGCGTCATCTGGCAGATGCGTGAAGGTTTTAACCAGCTGGTGATAATCGGCAACCGGATTCAGCGCGGCAAACTGCTGCGGATAGAGATCTTTCGCCAGGATCTCCATGCCGATGATATTCCACGGATGGTTGTAGAAATGGTGATAGATACCATAGGCCCGGTTCTGCTTCACCGGCTCAATCTGTGCCACGCCGGTACGGCGCGTCAGGGTCTGGAAGGTTGCAGTGACCTCCTGAGGCTTAACCCCATAGCCAAACGGTAACACGTTGCTGTTAGGCCGTTTAGAACCGGTCATGATATAGACATCAGGCTTCATCGCGATGATTTTTTCCAGCGAAACAAAACCTGAGTTGCCCGGTAAAAGTGCAGAACCGATATTTTTGCCTCCTACCGCTTCGACCAGTCCGCCCCAGCCGTTATGACTGTGCGTAAAACAGCAGTTATCGCTGTTGCCGGCAATAGGCTCGATAAACACCGTGGGTTTCTTTTCAATGCCGCTGACTTTATTCGTAATAGCGGACATTTTTTGCTGATAGAAAGTTGTATAGTCCCGGGCCTGCTCTTCGCGGTTAAGGATCTGCCCAAGCAGAGAAACACTTTTAGCTGTGTTCTGCGCCGGGTGCAGTTCATAGTCTACAAACACAACCGGGATGTGCAGATTTTCAAGCGTCCTGACCACACCAGACTGGATCAACGCCGGTTTTGCACGTAACTGTGCAATCATCACATCCGGCTGCTGCGCCAGCACGCTTTCAAGGTTGACCTGACCCTGATCGTTGAATCCCATATCAACAATTTTTTCCGCCTGCGGCCAGCGTGCTTTCAGCATTTCCCAGGTTTGCGTATCCTGTTTTTTAGGCAGGTTATTCCAGGCTACAACGCGTTCAAAAGGATTATCACGATCGAGCAGAGCCAGCGTCAGTACATCACGCCCATCCTGTAAAATAATATGGCGAGGCTCTTTAGAAAACGTATGTTGCTGTCCATCCAGATCGGTGATGGTCAGTGGATAGGTGGTGGCTGACGCTGATAAAGCCACACCCAGGCTCAGCGCCACGCCGCAAATAACTTTCATTTGAACTCCGTTCGTTACTGAATAGTAATTATTATCATCTAATTTATCATAACTGGTAAAGCCGGAGCAGGGTCCATGCGGGTGCGGTTGTAACGGAATGCGTCATACTGCCGGATAAAGGCTCTCTTTTGTTACGTAAAACAGCCTGAAACAGTGGCGATTTCAGGCTGAAATTTTTAGCTCAAATCTATAACTGACAATCACTTAGGCGTGAAAAAGGGGTGGCGAAAGCAAATAAACCGCCTGCAGGCGGTATGATTACTGCTCCAGATATTTAGCAAGCGTGCTGCTGATGACCTTATCCAGCTCATCCTGTAGCTCTTTAGGCTGGCGATTAAATTCATAACTGAAGGTGCGCCCTTTGGATTTTTTCCGGGCAAAGCGATCTTTGTCAGCAAAGTCCCAGAGCGACGTCGTCACGACTTTCTCTTTTCCCGGAGCCTCAAGCAGTGCGTTACTGCCATTGCGCACCAGACGCAAAATGGCATTCTTCACTTCATCTTCAGCCAGGCCATCTTCAGAGGCAATCTCATCAATATCCGCGCTGATAGTCTCTACCAGCGTGGTTATGCTCTGTT
Source organism: Pantoea sp. UBA7232 (assembly GCF_002473195.1). Taxonomy (NCBI): domain Bacteria; kingdom Pseudomonadati; phylum Pseudomonadota; class Gammaproteobacteria; order Enterobacterales; family Erwiniaceae; genus Pantoea; species Pantoea sp. UBA7232. The sequence continues at coordinate 149,230 of NZ_DKTK01000008.1, forward strand.
GCTTCTCCTGAAGCCTTTCACATGCCTGCAGCAGCAGCTTATAGTCCGGATAGGCGAGTTCAGCATGGTTAGGAAACAGCATGATCAGTTCAGCCGGCACACTCGCGGCCTGTAAGGCGCGTGTCACTTTCGCCTGTGACAGTCCCTGTTGCTCAGCAATCTCTTTTTGCGACAGGCCACTCTGCTTTAGAGCCAGCAGGCGCAGACCTACTTCACGCAAATTATGCTCACGCGCAGTCTGAATATCCTGAGCCAGGCGACGTGCCTCTTCGGCAGAGATATCCTCATCAGTCACCAGTATGCTCAGACCCGTTTTGCAGAGCAGCGCGGCAGCGCGACGGCGGGAGCCATCAAGTACTTCGATGCGCTCACCGCGCTTTACCCCGATGGCGGGAAAAAACTGCTGCAGTTTAATCGTACGAATGATGTCACGCAGCGATTCTGGCGTCAGGCCAGACTGGTCGCGACCGTTGGTCTCCTGCACGACAAAAGTCTTTGCTTCCACATCGCGGGCAGAGACGTGCTGAAGTGAGAACAGCGCACGTTTGCCGGTATTCAGCACAAACGTTTGCGTATGTTCTGCAGCAGTGTGTTCATTTTGCAGAGGTGACTGGCTGAAAGTACGGCCAATAGTAATGCGTTTTGCGCTCATCTTAACCTCAGTTCAAGCGAATAAATTCAATACGGTCAAATACGGCTTTGGCAAAATCCTCTGCAGCCGATCGCGCGTTTTTCAGTGCCTCACTGCTGCCCACATAGGTAGAAGGGTTAGCTGAAATCACCGTATCAAACGACTCACCGCAGCGCTCAAATCCGTCAAGCCGCGGCAGCGCCGCGTCCAGCATATCGCCACCGAAAATCTCTTTAGCCAGGCTGTGGCACATCTTATGATCGGCTTTGTTGGAGAGTTTCGACATAAAGCCGATATTGCCCTGCAGCCGGCATTCAGCCCCTGAGGCTTCAATAATCTCTACCAGCTCAGGCAGTCGGGTAAGGTATTTGAGCGTTGAATGAAAATCGACCTGCGCAGGCGGAACGGGCGTCATCAGCAAATCAGAAGCAGCAATCGCATTTTTGAGAAACGCATCCAGATGCGGGCCGCTATCAATAAAAATGAAGTCGTAATCTTTTTTGAGCTTTGCCACAACGTTTTCATACAGCACAGCGTGCACGTTCTGCCCTGGCAGGTGTTCATGACAAAGCTCCTCCCAGCGTGAAGCGATAAACGCATCATCAATTGAAGCGGGCAGTACATCCACGCCCGGGATGATTGAGGGCACAATAAAGTCGCTTTTCAGCTCTTCGCCGCTGACATTCTGCAGCATCGCCTGGGCGGCAGTGGCTTCTACCAGACCCACTGAACGTTCATGATTCAGAAACATGGTGGCCGAAGATTGCGGATCCAGATCGATGACCAGAATACGTAAATCTTCAAACAGCAGATGCGGATGCGCCCGCAGCGCATGTGCCAGCGAGACGGTTGAGACCGTTTTGGAGACGCCACCTTTCAGATTGCCAACGAAGAGAGTATAGGCTTCCGCGTGGCGATCGCGATATTTAGGTACGCCCCGGTGATGGTAGATATCGACAATGTTTTCAATCGACATCGCATATTTGGTGGAGCTGCCGGCAGCGCGTTTATCAAACACGTAGCCATTTTCTTCCATCTCATTGACCGCATAATCAACGCTGGCGCGCGTCAGTTTTGGCAGTTTAGCCAGCGCGGCTTTCGCATAGACCTGATAAAACGTATTTTCTTTGAGTTCTTCTTTTTGCGCCTGAATCTGCTCGGTGAGACTCATCAGCATTCTTTCTGAACGTTGAGCAACCTTCAGAATCTGCTTCTCATCATTAGCCATACCTGCTCCACACATGTAGGATTTATGACTTTATACTTAAATCCTGCACATAAGGCAATTACTTATCCTGTAAACCGGAATGCTTAATTATGCCTGCAGAATGTATTGCCCGCAGCATTCACTGTAATCAGTAGCCGCTAAACGTTCACTGTAATCAGCAAACGTAAAGTTGCAGGCGTTCAGATATAAGTCGGAAGTCCAAAGATTCACTGTAATCAGTAAATGAGGGCGCAGCGTTCACTGTAATCAGTAAAAGATTCACTGCAGGCTGCTGCAAACACGCTGTGTGAAGCAGGCTCTGGCCGGTATCTCTCTGCACGTTCACTGTAGTCAGTAGTCAGCTGTTAAAAACAGAGGAGACCCTCTTCGGCAGCATTCACTGTAGTCAGCATTCTCCGGCAAATTAGCCTCTCTCTGGCTGTAACGTTCACTGTAATCAGGAGAGCCACAGGGCGCGGTCATTTAGTATCACCGGCGCCTGGATCGTCTATACGCAGCACGTTCACTGTAATCAGTAGCGGATGCCCGCTCTCACTGCAGTAAAGCCTGGCCACATTCACTGTAGTCAGTAACGGCCCGTCTTATCGCTGGCAGCGTTCACTATAATCAGCAGACAGGTCCGCAGGTGGCCTGGGCAATAGAGCGGGCCGTAAAAGGTATTGCTTTCAGCTGTCGTAACGCTATCTGGCCCTCTGCTGATTACAGTGAACAGCAGCTGTGTACTCTATACAGTGGTCACAGCAGGGCAGGGCAGAGGGTTAGCAGGCGTTCACTGTAATCAGTAAACAGAGCGGGATTAAGCTATCTGAAAAGGTATGTTAGTGCTTACTATCAATTTATGCCACGTCTGTTGAATACCGTGCCTGATTGTTCCCAGCCTGGCTAAAGAAGCCTGCTGTTTACAGTGAACGTTACTGATTACAGTGAACAGCCAGCCTGCATGGGGAACATTAAGGAGCAGAGTAGCGCTGCACGGCTGATACGGCACAGCGGCGGGAAAAGATGCTTTGCTGATTACAGTGAACATCACGACTCGTCGTCAAACTCGATCTCATCCAGCACGTCGATGCTCTCCAGATTTCCGATACCATCCAGCTTGGGCGTCCTGCTATGGATGATGAAAAACACGGAACGTCCACGCTTAATCTCGGAATAGTCGAGATAGCCTATCTCTTTCAGCTGCTCCATAGCACGCCGCACCACATGGTTCTGCGTGGTGGTTTTCGATCCCAGGTTAAGACGCATACGCAGTCGCGCCAGCGAGATAGGGGCCGGATTAACAGGAAGGCTTTCCAGATAGGTATAGAGCGCCTGAGCAGACTCTTTACGTTTCAGGCGCGAAATGGCCCGCAACTGAAGCAGAACCTTGTGATCAAAGTTATATAACTCAAACAGCTTCGGATCGGCCTGAATGCGAACCAGATCTTTTTCCCGATCGTAATAGGCAGATTGTACAAGGTGAGTATGATAAGCCTTGCCGTTACCTTCAAAAGAGAGCGTATTGGTTGCAATGCGCCGTAATGAGGCATCCAGGCGCCTGCGCAGGGCTGCAGAGGAGTTCGCTGACGGAATACCACACATCTTAACGAAATCGATAAAAGGTAGCGTGACCGTGTCGCCTTTGGTCGGATAACGGGAGAAAGATTGAATAATCCCTGCCCAGGTTTTGAAATCGTTATCCATATCCAGTCTGGCACCGGTTATGGTGATCTTCTCATACCCTTCCGCTTTTACCAGCGAGAGGTTTTTCAGCTCTTTGGTCGCATCAGTGGAGGCCATAGCCCCGGATTTGCCGCGAGCAGTGGATTTAAGGGTGGGCACAAACAATCCCAGACGCATCAGTGCCACAGGCTGGACAGTATTATTCTTGTTAGGATGGAGCTGGATAACTTCGCCACTGTTTTTTGTCACCGACAGAAAAGGTTCCAGTAACGCCTTGTTTTTACTCTCTTTGTCTGCCATGGCATGAGATCTTCATTTTGTGGATGAAAGGGATCGTTTTCTGATTACAGTGAACATTAGCACTGATTATAGTGAACATTCCACAGAGTATAGTGAATATAGCACTGATTACAGTGAATGCTTTACTGATTATAGTGAACACGATCACCCTTTGAGGCCTTGTGTGGTGCGGCCTGCGACGATCGGGGATCTCTTAGGATCTATCTTTGATCTCTTTATGATCTCTTATTAGGATCTGGTTTATGTATAAGTGGATAACTCAGGATCCCACGGCAGACACTCTCTCTTAATTGCTTTCAATAAGAGAACAACTTGCTCAATATTATTCATTTTATATCAATAGTAATCAGGCGTATTGTAACAGGCACGATCAACAGCCATGTACTGAGGAATTCTGATGACTGACCATGTAATTTCACGTAATCCTGCAACGGGTGCCATTCTCGCAACGTATCCACTTCAGACCGCTGAGGAACTTGATCGCTCCCTTGCACAGAGCGCTGAAGCCGCTGAGCTGTGGCGTAATACAACGATTGAACAGCGTGTGAAGGTACTGTGTCAGCTGGGTGAACAGCTGCGTCAGCGTCAGGATGAACTGGCCACTATGGCAACACGGGAAATGGGTAAACCTGTTGCCCAGGCACGTGCAGAAGTCCTGAAATGTGCCAGCTTATGTGACTGGTATGCCGAACATGGCCCGGCCATGATTGCTGATAAACCAGCTCCGGTAGAAGGTCAGCAGGCGTGGCAGTCATTCAGACCACTGGGCGTCATACTGGCTGTGATGCCGTGGAATTTTCCTTACTGGCAGGTGCTGCGTGGCGCTGTCAGCATGCTGCTTGCCGGCAATACCTATCTGTTAAAACATGCACCCAGCGTAATGGGATCGGCTTATCTGATGGCTGAACTGTTTGAGGCAACAGAACTGCCGCACGGTGCTTTTACCGTTATCAATACGGACAACGACGGCGTTTCAGCAGCAATCAGCGATTCACGCGTTGCAGCCGTTGCAGTCACCGGGAGCGTACGCGCAGGCGCCGCTATCGCAGCACAGGCCGGTGTGGTACTGAAGAAAACAGTACTGGAGCTGGGCGGTGCCGATCCTTTCATCGTACTGGCCGACGCAGATCTTGACGCTGCTGTCGCTTCAGCCGTGGTGGGCCGCTATCAGAATACCGGACAGGTTTGCATGGCAGCGAAGCGCTTTATCATCGAAGAGAGTATCGCCGCCGAGTTTGAAGCGCGTTTCAGCCAGGCCGTAGCCGCACTAAAAATTGGCGATCCGCTTGATGAGCAGACCTTTATCGGTCCGATGGCACGCTACGATCTGCGTGATGAACTGGATGGGCAGGTGCAGCAAACGCTCAAAGAGGGCGCACGTCTGGTGCTGGGCGGTCATAAAATTGAGGGGGAAGGAAATTACTATGCCCCTACCATTCTGGCTGATGTGACGCCGGAGATGACAGCATTTCAGCAGGAAATATTTGGCCCGGTCGCGGCAATCACTACGGCGCGTAATGCAGAACACGCCCTTGCGCTGGCTAACAACAGCGATTTCGGTCTGAGTGCCACCGTCTGGAGCCGCGATGAGTCGGTGACCAGCTGGCTGGCAGAGCGGCTGGAAACAGGAGCGGTATTTATCAACGGCAACGGCGCATCCGATCCGCGCGTCGCGATTGGCGGCGTTAAAAAGAGCGGCTATGGCCGTGAGCTCTCCAGTTTTGGCGTACACGAGTTCTGCAATATCCAGACAGTATGGAAAAACCGTCGCTAACTGCCCTGAGGCGCGCAATACTGTGCGCCTCACGATTTTCAGGTAGCCAGCAACATGAAAAGTCCGGGCATTATCATCCTTGCAGCAGGGCAGGGAACACGTTTTCAGCAGGCGGGCGGAAAAGGCAATAAGCTGCTTGCCCTCTTGCCTGACAGCACCGGAACACCCCATCCTGTGCTCGGTATGACGCTGCATGCAGCACAACGCAGCGGCCTGCCGCTTCTGCTGGTAACGCGACCTGAATATACCGCAATACGGGCGCTGGCTGCCGCGCAGGCGATACCGGTGCTGTGTGTCAGCAGTGCAGGCAGCGGCGAGACGATTGCCGCTGCCGTTCGCGCTGTGCCGCACTGGTCTGGCTGGCTGGTTCAGCCTGGCGATATGGCATGGGTTACGGCAGAAGATCATCAGCGTATCGCTGGCGCACTCTCCGAAGGGGCCACCCAGGCCCGTTTTTGCTGGCAGGACAAACCCGGCCACCCGGTAGGCTTTGCGACAGAATATGGCCCGGCGCTTCGTCAGTTAAAAGGGGACAGCGGCGCCCGCTCGCTGCTTGATCCCGCGCGCCTGCTGCGTTTGCAGGGACACGCTGGTGTGATCCGCGACGCCGATCTCCCCGTTACCGCCACGCCGCTCGCCCGCCGCAGGAAGTAGTGGCGCAGGGTGATAATTACCGCTACTCTCGCGCGGTCATATTTATGCGAACGGGTGACACACTACCCGGTTGACCGTCCCTGTTCCGAGTCATGGTACGCGGAGAGAGTGATGAGCACAGTAGCCGATCCTTCAGTAATCCAGTCGCGGCGGGAAAGTGCCGCCATCTATCGAAAAATAACGTTAAAACTGATCCCGTTTCTCTGCCTGTGTTATCTGGCAGCCTACCTGGATCGCATTAATATTGGTTTTGCCAAGCTGCAGATGGCAAGCGACTTAGCGCTAAGCGAAACGGCGTTTGGTCTGGGTGCGGGTCTGTTTTTTGTGGGTTACATTCTGTTTGAAGTGCCAAGCAACCTGTTTCTGCAACGCACCGGCGCACGGATCTGGATCGCGCGGATCATGATCAGCTGGGGAGTGCTCTCTGCGTTAACCCTGCTGGTCAAAACCCCCGGTCAGTTCTACACGATCCGCTTTTTACTGGGCGTGGCAGAGGCAGGGTTTCTGCCGGGCGTGCTGTTTTATCTGACCCGCTGGTTTCCCTCATGGCGACGCGGCCGCATTATTGCGCTGTTTATGCTGGGTCTGCCACTTTCCAGCATCATCGGCGGCCCTCTCTCTGGCTGGATCATGACGCACTTTGACAAACTGCACGGGCTGCATGGCTGGCAGTGGCTGTTTCTGCTGGAGGGCCTGCCGAGTATTCTGCTGGGGCTGATGACGCTGCGAATGCTGCCGGATGGCCCTGCGGAGGCATCCTGGCTGAGCGTTCAGGAAAAACAGGTCATTGCTGATGAACTCCGCAGCGATGCAGGTGAAGCTGCTGAGGCGAAACACCGACTGCGGGATGGTCTGCTTAATCTGCGGGTGGTGATGCTGGGTGGGATCGATTTCTCCATACTGCTCAGCGCTTACGCAATGGGCTTCTGGTTACCGACGCTGCTGAAAAAAGCAGGCTCCACCGATCTCACCACGATTGGTTATCTTACGGCGATACCGAGTCTGGCCGCGCTGGCTGGCATGCTGCTGATTGGCGCCAGCTCAGACAGGCTGCGCGAACGCCGCTGGCATATCATTGTCCCTTTTATCATCGGTGCAGCCGCAATGGCCTGCGCGCCCTTCTGGAGCAGTAATGTGGCTGTAACCGTGCTGCTGTTTTCCATTGCGCAGGCGATGATTATTGGTGCCGTGCCGGTTTTCTTCAGCCTGCCCGCAACCTTCCTGACCGGTACTGCCGCCGCCGCAGGTTTTGCGCTCGCCTGCTCTATTGCCAATATTGCAGGCCTGGTCAGTAATTCTGTTATGGGAATCGCACTGGATATGACCGGCAGCAGCGACGGGGCGCTGTGGCTGTTTGCTGCCTGTTTATTGCTCAGCTGCCTGCTGGTGCTGGCTCTGCCGGCAAAACTGGTCAATCGCTGATCGCCTTAAAGCGCGCCTGTTGCAGGCGCGCTTTACTGATTACAGTGAACGTTGCGTACACGTCAGGCAGGACGCGTTTATTCAGGCTCAGGCGATATCAGTTCTGTTCAGAGAGTTGCACCGCCATGGTATCGGCTTCCAGTGCTTCAAACACGTGGGGTTCATCAGCGGGATAGCAGATGTAATCGCCAGGATTCAGCTCCACCGGCGCATCGCTGGGTCCTACCCTGGCCCGCCCGCGGGCAATGATAACGTGCTCAACCGAACCGGGCGGATGCGGCTTTGAAGCGCGCGGCGCGCCTGGCTGACTGGTCACCAGATAGAGATCGCGTCGCCCGCCTGGCGGGCAGCTGGCGAGCAGAGCCGCCTGATAATCAGCCAGTTCAGCCGACACAATCATCCCTTCACCTTTGCGAATAACCTGCAGACGTTTTACCTCTGGTTCCAGCAAGCGGGCGAAAGGAATATTTAACGCGACACAGAGCGCCCAGAGGGTTTCGATACTGGGATTGCCGTTGCCCGCTTCCAGTTGTGAGAGCGTTGATTTTGCCACACCCGCACGGCGAGCCACTTCAGTCAGTGAAAGTCCGGCACGCTGCCGCTCGCGGATCAGCCCGGCGGCAATAGTATCAATCGGTGGTGTCACAGCAGCTCCTGTTCGTTTTATCGAACGTTTGTTCATCTTGTAAAACAATTTCTGAACGTTCATTATACTGTCTTTACTGTTCGGTATGAGATCAATATGTGATGCGTGCGGGGATTAACGTGCTTGATCGCGGCGTGATAAAAGCGATTGTTCTGGTTTGTCTGGCAGACGGTATTGTGGGCCTCTCCTATGGCTCGCTGGCCGCTGCACAGGGTTTTCCGCTCTGGGTGCCGATAGCGCTCTCTACGCTGGTGCTGGCAGGCGCTTCGGAATTTCTGTTTATCGGCATTGTTGCTGGTGGCGGAAGCCCGCTCACTGCCGCCGCCGCCGGGTTGCTGGTCAATGCGCGCCATCTGCCGTTTGGCATTGCGGTAAAAGATCTGGTGGGGCAGGGAGGCCGCAGCCTCCTTGGCTGCCATATCATGAACGATGAGAGCGTGGTATTTGGTATCTCGCAACCGGGGCTGCAGCAGCGCCGGGTTGCCTACTGGCTGTGCGGACTCGGTATTTTTGCGGTCTGGCCACTCACCGTTATCGGCGGCGCCATGATTGGCCGCTTTATTCCTGACGTTTCCGCCATCGGGCTGGATGCGGTTTTCCCGGCGATCCTGATTGCGCTGATTTTTCCGGCGCTGCGCAAACGGCGGACACGCATTCCGGCGCTGGCCGGGACCGCACTCTCTGTCGCGGTCACGCCTTTTGTACCGGCAGGAATGCCGGTGCTCTTTTCCCTGCTGGGGTTGCTGAGCTGGCGGGAGCGTAAAGATGGACAATAGTCTGGTCATTGCCGGTATCGCGCTGCTGGCCGTCGGAACGTACGCTATCCGTTTTGCCGGATACCGTCTCGGCAGCCGGCTGCCGATGTCAGAAAAAACGCGCAATATGCTGTCAGATGCTGCCACGGTCCTGTTGCTGGCGGTGGCGGTCACAACCGCACTGTTTGAAGGAACGCACTTTGCCGGCATCGCACGGGTAGCAGGCGTTCTGTTTGCTGTTTTTCTGGCATGGCGACGGACGCCGTTGATTCTGGTTATCGCAGGAGCCGCAGCGATGACGGGATTACTGCGTTATCTGGGCGTGCCGTAACGACTTTTCAGGCTGGCAATATCCGCCTGCCACGGCTTTTGCTACCCTAACAGTATAAAGCGTCGCTTCCGGATCCCTTCAGAAAGCGACAGAGTAAGCCAGAGCAGGATTGAGGCAAAAATGGAAAAGCAGGAACGAACCGACAATCATGCAGATGAGATCGTCAACTGCGTGGTCTATCGTCATGGCGAGCGGCAAGAGCATGTCGATGTTGCAGAGATCAGCGATATCCTGAAAGAAGATAAATCGTTCGTCTGGCTTGGGTTATACCAGCCCGAACCCGCTTTTATGCAAAAGCTGCAGGAGGAATTCGGGCTGCACGAGCTGGCGATCGAAGATGCTCTGCTGGCGCATCAGCGTCCTAAGATTGAACAGTATGGCGAATCGGTATTTATCGTGGTCAAAACTGCGTATATGCAGGCGCAGCAGCACATCACGTTTGGTGAAACGCACTTCTTTCTGGGCAAAAATTTCCTGATTACGGTACGCCATGGATCGCGGGAAGGCTATGCCGCAATCCGGGAAAAAGCGGAAAAGAATCACGCCATGCTGTGCCAGGGGCCAGGCTATGCACTCTACTGTATCCTCGATTTTATCGTAGACAACTACAGTAAAATCACACAAACGCTCAGCGAGCGTATCGGTAATCTCGAAGATGGGATGTTTTCCACGCGCTTTGATAACCACGCGCTGGAGCAGGTCTACCATCTGCGACGCCAGCTGCTGGCGCTGCGCAACGCCGCGATGCCGGTCACTGAAATCTGTCCGCAGCTGGTTCGTTTCCATGAAGATATTATCCCAAAAAATCTGCGCGCCTATCTGCGCGATGTGCAGGATCACGCGCATCACGTCATGATCGATGCAGAGGATATGCGTGAAACGCTGGCCAGTGCTATGCAGGTCAACCTCGCGCTGGTCTCTGTACAGCAAAGTGAAGTGAATAAGAAGCTGGCGGGCTGGGGCGCCATTTTGATTGTGCCAACAATTGTATTCAGTATGTATGGCATGAACTTTTCCGACATGCCGGAGCTGCACAGCCATTTTGGTTATCCGGTGGCGCTGGGATCAACGCTGCTTATCTGCTGCATTATGTGGTGGCGGCTGAAGCGCGCGGGCTGGTTATAAAGACGCCCGCGCGTCGATGCCTGAAATTTCAGCCTGAAATCGCCAGAATTTTTATGGCTTAAAACGGGCTGGCAGTAGGGCGCAGCGTGATTTCACTGACGTCAACCTCGCCAGGCTGATCGATAGCCCAGCTGACCGCCTGCGCTATCGATTCCGGTTTAAGGGCGATAGCCCGAAAGCTGCGCATCGCCTCCTGGGCCACATCGTCAGTGATGCTGTCAGCCAGCTCAGATTCCACTACGCCTGGATTGATAACGGTAACGCGCAGAGCGGACGACTCCTGCCGTAATCCCTCAGAAATAGCGCGGACGGCAAATTTAGTGGCGCAGTAAACCGCCGCGGTGGGTGAGACCGTAAGCGCCCCGATTGACGCGATATTGATAATGTGCCCCGCCTGCTGCTGCTGCATTGCGGGCAGTACTGCAGCGATGCCGTAAAGCACGCCGCGCACATTAACATTCAGCATCTGGTCCCACTCTTCAACTTTCAGTGAAGCCATCGGAGAGAGCGGCATCACGCCCGCATTGTTAATCATCACATCAATCCGCCCATATTTTTCAATGGCCAGACGGGCTAATGCCTGTGTATCAGCGCGCTGCGTCACATCTGTCGTCAGATAATCTATCCGGGCACCCTGCTGCTGCAGCTCATCACACAACGATGCCAGACGTGTGGCCCGGCGTGCACCAAGGATCAGCCTGTGACCCTGCCTGGCCAGATAGCGGGCGATGGCTTCACCGATACCGCTGCTGGCGCCGGTCAGAATAATTACTTTCGCTTTTGCATCAGTCATCTTTTTTTCCTCGTGTGAAGTACCCTGCTATTGTTGAAAAATGCCGCAATCGTCAACAGACCTATTCACTGCGCATCTTTGCCTGATCCTCTCGCAGAGCGAGCCGCGCGCTGCGCCTTGTGACTAAGCAGGAATTCAACTATCCGGGAGAACGTGTGATGAATGACGTGCAACAGCAGATTTGCACTTTGCTTAACCAGCTGGCACCGCAGGAGGGATATACAAAATCCCTGCTGGATAGCGTGTTATTTATGCGGGCTAATCAGCAATGGGCGCGCACGCCGGTACTTTATGAGCCGGGCATCATCATTATCTGCCAGGGCGCTAAGCGTGCCTTTCTGGCGGATAATGTCTACCGCTATGACGCGCAACACTATCTGGTATTATCTGTGCCTCTGCCATTCTCAGCGGAGACTGAAGCGACGTCCGCTGAGCCGCTGCTGGGCCTGGCGATCCGTTTTGACGTTAACGTACTGGCGAAACTCATCGCGCAGGTGCCGGCAAAGCCTGCGGGTGAAGAGAGGGCGACGGCTGCTATTATCTCCACGCCGCTGGATAGCACACTGCTACAGAGTACGCTGGCACTGCTTCAGGCATTACGGGATCCGCTTGAGGCGCGGATACTGGGGCCGGCCCGTGTGGAAGAGATCTGCTTTCGCATTCTGATGGGGCAGCAGGGTGCCGCTGTACGCGCCGCGCTGGCGTATCAGGGCCATTTTGGCCGCATTGCCCGGGCGCTACAGCAAATCCATGATAACTGGCAGCAGCCTATAAACGTTACGCAACTTGCCCGTGAGGCGGGCATGAGCGTGCCGCGTTTTCATCTGCACTTTAAAACCGTTACACAAACTTCACCCATTCAGTATCTTAAATCACTGCGCTTACATCGTGCACGACTGATGCTGATCCAGCAGAACCTGACCGCAGCCGGGGCAGCTGCGCGTACAGGCTACGAAAGTGACTCACAGTTCAGCCGCGAATTTAAACGCCTGTTTGGCCGTAGTCCGGCAGAGGAGGCGCGCATAATGAAACGGGCATTTACGCTGCTGCCAGCCGAACCATACGACCTGTTTTAGCACCCTGCACGCGGGTAACGGCTGACTGAGCATCACCCCCTGCCACAGAAAGAAGCCTGAATGTTTTAAAGCGAATCCCCCAGTTAATCGTGGTATTGGCGGCTGCGTTATCCAGACTTGTGCCGATGGCGTTCCGGGAAGGGATATGAAAAGATCGCGCATCTTTAAGTGAAGCACCGCTGCCGTCTCAGGAACAGCGCATTGCGCTGCGCGCGACAGGTTTCCGGCAGCCGTGCTGCAGGCTGTTGTCAGCCATGCTGCAGGCACTTTTTATCGTTCAGGCTGACCTCTCTTATTGCACTGCAGCCTTACGGCAACATGTCGCTTCTGCTGCACGATAACGGAAGAACAACCCTGAGGCAGGCTACGAACTTTTCTGAAATAGAGGCTGGCAGCCGCAATCTGTCTTCGCCAGTCAGTACCAGGTTTTTCTGCAAATGCGCCCGGCGCTGTACCTGAACGGTCAGCGGGTGCTGATAAATCGCGCCAGATATGGTGCAGAGATAACGTTAATTTTCCCGGTGGCGGAGTAATGGAATGAGCGCGAAAGTGTGGTTAGTGGATGATGATTTGTCAGTAAGGGAGTCGCTGGGATTTCTGCTGAAAACCGTATATTACGAGGTGGCTGACTTCGGCGATCTGGCGACGTTCGACGCCGTTGCCGGTGCAGAAGCGCTGCCGCTGCGCGGCTGTCTGCTGGTGGATGTGCGGCTGCCCGGCATGGATGGGCTTAACTGGCTGACCGAACAGCGCGCCCGTCATCCGCTGCTGCCGGTTATCCTTATGACCGCGTATGGTACGCTTGACGTCTGCCGCAGCACGTTCCAGGAGGGGGCGTTTGATATTTTTACCAAGCCGCTCGATATTGAACCGCTGCTTGCAACCCTGCATCGCGCGATGAATGAGAGCGAACAGCGTGCAGTGCAGCAGGGCTGACGCTTTCTGTTATCTCGCTCAGCCCGTCGGTAACGTCTGTATTCCGCATAACGTTCTGCGCCAGATAAAGCGCCTCTGACAACTGTCAGAGGCGCTCCGGCTTCAGCTGGCTTTCTGCTGCTTAAATCCGGTGAGCACCTTTTTAGCACTCAGCAGCGGGAGCGGGTGGCGCGACAGCCTGCTATCGGATCACAGGGATATCGGCCAGGCGAGTGGTATAGCGGGGTGAGAGCATGTTGCGTTTCATCTGCCACGCCTGGTTTCCTGTCGTCTGGCTGGCGAAACCGATTTTGCCTTTGCCTGAACGGTTTATGGCGTCGAGAGCGGTCATCAGCGCATCCGCATTGGCACGCAGCTGCTGCTGGCTGAACATATCAAACTGCGTGCTGCCTGACTGCCAGAAGTCGCTCAGCATTTCGCCCGCTTTGGCATAGCGAAAGCCGTCGCGCCAGATAGCGTTCAGCCCCTGCAGAGCAAAGGCGACGATGTCACGCGTGTCCGCCGTTGGATATTGCCAGCTGACGGGCGCGGTAGCAGAGTACCTGGGATCGTTGCCATAGCGGCCGGTCGTCACAGAGACGGTGAGATGACGGCAGCGGGAGCCCTGCTGGCGCAGCTTTTCAGCAGCCCGGGTCGCATAGGCCATAACCGCCTGCTGCATATCATCCAGCGTCGTGATGCGCTGCCCGAAAGAGCGTGAATTAACGATCTGCTGTTTTGGCGGCGGCGCATCCTCCAGTGCCAGACAGGATTCGCCGCGCAGCTCGCGTGCAATGCGCTCAACAATCACATCAAATTTTTTGCGGATCGTACTGGTATTACTTTCTGCCAGATGCAGCCCGGTGGTGATCCCCATCTCTTCCAGACGCTGGGCGATGCGCCAGCCAATACCCCAGATATCGCCAATGCGCGTCAGCTGCAGCAATTTTTGCTGGCGCAGGGGATCGGAGAGATCGACCACGCCGTTTGTTTTCGTCCACTGCTTGGCCGCCTGATTCGCCAGCTTGGCCAGCGTTTTGGTCGGGCCAAAGCCTACGCCTATGGTCAGACCGGTTTCCTGGCGAACGCGCTCGCGCATCTGCTGACCAAAGCGCTCCAGCGGCATATAACTGCTGATGCCCGTGACATCAAGAAAGCTTTCATCGATAGAGTAGACTTCCTGCCCGGCAGCCATCTCATCGAGTATTGCCATCATCCGCGCCGACATATCGCCATAAAGCTCATAGTTAGAACTGAAAACGTGTACGCCATTGTCACGAAAATAGCGTTCATGCTTAAACCAGGGGGCGGCCATCTTTATACCCATGCGCTTTGCTTCAGCTGAACGGGCAATCACGCAGCCATCATTATTTGATACCACGCAAACGGGTTTGCCGCGCAGATCGGGCCTGAAAATGGTTTCACAGGAGGCGTAAAAATTGTTGGCATCAGCAAGCGCAAACATACCTATTCTCCTGCAGGCCCGGTGAAACCCTGGCCCGCGATATCATTAAGCGCATAAGCCACCACGCCCCACACCGGCAGCGGCTGGTTCTCGTCGAGCAGAACGATAGCATCGGACCGCTCCAGCGACTGCAGCGCCGGAACGGGTTTCAGCAGCAACCTGCGCAGCACCAGTTCACCCTCAAATTCCGCCACAATAATCTGACCGTGCCGCGGCGTCAGTGCCCGATCAACTGCCAGCACTGAGCCTTTGACGATGCCCGCCTCCGGGCAGGCTGTATCACTGCGCATCAGGTAGGTGGACCAGGGCGACAGCGAGACGATATCACCCAGGTTCAGGCGCGCTTCGATAAAGTTTTGAGCCGGATTCTGAAATGCCATATGCCTGTTTCGCTGAGGATAAAAAGGGTGGGCAAGTGTCCGGCTATTATACCCGATCTGCTTAAAAATAGCGCGGTTTACGCCGTGATCCTGCTCTGCCAGCGTGACGATACTATGAGCGTAATTATTTCTCTTTCGCCACGGTTCCCTGCAGCCAGCGGATAAAGGTTTCTGTTTTTGGCCAGCGTCTGTCGGCGCGGGTAGCGATGTAATACCGTTCGCTGCACAGCAGCGCCAGGCGCGGGAAAGGCGTTATCAGTTCGCCAGAGGCGATACGCTGTTTCACCAGCGCCTTACGTCCCATCGCGATGCCGGCATGGTTTATCGCTGCAGCAACCGCAAGCTCTGCCTGATCGAATTCGGCACGGCGCGCTGCCGTAATATCCACGTCAAAATGCGCTGCCCACAACCGCCACTCATTTTCTCCGGAATCGATACTCCACGCCTGACGATCGTGCAGCAGGCGACAGCTCCGGAGATTCTCCGGGCAGTCCGTCAGCCTGAATTGTGCAGCGTAGCGCGGGCTGCAAACCGGAATAATATGTTCATCCATCAGCGGGTCCAGGTGAAATCTGTCCGGCACGTCAGCATCAAAACAGATGGCCAGATCGGCACCCATTTTATGCAGGTCGACCGGTTCGTTTCCGGTATTAATAACGAGATCGATAGCGGGGTTTTGCTCCAGAAAAGAGGCCACCGCCGGTGCAAGCCAGGCGTGCGCAAACGACGGGCGACTGTAAACCGTAAGCCTTCCGCTGGATCCCTGATTTCTGATGCCCTGAATTTCCCGGTTGAGGTAGTCGAGTGAGGTACTCATGGCATTGAAGATCCGCTCACCCTCTTCGGTCAGCAGCACCCTGCGGTGTAAACGGGTGAACAGCGAGATACCGAGCTCTCTTTCCAGCTGGCTGATACGGTGGCTGACAGCGCTGGGCGTCAGTGCCAGCGCCGCCGCCGCTCCGGCAAACGAGCCGTGGCGGGCAGCGGCTTCAAAGGTGAAAAGACGTCCCAGCTGGCCACCCTCTATTTCACGCATCTCAGAGAACACATTTTTCACCTTTACTGTTTAAGCTGCTGATTTAGCGATTAGTTATTTAACCGGCGTGGACGTTGCAGATAAAAATGCACAATGCGTGCTCGCCTGTTGAGTTAGCTGAGCTCATGTTAAGTTGAAAAACCATCGTTTGTCACCGCGCAGCCGCGTGCATATAAATAACGCTCTGTTTTCTTTTGATGCGTCGGGCTGAATGAGAGTAACCATGACTGATTTAACTGAAAAACTCCGGTCTGTACCGGCGGTAAGCGATCTGAGGGCGCTACGTGAAACCATCTGGTTTAACGATCAGGTGACGACGGCAGAAAGGGGGCTCCTGCATACGGGACTGACGCGTGAAGAGGCTGAAGATGCCGAAGCCCGCCTGCGCCGTTTCGCTCCGCTGATCGCCGCCGCCTTTCCGGAAACGGCTGAAAGCGGCGGTATTATTGAGTCAGATATGGTACCTCTACCCGCGATGCAGGCGCGGCTGGCGCAGCGTGCGCCGCTGCCAGGCAGACTCTGGCTGAAAAAAGATAGCCATCTGCCCGTTTCAGGTTCCATCAAAGCGCGCGGCGGCATTTACGAAGTTCTCGCGCACGCAGAGAAGCTGGCGCTGGAGGCGGGGCTTATCACGCCAGCCGATGACTACAGCCAGCTGCTTTCTCCGGCGCACCGTCAGTTTTTCAGCCAGCATAAAATAGCAGTAGGTTCAACGGGCAACCTGGGCCTTTCGATCGGCATAATGAGTGCCCGCCTCGGGTTTCATGTTACCGTTCATATGTCGGCAGATGCGCGTCAGTGGAAGAAAGCGCTGCTGCGCAGGCGTGGAGCGCACGTGATTGAGTATGAGCAGGATTACGGCGTCGCCGTGGAGCAGGGCCGCAAAGCGGCGGAGTCCGATCCCGACTGCTTCTTTATTGATGATGAAAATTCACGCACGCTGTTTCTGGGCTATGCCGTTGCCGGCCTGCGCCTGCCAGAGCAGCTGAAGGAGAAAGGCATTACTGTGGATGCCTCCCATCCGCTTTTTGTGTATCTGCCCTGTGGCGTGGGTGGCGGCCCGGGAGGCGTCGCTTTTGGCCTGAAGCTGGCTTTTGGCGATAACGTTCACTGCTTTTTTGCGGAGCCAACCCATTCACCCTGTATGCTGCTGGGAATGAGCACCGGCCTGCACGATGGTATTGCGGTGCAGGATATCGGTATCGACAATAAAACCGCTGCGGATGGACTGGCGGTGGGCCGCGCCTCCGGCTTTGTCGGCCGGGCGATGGCGCAGCTGATCGACGGCTGCTATACGCTCAGCGATCGCACCCTGTTTACGCTGCTTGCCATGCTGGATGAAACGGAAGGTATTCAGCTGGAACCTTCCGCGCTGGCGGGCATGCAGGGGCCGCAGCGCATCGCGGCAAGCCCCGCTTATCTGGCACAGCAGGGCATCACTCCGCAGCAGCTGCAGCAGGCCACGCAGCTTGTCTGGGCGACAGGTGGCGGCATGGTTCCTGCTGATGAAATGCAGCGCTACCTCGCTAAAGCCAGCTGCTGATAAACCCATGCAGCAGGGCAGTCACGCGAGCTGCCCTGCCGCCGTTACAACCCCAGCGCAGTCAGCCCCGGATGATCGTCCGGACGACGTCCCAGCGGCCAGAAAAATTTGCGTTCGCTCTCTTTGATAGGCATATCGTTGATACAGGCAAAACGGCGCTTCATCAGGCCATCGCCTTCAAACTCCCAGTTTTCATTGCCGTAAGAGCGGAACCAGTTACCTGAATCATCGCGCCATTCATAGGCGTAGCGGACAGCAATGCGGTTGCCATCAAACGCCCAGAGCTCCTTGATAAGACGATACTCAAGCTCTTTTTTCCATTTACGGGCCAGAAACGCTTCGGCTTCTTCACGGTTATGAGCAAACTCGGTGCGGTTGCGCCATTGTGTGTCCGCTGAGTAAGCCAGTGCGACTTTAGCCGCATCGCGGCTGTTCCAGCCATCTTCAGCCAGGCGCACCTTTTCGATGGCCTTTTCGCGGGTGAAAGGAGGAAGCGGCGGGCGTTGGTATGAATCAGACATGGTAAAACTCCTGTTAATTCAAATTTGATGAGTACGCAGGCTTCAGGAAACCTGCTCCAGCAGCATTTTCGCAATATCCCGTGCGTCGTCGGCCGCGCTCCCGCTCCCCATAACATAGGACGCGGTAATGGCGCCCTCTATCAGAATCAGCAGCTGTCTGGCCAGCGCCTCGGGATGTGCAACATTCATCTCTTTGCTGAGCTCCAGGGCGTAATCCAGTAACTTCTGCTTGTGGGTTTTCGCTATCTGGCGAACGGTATCGTCAGGGTTGCCTGTCTCACCGGCGGTGTTGATAAATGCGCAGCCGCGGAAACCCTCTGACTCAAACCAGCTTTTCAGCGCGGTAAACATATTCAGAACGCGATCCTGCGGCGTATTGCCTTGATCGGACGCGCTTCTGAACCACGCCATCCACTGCTCATCGCGCACGCTCAGCGCGGCTGATGCCACCTCCTCTTTACTGGCGAAGTGATGATAAATACTTTTTCTGGCGACGCCTGAGGTTTTGACCAGAAGATCCATGCCCATGGCGTGGATACCGTTCTGATAAATCAGCTGCTCAGCGCTCCTGAGAATTTTTTCCCGGGTACTGACTGATGTTTTGTTCATGGCCTTAAGGTAGAACGATCGTTCTACCTCGTCAACGTTTTTTTAGCAGGAGGCTATCACCGGGGCGACAGACAGCTATGCAATGCTGACTGAGCGGATCAAAAAGGGAGAGCCGTAAGCTGGCTCTCCCTGATATTGCTCTGCAACGTTTTTATGCCTGAGACTCAGGAATGCGGGCGATAACCTTTATCTCAAAATCAAACCCTGCCAGCCAGTTAACGCCCACGGCGGTCCAGTTGGGGTAGGGCGGCGCCGGGAAAAGAGCCTGTTTCACCTGCATGATGGTTGAAAACTGGTTTTCCGGGTCGGTATGAAAAGTAGTCACATCAATCATATCTTTGAACGTACATCCTGCCGCAGCGAGCGTGGCTCTGAGATTCTCAAAGGCAAGCTGTACCTGGGTTGCAAAGTCCGGCTCCGGGGTGCCGTCGTCGCGGCTACCCACCTGCCCGGAAACAAATAATAAATCGCCAGAGCGGATTGCTGCAGAATAACCATGCTGTTCATAAAGAGCGTGGCGATGAGCAGGAAAAACGGGTGTTGGCTGGGTCACAGGGACTCCTTTGTGGGAGAGCAACAGGAGATGCGCAGCATAAATAAAACAATTAATATACGCGGCGTATGTAAAATTAATCACACATACGCTGCGTATGTCAAATGGCATGCGCGGCGTTAGCAGCAGGAGAAGTATATGGTTACCAGACGCCGCACAGAAACGATGGAAGAAAACCGGAAAAAGTTGATTTCAGCAGCGCGCAAAGCGTTCGCTGAAAAGGGATTTGCAGCTGCATCAATGGACGATTTGACTGCCAGTGTCGGTCTGACGCGCGGGGCGCTTTACCATAACTTTGGGGATAAAAAAGGCTTGCTCGCCGCGGTAGTGACGCAGATTGATTCTGAAATGGCGCAACGCGCTAAACGTGAAGCGGTTCACTCCGATAACGACCAGCAAACGCTCCTGGCTGAAGGGATAGCCTATATCAGGATGGCGCTGGATGAAGAGGTCCGGCGCATTGTGCTGCTTGATGGTCCCGCTTTTCTTGGCGATCCTGCAAAATGGCCGAGTCAGAATAACTGCCTCAGTGCTACGCGTGAGAGTATTACCGATCTGATTGAACGTCGCGTAATCAAACCAGTCGATGCGGATGCGGCTGCGTGGCTGTTAAATGGCGCGGCACTGAATGCCGCGCTATGGGTCGCTGCCAGCGGTAATCCACAACAGGCATTACCAAAAGCTATTCAGGCGTTTACTCTGCTCTTCGGCGGTCTGCTGGAAAGTGTTGCGCAGCCATAACGCCGCTTTAATTGGTCTGGATACCACAGCTTATCAACGAATATTGCAAAATCCTGCCTGCCTCAACCTGGAGGCAGTGCCTGCAGAATACGCTGCGCATCCTGTTTGCTCAGCGGGTAATCGTAAAATGTCCGGTAAAATTTCTGAGTGGCGTCAATCAGATCGCGCGTTGCAAACAGCGCCGGATGCAGTTTTTTGGCAGCCCACTGGATTTGCAGTGCGACTTCAGTGCCGTAGCGATCCCAGGGAAAGACACCCGATGGATTCTGCCACACCTGCTGCTGCTTCACGGCTTTTACGCTGGCGAACAGCGATTTGTAGTCAGAGTCAGCCAGGGTTCCCGCGCCGGCACCGATAATAATCACATCCGGATCCCAGCGTATCACCTCCTCCGGTGAAACAGGGCGCATATTGCCATCCACGGAGGCGGCGACGTTCCGGCCACCCGCGAGCCTGATCCAGGTATCAATCAGGGTATTCCGGCCATCTACCTTCAGCGGATGCAGCGACTGAATATGCAGCACGCGCGGGCGTTCACTCTCCGCAAGCGCGGCCGTTTTGGTCTGAATAGCAGCGATTTGCGTATCCAGATAGCGATTATAAGCCCGGGCTCGCGCGGCCGCTGCCGGTGTGCCGACCACCTGAGCCGTGGTAGTGAGTGAGCGTTTCATCGAGTCAAAATCATCAAAATTCATTGCCAGTACGGGAATACCGGCCAGACGATAAGACTCTGCATCGGGATCGTTAGCGGGTACAAAAATCGCATCAACGTTGCGTGCCACCAGCGCTTCACTGTTAAAGGTTTTACCGTGTGCCTGGAGCGCCTGATTTAACGATGGCTGTACCTTAAACATCCACGGCCGGTCCGCCGGATGGTTTACGGTTGCCACAATCAGATCGCCGGCGCCCAGCGTCATAAGCAGAGAGTGGTGGGCAAACCAGGCATCGGCTATGTGCAGCACCGGCTGGCTCAATTCAATCTTATTCCCGCTGTCGTCAGTGACTGTCTGAGCCGACGCCAGAGCGCTTACGACCAGAAGCGGTAGTGCCCATTGCAGGCTTTTCATTGGTAAATATCCCTGTCAGAAGCTGAGTTGCATGGAAACCTCTACCCGGCGCGGTTCACCCACAGAGGCGCTGGCATAACCGGCCCCGCTGTAACCGTTCAGGCCGCCGGGCACGATATTGGTCCAGTAGTGACGATTCGTCAGATTAGTGACATCAAGACGGAATGTTGTAGCGGTATTAAACAGCCGGGTATCGCTCAGCAGAAATGCGTGCTGAGTGGCTGTCGCAGAATGGTAACGCCGGGTGAAATCGGGATAGTCAGGCTCACTAAATGTCTGTGGGTTATCCAGTGAGGCACTGCCCAGCGTTAAGGTTCCACCCTTACGCGGATTGTAATTTTTCCAGACAAACCCCCGCACGCCGGTGGCTATCTGATGATGGATACGGCCAGTTTCGATTTCACCCTCTAAGTTCGCCATATAACTGTTGATAGTGAAACGACTGGCTGTCGCTGATGAAGTCGTTGTCGTGTAATCGCCACGTTTATTCGTAAACGTATTGGTGACAGCAGTGGACTCGCGATCGGCTATCTGACGCAGCACACCAGCTTCACCAAGCCAGTTACCGTCAAAATCATGCTTCAGATGGATGCCGGCGGTCAGCGTATGGTTATCATTTCCCGCAAAGGATTGTCCCAGATGAGCCGTTTTTGGATTGGGAGCTGCGGGCAACGTCAGGCCGTTACCCAGCGCAAATCTCCCCGGCAATCCCTTTTCATAAAAATGGTAATAGCTGAAATTAGTTTCCAGCAGGGTCCGATCGCTCAGGCTGGCATCCAGGGCCAGGCTGAAAAGCTGACGTCGTTTTCTGCTGCCGCTGACGTAGCCACTGCCCCTGTCATCCAGCATATTCAGCCGATAGCGCAGCCGATCGTTGCTATCCACCGGACCACTGAAATCACCGGCTATCTGATGACCCGGGCCACTACCTCCTCCCAGAGTAACGCTTCGCTGCGGTGTATCACTGGCGCGCTTACTGACAAAATTAAATAATCCTGCCGGATTAGCCGGACCATACAGTGACCCGGCGAGGCCATTAAGCACCTCAATATGGTCGAACTGTTCAGCGGCATAGTCTGTGGTTGACACGACATTCAGGCCGTCAATCATGCTGTTCTGGACGACACTTCCCTGCATGCCGCGCGTCTGCGGACGCGCACCCTCTCCCTGAACCGAGGGCAGGTAGCGGTAGAGATCGCTTACGCTCTTAAGCTGCTGACGTTTCATCAGACGGGGAGACACCGTCTGAACCGACCAGGGAGCGTCACGTATTTCTCTGGCACCCAGGCTGCCCAGGTTAGCTTTCTTATCGGTTGCAGAAGGCGCGTCGTCTGGTGAAGCATTAACGACCATCGCAGGTTGTTCATTTACGGCATATACCGGCATAGCAGACAATAACATTGCGCTGGTGAACGTTGTCTTCAACAGGATCAAACGTTTAACAAACATGAAATTTCCAACATCTGTCGAAAGGGCAGGCATAATTACTTACCGCTATATCAGTGAGTATATAACGACTTATGTGAGTTAATCGACTTAAATCAAAACCTGTCCGGTAACATTAAATTATATCGAATGTGATTAAACCAGCGGTGCTTTCACAGTGCTAATGATAGCTCCAGGAGTGGATCGCATTGCCTAAATCAATACTCTAAAATGTGCCCTGAACCAAATATCTACGGAGAGAATTCAGGTGAAATATTTTGATGAACTATTAATGGAAGCTATGGAGGCCGATACAGAGGGCTGGGGGTTTGACTGGCTGGACGGGAAAGCGACAGAGGAAAGGGCCTCCTGGGGTTACGCGAGGTTAATCGGAGAACGCTTAAGCCGGGTAACGTCAGCACTGGACATTGATACCGGTGGAGGAGAAGTATTAAATGAAGTTCCCGAGTTTCCTGCATATATGGCCGCAACAGAAGCGTGGCCCCCGAACCTGAAAAAAGCCCGGCAGCACCTTTCACCCCGGGGGTAAATATTGTTGATACTTCCATCACCAAAAAGCTTCCTTTTAGCGAACAATTTTTTGACCTGGTCACATCCAGGCATCCGGTAGCACCGGATCGGCCAGAAATATATCGGGTTCTTGAACCCGGAGGAAGCTATCTGGCACAGCATGTTGGACCTGCATCTGCATTTGAATTAATCGAGTATTTTTTAGGACCACTTTCCAAAGAGAGAACGTACAGAGATCCTGGCAAAGAAAAAGAGGATGCGGAGATGGCGGGTCTGAAGGTCATTGAATTAAGCACAGCACGCTGCCGGATGACGTTTTTTGATATCAGTGCCGTTGTCTGGATTTTGCGAAAATGCGTCTGGTGGGTTCCCGGCTTCTCCGTAGAGAAATACTATAAAGAATTGCAGGCGATGGATCAGAAAATGCGCCTGAGTCAGCCATTTGTTGCGTATTCCACCCGACATTTGATCGAAGCAAAACGTTAACGCTGATCGCTTTGCGGCTGATGTTTGCTTTATGCCAGAAGTAGATCAAATGCTTCAGGGTGTGTTCATGTCAGGCATTTTCTTCATCCTTTTTAACTGCTGCAGCATACACCAGATGGCTTATGCGGGGTTCGTAGCCAGGATGCTATGTCTGATGTGGCAGAACTTTCCGGTCGCCCTCTTTTTGACGTCCGCCTCTCTCATCGCGGACCTTAACTCTGCGTCAGTCCGCTTTGTGTCAGGAGCGGACAGTTACAAAATCTCTGTAAGTTCAAATTCCTCAAAGACAAGCTCCATTTCTTCAGAATAAGTGCCTTCACGCTCAAAATAACGCTTATGGCCTTCATTCCAGTACTCCAGACTTAAATCACCTTCACCTTCCTTACTGGCGAGTTCACTCGTCATTTGATTGAAGCGGATAATCTGCATCCTGAGCGTTCTGATCACGCACATTGGCTCCCCGGTTCCGTTAAGAATGATATTATAACTTCCTACGCAGGGAGCTTCGCCTCGTTCATGTTCATGCTGAAAAGATGCTATCGAAGAGCATGTCGCTGTTTTACTGCCACTTAAAACCAGTTGTACGAGTTCATCAGCAAGTTCCGGGCTGTCGCCAAATTGCCATGCCAGTGCACCGGGATAAATGTTTTTTAATTCTTCGAGCTTTGTCATTTTTAGCCTTTGTTAATTTAATACGCTTAAGGAAGTAACCCATTTCCGTTCAATATGAATTACCTGATTCAAATATTCATCATTGTTGCACTGCTGCGAAATCCCGCTTTTCGCTCATAGCTAACGTCGATCTGTGCGCAAGTCCGCTTCGCGCCAGAAGCGGATATTGCGATCCTCATCGTGCGCGAATGAGTAAAAGCAGGTTAACTTTGTTATCTCGTGACGATAAAAATTGTGCAAGCTTTTAGCCGAACCATCTCAAGTAAGGACACAGTTTATATGAAGGTTATTGAAAGTGGCATTCGTGACGTAAAACTAGGCGAAAATGTGAAAGTCATCACGCCGGTAAACATCTATAAGTGTGAACTGGGCGATGATGTTTTTGTAGGGCCATTTGTAGAGATACAAAAGGGATGCGTTATAGGCGACAGAACCCGAGTACAGTCACACACTTTTATCTGTGAGAACGTTACCCTGGGTAAGGATTGTTTTATAGGCCATGGCGTAACCTTTGCCAACGACTTGTTTAAGAATGGCGCTCCTGATGCTTCAGCAGAAAGCTGGATACATATCGTATTAGGTAACGCGGTAACCGTGGGGAGCGGGGCAACTATCTTAACCACGGACATTTGCAGTGGTGCGGTGATTGGTGCCGGTAGCGTGGTTACAAAGCCTGTGCTGGTAAAAGGCGTGTATGCAGGTAATCCCGCCAGACTTTTGAGAAAGCTCTAATCAGATACTCTGCAAGTTGCCAGCCTGAAATCCTGGCAATCTGAGGCCGTTAAAGTCCGCTTTTCGCTCATAGCGGACGTTACGTTAAGCCGATGCCCGCACTGTGCCTGAAGCGGACGTTGTAAACGAACTTCTACGTTAAATATCGGAAGCCGTCATCAATGATAATCTTATGATAAATCGAGTATTGTCATGTGTCTGGTGGGTTGTTTAACAAAAATGACTGAGAGTCTCTTTGGTAATAACAATTAGGGAGGTTACTGTGAAGATAACGAAGATTGACCACATACACGTATACGTCGATAACATTGAACTGGCAGAACGCTGGTACCAAGAGGTTCTTAGCTTTTCCCGCGATGACTCGCTGTATTTCTGGTTTGAGCAGGGAGGGCCGCTGGTTATCAGAAATAACGGCGCATCACTTTCCCTGTTTCTCAGGAAAAATCAGCACCCCGGCCATACAGTAGCTTTCGCAGTAGAAGCGGCTGCGTTTCTCAGTCTTATGCCTACTCTCAACGCCAAAGGCATCCCGTTTACCGTATGCGATCACGATGTATCTATGTCCCTATACTTTCAAGATCTTAGCGATAATAAGATTGAGCTGACCAGCTACGAATACCTTCAGGCAAAGCAGTTACTGGAGAGCGTTGCGTAACTTTCTCCCTTGCCTGCAGTCGGAGCGCATTAGGAATGTTATGTCTAATGTGGCATAACATCCTTACCCCATAGGTTTAACGTCCGCTTTTCGCTCATAGCGGACACTGGCCGATAGATGATCGGATTGTTCTATACGTCGAGAGTGTCTTCAGCCGCCCTGCGAGCGGCTACGGTTAATACTCATTTCCCGATAACGTTCCAGTCGGCCGCAGTGGATAGCGTAACAAACGGGCCAGCCAGCGTGGCATTATGATGGCTGACGATCTCTTTAGCTGACAGGCAGCAGTTATCCATTGTTGTATGCGCATCTGAAATCAGCACTGTCCTGAATCCGCGTTCCGACGCTGCACGGCAGGTCGTGTCCACACAAAATTCTGTTTTCATCCCGGCGATAACCAGTTCCCTGATACCTCGCTGGCTGAGCTGATGCTGCAGGTCCGTATTCTGAAAACAGCTGGGATGCTTTTTAATAAACACGACATCACGCTCAGCGTGCACGTTCATTTCAGGTATAAGTCGGGTTAACGGCCCCTGCTCTGAGAAAGGGGAGTCATCAGGTCCGGTATGGCGCGCAAAAAAGATGGGTACCTGAGCCCGCCTGGCTTTTTCAATCAGCAGACAGATATTCGAGAGTACAGAAGCCGCGGAATAGGGGGAAACCGGCCCGCGAAAAAGCCTGTGCTGCATATCGATAATTAAAAGCGCATTTTCAGAAATCATAATATACCTCCATTCGGTAAGTTATGAACGGAGAGATCGTTTTCCCCGTCCGGTCTGGCGGGGAGTCAGAGTCTGTTTTGTCAGGTGCCAGTCACAGATGCGCTCACGCCGCCGAAGGTGCCGGTGGTTGTGACGGTGGACCATAACTCACCTGTTACAACAGATATGTCCGTTGACTGATATCGGTTTTTTCCTGTGACATCCAGGCCAGATAATGCATGGTAATATGACTTCCGTTTTTCACATAAGGCCACCTGGTAATGTCTGATATAGCATCACTGCATAAAAGGCGGGCTTTGCGTCAGAAGCAGACAGCGCGATCTGCAATGGCGCATCAGGAGATTCGCTGTATGTTTGCTGGCAGGCGGATATATACTCTCGTTTTTGGATGGTGCTGACATGCCTCACATAACCCTGCATATTCTGAATGCCCAGAAAAAACTGACCGCTCACCGTGAATGGCTTCAGGCCAGCCTGACCGCTACCTATGAAAAAGCTCAGCGGCTGATGCCGGTTCCTTCGCTGGATGTGGTGGTTAAAGCCGGAAAGTTTGTGATCCCTGAAAAAGGGCACACGGGTTTTTGTCCTGAGCCAGGCGTTATCTATTTAACGGTCGACCCTGAAAACCCGGCATTCTGTAAAAATGAAGCACACTCGCTTGAGCGAATGTTTGCTCATGAACTGCACCATGCGGCCAGGTGGGCAGGGCCCGGATACGGCTCAACGTTAGGGGAAGCTATCGTTTCTGAAGGACTTGCCGGGCACTTTTCTCTCGAGCTTCTAGGCGGTAAACCTGAACTCTGGGAAAGCCTCAACTCAGATATTATTCAATCCTTCGCCCGGCAACTGCATGACAGCTGGCATCGCACCGATTACGATCACAATGCCTGGTTTTACGGAACCGGCGATTTGCCAAAGTGGCTGGGATACACCGCAGGCTTTGAGCTGATTTCCCGGTATCTGGCAGCCTCTCCGCATCCGAAAGCTTCCGCGCTGGCAGATATTAGCGCTGAGGATTTCAGGATGTTCATTTAAAAATATTCGTGTCCTGTTTATTCAGAACGTCCGTTTTGCAGGCAAAAACGGACTTTCTGGTTTTGACAATCAAAACAATAATGCAGCTGAGTTATAAGCAGGTTATTGCTCACAAAAATTCAACCCATAATTTCAATAAGATTGCTATCGGGATCCTTGATGATAGCTTCATAATAACCATCACCTGTGAGGCGAGCCGGACTCACTAAAATTCCATCTTCGGATGCTTTAATAACCATTTCATCAACCCGGTGGCGGTAGCCAACGTCGATAGCAACATGCGCCCAGCCGGTAAGCTCTGCACCGTGTTGTCCCTCTGCCATACCCTTCAGGTGCATTATCTCAATAGTAGGTCCTTCACTTAAGCTGATAAAATAAGAGGAAAAACCGGGCCGGTTTTTGCTGATATATAACGCATTAGGGGTTCCGCCAAAATAGTCTCGCCAGAATGTTTTTTGCGCTTCAATATTTCCCGTCCATAAAGCTAAATGTCAAATTTTCATTTGTTCGCTCCTGGGGAATTCTTCCGGCTAAGGTTAAGTGTGAATGATATTGCACTAACAAACAGCATTAAAGCTGTAATCACTGAGAAAGCCAGCGCAAGAGAACTAAAATGAGCGACAAAACCGATAATAGCAGGACCACTTAATACGCCCATATAACCCATCGTCGTTATTGCCGGAACAGCTACGGATTGAGGCATTACACTCTGCTGACCCACGGCCGAAAACATCACCGGGACAATATTTGCACACCCTGCTCCGATTAGAACATAGCCAAATAGCGACAGGTGCCATGATGGTATGAACGTAATCAGTGCCAGTCCAATAGCCGCAGTCAGCGATCCGCCCACAACGACAGCTAATTGACCAAGATATTTTACCACCCGATCCCCTGTGAGCCGGGACGCTGTCATGGCAATAGCAAAGCAGGTATATCCAAGCCCACCCAATGATTCAGGCATGTCTCTTACCTGCGTCAGATAAATTGCGCTCCAGTCAAGAACAGTGCCTTCAGTCAGGAACACTAATAAACAGACCATTCCCAGCGTCAGAACAACACCGTGAGGTACAGCAAAAGCCGGCCCTTCTTTAGGATTAGCAAAAGTCAGCAAACCCGGATAGCTCAGTAAAGCTAAAACAATCACAATGAGTACGATGAAGAGGGTAGCAGTAACAACATTAAGATCCGCAGACAGAAGCAAGGTCATCAAACCTGCACCAGCAATACCGCCAAAACTGTACATGCCGTGAAAACCGGACATCAGCGGAGCAGGCGCCTCTTTTTCCACCAGGATCGCCTGAATATTCATGGCGCAGTCTGTCACGCCAAGGCCTGTGCCAAAAAACAGCAGCACAACGCCCAGAAGCAACGGGTTATTAATCACAGCCAGCAGAGGTGTGCTGACAATAACTAATGCGATAGCCGCCATAATAACGCTGCGACAACCAAAGCGGCTGGTCAGTAAGCCTGTTACTGGCATAGCAATTAAAGCACCCTAATGCAGAAGTCATTATGCTGGGCGGGCGTATTCAAAAAGTAAGCGGCGGTTGTGCAGGAAATACGGCAATAGCGCAATTGAAAAACATCATGTTCGATCAGGCCTTTATCGGCGGGTGTGCAATGAGCGCGGAAGCCGGACTGACTGGTTTTGAGTATGAAGATTGCGAATTTAAAAAAGCAGCAATAGCCCGGAGTGAGCAGATTATCGTCGGACTGACAGCAGAAAAGATACCAGGCGTGGCACGATTTTTAGTTGCCGGCTGTGAGGAGATAGACATTTTGGTTATTGAGGGGGAAAGCGCTGAAGCGACCGGCATAAACCTCCTGTCGGAACACATGAATATTTTATCTGTATGATTTTAATATATTTATTCTGCGTGCTATAGAAAGCGGCAAAAGTGACATCTGAGTATGCAAAGTAAGCAATCCGCCAGGCCCAGGTCATTAGCCGTTGTTTCTGACAAATATATGACCACAAGCCGGTGCTTAAATTAATGCCTGAAGGGTTGCTATGAACGCAATAAGTTTGCAAAACAGATATCACGCTGTGAATAACAATACTGCGGCGTTGTGGGCGGAAAATGCAGGTATCGGGAAGGTCAGAGAGGAAAACTACTACGATCCGACCCGACCCGACCCGCGCTGGCAACGGGCATACGGCCCTCCGTGACCGCAGATATTTCACGCCTTATTGCGAAGTTAACTCAGCTCACCGCAGGTGACCGGCTTGCCGATACGTTGCCCGCCTGCGGTTTGCATTTTACTTTCTTACCCCTGACTCTGCCGCACTATCACGCAGATGAGCCACTGCCAGCGAAAGTGGATCAGTTAATGACTATCTGGCGTGAATTTGCAGCGGAAAAAGTTGTGATTACGCATCTGCGGCTGGTAGCGTTACCCGATCAGCTTTTGCTGGCGGGGATCCCGGCACATCCTGCGCTGGCGCTGCGCGAGCAGTTCTGTGCAAAGGTGCTCGATTCTCAGTGGAAAAATGAAATCCTGATGCGCCATGCCGGCAGAGCGTTGCCGGCTCCCTTCTGGCACAGCACGCTGCTGCGCTACGAGGCGGCGTTTTTACCTGAACCTGCGCGCGCGTTTTTCTTTAAGCATCAGGCCGCCACGTTCGGTGATGTAGCCGGGGGAACTGACGCTGGTGAAAACTAACTATAACTGGACAGAGTGCTATCCCTTAAAATAGTCCAGGGCGAAAAGAGAAGAGGTTGCTATGAAATTGCCGGGAATGCCGGAAAATGAAGCTGCGCGGCTGAAGTCGCTCCACAAACTTGGCCTGCTGGATACGCAGGACGATGAGCGCTTTGAACGACTGACCCGCATTTCCCGCCGGCTGTTTCAGGTACCGATAGCGCTAATCAACCTTATCGATCGCGATCGTCAGTGGGCGCTGGCGTGTCAGGGGATCAACGGCCGCGAGATGAAACGCGACATCTCTCTGTGCGCGCATGCCATTATGCTGGATGAGCCTTTAATCATCACAGACGCGCGCGAAGATGCGCGGTTTTATGACAATCCGCTGGTGACCGGCACGCCGTTTATCCGTTTTTATGTGGGGTATCCGGTGCGGCTGCCCGACGGTGCCGTTGCCGGTACTCTGTGTCTGGCTAACAGCGAACCGCGCAGCTTTACCGGTGACGACATTGCCGCAATGAAAGACGTGGCGGCGATTGTCGAAGATGAATTTCAGGTCACGCACATCGCAATGGTGGACAGCCTGACGGATATTCCCAACCGGCGCGGGTTTTATGCGATGGGAGAAAAGCGGTTTCAGCAACTGCAGCAGCAGGATCGCGACTTTGCCATCCTCTATTTTGACCTCGACAAATTCAAGCCTATCAATGACCTGTGGGGCCATGCAGAAGGCGACAACGTGCTGAAGATCTTCGCCGCGCTGCTCTATCAGCAGCTCGGACCGGATGACATTGCAGGCCGTCTCGGCGGCGATGAGTTTGCTGTATTGCTGGCCCGGCAAAGCGATGCTAAAGCCTACCTGTGCCGGCTGCGCGAGGCGCTGTCAGTATGGAATCAGCAGGCGGCTAAGCCCTACAACATTAATTACTCGTTTGGCATGATCGCCAGTGAGGCAGGCAAATATGCCTCGCTCGCGGAAATGATCGGCGAGAGCGACAGCGTGATGTATGCCGAAAAGCGTCGCAAAAAGCCGCGCTAAGCACGCGGCCAGCTGTGCAGGCGATTAGTGGCCGTGAACGGTTAGCGTCACCAGCCGGATAACCACCGGACGTACAAGCAGAATGCAGACAAAGGCAGCAGGCATCGCCACCTGATAAGCATTCATCACATTTGTCATACAATGCGGGCCTGGACCAGACTCTGCCAGCGTAATAACCAGGCTCATCAGAAACGCCATAATGGTCGCCATGTACAGAGAAAATATATAAGGGGTAACCCGATGTGGCAGCCGTAAGCGCACGCCAGCTGACGCAATGGCTTTAATCATAAGATCTCTCCTGACCGGTAAGTTAAGAAACAGCGGCTACCTTACGGGCCTGTGCCGGACAAAAAAAGCACAGCTGTGCTTTAATCATTGCTAAGCAACATTTACGAAAAGAGCGGGCCGCTGATGGATATGCTGGGGTTGATCGACAATTTTGTTCGCGTAGTGGAAAACGGCACTATTGCCGCTGCTGCCCGCTCCAGAGGAATGAGTGCTGCAGCCGTAAGCCAGAGCCTGGCCCGGCTCGAAACACACCTCGGCGTGCGTCTGCTTTCACGTACCACCCGCAGTATGGTCCTGACGGAAAGCGGTCAGCGTTATTACGCCAAAGTCCGCCATATACCGTATGATATTGCGCTTGCTGCGCAGGCTGCCGCTGTGGAAACCGGACCGCAGGGTCCGCTGCGCATTGCCACCACCGCGGCGTTTGGCCGCTACGTGGTTGCCCCTCTTATGCCGGCTTTTAATGAAATGTTCCCCGGAATTGACATAGAACTGATCGCTACCGATCGTGATGTCGATCACCGGCTGGAAAATATCGATGTCAGCCTGCGCATTGAGGCGCAGCTGAACGATCGGCTGGTGGCGCGAAAAATCGCATCCCTGCCGTTTATTTTCTGTGCGGCACCCGCTTATCTCTCCCGTGCAGGTACTCCGCAACGCATTGACGAGCTGAGCGAGCACGCCTGTCTGGTGTTTCGTTATCCCACAGATGGCCGGTTTCTTCCCTGGGGCTTCAGCGCAGACGGGGAGGTTGTTACCGCCCGGCTGAATCCCCGTTTTATCAGTGACGATATCGATATTATTGCCAGAATTGCCGTCAGCGGTGGCGGAATTGCACGGCTGGCAAGCTTTATCGCCCGGCCGCTGATCGCCAGCGGCCAGCTAATCCCGCTGTTTACTGACGACAAACAGGCGATTCAGTCGCTGCCGATGATCATTTACGCCTGCGTCAGTGAGCGTTCCGCCCTGAGCGCAAAAGTCAGGGCGTTTATTGATTACATTGCGGCAGCGGTTGCCACAGATGAAAAGATGTCATCGGCGCCGGTCCGGAGTGATTAACGCGGAGTGCGCAGCCGCAGTATGAACAGGCTGCTGACGAGCATCACTGCTGCTGCCATCAGCACCATCTTCTGCAGGCCGATAAGCCCAGCCAGATGTCCTCCTGCCAGCGCACCGCTGCCGATGGCGGCATTAAATATCGCGACATAGAGCGCAGAAGCGGGCTGCGCGGCCGTACCGGCACTGCGCAGCAGCCAGGTCTGCAGCCCGACGAATATTACTGCGATCCCGGCGCTCCAGAGAGCCAGCAGCAGCGCGGTCAGGCCGTGCGGCAATGCGGCGATGCTGAGTGCGCCCAGCGCCAGCGCGCTCAGCAGCAGCGCTGAAAGAATCAGGCCCCTGAGATGCCGATCGATCAACTTCCCGGCAATCATATTGCCCGCTACGCCGGCGATGCCGGCCATCAGCAGCAGGGCGGAAACCGCAGCAGGGGCAATACCCTGCTTTAACGTCAGCAGCGGATCGATATAGGTAAACGCGGCAAAGTGCGCGGTGATGACGGCTGCCGTTGCGCCAAACAGCGTCAGCAGCGTGCGATGGCGAAAAATAGCCAGATAGTCATTCAGTTTTAAGGGGGCAGGAGGCGTCAGAGCCGGAAGCGTGCGCCAGAGAACCACGGCGGCGGCCAGTGCAAGCAGCGCAATGGCACCGAACGCGCTGCGCCAGCCGGCAGCAGCAGCCATAAAGCTGGCAAGCGGTACGCCCAGTACGCTGGCGGCTGAGACGCCGCCAAATATCACTGATGTCGCCAGTCCCAGCCTGCTGGCCGGCACCAGCCGGGCGGCAACGGTGCCAATCAGCGCCCAGAATACGCCATGGGCCAGCGCACCGGTAATGCGGGCGGTCATTAGCGCGGGCAGAGCGTAAGCGCGCATCGCCATCAGACAGGAGCCCGCCAGAATCACCATTAATCCAACCAGCATCGCCTTGCGCGGAGTGCGTGCCGGCAGCATGCCGGAGCAAAGTGCAGCCAGCGCAGCGACCCAGCCATAAGCGGTAACAATCAGTCCGGTGGTGGCAGCAGGCTGGTGCAGATCGTTTGCCAGGGCGTTCAGCATCCCTACCGGCGCCAGCTCGCTGGTGACAATAGTAAAAGCGCTGAGGCCGAGCGCGACAATAGCAATCCAGTTACGCGCTGGCACAGCGTGCGTAGCGATAACAGTGTCATTCATGGTGCAGTCTCCTTATGTTCAGATTCCGGAATTCTTAACCGGTTTAACTTCCCGGGGATGCGCAGTATCATCTGATCGAAATCGGGAAAACAGTGCGGAGAATGGAAGGCTATTTTCCATAAATGGAAACTATGAAGAGTGAATTTTACTGGGATGACATCAGGATCTTTCTGGCAATCGCCCGCGCCGGAACGCTGAGCGGCGCGGCGAGTGCGCTGGAAACCGGCATCGCGACCGTCTCCAGAAAGCTGGACCGGCTGGAGCAGTCGCTGGGACTGCCGCTGTTCAGCCGGCATCAGAGCGGATACCGGCTAACGGATGATGGCGAAGCGCTGCTGGAGCGGGCGGAGGCGCTGGAAGAGGCGGGGCGGGCGGTGACAGAAAAAGCGCAACTGCAGGGAGCGGTGGCCGGACTGGTACGGCTGGCAACGTCGGATAATCTGGCCACCCATTTTATTCTGCCTTCACTGCCGTCTCTGCTGCAGACGCATCCGGCGCTTCGGCTGGAGGTGCTGAGCGGGGTGCAGTCAGTCAATCTGCACCGCAGAGAGGCCGATCTGGCGATTCGTCTGGTTCGCCCTGAGGCGGGCAACCTGACCATCAGACGGCTGGGAACCCTGGGATTCGGTCTGTATATGGCGCCGTCATTACTGCACGCTTCAGCACCTTTTACCCTCAATGAAGCGCCCTGTATCGGCTGGTCTGAATCACACCAGCATCTGCCTGCCGCCCGCTGGATCAAGCGCGTGCTGCGCGGCAGGCCCTGCCGGCTGGAAGCCAACACGCTGACCGCGCAGGTTGCGGCGGTGACGGCCGGACTGGGCGTTGGCGTGTTGCCGCACTTTATGGCCAGAGCCAGCGGTTTGCATTGCCTGCAGCGCGACAGTAGTGCCGATCAGCCGCTGTGGCTGGTAATGCACGCCGATCTGGCAACGTCGGGTCGCGTACGCGCGGTGGCCGATCATCTTATCGGACTCTTCAGCGAATGCCGGGAGCAGCTTGAACGCTGAGCAAAATCCAGCGCGCGCGTCGGTAAGCGCAGCAATGTTCTACACTCCGGTAACGCGCAAAGTAACAGGAGAAAAGATGACGAACTCAAAAAACAGTGAAATCGTGCATGAACTGGTGTCAGAGAGCGGCACCGCATGGAACGGTCAGGCTTACGACTGCTATCCGTCAGGCAAGCCACAGATTTCCGTTATGCGCATGTCGCTGCCGCCCCACAGTGAACTGCCGTGGCATACGCATCCCATGCCCAACACGGCTTACGTGCTGTCGGGCCAGCTGATTATTGAAGATAAAGAGAGCGGCCGGCGCCAGCATTTTAATGCCGGTGAAGCGCTGAATGAGACGGTTAACAGTGCGCATCGCGGCTATACCGCTGAGCAGGCGACCGAGCTGATTATTTTTTATGCCGGGGCAGAGGGGCAGTCGCTCTCTGAGCCGCTGCCGGGTGAAGAGCCGGAGTTTTAGCGTTGAGCCGGGTGGAGAGTGACCGGAG
Organism: Pantoea sp. UBA7232; assembly: GCF_002473195.1. Taxonomy (NCBI): domain Bacteria; kingdom Pseudomonadati; phylum Pseudomonadota; class Gammaproteobacteria; order Enterobacterales; family Erwiniaceae; genus Pantoea; species Pantoea sp. UBA7232. The sequence continues at coordinate 184,423 of NZ_DKTK01000008.1, forward strand.
GCGCAACAGCGCCGATCTGCACCCGGTTCGCTTTAACCCTTAATGCTTTTTGCGCCCCGCAGCGTTTTTGATCGGGCTGGTTGCCTGGTTGCTCGCCTAAATCATCACGGCGCCTCTGCTAAACTTGCCGGGTCGTAACTAAAAAACAGAGGACTGGAATGAAAATCAAAAGCTATGCCGCGATGAAAGCGGGCGAAGCACTGGTGCCGCACGAATATGAAGCTGGTCCGCTGAACGCGGAAGAGGTGATGGTCGAAGTGGACTACTGCGGTGTCTGCCACTCCGATCTCTCTATGATCGACAATGAGTGGGGCATCTCCTCTTTCCCGGTCATTGCCGGGCATGAAGTTATCGGCCGCATCAGCGAGCTGGGAGCCGCAGCGCAAAACAAAGGGCTGAAAGTGGGCCAGCGCGTGGGCATCGGCTGGACGGCGAAAAGTTGTCAGCACTGCGATGCCTGTATTAACGGCGAGCAGGTAAACTGCGAAAAAGGCTCTGTCCCGACCATTATGAACAAAGGCGGCTTCGCCAGCCACCTGCGTGCGGACTGGCAGTGGGTGATCCCGCTACCGGAATCAATTGATATCACGTCAGCCGGCCCGCTGCTCTGCGGTGGTATTACCGTATTCAAACCGCTGCTGATGCACAACATCAACGTTAACAGCCGCGTCGGCGTCATCGGAATTGGCGGTCTGGGCCATATGGCCATCAAACTGCTGCGTGCCATGGGTGCAGAGGTGACCGCGTTTAGTTCAAACGCCAGCAAAACTGAATCTGTTAAAGCGATGGGCGCCGATCGCGTGGTCAACAGCCGCGATCCAAAAGCGCTGAAGGCGCTGGCGGGTCAGTTTGACCTGATTATCAGTACGGTTGCGGTCGATCTCGACTGGCAGCCCTATTTCCAGGCGCTGGCCCCGCACGGTAAGTTCCATACCGTCGGTGCAGTAATGAAGCCGTTCCCGGTTCCGGCATTTACCCTGATCATGGGCGATCGCGCGGTAACCGGCTCCTCTACCGGCTCGCCGGGCCAGCTGCGTACGCTGATGCGCCTCGCCGCGCGTACTGATATCGCGCCGCAGGTAGAAGAGTTCCCGATGTCAAAAATCAACGATGCGCTGGAGCATGTGCGCGCCGGTAAAGCGAACTACCGCGTTGTGCTGAAAGCTGATTTCTGATGCAGAGATGAAAAGAGGTGGCTCAGCCACCTCTTTTTTTTACCCTTTGTTTACTGAATCGTCCTGCTCGCCGAGAAAGAAGTACCAGAGCGGAATCGACATCAGTCCGGTAAATACCAGCGTATAGAGCGTAATCATAAAGCCCTGCGTCAGATACATGGTCAGCGACCAGTGGCTGAACGGAATACCATACTGATCGATCACGCCACCGATAATCGCATTACTCATCACCGTACCGACAATCAGCGCCAGAATGAACAGGCCGCGCAGAAAATAGCGCATCTCTTTACGTTTGACCGTAAAGCGGGCGCGAATAATGCCCAGCGGCGACTGCTGTGCAGCGAGGATCTCCGCTTCAGTCATTGGCGTACGCTGCTGTCTGCGCCAGCGCAGATAATCGATGGCTAAAAACAGCAGCAGGCTGACACCCATGACCGGCAGCGCATACCCCAGCGCTACGGCCAGCAGCAGGGAGAGCAGGCGCGCCGTGAGCGGCAGCGCCAGCCAGCTTGCCGTTAGCGTCTCAAGCGGGCTGGTAGCAGCCGAAGCGGGGCGGCGCAGCCACCACATGCGGTAGCCCAGCACAATCATGGTGCAGAGGCCGAGACCAAAGAGAGCCAGCAGCAGCTGATTGGGCAGACCAAACAGCACACCCATATGAGCATCCACGCCCCAGCGGGTCAGTTTTGCCACCAGCGGGAAGCGGGCAAATTCAGCGCGATCCACAATCGCGAAACTGTGCGGATCCACCGACACCGCATCCACCTGCGTGGGCCAGCGGCGATCGATTTCCGTAACGGTCCAGGCGCTGCCGCTGTTTTTCGGCTGGCGCAGCTCCACTTTCGCTGCATCAATCCCGTTCGCGCGCGCGGCATTCAGCGCCTGGTCCCAGTCAGCATCGGGCATATTGGCAGGCGCCGGTTTCATCATGGGCATGCCGGGTTTGCGCATCGCCGCCATATCGGTCACTGACATACTGTGATGATCGGCGTGCGGATCGGCGGGGGCGGCCGGTGCATCCGGATCGAGTACCGTTCTGACCTGTGGCGTCAGCCAGTTCAGTTCACTGCGCATTTTATCGATGTTCGCGCCTGCCCACTGTGACCAGGTGAGGCCGGTCACAGAGAAGAACAGCAGACCGAGCAGCAGCACCAGTCCCAGGGTGGCGTGCCAGTGGCGGCTGAAAGCCAACCCGCTGCGTGCCGGTTTAAGCCGGCGCTTCGGCCGGGTCGCCAGCCACAACACCACGCCACCCAGCGCGGCTACCCAGAGCCAGCTTGCCGCCAGCTCGCTGTAGTTGCGTCCGGCATCGCCCAGCAGCAGGCTGCTGTGCAGCAAATCGAGCGTGGTGCGCAGCGGCAGTATGCCGCTGGTTCCATAGACCGGCATATCTCCCTTTATCTGCAGGGTATAGGGATCGATAAACAGCGCGCGCGAGGTCGAGGCGCCCAGCGCCGGATCGCTGAACTGCACGCGGGTGGTCTCCTCTGCACCCGGTGCCGGTCGCACCGCGTAAATATGCGCATCTGCGCCAGCCCTGGCACGTGCCGCGCCGATCTGATCCGACAGCGGCTGCGGTTCACCAGCGGGCGTTACCGTCAGCGCATCGTGATAGACCAGCTGTTCGAGCTGAGGCGTGAGCACATAGAGCGTGCCGCTCAGCGCAGCAATAAAGATAAACGGCGCAACGAACAGGCCGATATAAAAATGCAGGCGGCGAAGCAGATTGAGCACCGCGCCGCGCGGTGCTGCAGAATTAACAGCAGACAAAAGCGTCTTCCTTCTGAAAGTAAACAACCGGGGCGACGGGCAGCACGCTGCGTCCGCGCCACGTTAAAGCGGATTCAGTTAAGAAGCGGGGAAGGCGGTCCGCGCGGACGGGGTATGGCCACCTGCCTGCGCACTATGGGTGCCGCGCGCCGCGGCAGCGGTGGCGCACGGGAGTGAAGCAGCATCAGCCAGATAAAGGGAATAAACACCCAAATCATCAGCGGCACATGCACCAGCAGATCGCAGTAGCCGCAGGCAAGTTCGCCGTCGTCCGCGTCATGATGCATCATGCCCGGCATGGCGTGCTCCATCATCTGATGATGATCCATCTCCATCATGGCCGGGGCAGGCTGCGAAACGCGCTGCTGCTCAATCAGGCTTTTCGACACCACCGGCGCAACAAACAGCAGCAGCACCGCCAGAATGGCGAGGCAGGCAGTTAGGCGCTGGCGAAGTGCAGGTAAAACCGTCATAGCAGATAGCAGGTCACGTCAGAGAAGAGGCGGAATTGTAACGCGATTGCCGCTGCCGCGTTAAACAAACGCCGCCGGAGAGGGAAATAATTCGCATTTTTTGAAAAAGCTCACCCCGGACGCCGTTTTTGTTAACCTTAATGCAACCTGATGAGAACAGTGCAGAAACAATAAAGCGGAGCGAAGATGAAAATAGTGATGCTGGATGGTGATACGCTGCCCGAACGGCCGGCGCAGCCAGAATGGTGCAGTGCATGGGTCTGGCGCGGACAGACCGCACCCGCGGAGATTGTGTCTGCCCTGCAGGGGGCGACGATAGCCATGACCAATAAAGTCCCGCTGCGCGCCGACACGCTGCGGCAGCTGCCTGAACTGCGCTATATCTGCGTCACGGCTACCGGCTATGACTGTATCGACCTTGACGCCTGCCGGGCGCAGGGTATTGTGGTCAGCAATGTACCCGGCTACTCCACCCGCAGCGTGGCGGAGGGGGTAATCGCTGCGCTGTTCGCGCTGCGGCGACATCTGATGGATTACGCCATCAGCAGCCGCGACGCGTGGCCCGCCTCGCCGCACTTTTGTATCCATCGCGAGCCGCTGCAGGATATTCAGGGTGCGGTACTGGGCGTGGTCGGCAAAGGCGATATTGGCAGCGCAGCGGGTGAGATGGCGCAGGCGCTGGGTATGACGGTGCTCTATGCTGAACGGCCGGGGGCGGCAGCCGTCCGCGCCGGCTATACCGCCTTTGATGAGGTGCTGGCGCGCAGCGACGTACTGACGCTGCACTGCCCGCTGACGCCGCAGACGCAGCAGATGATCAACCGGCAGACGCTGGCCGCGATGAAACCGGGCGCGTTACTGATCAACACCGCTCGCGGCGGACTGATTGAAGAGGAGGATCTGGCGGCCGCGCTGCGTCAGGGAACCCTCGGCGGCGCGGCGCTGGACGTGCTGAGCAGTGAGCCGCCACCCGCTACGCATCCGCTGCTGCAACCCGGCGTGCCCCGGCTGCTGCTGACGCCGCATATCGCCTGGGCAACCCGGCAGGGCGTGGCGAATCTGCTGCGCGGTATTGAAGCCAACCTGGAGGCGTTTGCGCAGGATAAACCGCGTAATCAGGTGAGCTAAGGGTCAGAATACCGAGCGGCCCAGGCGGTCGCTCAGCTTCTCCAGCAGCGCGGTGCCGGCCAGTGAATTGCCTGAGCGATCCAGCGCCGGAGACCAGACGGCAATGCTCATCTCCCCCGGGATCACCGCAATAATGCCGCCGCCCACGCCGGATTTGGCCGGCATGCCCACCCGCCAGGCAAATTCGCCGGCGCCATCATACATGCCGCTGGTCATCATCAGCGCATTCACCTGACGCGCCTGACGCGGCGAGATCACCGCCCGGCGATTATCCTGTGTGCGTCCCTGGTTGGCCAGATAGAGAAATGTACGCGCCAGTTCGTTGCAGCTCATGGCCAGCGAACAGTAGTGAAAATAGGTCTCCATCACCTTGCTGACATCGTTATTAAAATTGCCAAACGATTTCATCAGCCAGGCAATGGCAGCGTTCCGGGCAGAGTGCTCATACTCAGAGCGCGCGACGCCGCGGTCATACAGAATATCCTCCTGCTGCGCCAGGCCACGGACAAATTCCAGCATGCGCTGGCGCGGAGCCGTCAGGCGGCTCTCCAGCAAATCGCACATCACCAGCGCGCCGGCGTTAATAAAGGGGTTACGCGGTTTGCCCTGTTCCAGCTCCAGCTGGACCAGCGAATTAAACGCCTGTCCGGATGGCTCTTTACCCACGCGCTGCCAGATTTCAGCGTCTTCATACAACGTCAGGGCCACCGTCAGCGACAGCACCTTAGAGATGGATTGCACTGAAAAGCGCGTAGCGGCATCACCCGCCTGATAGCACTCACCTGACGGGGTACAGATTGCGATCCCCAGCTGGTCAGGCTCCACGTCCGCCAGCGCCGGAATATAATCCGCCACCTTTCCCTGCTGCGTCAGCGGCCGGACCTCGCTGATAATCTCTTCAAGCAATGCGTTACTGAGTTCTGACACATCCCGCTCCGATAGTAATGAATCTGGCCACAAGGGCGATGGCCAGGATGATGGTGATTTGCAGGCGCCGCGTCAATCCGCCAGCCGCAATTCTGTGACACATTCTGTCGCGCGCGGTGACAGCGCGGTTGCGGACTGTATATGAATTAACCGCAACGTAAAATTCTGTTGCGAATGACCAGGTTACGGGCTGCCCGCTTTTGACTATGCTGGAACGGTGCAGGGCGCCGGGACGCTGCACATGGATTTCTGATGAGGAGAAACTGATGCCTGTTACACCTTCTGACGCTGAAGAGACTATGCGTCGCCCTGGCCGGTTTATGCGGCTGCAAACGCTGCTGCGCCGGGACACCACGCCGGTAAGGCTTTTGTTGCTGGCGGCGCTGGTCGGCACCCTGACCGGCCTGGTGGGTGTGGCATTTAACCGGGCGGTCAACCTGATGCTGCAGCTGCGTATCGATACGCTCACTGCACAGCATAGCGGTTTCGTGACCGGAGCGATCTCTGCCTTTGCCGCCTCTGCCATCATGGGCGGCGTGGGCTATTTTCTGGTGCGCCGCTTTGCGCCTGAGGCGGGTGGCTCGGGCATTCCGGAAATTGAAGGTGCGCTGGAAGAGCTGCGCCCGGTACGCTGGTGGCGCGTATTACCGGTAAAATTTTTTGGCGGCATGGGCGCACTCGGTTCCGGGATGGTGCTGGGTCGGGAAGGACCGACGGTGCAGCTGGGCGGGAATATCGGCGGCATGTGCAGCGATCTGTTTCGCCTGCGCAGCGCTGAATCACGCCACACGCTGCTCGCAACCGGTGCGGCAGCCGGTCTTGCAGCGGCCTTCAACGCACCGCTGGCGGGGATTTTATTTATTATTGAAGAGATGCGCCCGCAGTTTCGCTACAGTCTGGTTTCAATCAAAGCGGTATTTGTTGGCGTCATTATGGCCAGCATCGTCTACCGGCTCTGCGAGGGCAATAGCCCTATTATCAATATCGGCCAGCTCAGAGATGCGCCCACTGATACGTTATGGCTCTATCTGCTGCTGGGGGTGGTGTTTGGCGCTGTCGGCGTCGCGTTTAACCGGCTGATCTTCACCATGCAGGATCGCTTTCAGCGTCTGCATCGCGGGCGCACCACGGCGTGGGTGCTGTGGGGCAGCGTGCTGGCCGGACTTTGCGGTGTACTGAGTATGCTGCTGCCGCAGGCGGCCGGTGGCGGGATAACGCTGATCCCGGCATTCTCTGGCGGCGAATATAGCGCGCTGATGCTGTTTGGTCTTTTTATGCTGCGCACGCTGGTGACGCTCTGCTGCTTTGCCTCCGGCGCACCGGGCGGCATTTTTGCGCCCATGCTGACGCTGGGTACGCTGCTGGGCACCTGTTTTGGCCAGATCGCTATAGCCTGGTTTCCGGCGTGGCATCTGGAAGCGGGCACCTTTGCGGTTGCCGGTATGGGTGCGCTGTTTGCCGCGTCGGTCCGCGCGCCGCTGACGGGGATTGTGCTGGTGCTGGAGATGACCAGCAATTATCAGCTGATCCTGCCGATGATCATTACCTGTCTGGGCGCTACGCTGGCGGCACAGTTTTTTGGCGGCAAGCCGCTCTATTCATCACTGCTGGCGCGCACGCTGGCGAAAACCCCGCTGAAAGAACCGCTGTCGCGCGATGCCAGCTGACCCGGCTGTGGCGGAGATAAGCGTGACCCTCGCGCTTATTTCACCTATGCTGACTTGCGGCATCCCGTATCGCAGTCCACCTTTACTCTTTGACCTTTTAAAATGGACGCACCATGCTCTGGTTATGGAACACGCTTATTTTGCTGGCAACCGTTGCACTGATGGAAGCAGTGGCGGCGCTCTCGCACAAATATATTATGCACGGCTGGGGATGGGGCTGGCATCTCTCTCATCATGAACCGCATACCAGCAGGTTTGAACTCAACGACCTTTACGCCGTTGTGTTTGCCGTGCTCTCAGTCGGGCTGATTTACTATGGCGTGCAGGGCATGTGGCCACTGCAGTGGATCGGCGCCGGTATGACCACCTACGGCGCGCTCTATTTTATGGTGCATGACGGGCTGGTGCATCAGCGCTGGCCGTTTCGCTACATTCCGCGCAAAGGCTATCTGAAGCGTTTATATATGGCGCATCGGATGCATCATGCGGTGCGCGGGCGTGAAGGTTGCGTCTCGTTTGGTTTTCTCTACGCACCGCCGCTGCATAAGCTGCAGGCTACGCTGCGTGAACGTCACGGTCGCAAACCTAACGCGGCCGCTGCCACAGACCAGCAGGACGCGGCTGCGGACGCGCCACGCGAGAAGTAAGCGCAATCCCCGCGCCTTTGAGCAGCAGCGCCAGCTTCTCCCCTTTGCTGGTGCGCTGCCGGGCATCCCAGGCCCGCATACCCGCATCCTGCACTTTTACCCCGATTTCGCGATACACCCCGTGGGCCGTCGCGATAGCCCACGCCGAGCGCAGCGGCAGATCGGGCAGCCCGCTGCGGGCCGAATAGTAGTAAGGCTCTGCCGCTGCTACCAGGCGTGCAGCCAGCGGCGCTATCGCCGCACGATAGTGGGGATCGGCCAGCTGACTGGCACGTAACCCGGCTTCCGTCAGCCAGCTTTGCGGCAGATAGCAGCGCCCGTTTTGCGCATCTTCAACAATATCACGTGCAATATTTGTCAGCTGAAACGCCAGGCCGAGATCGCAGGCGTGATCGAGTACGTTCTCATCGCGTACGCCCATTACGCGCGCCATCATCAGACCCACGACGCCCGCTACGTGATAGCAGTAACGCAGTGTGTCATCAAAGGTGATGTAGCGCTCTTCGCGCGCGTCCATAGCGAACCCCTCCAGATGATCAAACGCCAGCTGGGGCGGAAGTTCATGCGTCAGCGCCACTTCCTGAAACGCACGAAAGGCGAGTTCATCCATATGCGCGCCGCTGTATGCGCGGCGGGTCTCAATCTGCAGATGCTGCATGCGCGTTTGTGCGTCTGCCACCTGATGTTGCGTGCCACCTTCACCCAGCGTCTGGCCGTCAATCACATCATCACAGTGACGACACCAGGCATAGAGCATCAGCGTGCTGCGGCGCGTAGCCGGATCAAAAAGCTTTGCTGCGGTAGCGAAGCTTTTCGAGCCCGCCGCCATGGTCTGCGTGACCTGCTCAATCAGGGGAGGCTGATTCATCCGGCAAGATCCTCTACCATCAGCTGCGCGGTAGCTTTAGCTGAGCCGATGACACCCGGAACGCCAGCGCCGGGATGCGTGCCCGCACCAACCAGGTAGAGATTGCTGATGTCGGCGTCGCGATTATGCGGCCGGAACCAGGCGCTTTGGGTAAGGATCGGCTCCAGCGAAAACGCTGAGCCCTGATGTGCGTGCAGCGTGTCGCGGAAATCTTCCGGCGTAAACATACGCTGTGTCACTATCTGATCGCGCAGGCCTGGCATGTAGTGCTCCTCAAGATAAGCAAAAATACGGTCGCGGAAGCGCGGCCCTTCCTGCTGCCAGTCGATTGCGGCAGTGCCAAGGTGCGGAACCGGCGCCAGCACATAAAAACTGCCGCAGCCTGCCGGTGCCAGCGACGGATCGGTGGTGCAGGGTGCATGCAGGTAGAGCGAGAAATCGTCCGCCAGCTGGCTGCTGTTAAATATTTCATTAATCAGCTCGCGGTAACGCGGGCCGAAGCAGACCGTATGGTGCGCCAGCTGAGCGTGCGGCTGGTTCAGGCCAAAATAGAGTACAAACAGCGAATTACTCATTCGCTTCCGCTTCAGCGTGGCGGCGCGCTTACGAGCGACCGCATGGTGCTGCAGCAGCCGGTCATAGGTATGTACGACATCAGCATTGGAGGCTACGGCACTGGCGTCAAAGCGACGTCCATCTTTTAGCTGCACGCCGCTGATGCGATTACCCTGCGTTTCCAGCTGGCTCACTTCGGCATTAAGCAGCAGCTCGCCGCCGAGGTCGCGAAACAGCCGCGCCATGCCATCGACCAGCGCGCCGGTACCGCCTCGCGGAAACCAGACGCCCCATTCGCGTTCCAGCGCATGAATCAAAGTGTAGATAGAGGATGTTGCAAACGGATTACCGCCCACCAGTAAAGAGTGGAACGAAAAGGCCTGGCGCAGATGATCGTCCTGAATAAATTTTGCCACCATATCGTATACGCTGCGCCACGCCTGCAGGCGGCCCAGCTGCGGGCCGGCGCGCAGCATATCGCGAAAATTCAGGAATGGCACCGTGCCGAGTTTGAGATACCCCTCTTTAAATACCGCCTGTGAATAGGCAAGAAACCGGCGATAGCCTTCAACATCCTGCGGATTAAACGCGGCGATCTGCTGCTCCAGCAGGGTCTGATTATTGTCATAATCAAGCACCTTGCCATCTTCCCAGCAGAGACGATAAAAGGGCGTGACCGGCATCAGCTCAACGTAGTCGCTGAGTTTTTTTCCGGCCAGCGTGAAAAGCGCTTCAATGGCGCTGGGATCGGTGATCACCGTCGGACCGGCATCAAAGGTAAAGCCCTCATCCTGCCATACGTAGGCGCGCCCGCCGGGTTTATCACGCTGCTCCAGTAGCGTGGTCGGAATACCAGCCGCCTGCAGACGAATAGCCAGAGCCAGGCCGCCAAAGCCCGCGCCAATCACATAAGTACGTTTCATTCTTTCTTCCCTGGTAGCGAAGGAGTCATCAACAGTGCGCGCAGCGCTTCTCCCACCGGCACCGGTGGTTTACCGCATAATATGCGTGCTTTATCCCTGAGAAAGAGCTCTCCGGCGTAAAAGCGACTGATAAGACCGGCATCAAGCCGGTAAAAACGTTGCATAACCTGCCAGCGTTTTTCCGGCCGTCCGGCAAGGAACAGCATACGATTGAGCAGGCGGAAAAAATGCTGCTCGCGCCACTGGCGGCGGGCAAACTGTTCAATACGCTGGCTGAGCATTTCTGCATTACAGGGCAGGGCAGCCGCGATCTCATCCGCCAGCGCAACGGCAGAGGGCAGCGAATAGCCCGTGGTCGCATGAAACAGTCCGGCGCGCAGCCCGCTGCAGGGCTGACCCTGCTGCTGCTGCCAGAAGCGTTCAATATCACCATCAAGCGTGATCGGCAGGGAACCCTGTTCTTCACGCAACAGGCGGCTTAGCTGCCAGCCCTGCTGCTCTGCATAGTGCATGATGTTTTGTCGTGCCTGTTCGCTATCGAGCGTGGCGTGATTGATATAGTGGGTATCTTCAATCAGCAGCCGTTCAGCGCTGAGCGGCAGGGTATAGACAAAGCGATAGCCGCTGTGCTGATCGACCGTGGCATCCATCAGTACCGGCTGCTGCAGGCCGTGCGGACGCGCCAGATGCCACTCCTGACCGACAAACGACTGATAACCAAGCCGCAGATGTGGCGTGGGCTGCAGGCCGCGTCCATCAATCACGGCGCGGGCGTGCAGCACATCGCCGTTTTCCAGGGTTACGCTTTGCGGTGTTACGCTGCGCACGGGCGCTGCAGTGCGCAACCTGTCTCCCAGCGTTTCGCGCAGATGGCGGGCGAAGTCCTGTGAGGCGACGGAACAATACTCCCCGCGCAGATTACGCCGCAGCGCCGGAAAGCGGACCTGATAGCCTGGCCAGCGCGCGGATAGCAGCGGCTCCAGCCAGGTAAACTGTGCGTCACTGACATCGTCGCGGTGAAACGACCAGGTATGATTGCCTGCCGGCTGAGCGGCACTCTCCAGCAGCAGAATGTCAGGGGCCGGCTGCAGCTGCATCAGCCGCAGGGCGATCAGCCCGTTTGCCAGCCCGGCCCCCACCAGAATAAGATCGGCATGCGTTTCTGACATCAGGTCGCCTCCGCCAGCACAATCTGTTGCCGGCACAGCGCCTGTTCAGCGATATCAGCCGCACGCTGACAGCCGCCAGCGCGCTGCAGCTGCGCCTGAATCGCGGACATGCGCAGACGGTAGTGAGAATCGGACAGCAGCAGTTGCAAATGTGTCTCCAGCTGATGAGTACGGCTGAAGCGTGAGGCGCGACGCCCCACGCCATGCCATTCGATACGCGATGCCACACCGGGCTGGTCAAACGCAATAGGCAGCGCCAGCATTGGAATGCCCTGCGCCAGCGCTTCCAGCGCGCTGTTCAGCCCGGCGTGCGTAATAAATACCTGAGCATGCTGCAGGGCAGCGTGCTGGTCGAGAAAATCGGTTACCCAGGCTGCTCCAGCCAGCTCCAGCTTGCGTACCTGATGCGCGGTCAGCCCGCCGCAGTGGGCAACAACCAGTGATAATCCGAGATTGCAGCAGGCGCGCGCCAGGCGCAGAAAGAGCCGAAAGCGGCGTCCCTGAAGTGTACCCAGCGAAGCGTAAACCACCGGCTGACGCAGCGCGGGCCACGGCGGCGGCAGATGAGTCGTGATACTCTGCTGACGCAGCGGCCCTACGGCGTGATAGCAGGCGGGAAGCTGATGGCGCGGAAAATCAAATGCCGGCACCAGCTGGCTGATTTGGGCCAGCGATGAGAGGCAATCCTGCAGGCCTGAACGTGGCGATAAACCAAATGCGCGCGCATGGTAAGCGATAACGTGGCGATGACGACGCATGATGCGGTCATACATGCGGCTGCTGGCCGCAAAACGCTTCAGCGCCTTCTCATCCTGACCATAGCGAAACGACATCACCGCCAGCGGAATGCCCGCTTCGCGATTAACCGGCAGCGCGCAGGCAACGGAAATAAACGGCAGGCCCAGCGCCTCAGCCACCAGCCCGCCCGCTGCCTCCATCTGATCGGCAATCACGCCATCCACCTGCAGTTTTTTCAATGCCGCCGGTAATTCACGACACAGCATATCGGTGGTTTCAGCCATATCATTGATTACGCGAAACAGGGAAAGGCCACCGGGCGCGGCCAGGCGTTGCAGAGCCGCCGCCAGAGAGCCGGCCGGATGAGTTTGTTCACCCACCGGGGTAAAGGCGATGCGTTCATCGGTCAGCAGCGTACGTGCGTCGGCCTGCTGGATAAAGGTAATATGATGCCCGCGGCTGATAAGGGTCTGTGCCAGTGACTGAAGCGCGTGAAAATGGCTATAGAGTGGCGGCGCAATAACGGCAAAATGCCCCATAGATGATCCGCGTTAGTTGAACATTGCCAGCTGCTGATTAAACAGGGCATGCATATATTGACGGGTTGCAACGCCGCGGTGACAGGCGCAGGCAAGATGTTCATCAGCGGAGCGCAGATGCTCACGCAAACGGCGCTCCGCACCGTCAGCACCCAGCATCTGAACCAGCGTCGATTTGCCCTGATCTTTATGAATATCTTTACCGGTATGTTTGCAGCCATCAGCAAGATCGTCCAGGAGCTGAAAAGCCTGGCCCAGATCCTGCGCAAAGTAGCTGAGTTTCTGACGCATTACCGGCGCAGCATCAGTCACAATCGCCGCCATCTGCAGCGCAGCGCGAAAAAGCACGCTGGTTTTCAGTTCGTTGGTTATGGCAATCGCTTCCGGGCTGCGGCTCTGTCCACCTTCATGCAGATCCTGAAACTGCCCCTGAACCAGCCCCTGCAAACCTACCGCCGCAGAGAGTTCAGCAATGGCGTCTGTTTTGTGCTGGGAGGGCAAATCCGGCGCGAGCGCGATAACTTCATAAGCGCGGCTGAGCAGCGCGACTGCTGCCAGGATAGCCACGTTTTCGCCAAACTCGCGATGCACGGTGGGACGACCGCGTCGCATCAGCGCATCGTCCATGCAGGGAATATCATCCAGTATCAGCGAGGCCGCATGCACCATTTCAACCGCGCAGGCGAGATCGAGAATGCCACGCTTTGTCAGGTCATAGCCCATGTTACGCGCCGCCAGTAACAGCAGCAGCGGACGTATGCGCTTACCGCTCGGCAGCGTGCCGGCACGCATAGCGGCCCGCACGCGATCGGAGGGCTGTCCGGCTGGCAGTAGCAGCTCAAGATTCTCCTGCAGAGCATGGCAAAGCTGGCGAAGATCGTTTTCCTGATTTGCTGCAATTTCGGCATGGGCGGTCATAGCGGCTATCCATGGTTAATAAACGTGGCGCTTTTTTTATTAACCGTAGACTGCGCAGGGGAAGAATGCCAGCGGTGATGACACGTTAAGTCTCAGAAACCAATTATTTATATTAATTTACCGTTCCGGCTGGCTGGTATGGCATCAGGCCCGGCAGATCGGAATACATTGCTGTCAGCATCCTCAGAAACAGCAGCGCGCAGAGCAGGGAAGAGAGGCAGAAGAGGTTATTTTTTAACCTAAAAAAACGAACTTGCCGATCGCGATCAAATTTCAGCCATCAGCATTGCAGGAAGATACCTTTAGTCAGGAAATAACCGGAGGCAGCAATGAGCAAATCACTAATGCGTTTATCGGATATGGCGCGCTATCTGGGCGTCTCTCCCGCCGTGCTGATTCGCGCTATCTGTAATCGCGGCACGCTGGAGAAGGTGCCGCTCCCCTCTGCAATTGATGAAGAGCTGCCGCTCTCCAGCCGGTGCTGGTCACCGCAGGAGGTCAGGCAGTTTCGCCATCAGCTACAGCGTCAGCGGCATCAGCACAAGTAAGCAGGCAGAGCCGATGTCTGTTCATCGGCTCTGCTGTATCAGGCGGCGACGCCTGCAGGATGAGAGGCCAGGTGACCCGCCCACAGGCTTGCAACCCATTTCACGCCTTTTGCGGTAAAGCGGGCCTGTGAGAACGCGTGCTGATTTTCACCCGTACCGGTGCGGAAAGAGAAATAGCCCGCCTGCACGTGATGTTTCTGTGGTGCCAGCGTATTTTTCTCGCGGTACATAATATTGCGTTCAAGCAGGAACTGCCGGAAGTCAGTCTCTTTGACCTTCAGCATTTTACAGAGCTGACGAAATCCCAGCGCTTCATTGACCTCAGTAAAACGGTCAAAAAACTCCGCTTTTGGTGCAGAGAGTGCCAGCTGCTGCTCTGCGCGCCGCCGCTGTTCAAATTGCTCCGCCCAGGCACGGGCTGCTTCGGCCGGATCCGTGAAGTCCGGCAGCTGAGCGATCTTTTCTTTCTCCTGCCAGCGATCGAGCAGATCGGCAGTAAAGCCGGGCGAAAGTCGGGCTATGGCGAGTAACGAGTCGCGTTTATTGAGCAGAAACTCCTGACGGCTCTCACCTTCATGCTCGTAAAGACTGACCGTAACAGGCTGGGAAAGGCGCTGTGCGGTTTCCAGGCTTTTAATCAGGCGCTTCACTTCGCCGTGCGTGATGCCAGTCAGTCTGGCGAGGTCACGGCTGCTCATCAGCAGAGACGCGGTTTGAGCAGCAAGAATTTCCGTTGAGATCATCATTCGTATCACCTCTTAAAACGTCATTCAGTCATCAAGACTGCTGGATAAGTATACAACTTACTGTGGTTATATCCAGTGTTTTTTTTAACCAATTTGGTAGTTTTTCTGCTGCTGAGCGCCACGTTCCGGCGCAGCTGCAACGCGGTTGCACCGCGCGGGCAGAACTGCCGATGCGCTTGCCTAATCAGCAATTGATGCCAGGCTCAGGCAATTCGCCTTAAATAATGTCAGGCACCTGCTGCGCTTATTAATGAGGAGTTAAGAATGAAAGCGTTAACCTATCATGGCCCGCACAAAGTACGCGTTGAAACGGTTCCCGATCCGGTATTGCAGGAAGCGGATGATATTATTCTGCGTGTCACTGCAACCGCTATCTGCGGTTCTGATTTGCATTTATATCGCGGTAAGATCCCAAAAACTGAACATGGCGATATATTTGGTCATGAATTTATGGGTGAAGTGGTGGAAGCTGGCAGTGCCGTAACCAATGTGGCGATTGGCGACCGCGTGGTGGTGCCGTTTGTGGTCGCCTGCGGCGACTGCTTCTTCTGCCATCTGCATCAGTATGCCGCCTGTGAAACCACTAATCCGGGTCGCGGTGCGATACTCAATAAAAAAAATATCACGCCACCCGCCGCCCTGTTTGGGTTCAGTCATCTTTATGGCGGAATACCCGGCGGACAGGCAGAATATGTTCGCGTGCCGAAAGCGAATACCGGCCCGTTCAAAGTGCCGCTGGCGCTGCCGGATGACAAAGTGCTGTTTCTGTCCGATATCCTCCCGACCGCCTGGCAGGCGGTGCAGAATGCCGGGCTGGATAAAGGCTCAAGCGTCGCGATCTTTGGTGCCGGCCCGGTAGGTCTGCTTAGCGCCGCCTGTGCAAGGCTGATGGGTGCCGAAGATATCTTTATGATTGATCATAACGCCTATCGTCTGGAGTTTGCCCGTCAGCGCTATGGCGTTACGCCGATAAATTTTGACGAGATTGACGATCCCGCAGCCTGGATTATTGACCATACCAAAGGGAACCGCGGCGTGGATGCGGTGATTGATGCAGTGGGCTTTGAAGCCAAAGGCAGCCTGACCGAAACCGTCCTCAGCAATCTGAAACTTGAAGGCAGCAGCGGCAAAGCGCTGCGTCAGTGTATTGCGGCCGTACGTCGCGGTGGGGTGGTCAGCGTGCCGGGCGTCTATGCCGGTTTTATCCATGGCTTCATGTTTGGCGATGCGTTCGATAAAGGGCTGACTTTCAAAATGGGACAAACGCACGTGCACGCCTATCTGCCACGGCTGCTGTCGCTGATTGAACAGGGATTATTAACGCCGGAAGAGATTGTTACGCATCATATGCCGCTGGATGCGGCGGCAGAGGGGTATGAGATCTTTGATAAACGCAAAGAGGATTGCCGCAAAATCATTCTGGTGCCGGGAATGAAATCGGCTACTGCTGAAGCCTGACGCTATGGAGGCTGCCGCGTGGCAGCCTGCATAACAGAAATTCAGCGTACGCTGCCTTCGTCACGGTCGCTGAGTTCAGAAAGCGACACTTCAACAAACGGCATGTTATCCAGCCTGTCGCCGTAATCTTCACTGACATCAGGCAGGCTGGTGAACTGACCATCAACAAACAGAAAACTCAGATGCCGTTCAACCTCTTCCAGCAGCTCATCCACCTCTTTTGCGGTTTCACCCTGAGCGTTTTTACCATCCAGTTTCCAGCGAAAATGATTACCCACGATTTCTGCGCTGCCAATATCAACTACTTTGGCATCGATATTTTCTAACAGCAGACGCTGGCGGGCAAAATAAAGCAGATAGGGCATCCGATCGCGATTAATTTCAGACATACATTACTCCTGAATAATATTTCAGTGCGGGAAATAGTTGCGTACAGCATATACCGACCAGTAAACCGCGTTCAGGCCCAGCCAGGCCCAGCAGCCCCAGTAAGCAACGGGTTCACGCCGGGTACGCAATTTAGGCAGAAATGCCAGCAAATAACCCGCCGCCGCAATAAGCGCAACGAAATAAAGAAATTTCATGCTTTCTCCTGATTATTTATCATGAAGTAAGCATAGTCAGATTAACGCATTTGTGGAGCGCAGCGCCTGATATCCGGCAATGAGTTTTTCCAGTGCCGCTGCGCTTGTTTCGTCCGCCGGGACGTAAACCAGCAGGCGGTCACCATTGCGTGAAGCGGACCACCAGTTATTCTGACGCAGCGTAAATTCCCCGGTTTCCGCCCGCCAGAAACGCTTGATCCGATTCTCCACTTTTCCCAGCTCGTAACGCTGCCAGGTCTGTGCAAATTCATCAGAACTGTTAATCAGCCGGGTGAGAAAGCTTTCCCAGTGCGGATCGCCAAGGTGTTCTCCCATCTGGCCGCGAAACATGGCCACCATCTGCGGCATGACTTCATCCCAGTCGCGTATCATGCCGCGCCAGCCGGGATGATTAAACGCCAGCCAGATACAGTTGCGATCCTCAGCCTCTACGCTTGCCAGATCTATACCCATCAGCGCACACCACGCAGCGTTATAGCCAATGATGTCAAAACGCGGTGTCTCAATAATGGCCGGCAGCTGGATAGCATCCAGCATCTGCTGATTATGCTCAGCGAGTTTGCAGCAGGCGGCAACCTGAAGGGCGGGCAGTTTATGACCGGCGAGTGAGAAAAGATGCTGCGTTTCAACATCATTACACTGCAGTGCTGATGCGATCGCCGTCAGCGTTTTCAGCGACGCTTTAATATCGCGACCCTGTTCCAGCCAGGTGTACCAGGTGACGCCGACATCAGCCAGCTGGGCGACCTCTTCGCGGCGCAGGCCCGGCGTGCGCCGCTGGCGCATACGCGGCAGACCCAGCCTGACAGGATCGAGGTTTTCCCGTCGGGAACGCAAAAAGGCGCCCAGCAGTTTGCGATTCGTATGAACCTCTTTTTCAGCAAAGTTTACAGCGGGTTGAATCGACATCAGCGTCATTTCTCCGGCCAGACGGGTGGTTTTAATACCATGATAATCAAAAACTGGTACCCGGTTATTTTTCAGCAGATGCTATGCCGCAATGAACACGAAAACAAGGTGAAACTGATGCACACTCCGCAACTTCGTCAGGCGGGTCTGATGGTACTGCTGGCCGGACTCTTACTGCCTATGATCGACTTTTCAATCGTTAACGTGGCGCTGGATGCAATGGCGCATAGCCTGCAGGCAACGCCCACCCAGCTGGCGCTGATTGTTGCTGTCTATGGTATTACTTTTGCCGTTTGCCTCGCGATGGGAGGGCGGCTCGGAGATAACTATGGGCGGCGCCGGGTTTTTATCAGCGGTGTCGGGATCTTTGCCCTGGCTTCGCTGCTGTGCGGTATGGCAAGCGGGGCCGGGATGCTGATGTTTGCCCGCGCGCTGCAGGGAGTGGGTGCGGCACTTATCGTGCCGCAGATCTTGGCAACGCTGCATATTACGCTGCAGGGCAGGGAGCATGCGCGGGCGATTGGTCTCTATGGCGGAATGGGCGGGCTGGCGTTCGTGATTGGTCAGGTGCTGGGCGGCTTTCTTATCAAAGCCGATCCGGGTGGGTATGGCTGGCGCAGCGTGTTTCTGATCAACCTGCCGATCTGTCTGGGCGTACTGGTGGCTGCGCGCCGCTTTATTCCGGAAACCCGCAATGCGACCCGCGTACCGGTTGATATCAGCGGTGCGCTGCTGCTGGGCGGAGCCACAGGCGCACTGTTGCTGAGCCTGGCGCTGGGGCCGGTGCTGAACTGGCGCTGGCCATGCGTGCTGTTACTGCTGCTGGCGCCGCTGTTTTTGCTGCAGCTGCGACGGGTCTCTGTGCGTGCTGAAGCGTCAGGCCATTCACCGCTGCTGCCCCCGTCACTGCTGCGTTTACCCGGCGTGCGTTTCAGCCTTACGCTTGCCGTTATCTTTTTCTCCTGCTGGAGCGGGTTTATGTTTGTCATGGCTCTGACGCTGCAGTCCGGGCTTGGCTTCAGCGCCTTTGACTCCGGTAACGCTTTCATAGCGCTGGGGGTAGCCTATTTTATCGGTGCCATGCGGTCGACCGCACTGGTCACGCGCTTTGGTACGCGCACAATGCTGCTGGCTGGCTGGCTGTGCTATTCAGATCACCGGCCTGCTGGCTCTGATGGCAACCCTGCAGCTCCGGTGGCCGCAGGCGGGTATTCTTGCGCTGGCGCCAGCCACGGCACTCATTGGATTTGGTCAGTCTTTTATTGTCAGTACCTTCTACCGTATTGGCATGCGCGATATTCCGCATCATCAGGCGGGCGCCGGCAGCGCCATGTTGTCGACCGTGCAGCAGTCGGCGATGGGGCTGGGGCCGATGCTGCTGGGCGGCGTATTCTGCCATTTCAGCCAGACCGGATCCTGGCTGAGTGCTATCAGCGGTACGCTGGGGACTGAACTGCTCTCCATGCTGGTACTGGTGGCGATCGCCTTAATGCAGCATGACAACGTGGCAACCACACCCGCAGAAGGATAACGTTCACGGTAACGGCGGCGCTTCCGGCAGACGCTGGCCACTCTGCGCATCGAACAGGTGGATTTTTTCCATGCGCAGCGCAATCGTCAGCGGATCGCCGCTGCCTGCTGCGTGACGGCCAGGTACCTGCATATGCAGCGTATGCCCGTGCCACGTCAGATGCAGCAGCGTGGATTCTCCGGTGATCTCCGTAACGGCGACCTGCGCCAGACTGCCCTGCATCGCCGGTATCAAATCGTGGGGGCGGATGCCAATCATCAGCGCAGCCCCTTCCTGTGCCGCGTGCTGCCAGCGCGGAGGAAGCGGCTGCCAGAGATCTTCACATTCAATGCCCGGCACGCCATCACGCGTTACCAGGTGCGCCGGCAGCAGATTCATCGGAGGCGAGCCGATAAAGCGGGCGACAAACAGATCCGCAGGACGATCGTAAATGCTGAGCGGGGCGCCCTGCTGAACGATCTGACCTTCGCGCATTACCACAATCTGATCGGCCAGCGTCATCGCCTCGACCTGATCGTGCGTGACATAAATCATGGTGGTTTTAAAACGCTGGTGCAGCGCTTTGATTTCCGCCCGCAGCTCCATGCGCAGCTGAGCATCGAGATTAGATAGCGGTTCATCAAACAGGAAAACCTGAGGATTTCGCACCATCGCCCGGCCCATCGCCACGCGCTGACGCTGGCCGCCGGAGAGGGCGCGCGGGTAGCGCTGCAGCAATTTATCGATACCCAGAATAGCGGCAACGCGCGCAATCTTACTCTGCTGCTCCGCGCGGCCCACCTTTTTAACCTGCATATGAAAGGCGAGGTTTTCAGCCACGGTAAGGTGCGGATAGAGCGCGTAGCTCTGGAACACCATCGCCATGTCGCGGTCGGCCGGGTCGCGATCGCCAATCGGTATATCGTTCATCAGAATGGTTCCCTCTGACAAACTATCCAGCCCGGCCAGCAGCCTCAGCAGCGTGGACTTACCGCAGCCGGACGGGCCAACCAGTACGGTAAAACTGCCATCGGGAATGCTGAGACTGAGCGGATGCAATACCGTCTGTTTGCCGTAGCGTCTGGCGACGCTGACGAGCTCAATACTGGCCATAAATTACCTCTCCTCTGCTGAAAATGGCAGCTGTTGCCAGCCGGGATAGCGGCGTGGCTGCGTGCTGATCGCCTGTGATGCCACGGCAATGCCCCACTGCAGCGCGCGGCTCAGCGGCTGCTGATGTAACAGCGCGGTGAGAAAGCCGGCGTTGAAACTGTCACCGGCTCCTATGGTATCCACGACGGTGACGGGAGTGGCAGGCTGTTCCAGCCACTGCGCACCCTGCCAGCAGGCGGCACCGGCACTACCGCGCTTCACCACGCAGCCGCCACGTCCGCTCAGGGTTCCCGCCAGCTGCCGTGCGCTCTCCGGCAGCGTTGCCGCCGCGCCGAGGCCCAGCGTCTCTGCTTCATTCAGTAACAGCCAGTCGCAGAACGGCAGCCACCGGGCAACCTGCTGCCGTACTTCTGTGCTCCAGCCCTGCGGAGGCCAGCCGGTGTCTACGGCGATCGCAAAGCCGCGCTGGCGCAGCGCCTGCAGCAGCGCGGCATAGTGCGTAGTGAGTGCCAGACAGAGAAAAGTGCCGCACAGCAGGACAATATCTCCCGGCGAGGCACGCGGCGGGATTTGATCCAGTACGTCATCCGCGCTGAGCTGCGCCACGTGACCAAAATTGCTCAGAAACGAGCGCTCGTGATCGCTGTGCGTAATGCCAACGGTGACAGACGTTTCGCAGGCGTAGCGTCTCCAGTGCGCCGCACTGTTTGGGAAGTAGCCCGCCAGCCAGGCGCTGAGGCCATCATTCCCCTGATTAGCGACAGCGCGATGGCGAACCTGCATCGCTTCCAGTGCCAGCGCACAGTTACCCGCCGAGCCGCCCGGACGCAGTTCACTCTGAGGGAGCATGACTTCAGTGCCGCGCTGTGGCCAGCTATCCAGCGTACCCATAATTAAATCGGCGTTAACGTTGCCAGCGACGTAGAGCGTTGCGTTACAGTCAATTGTCATCCTTTACTCCCGCCGCTGGCCAGACCGCTCACCAGCGTTTTCTGCAGCCAGACAGCAATTAACAGAGGGGGAACCGAAGCCAGAATGCCAACCGCGGCAATCAGGCCGTCATCGGTTGCGCGTCCGGCAGTAAAGCCGGCAATGGTCACCGGCAGCGTTTGCGCCGTAATATTGCTGGTGAAGAGCAGGGCATAGAAAAATTCATCCCACGCCAGCAGCCAGCCAAACAGCGCTGCGGCGCCCAGAACCGGTTTTGCCAGCGGCAGCGTGATGCGCAGCAGCACCTGCCACACCCGCAGGCCATCAAGCCGCGCAGCCTGTTCAATATCACGCGGCAGAGTGTCAAACTGGTTTTTGAGCATCCAGGTCAGAAACGGCAGGATCAGCGAACAGTAAACGATAATCAGACCCGGGCGGGTGTTCAGCAGATCCAGCTGCTGCAGCAGAAAGTAGAGCGGCAGTACAAAGGCCACCGGCGGCACCATATAGATGGCCAGTGACGCAAACAGCCAGCCGTCGCGTCCGGGATAGCGCGAAAAGCTGAAAGCAGCCGGGATCGCCAGCAGCAGACAGACCAGCGTTCCTCCCGTCGCCACCAGCAGACTATTACCCAGCGCATGCAGAAACAGGGTTCCCGGTTCACCCGGCGCCAGCGACAAAAGCCGGCCGTAGCGGCTGAAATCCCACTGGCGCGGTATCCACTCCAGCGGCACGCGCGTCAGGTCGCTGGTGGCGCTGACGCTCATCAGAAACAGCCAGCCCATCGGGGCCAGAACCGACAGCGCCACGGCGGCTGCCGCCACATATTTAGCCACAGATATCATCTTACGCTTCATGGGCACTCCCCCGGCGACGCTGCCGCCACAGCAGCAGCATATAGAGCGCAATCAGTACGGCACACAGCAGCGTCATCAGGATGGCATAGGCCGCTCCGCTGCCGGCGCGCAGATAGCTGAACGACTCCTGATAGACGTAGAAACTGAGCGTTTTGGTGCTATCTACCGGCCCGCCCCGGGTCATGACATAGATGATGTCGAATATTTTGAACGCATCAATGGTGCGCAGCACCAGCGCCACGCTGAGCGCTCCGACGATGGCCGGAAAGGTAATGGCGCGAAACCGTCGCCAGGCTGAGGCGCCGTCCAGGCGCGCCGCCTCAAAAAGATCGTCCGGAATCGACTGCAGCGCAGCCAGCACCAGCAGCGTAACCAGCGGATAGTTCTTCCACACATCAGCAAACATCACGGCGTTAAGCGCTGAGTCGGGTGAACCCAGCCAGCTGCGATAGCCATCCAGGATACCGAGCTGTGTCAGCAGCGCGTTGACGCTGCCGTAGTCCGGATTAAAATTAAGTCGCCACATCATCGCGTTAACGATTGTCGGCAGCGCCCACGGCAGGATCACCAGCACGCGCAGCACGTTGCGGCCGGTAAACCGCTGATTAAGCAGCAGCGCCACCAGCACGCCAATGACGCCCTCGAAAGCAACCGACACCAGCGTAAAATAGAGCGTGCGCCACAGCGAAAGCCGGAAGTCGGGATCGCTTAAGGCGTACAGGTAGTTCTCCACGCCGATCCAGCCGGGCGCATCGCCGCTGCCTATCAGGGCTGCGTCGGTAAAACTCAGCCAGATGGTCCGCATCAGCGGCCAGGCGGTAAGCAGCAGCATGACCAGCAGCATGGGGGCCAGCAGCACCCATGCCTGCCGTCGCTCACGTTGACGCAAACTCAGCATGCCCGCTCCTTAGCGCAGCCGCGCGGCACTTTTATCGACCGCCTGCATGGCGGCTTCCGGGGTCGCGCCGCCGGTCAAAACCTGCTGCAGCTGCTGCTGCAGCGTGCTGGAGAGACGCGAATAGTCTGCGGTTTCAGGACGTGACAGCATTACGCTCAGCGACGTGTCCGCTGCCTTAATCAGGCTCTCCTGATCTTTCATCACCGCCGCATCCTGATAAGAGCTTTTCCAGATAGGCAGGCTCAGACGGGCATAGTTGTTCTGCACCGGCTGAGAGGTCATGTACCGGATATACTGCCACGCCTGATCGGCATGGGTGCTGCCGCTGGCGATCCCGAGCCCCATTGAGCCGTTGACCGCGCCCGCTTTGCCTGGCGCATCGCCAGGTGCAGGCATAATGCCAACCTGACCCGCAACTTTGCTCTGTTTTGCATCGTTGGCCATGTTGTACATATAGTTCCAGTTCAGCGCGAACGCGGCGTCGCCATTGGAGAACGCTTTGCGCACATCTTCTTCCAGATACTCACGTGAGGCGGGGTTAGTCAGTCCGTCATCAAGCGAGCTTTTCATCAGTTTTACCGCCTGCAGTGAAGCGGGGCTGGAGAAGTTAAGTTTGCCGTTCTGGTAGAACTGCCCGCCAAAGCCGGAGACCAGCGTGGTGTAGTCGCATACCAGCGCTTCCGCCTGAGACCAGCTCCACACCAGCGGATAATTCACGATCTTTTTCTCTTTAATAATGCGCGCGTCATCCATTACCTGCTGCCAGGTTTGCGGCAGGTCGCGGATGCCCGCTTTCTCCAGCATCGCTTTGTTGTAGTACAGATATTTGGTGTCCAGAATCCACGGCATACCGAGCGTTTTACCGTTGAACACCACGGTTTTAAGCGCACCGGGGAAAATCTGCGCCTTATCTTCGGCACTGATACGGCCGCTGACATCCTGCAACAGGTTAAATTTTGTGAATTCCGCCGGCCAGATCGCATCAAAAAGCACCACGTCGTAGCCATTTCCGCCCGCACCCCGTGCCGCGACAATCTTGTCGTGCAGCGCTTCATACGGCACAAATTCAAGGTTGACCTTAACGTCCGGATTCGCTTTTTCAAAAGCCTGCGTCATGGCGCGAATATCGCTCTCGCTATAGGCTGCCTGAGTCATAAACAGCGCATTGAGTGAGGTGGCCGCCGTCGCGCTGGCAGCGCTGGCGAGCAGAAACAGTGCCAAACAACCGTGAACCGATTTTTTCATGATATGTCCGCCTGAAAGCTGTGAGAGATTAATTAAATCAATTTGATTGATTTAATAACGTGCGCAAAAGTGTGCGTCAGTTGCCATGCCACAGAAAGGTAAGCAAGCGATGTGCCAGAAACGATCTGCTGCGGGTCCTGCTTCTACTTTGCACGTTTTCCCGCCGCTGTCAGGTAAACAGGTTGTAAAATGTGCCAGCGATCATAGATATTGTTGCGGTGGCAGAGCGGCCAGGCGCGAAAAGGAAATAGCACGATGAGAACATCAGGGACTAACCTTGAACACGCGCGGGCGCATAACCGGCGCGTGATCATTGAGGCCATTCGCCTGCACGGTGAACTGACACGGGCTGAGCTGGCGCGGCTCACGGCCCTGACCGCGCAAACGGTATCTAATATTGTCGCAGAACTTGAACAGGCGGAACTGCTGATAAGCCATGGACCGCGACGTCAGGGACGCGGACAGCCCGCTATTCCCGTCACGCTGAATCCGGCCAGTGCGTTTTCAATCGGTATTCATCTTGATCACCAGACGCTGCTGATGGTGCTGGTAGATTTAACCGGCGAAATTCATTTTCGCCGTCTCATTATGGTGCAAAAACCGGAGCCTGCTGCCACGCTGGCGCGCATCGTCTCGGTGCTGGATGAGATTAAGTCGCAGCTGGGTGCGCGCTGGCGCAAAGTGCTGGGTATCGGCGTTGTGATGCCAGGGCCCTTTGGCGTTGAGGGACTCTCTTCACTGGGGCCGACCACGCTGCACGGCTGGGAAGATGTCGATATTGCAGGAGAGCTGGCGGCACTCAGTCAGCTGCCGGTGACGCTGGAAAATGATGCCACGGTAGCGGCAATTGGCGAACGCTTTCACGGCGTGGCGCGCCATCTTAATTCGTTTATCTATCTCTACATCGGTACCGGGCTGGGTGCAGGTATCATTGTTGATGGTCACGTCTGCAGCGGTGATGCACATAACGCCGGTGAAGTTGGCCATATGGTGGTGGATCCCGGCGGGCGCGACTGCTACTGCGGCAATCAGGGGTGCCTGGAACGCTATGTCTCGCTGCAGGCAGCCTATGAATTCTGCGGGCTTGATCCCATGACCGCGCTGCCGGACGATTTGCTGGCGGTGCCGGCAGAGCTGTTTGACGCGTGGATCGCCACTGCGCTGACGCCGCTGCGCCAGGCCATCAATATGCTGGAGTGCATCTTTGACGCGGAGAGCGTGATTATTGGCGGTATGATCCCTGCTGCCCTGCTGGAGAAAATCGTTGCGCGCCTGCCGCCGCTTTACCAGTCTGTGCGCGGGCGCTACCTGACCGCCACGCGCATACGGACCGGAATGAGCGGCAGTGATACCGCCGCGCTGGGTGCGGCAGCGCTGCCGCTGTTTGATGAGTTTAATCCGCAGTTTCAGGTATTAATGAAATGAGCATGATGATGCGCCAGGCTGGCGCCGGTAATCCTGCGCGGCGTCTGCATACCTTTTAGCCGTTTATTGCGCCGATGCGAAAAAACCTGTGCGGCCCGTTTCCTGCCGGCGTTATTTTATTTACATTGCCAGCAACTTTTTGCTGACCCAGCGGACTCTGCAATGACTATTCCTGCCTTACCGGTAATCTGCCTCGATCTTGGCGGTTCATTTATTAAACTTGGCGTGATGACGCAGGCTGAGCAGATCCAGCTGCTCGATCAGCAGCCGATGCCCGCCCGCTCCTGGGAAGCGTTTTGCGCTACCGTCAGCGATACGATCGCCAGACATCAGGCACATTTCAGCGCGCACTCCCCGGTCGCGGTTTCCACCGCCGGAATTGTCGCGCCACTGAGTGGCGAGATGTTTGCCAGTAACATACCTGCCTTTCACGGACGTCATATGGCGCAGGAGCTTGGCGCATACCTGCAGCGTCCGGTCACGGTCCATAACGATGCCGACTGTTTTGCCGTTGCGGAGGCGCTGGCCGGGGCCGGACAGGGGCATAAAGTGGTGCTGGGCGCTATCCTCGGTTCAGGCGTGGGCGGCGGACTGGTTGCAGATGGCCGGCTGATCACCGGTCAGAATGGCTTAACCGGTGAGTGGGGACATGGCCCGATCACGCTACGCGAAGTTGATATCGCAGGCAAAACGGTTGCCATACCGCGTCAGCCGTGCCCGTGCGGTCAGAGCGGCTGTCTTGATACTTATGGCGGAGCGCGCGGTCTGGAAACCCTGCACCGCGTGCTGCATGATGAAACGCTCAGCAGCAAAGCGATCGTTTCACGCTGGCAGGCAGACGAAAACCAGGCGCAGCAGACGCTGGAGGCGTGGCTCCAGCTGGTGAGTGAGCCGCTGGCCTACACCGTTAACATCACCGGAGCGAGCTGCGTCGCCGTCGGCGGCGGGCTGGCCTCCGTTGTTCCGCTGATAGCTGCCCTTAACGAGGCGGTGCAGCAGCGGGTGCTGCGCCGTACGCCGCAGCCGCTGGTGATCCCCGGCCGCCATGCTCATCAGGGTGGCATGCTGGGTGCAGCGCTGCTGGCGCTGGCTCACTGAGCCGCCAGTTTTTGCTGTAAAAACGCAATAAACTGCCGGTGGATCTCGCTGCGCTGGCGATGCTGCGGGTAGAGCGCATTAAGGTGCAGCGAGGCGGGCTGCCACGCATCCAGCACGCGTATTAATTCACCGCTGGCCAGCGCCGGCGCCACGATAAATTCCGGCAGCAGGATCAGCCCCAGCCCGGCAATCGCCGCATCGCGCAGCATTTCACCATTATTACTGACCATCGGCCCCTGAACTGCCACGACGCTGCGCTGCCCGTCCCTGAACAGCTCCCAGCCCTGCTGACTTTCCCGGCCGTAGCGCAGGCAGCGGTGCAGCGACAGTTCCGCAGGCGTCTCCGGCGCTCCGGCGCCCTGAAGATAGGCAGGGCTGCCGCAGATCAGCCGCCGGAATTCGCCCAGCCTGCGTGCGATCAGGCTGGAGTCGGGCAGGGTGCCGATGCGAATAGCCATATCAAATCCTTCTCCCACCATATCGACATGGCGATCGGCCAGCTCAACCTGAAACTGCAGGCCGGGATGCAGCGTGAGGAATTCAGCAATGTAGGGGGAGAGATGCGTAATGCCAAACGACATCGGCACGCTCAGACGGAAGTTACCCTGCAGAGCCTGATGACGACCGGATACTGCCAGTTCCGCTTCCTGTACATCATCCAGTATGCGCTGTGCGTGATGCGCAAACAGCAGACCATTTTCTGTCACCGAAAGCTTGCGGGTATTCCGGTTGAGCAGGCGGGTGCCCAGCGCCGCTTCCAGCGCCGCCATGCGGCGGCTGACATACTGCTTTGAAAGCATCAGCTGTTCAGCGGCTGCACTGAAGTTGCCCGCATGGATAACAGCAACGTAAATACGAAGATCGTCTATCTGCATAGTGTCCACTAATTCGTGACAGTGATTGTCATGACAGCACATTGTTGAGCAAATCAGTTTACGTATACTGAATCACATCAGGAAGCAAAATCGTTTCCCTTACTTATTCAGGAGCAGATCATGATTGAACAACGCCTTTCAAATCAGCGCGGCACTGGCGATCACGGCTGGCTGTATTCACGCCACACCTTTTCCTTTGCAGGCTACCGCGATCCACAGCAGGTGGGCTTCTCTGATCTGCTGGTGATTAACGACGACCAGGTTGCACCCGGTCGCGGCTTTGGTGCCCATCCGCACAATAATATGGAGATCATCTCCTATGTGCTGGAAGGTGCTCTGGAGCACAAAGACTCAATGGGTACCGGTTCTGTTATCGTGCCGGGTGATGTGCAGCTGATGAGCGCTGGCAGCGGCGTGACGCACAGCGAGTTTAATCACTCGAAAAGCGACAACGTGCATTTTCTGCAGATCTGGATTGTGCCGGCAGAGCGCAATACCGCGCCAGGCTATCAGCAGGTTTCCGTGGCGGAACAGGATAAGCGCGGCAAACTGCGCCTGATTGTCTCGCCGCAGGGCGAGTCCGGTTCGCTGCAGGTGCGACAGGATATGCGCATCTATGCCGGCCTGTTCAACGATAATGAGCAGCAGACGCTGACGCTGGCAGCCGATCGCTACGCCTATATTCATGTTGCGCGCGGCAGTATTGAGGTTAACGGCGTGCGCTTCAGCACGGGCGACGGCGCGCGGGTGCGTAATGAAACGGCGCTGACTTTTGCGAACGGTAATGATGCCGAGGTGCTGGTGTTTGATCTGCGTCCGCTTGAAGTGAATCATCCTCAGCGTTAATAGCCAAAAAGGGTAGCGTGCTGCGGCGCGCTACCCTTTATTCATAACTATTCTCCATTATTTCTTCACCATTGGCTGTTTTATCAGCGCTTAATTCGGAACCCGGACAGGGCCAGACTAAAATAAGAATTTTTACCTTTCTTAAATTTCTGCAGCACTTTAAATTCGCATCCTGAGACCCATGCCGCCTGCTGGCAAAGGGCGATCAAATAACTAACAACATTAACCTGATTGCATTCCATTATTAAATGGTAATGAGGATTTTGATGACTTTAAAACGCAGCTTTAATATTGCCGCCGTACTGGTGCTGGCTTTGTCTGTTACCGCATGCAGCGGCATGTCTCATCGTGGTAAAAATACCGCAATTGGTGCTGGTGTCGGCGCCCTGGGCGGTGCTGTGCTGACCGGCGGCAGTACCTTCGGTACGCTGGGCGGGGCGGCTATTGGCGGATTGATTGGCCATGAAGCAAGTCGTTAAACAGTAAATATGACAGGACGCGCATAATGGTATTATTGCGCGTCCTGTAAATAAGCTTATTTCTGCATTGCACGCCATTATTAAACAGGCGGAACAAACGTAATGCTTTATCAGCCTTAATCAATATTAAGCTGATGGATAGCCAGCACGGCTCGTGCAGCTTCTTTTCCTTTCTTAATAAAATGCTCGGTATAAAATGATTCCAGTTCATTGACCGGCTGAAAATTATGTGGCGTCAGTGAAACAGAAAACACCGGTACGTTGGTACTGAGCTGCACGCTCATCAGGCCGTCAACCACTGCCTGCGCAACAAAATCGTGACGGTAAATCCCGCCATCCACGACCAGCGCGGCACAGACAATGGCATCAAAACGACCGGTTTCGGCCAGGCGCTTTGCCAGCAGCGGCATCTCAAAAGCACCGGGCACATCATAGGTTTTCAGCACGCTGTCTGCGCCCTGCTCATTGAATTCACTGACAAATCCTGCCAGCGCATTGTTCACAATATCTTTATGCCAGCCAGCCTTGATAAAGGCGATTCTAATCTGTTCCATAAGTCTTCCGTCATTTGCCAAAGTAGAGTAGGCGGATAATTATCCGTAAAATCTCATCATTTTCATTAACATGAGTGTGTATAACATAGGCTGAGAGCGCGATCCACTCCGTTGCGATGCAGGTTTTTCATGTCATCTTCGGGCCGAAATCACGCTAGCGAATCTTGTGAAAAGTTGGCGCTGAAACTTTCCATTTGAGCCCGGTCTTCTCGCGTGCGCGGGTAAAGGCAACCATGATCTGATTTAAGCTCAACGCCGGGACCACGCGATCTGAGTCGTTGCTGAGCGCTCAAAGCTGATCAAGAACATCCAGGACTGAACGTTTTGCACCCATTAGCGTGTTGGCCATATCAATGACGATTTTCATCCCTGTTTAGCTTTGTTCGATGCAAATTTTCCGATCCCGAATATTCATCCATTTCATAGAATAAACATCGGTTATCAAATAAGAGTATTAATATCAGTTGCTTATATAAAATATGGCCACTTGACCACTTTTATCAGGTAGGTGATAATATGACCTCATGACCGCAATTAATGAGGTTAATATGAAAGTCCTGAATGTAGCCGAATCGAAAGCTCGTTACTCTCAGATTTTGAGTTCAGCGAGTAGCGGTGAAAGTTTCATCATTGCTAACCACGGCGATCCGATAGCCATGATAGTTCCTTATAAATCAGCGCCTCTGTTAAACCGTGTTGGCTTTTTAGATCATAAAAAGTATGCCATTCCTGATAATTTCAACGATTTCATGTCAGATGAAATCCAGTCGATGTTTGAAGGTGGCAATGACTAGTCCTGTAAGAACGCGGAACATCTTTAATCGCTATCTTCTTGATACTCACTATCTTATCTGGGCTTGCGCAGACTCTAAGCGTCTTCCGCAAGCCTGTTTCGATCTGATTGTTGATCCCTTAAACGAGCTATATTTTTCCGCCGCATCTATTCATGAAATCGCCATAAAATTCGCGTTAGGTAAACCTCATTTTACGGTTGATCCAGAGGAGATTTTGCGCGGCTTGCTCGCAAACGGTTATAACGAACTTCCCATTTCATCACATCACACCGTAAGTCTTAAACGTTTGCCTCGTGATATGCACGGCGATCCGTTTGACCGGCTGATCGTTGCTCAGGCGAACATGGAGGCGCTGACCTTAATCACGGATGATGAAAAAATTATTCGATATTGTTCAGATTACATTCCGATGAAAACGTTCTGATAAAAACACACCCGTCCCGAGCGGGTTTTTTATGGGCTAAATTCATGCATGAAACAATGACCGGGATCGAGCTGGGTGGCGTGCCCGATCGCACCTTCGGCAAAGTTTATTACCGCAGCATTACCGACCCACAGGAAGCAGCCAAAGCCCTCGCCGCGACGAATTAAGGCTTTGAGTCTTTCATGATCCCAGACGTAAACGTGGCATTACATTCGCTGTTTTCCGTAGAAAATATATTAATTTAATGTGATCTGATTTCTGGTCTCAGACGCCGATAAGCCAGAAAACCGCGTTCAAAACGGCTTCTAAGTTATTGTTTAAAAGTGTTGAGAAACCGTAAACAGTCGTTTTTTGCAGTGCAAGATTTAAGCGCCTGAAGAGAGCCTTAAAAGGCTCTCCTTGACGGCGTGATGCGGCTTGAATAAAACTAAAGATGTCGGGGGAGTCTCGCCACAGAGACTGAGAGGCTGATAGCGCAACCGCGCGGTTCAGCGACCCTTTGAACCTGACCCAGTTGATACTGGCGTAGGAAGACTGAGGGCGCCAGACCGGTGCCGTCCGGGATGTTGCAGCAAACGGCTGCACCTCCTTATCTCCCTTCCTGTATCCGCGGGTCTCAGTCAACACTGAGAGGCCGATGTGACCCTTATTTTTTATCCGGAAAACCGACAATGAGCCGCTGGAGCGTGTTAGGCGCAGGCGTCAGCGGGCTATGCGTGGCAACCCTGCTGGTGGAGCGCGGTGAATCTGTTGAAGTCATCGATGACGCGCAGCGTCTGCCCGCATCCTGGTATGCCGGTGGCATGCTGGCACCCTGGTGTGAAGCAGAAAGCGCCCCCGCCGACGTTATTTCACTGGGTCAGCATGCCGCTCGCTGGTGGCAGCAGCGCGTAAGCTGCGTTGAGCATCAGGGCACGCTGGTGCTGGCTCCGCCACGCGACAGTCAGGAGCTGAACCGTTTTGCGCGCCTGACTCACGCGCATCAGTGGGTCAATCCGGCAGAGGTAGAGCCGGCGCTGGAGGATCGCTTCGCACGGGGGCTGCTGTTTGCGGGCGAAGCACATCTTGATCCCCGGCTGGCGCTCACTGAGCTGCGCCAGAAGCTTGAGGCGCACGGTGCAACGTTCCATCACTCCGCGCCTTCCGGACAGATCATCGATTGTCGTGGCATTCATGCCCGCGACGCGCTGCCCTCGTTGCGGGCCGTGCGCGGTGAAATGATCATCTTACAGAGTCAGGATCTGCACTTTTCGCGGCCACTTCGTCTGCTGCATCCGCGTTTTCCATGCTATCTGGTTCCGCGGCGTAACGGCTGCTTTATGCTGGGTGCCACCATGATCGAGAGCGATGATGACAGCGCGATCAGCGCCCGCGCCATGATGGAGTTGCTGAGCGCCGCCTGGGCGATACATCCGGCGCTGGCTGAAGCGCGCATTATCGAGAGCGCCAGCGGCCTGCGGCCCGCCTGGCCGGATAACCTGCCCGAAATTCGTTATGAAAACGGTATTTATTATCTTAACGGCATGTATCGCCACGGCTTTCTGCTGGCGCCGATGCTGGCAGAGCAGCTGATGCAACAACTGATTCAGGAGACCCCTTATGCAAATCCAGCTTAACGGACAGATCGTTGAAACCCAGGCGCAGACAGTCAGCGAACTGCTGCAGGAGCAGCAAATCGACGCCAGCTGCGTGGCGACAGCGCTGAATGGCAACTTCGTGCCCAGAAGCGCTTACTCCCGTCAGCCGCTTGCGGCAGGCTGCCAGCTGGAAGTCCTGTCACCGATGCAGGGAGGGTAACGCATGTTTTACGACTTTACGGGCGCATCGCGCTTTCTGCTGGGTACAGCAGGGTATCCGTCACCGGCCATTCTGCAGCAGGCGATAGCGGCGGCGGGCAGTGAAATTATTACCGTAAGCCTGCGGCGGGAGGGCAGTGCGGGTGCCGCGTTTCGCGACCTGCTGGCCAGCCTTAACGTTCGCGTACTGCCCAATACCGCAGGTTGCCACACGGTGAAAGAGGCGGTAACCACGGCGCATATGGCGCGTGAGCTGTTCAATACGGCCTGGATCAAACTTGAGGTGATTGGGCATGCCGATACGCTGCAGCCCGATCCGTTTGCGCTGGTGGAAGCCGCACGCATCCTGTGTGCTGAAGGATTTAGCGTATTTCCCTATACCACGGAAGATCTGATTGTTGGCGAGAAACTGCTGGCTGCCGGCTGCGAGCTACTGATGCCCTGGGGCGCACCGATTGGCTCAGGGCAGGGCCTGCGTAATATTGACGGATTGCGCGCCATGCGGGCGTGGTTCCCGGATACGCCGCTGATTATCGATGCCGGGATCGGTGCTCCTTCCCAGGCGGCGCAGGCGATGGAGCTGGGCTTTGACGGCATTCTGCTTAATACCGCCGTCGCGAAAGCGGGCGATCCCATCCGCATGGCAGCGGCGTTCAGCCAGGCCATTGCTGCGGGGCGCAGCGCCTGTGAGGCAGGGCTGATGGAAAAGCGCGATATGGCGATGGCATCAACGCCGGTATTCGGTCTGGCCACACTAAGCTGAGGAGAACAGGATGGAACGCTATCAGCGACAGATGATACTGCCGGAAATTGGTGCGTCAGGGCAGCGTAAGCTGGCGCAGGCGCGCGTGCTGGTAGCCGGCGCGGGCGGTCTGAGCGCGACGCTTCTGCCGCAGCTGGTGGGGGCCGGCGTGGGGACGCTACGTATTTATGATGCCGATGAAGTGGCGCTGCATAATCTGCATCGCCA
The DNA here is from genome assembly GCF_002473195.1 of Pantoea sp. UBA7232. Classification (NCBI taxonomy): domain Bacteria; kingdom Pseudomonadati; phylum Pseudomonadota; class Gammaproteobacteria; order Enterobacterales; family Erwiniaceae; genus Pantoea; species Pantoea sp. UBA7232. Next base: position 218,000 of record NZ_DKTK01000008.1, read on the forward strand.
GACGCTCTTTACGCAGCAGGATATCGGGCAGTCAAAAGTGCTCAGCGCGCGTCAGGCGCTGACGCAGCGCAATCCTGAGGTCAATATCGAAACCTGCGCACAGGCCCTGACGGCCAGCAACATCGCGCAGGCTATGGCTGACTGTTCGCTGGTCATCGACGCGGCCGACAATTTTGCCGTGACCTGGCAGCTTTCAGACGCCTGCTATGCGACCGGTACACCGTTTATCAGCGCTTCAGTGCTGGGCCGGCAGGGCTATGCGGGCGGATTTTGCGGAGGTGCGCCCAGCTACCGGGCGCTGTTTCCCCGGCTGCCGCGTACGGCTGCCAGCTGCAACACGGCAGGGGTGATGGGGCCGGCTGTGGCCGCGCTTGGCGCGATACAGGCGCAGATGGCGCTTACGGTGCTGCTTGATCTGCAGCCGTCTCCGCTGGGATTACTGGTCAACTGCGATTTTGTGAACTGGCACTTTCGCGCGTTTCGCTTTGATGAAGCGCAGGAGCCTGTCGTGCCGGGCGTGCCCTTTATCGACTGCTCGCTGCTTACCCCGGCAGATTGTATTGTCGAGCTACGCAGCCGGGATGAAGCGCCCCACAGCGTGGCAAGCCAGGCTGAGCGTATTTTGCCGGCAGATCTGGCGGCCTGGCAGCCACCCGCTGGGCGGCGCATCGTGCTGGTTTGCGCCAGCGGTATACGCGCCGCACAGGCGGCCAGCGAGCTGGCGGAGCGGGGCTATACGGACCTGGCGATTCTGGCGGCCAGCAGCAGTTAGCCGGCGGCAGGTTTTTCGGAAAATACTGGAATCCTGTGACTGTTATCACATGAAAAGCCACGCTAAACTAAACGCTTCTCATTTTGCTAAGGGATGATCGTCACAATGCTTTCACGTTTTACACTGGCTTCTTTAACCGCTGCCTTACTGCTTACCGGCTGCGCCCGTCATCACGCTGATGAGACTGCCAGCACCGCGCCGGCAGAGGTGAGTGCTGCCGCACCGATTGAGAACAGCAACACCGACACGCCCTTTGCCAGCGGACCTACGGTAATCAACGTTTCACACCTGGTTACGCGCACGGATGATGGATCGGCAGTGTATGTTACCGTTGACGGCCAGGAAGCGGGCATGCTGAAAAAAGGTGAGAATAAAGAGATCCGCGTGGCGGCAGGCAAGCATGAAATCGGCGGCTATGTACAGACGCTGTTTGGTTTTGGCAAAGTCACCATTCCGGGCGTTGATATCACCACGGATACGGCTAAGCCGAAACATGTGGTTTATTCAGTGACCCGCCAGCGTCCGCAGTTCAGTGAAAGCAGTACGCCTCCCGATAACTCCTGAGAAAGTGCGGTGCTGCAGCACCGCTCCCTCCCGCGATATTCATCTGGCTGTCTGACATCAGCTCAGCAGCGCATGAATAACATCAATGACATTGATTACCACAATAAACAGCACGAGGTGTGTGAGCAGGTTGCGCGATCGGGGTCTGGAATAAGACATTATCTATCCTGAATAGTTAGCCTGACAAATATGTGCTGTGGCTTACTATTACTGATTCAGAATAAGAATACCATGCCAGGCCATCTTAAACCGGAGGCGGACAAGGGTTACGCGTCAGGAAAAGCTGACCGGCTCTGGTTTGATAGCGTAAATGCAGAAGAGAATAGAGAGGAATCCGAACGGGATTATTCGTGATGCTGGCGCTGATAAGCGTGAGAATAGCGGTTAACCGCTGGCTCACTCATTAATCTTTGCCCGGCAGCGACACGCTGTTTTGCAGATGCTCACGTAAGTGATGGTGCAGGGCGCGAATCGCTGGCGAGAATTGCCTGCGGTGCGGACAGATCAGATGCAGTGGCGTCGCCTCACCTTTTACCTCAGGCAGAATCAACTCCAGCCTCCCCTGATGTACATCCTCAGCCACATCCAGCCAGGACTTATAGGCGATACCCATTCCTGCCAGCGCCCAGCGGCGTGCGACTTCCGCGTCATCACACATAAGGCGGCTTTTTACCGTGATAAGCTGCGCGCCCTCCGCCTGCGGAAAGCTCCATTTATCATATACGTGGCCTCCCATCATAAACGGCAGACAGTGATGGCGGGTGAGATCGGTCAGCGCGGCAGGCCGGCCATGTTCAATAAGATAATCGGGTGATGCGACCAGTACCCGCCGGTTATTTTCAGCCAGCGGCAGCGCAACGTAGCTGCTCTCCTCTAATTTGCCGTAGCGAATAGCGATATCTACCGGATCGCGGAAGACGTTACTGACCTGATCGGAGAGTGAAAGGCGCAGCTGCAATCCGGTATGCTGACGGCAGAAACGGGTCAGTAACGGCAGCAGGATATGCCGCCCGATATCGGATGGCATCGCAATTTTCAGTTCACCGCGCAGTTCGTCGTCATGACGCTGCAGACTCTCTGCACCTGCCTGCATCAGCGCCAGCATCTCCTGTGCAAAAGGCAGATAGCGCTCACCTTCGGCGGTCAGCCGCAGACTGCGCGTTGAGCGCGCAAACAGGCGACGATCGAGATCGCGCTCCAGCCGCTGAATCGCCGCGCTGACCTGACCCGGCAGCAGGTTTGCTTCGCGCGCGGCACGGGAGAAGCTGCCCAGCGCAGCTGAGCGGACAAACAGCGTAATATCTTCGAGACGAACCATGACGTTTTTACCTGGCAAACCGGATTTTCACTCTACGAGTGAAAGTCTTCCCCTGCAACGTCGATTTTTCCATGCGCCATTGCCCGCTATGCTTGATGGGTATTCAGAAAATCTGTCAATCACCATGGAGATAAGGCATGAAAGCCATTGTTTATAGTCAGAACGGCTTACCCATTTCGGATGAAAATGCGCTGTATGACGCTGACGTTGCCAAACCTCAGCCCGGCGCCCGCGATCTGCTGGTCAAAATCAATGCCATTGCGGTGAATCCGGTCGACACCAAAGTACGTAAAGGTGCCGCCACTGAGCAGCCGCGCATTCTGGGCTGGGATGCCGTCGGTGTGGTAGAGGCGGTGGGTGAAGCGGTTACGCTGTTCCGCCCGGGCGATGAGGTGTTTTATGCCGGCGATATCAGCCGGGCCGGCAGCTATGCAGAGTATGGTCTGGTGGATGAGCGCATCGCCGGCCACAAACCGCGCTCCCTGAGCGACGCCGATGCGGCTGCGCTGCCGCTGACGTCACTCACCGCGTGGGAGCTGCTGTTTGACCGTCTTGAGGTGCAGGCGGATGAGAACGCAGCGCTGCTGATTGTGGGCGCGGGCGGGGGAGTCGGTTCTATTCTCACCCAGCTGGCACGCAAACTCACCGGGCTGACAATTATCGGTACGGCATCCCGTCCTGAGACTGAAGAGTGGGTGCAGCAGCAGGGCGCGCATCACGTTATCAATCATCACCAGCCGCTGGCGGAGCAGTTGCGTGCGCTCGGCATCGACACGGTGAAGTATGTTGCGTCGCTGACCCATACCGACAGCTACTATACGCAGCTGATTGAGGTGCTGGCGCCGCAGGGCAAGCTGGCGCTGATTGACGATCCTGAGACGCTGGATGCCATGCCGCTTAAGCGTAAAGCGATCTCATTACACTGGGAGCTGATGTTTACGCGCTCGCTGTTTGAAACGCCGGATATGCAGCGCCAGCATGAGATTCTGCAGCGTATCAGCCAGCTGATTGATGATGGCACCCTGCAGACCACCGCCGGGGAGCATCTCGGCAGCATCAATGCGGCTAACCTGCGCAAAGCGCATGCGTTGATTGAGAGCGGACGCGCGCGCGGCAAGCTGGTGCTTAGCGGTTTCTGATAACGTGATTCACCCGGCACGGAGCGGCCGCTTCGTGCCGGGTTTCAGTCAGGAAAACGTCACCCGCTGCCTTAAGCTAATCTGATGGCCGTCGTAATTTTCGCTAACCCCCTAACTATTATAAGAATTTGCTCTGCAAATCGTGGCTGCCGCTCTGGCTGAATGCTGCGGGTCATGATATGACTGCTCTCTGTGCTTTCAGCCTTCCGGAGAGAATTATGTATAAGCGAATTTCACTGGCTCTGCTGCTCTCGTACTGCGTTATTCAGTCAGCCGCGGCGCAACAGACGCTGCGTTTTGGCGTCGATCCCACCTTTCCCCCTTTTGAATCCAAAGCCAGCGATGGCTCGCTGCAGGGGTTTGACATCGATCTCGGCAACGCCATTTGTGCCCAGGCCAAAGTGAGCTGCAAATGGGTTCAGATTGGCTTTGATGGCTCTATTCCGGCGCTGCAGGCAAAGAAGTTTGACGCGATTTTGTCAGCCATGTCGATGACGGAGAAACGACGCGAGCAGGTTGCATTCAGCGATATGCTTTATGTCACCCCCAGCGCGCTCATCACCCCGGCTGACAGCGCCCTGACTGATGATATCGCCACGCTGCGCGGTAAAAACATCGGCGTAGCGCAGGGGACTATTCAGGAAACCTACGCGCAGACTTACTGGGCACCCAAAGGCGTCAGCGTGGTCTCCTATCCCAACCAGATGGAGATTTATCCCGATCTCGTTGCCGGACGCCTTGATGGCACGCTGGCGAATGCGGTGTCTGCCGATCAGGGCTTCCTGAATACCGCAGAAGGAAAGAAATATGTGAATAAAGTGACCCTGACCGATAAAGCCGTATTAGGTAACGGCGTGGGAATCGGGCTGCGCAAAGATGATGTCGCAAATCTTAAACTGATTAATGCGGCTCTGGCAGAACTGCACCGCAACGGTACCTACGATCGTCTGGCGCAGAAGTATTTCAAATATAAAGTCTACCCCTGATCGGGATGTGTGGATCCGTTATCTGCCAGCAGGAGAATTATGCATAACCTGACCGATTACCGCACGCAACGGGCCCGCTTCCTGGCTGCCGTTGAGCATAAAAAAGGGGTGCTGCACACCTGGCAGCATCCGTTATGCGGTCCGGCCGGTGAAGCGCTGTTTACCGATCTTGCCGTGATTGGCAACCCGCACGCCTCGCGCGTCATGCTGATTATCTCCGGCACGCACGGCGTGGAGGGATATTACGGGTCGGATAATCAGATAGAGTGGCTGAACAGTCTCGATGCGGCCCGCTTACCGGCAGAGTGTGCCGTGATGCTGATTCATCTGCTGAACCCGTGGGGAGCGGCGCATCTGCGGCGCGTCAATGAAGAGAATATCGATCTGAACCGCAATTTTATTCCGTTCAGCGCGCCGCTGCCGGATAACGCTGACTATGCACGCTATCACGCGTTTTATCACGGCGAGCGGGCAGAGGCGGATCGGCTGCTGGCTGCCGCGCTGCAGCGCGACGGCTGGCCGGCGATCAAGCGGGTGGTGGAGGCCGGACAGTATCAGCACGCTGATGGTCTGTTTTATGGCGGAAAGCACGCCACCTGGTCGCAGCAGACGCTGCAGAAGATCGTAACCGGGCATCTGCTGCGGGCAGAACAGATCCTGAGTTTCGATCTGCATACCGGCGCAGGCGCATGGGGACACCCGATGCTGCTGGGCATTGCGCAGAAGCAAGTTCCTGTGCACGCCCGGGGACGCGAGCTGTATGGTGAATGGCTGACGCTGATCGATACCGGCAGCGGGCAGGAGAGCGCCACCGGCATCACGGCAACGGCCACCGGTTACGTTTCGCAGTTTCTGCTGGATCAGCTGCCGCACGGTGCCATCCTGCCGCTGGTGGTGGAGTGTGGCACTTACGCGGGTGAGGAGATGCACCGGCGGGTGCGGGACGATCACTGGCTGCACTTAGAGGGCGATGTGCAGAGTGCGGCCGGGCAGGCCCTCAAACAGCAGCTGGTTGAGGGGTTCTGGCCACAGGACCGCGACTGGCGCGAGCTGACGGCATTCCGCACGCAGCAAATTTTCCGGCGCGGCTGGCAGGCGCTGCTGTCACAGCCGGCCGTAAAACGTCATGCGGGCGGTCTCTGACAGCGCAATTCCTGGCTGCGTATTGTAAGCGAGCACCGCCAGCATGCGGGTGATATCACCTTCGGTCGGCGTTACGCGATGAAGCGAATTGCGTCCGCGAAACAGCACCAGATCGCCCGCCTCAATCGCCAGCGCATCCGGCGTGCGGGCTTCATTGAGCACTGCGGCGACGCCGTCGTAGTTCATCTCGCCCGCGTCAGCATCGCGCAGATCGCGTACGTACTGGAACACGCCGCCTGCCTGCGGCTTCTGCAGCAGCAGGGTAATGGCAAAGGAGGAGTTGTCGAAATGCCAGCCCAGCTCCTGACCCTGTGCGGCATAGTGCAGGTTGATTGACGAGAGCGGATCGGCATAAGGATAGAGGGCGCTCTCGTTCAGCACGTCGCAGAGAAACTGCTTAAACAGCGTGTCGTTGTACAGATGACGCAGCGGTGAGTCGTGAGCGATCGCCTCATCGGTAATACAGCCTTTGGTGCTGATGACATCGCGGTTACGGGGGTGGTCTGCGCTCAATGTCTCGTCTGTTTTCAGCAGATAGACGTTATGATTGCTGCGCGTATGCCAGGCAAGATGGCGCTGCGCGTTCCCTTCTGTAATGATAGCCTGCAGCGCTGCTGGCTGCAGAAATTGCCGCAGCACCAGGGCGCCGTGTTGTTCCAGCTGCGCGCGACACTGCGCGCGCCAGTCAGCGTCCGCCAGCGGATGCAGGTCACAACGTATTAATCCAGACATAGTGCGGTTCCCGATAGCAACAGTGTACTGAAACTCTACGTTGCTGCGGCGGGAATGCGTAACGATAAATCATTACTTCCCTGCTAAGGAAACGTTAATGTCCGTCAGTGCTTCGCGTCTGCCAAAGATCAGCCTTATTCTCGCGTTCAAAGCTGCTGCAGAGCTGGGCAGTCTTGCAAAAGCAGCCGCGCACCTGGCGCTGACGCCGGCGGCGATCAGCCAGCAGATCCGCCAGCTGGAGACGCTGCTGGGTCACGCTCTGTTTGTGCGCACGCAAAACGGGGTCATGCTGACAGAGAGCGGCCGGGCCTATCTGCGCTATGTTTCAGAAGCGTTTGATATCCTGCGGATGGGACAGCTCAGTCTGCGCCAGGCGGCCAGCCGGCCTGCGCTGACTCTGTACGCACTGCCGGCGCTGGCGTCAAAGTGGCTGATGCCGCAGCTGAACCACTGGCGCGCGTGCTGTCCCGCGAGCGACCTCTGCCTGCATGGCACCCATGCACAGGTCGACTTCAGCGCCACGCCGGCTGATTTCGCTATCGTATTCGGTGACGATCGCTATCCGCAGCTGGAGAAACAGCGGCTGTTTCATGACGAGGTGCTGCCGGTAGCCAGCCCGGCGCTGCTGCAGCGCTTCCCGCGCGATCGGCTATTTAACCAGGCGCCGCTGATCCATCTCGACTGGGGCAATGAGGGGCGTTTTCTGCCGGACTGGCAAAGCTGGCTGCAGGCGCGCGGCCACGGCGAACCCGCGCAGCAGCCCGCTTTCACCTTTAACCTCACGTCGCTGGCGATAGATGCTGCGGTTGCGGGGGCCGGGCTGCTGCTGGGTCAGCGGCGTCTTATTGCCGCTGAGCTGGCGCGGGGCGATCTGGCGATCGCAGATAGCTTCAGCCTGCCGCTCAGTAAGCCCTACTATCTCGCCTGGCCGCAGCGCACGCTGCAGCAGCCCGACGCCCGGGCGCTGATAGCGTGGCTCACTGCGCTTGCGGCCGCCTGATTTTACCCGCACGCTGTAGCCAGATAATCTGCACCGCTGCCGGAAGGGACGAGACTATGTCAGAAAATAAAGATTGGGTTGAGCTGCGACGCGACCAGGAGACCGGCATTGAGAGTATCAACGCCCACTTCAGCGGTCACGCTTACGACGCACACGATCACGATGAGCTGCTGGTCGGGGTGACCCGGCAGGGACTGCAGCGCTTTAACTGCCGTCGCGCACTGCATACCAGCACCCCCGGCCGCGTCATTCTTATTGAACCGGGCGCGGTGCATGATGGCCACGCGCCGGAGGCTGCGGGTTTTACCTATGTCATGCTTTACCTGCCGCAGCCGTGGGTGGCTGACATGATGCAGCAGCGCGGACAGGGAGATATCGCCCGGATCGGCGGCGCATTCCGGCATACGCTGACGGATGACGTGCAGCTTGCCCGCGCCACTGAAGAGGCGTGGTATGCCATTCACCAGCGCGAAGGGCGTCTGGCGCGCGATCAGACGCTGGAGCAGTTGATAACGCTTTTGTCGCGGCATCTTGAACGGCGTCCGGAGCGGCCTGAGACGGCGGCACAGCGTCAGATGCTGCTGCTGCGCGACTATCTGCATGATTTTATGGCACAGGATATCGGACTCGACGAACTCTCGCGTCTTGCCGGGCTGGATCGTTTTCGCCTGACGCGCCAGTTCCGGCAGGCGTTTGGTCAGTCGCCGCACGCTTATCTGGTGCGCCTGCGGCTGCGCGCGGCGCGCGCGCTGCTGGCGCAGGGCGTGGCACCGGTTGAAGTCGCTGCCCGCACCGGGTTTGCCGATCAGAGTCATCTCGGCCGCTGGTTCCGGCGCGCCTGGCATATGACGCCGGCGGCCTATCAGCGGGCGTGCACAAACGTTCTATACGGCGCACCGCCGCATCAGGAATGATAGCGTTTTCCTTTCTGAAGAGAGCGTTATGCCATGTCTGACACCAAAATTGCCCTGATCGTACGCGATGATTTAGCCACCTGGCAGCGTCTGAACGTGGTGGCGTTTATCGCTACCGGCCTTGCCGCCGGGGCACCGGAGATGCTGGGGGAACCCTACATCGATGCGCAGGGACGTCACTATGGCCGGATCGCCGGACAGCCGATGCGGGTGTTTTCCGGCAATCTCGCTGGCCTGCAGCGCGCGCATCGCCAGGGGCTGGAGCGTGAACTGACGCTGATACCCTATGTAGAAGCGATGTTTTCTACCGGCAACGACGCGGCTAACCGCGAGGTGTTTCTGGCAGAAAACGCGCAGGAGATGAATCTGGTTGGCCTGGCGCTTTTTGGTCCGAAAAAAGCGGTCGACAAAGCGATCAAAGGGCTGGCGCTGCATGAGTAGTCAGCCCGGCTGACGCGGCGTCATCCGCCGCGCACCGAGCCGCGCCAGATCACCTCTGCCTGATAAAGACGCGACGCGGGCGGCTCTCCATCCGTACCGGAGGCACCATGCTCGCCCGATTCCGTGGCGCTAAGCCAGGCCACGGCGTCACGTGCAAACTGCTCTACTGGCTGTGCAAAGGTTGTCAGGTTATAGGACGCCCAGCCCGCCTGCGCAATGTTGTCATAGCCGAACAGGCAGAGATCGTCTGGCACCCGTAGCCGGAAGCGGTGACGCGCTTCATCCATCACGCCGCAGGCGATAAGGTCTGTCACGCAAAATATCGCATCAGGCCGCTGCGCGCGCGTCAGCAGACGGTGTGCCAGAATTTGTCCGCTCTCATATGAGGTTGTCCCAAACCTCTCAACGGTAACGTGCAGGCCAGCGGCATCCGCAACGGCCAGAAACGCCGCTTCACGCTTCTGCAGACTGGGCGTGCCGGCCAGCGAGTTAGCAAAGGCAAGATGGCGGCAGCCCGCGCGCTGAAAGGCCATAACGGCGGTTTCAGCAGCGCTTTGCGCGTCCAGATGAATGCTGAGCGAGCCTGGCAGCGTTTCATCGCGGTTAATCAGAATGATGCGCTGTCCGTGCCGGTAGCACTGGGCGGTGATGGCACGGTCCGGCATGCCTGACAGGATAATCGAGGCGTCGGCGCGGAAATTGATCGCCTGCAGCAGCGCGGCCGACACGCTGCTGTCAGAGCGATCGGTATTGATCACCATCGCCACTTTGCCCGCCTCCTGCAAAAATTGTGTCAGCCAGCGCACCAGCGTCGCGCGGTAGGGCGTGGCGATCTCTGAGACAATCAGACAGACAATGCCGCTGCGGTTACGCACCAGGCCGCGTGCCAGATGATTTACGTGATACCCCAGCTCTTCTGCGGCTTTCATTACTCTGGCCCGCGTAGCGGCAGAGACGCTGGCACCCGGCGTAAAAGCACGTGAAACGGCTGACCGGGAGACTCCGGCCCGCGCTGCCACATCCTGCGCGCTGACGCCCGCTTTATCGTTATGCATGGTTACATCCTCAACTCCCGTCGCTTAACTGAGTCTGCCGCAAATTGCAAAGCTGTGCAAATTATCCTTCGGCTTAAATGTTGCATTTTTGTGACGCAGGCAGTCAATTGCAGAGTACAGCGTTTGACAGCCTATTTTCTGTCCGTTACTAATTTGCACACACGTGCAAATAACAATTAATGCGCACCCTCTGCCCGACAGGAGACTACTATGCGAACCCTATCCCTTGCCGTTGCTCTCACCCTCTCAGCGGCTGGCCTGCCGATAACCGCCTCAGCTGCAGGCAATCTTAATATGATCTGTTCAGCGGATGTCGTGGTGTGCGAACAGATGACGCGTATTTTCAGCCAGAGCCATCCTGACATCAAAGTGAGCATGGTGCGGCTGTCAGCCGGTGAAGCCTACGCTCGTCTGCGCAGTGAAGCGCGTAATCCGCGTACCGATATCTGGTGGGCCGGCACCGGCGATCCGCATATGCAGGCGGCGGCGGAAGGACTGACGCAGGTCTACAAATCACCGCTGCTCGATCAGCAGCAGCCATGGGCACAGAAACAGGCGGAAAATGCCGGTTATCGCACCGTGGGGATCTATGCGGGGGCGCTGGGCTGGGGATACAACACGAAACTGCTGGCAGAGAAAAAACTGAAAGAACCCACCTGCTGGGCGGACCTGCTTGACCCGGCCTTTAAAGGCGAAATTCAGATCGCTAATCCGAATTCATCCGGCACGGCATACAACACGCTGGCCACGCTGGTGCAGATTATGGGTGAGGACAAGGCTTTTGATTATCTGAAAAAACTCAATGCCAATATCTCACAATATACCAAATCGGGTTCGGCACCGGTGAAAGCCGCAGCGCGCGGTGAAGCGACGGTCGGTATTGTGTTTATGCACGATGCCGTCGCCATGCAGGTTGATGGATTCCCGATAAAAACCGTTGCGCCGTGTGAAGGCACCGGCTACGAAATCGGCTCGATGTCAATTGTGAAAGGCGCACGCAATCTGGCCAATGCCAAAGTCTGGTATGACTGGGCGCTCAGCGCAGAAGCGCAGTCGCATATGAAAGAGGCGAAGTCATTCCAGCTGCCCTCTAACCGCACTGCGGAAATCTCAGAATATGCGCCGCGTTTTGAGAACATCAAACTGATCGATTACGACTTCAAAACCTATGGCGATACGGCCAAACGTAAAGCGCTGCTCGGCCGCTGGGATAAAGAGATCGGCTCTGGCGCGCAGTAAGCCCATCTATGCAGACAGATATTCCGGGCTGGTGCAGATCGCGCCAGCCCGCTCCCTCCCGTTCGAGGTGTTATATGAATGCACATAATCGCCGTTTGACAGGCGCTCTGCTATCGGGGGCCGTAGCGCTGGCGCTGCTGCCCTGGTACAGCCTGGAAGCGGGTTTTTTTGATACCGGCTGGATCCTGTCGCTCTGGCGTGATGAGGCCAGCGCGCCGGCGCTGTGGCAGCTCGCGGCACATCCGTGGCTGTGGGGCGCGCTGACCCTCTGGCTGTTATGCGGTGTCAGTGGCCTGATGCCGGGCAGACAGCGCAGCGCGCTGCTGCTGTTATTCAGCGCGCTGGGGATTCTGTTTCTGGTGATTGAGGGCCATGCCATTGGCTACAGCGGCTGGAGCTGGCTGTGGCTGGAGAATCAGTTTGGCACGCTGGAACAGGGGCAGCCTGCAATGGGAGCTGGCGCAATTTTACTGCTGACCACCTTTCTGCTGCTTTTCGCCTTTGCGCTGGCCGAGCGCGGCGTGCTGAGAGGGGATGCGTTTGTTGTGGCGGCGCTGGTGCTGATCACCGCGCTGGTCAGCGTATTTGTGCTCTATCCGGTGCTGAGTATGTTTGTGGTCTCCGTACAGGATGTTGACGGCAGCTTTCAGCCCGATGGCCTGTTAGCTAACCTGCAGGATCCCTCAATCTGGAGCCTCTCCTGTCTGGCGGGCGGCAGCTGCGGGACAGCCTGGCGCACGCTCTGGCTGGCGCTGATGACGGCGACCGGCTCCACGCTGCTGGGGCTCGCTTTCGCGCTCGCCGCCACGCGCACGCCGCTGCCCTGTAAAAAAGCGCTGCGCATGCTGACCATTCTGCCCATTATCACGCCACCGTTTGTTATCGGACTGGCGCTGATCCTGCTGTTTGGCCGTTCGGGAGTGGTGACAGAACATCTGGCCGCGCTGTTTGGCATAGAGCCCGGTCGCTGGCTCTATGGCCTGACCGGGATCTGGATCGCGCAGGTGCTCTCTTTTACACCCATCGCTTTTCTGGTGCTGATTGGCGTAGCCGAGGGCGTCAGCCCCTCGCTGGAAGAGGCATCGCAGACGCTGCGTGCCGATCGCTGGCGCACCTTCAGCCGCGTTTCGCTGCCGCTGATGGCGCCGGGTCTGGCAAACGCCTTTCTGATCAGCTTCATCGAAAGCATGGCCGATTTCGGCAACCCGATGGTGCTGGGTGGCAGCCACGGCGTGCTCTCGACAGAAATTTTCTTCTCGGTGGTAGGCGCCCAGAACGATCCGAGCCGCGCGGCGGTGCTGGCGATGATCCTGCTCTGCTTCACGCTGGCGGCCTTTGTGCTGCAGCGCCTGTGGCTGGGGGGCAAAAACTTTGCCACCGTAACCGGCAAAGGGGATGGTGGCCAGCACAGCCAGCTGCCGCGGCTGCTGCGCGGCGGCGTCTATGGGCTGGTGATCCCGTGGGGCCTCTTTACACTGGTGGTCTACGGCATGATTCTGGTCGGAGGTTTTGTGCAGTCGTGGGGCCTGAACAGTGCGCTGACGATTGAGCACTACGTGCGCGCTTTCCGCGTGAGCATCAGCGACGGACACCTGCTGTGGAGCGGGGTGGCATGGAACTCCTTCTGGACCACGCTGGAGATAGCGCTGATCGCCGCGCCGCTCACCGCAATTGTCGGGCTGCTGACCGCCTGGCTGATTGTGCGCCAGAAGTTTGCCGGGCGGCAGACGTTTGAGTTTCTGCTGATGCTGAGCTTTGCCATTCCCGGTACGGTTATCGGCGTGAGCTATGTTATGGCTTATAACCTGCCGCCGCTGGAGATCACCGGGACGGCGATGATCCTGATCGCCTGTTTTGTCTTCCGTAATATGCCGGTGGGCGTGCGCGGCGGCATTGCCGCCATGAGCCAGCTCGATAAAAGTCTGGATGAAGCGTCGCTGACGCTGGGTGCCAGCAGTTTCCGCACGCTGCGCAAAGTGGTACTGCCCCTGCTGAAACCGGCCATCAGCGCCGCGCTGGTCTACGCCTTTGTGCGCGCGATTACCTCTATCAGCGCCGTGATTTTCCTTGTCAGCGCGCAGTACAACATGGCGACGTCCTACATCGTTGGCCTGGTGGAGAACGGAGAATATGGTGTGGCTATCGCGTACTCCACCGTACTGATCTTTGTCATGCTGCTGATTATTGGCCTGTTCCAGTGGCTGGTGGGTGAGCGCCGGCTGCGCCGCGTGGCGCGCCCGGTAGATGTCGCCGCTCCGCCCGTTGCTCCATCCTTAACCCAGGAGAGTGCTGTATGAGTGCCATCAAAGCAGGTTCCGTTGTATTTGAACACGTCACTAAGCGTTTTGCCGGGTTTAACGCGCTGCCGGATCTCTCGCTCACCGTGGAGCCGGGTACGCTGGTAACGCTGCTGGGTCCTTCCGGCTGCGGTAAAACCACGACGCTGCGCCTGCTCGCCGGGCTGGAACATCCTACCTCCGGACGGATACTGATTGGCGGGAAAGACGTCACCCATCTGCCCGCTAACGAACGCGATGTGGCGATGGTTTTTCAAAGCTACGCGCTGTTCCCCCATATGAGCGCGCTGGAAAATATCATGTACGGGCTGCAGTCGTCCGGGATGACGAAGCGTGAGGCGCAGGATCGCGCGCGTGAAGGCCTGAAACTGGTAGGACTGGAGAGTCAGGGACAGCGTCTGCCTTCAGAATTGTCAGGTGGCCAGCAGCAGCGCATTGCGGTGGCGCGCGCGCTGGTGCTGGAGCCGCAGGTGCTATTGCTGGATGAGCCGCTTTCTAACCTGGATGAACGGCTGCGTCGCCGGGTGCGGACCGATATCCGTGATTTGCAGCAGCGGCTTGGCTTTACGGCAGTGTATGTCACGCACGATCAGGAGGAGGCGCTGGCGGTATCCGACAAAATTATTGTCATGAAAGAGGGAGATATCGCTCAGCAGGGCGCGCCGGAAACGCTCTATCGCAGTCCGGCCTCCGAGTTTATTGCCGATTTTATGGGAGAGGCGAATATTCTGCCGTGTGAAGTTGAAGAGGTCGCAGAGAGTGAGGCGCTGATTCGGCTGGGAAATCAGCGCTATCGCGTGCCGGACAACGGTGTCCTCGCCGGCACCGCCCGTCTCTCCGTGCGCCCGCAGTTTATTACGCTCAGCACTCACCGCGCCGGGGCGCTGACGGGGGAGATCACGCACTGCACCTGGTTGGGCGACCATATCGAATATGAAGTGACCACTGAGCTGGGCGCCTTGTTTATCGTCGATGCACAGATGGAGCAGCAGCTGCCGCTGGCGGCACGGGTCGGCGTCGATTTCAAACCACAGGGGCTGGCTCTGATTGCCGGCTGACAAGAGGAAGCGTCATGAGTGAGACAGTAAGCAGTGCGCTACAAGCGCGACGGGAGCTGGCTGAGCAGGTTGCGCGGGCGGGGGGTGAAAAGGCTCTGGCCTGGTTCCGGCAGCGCGATTCGCTGGTGGTGGAAACAAAATACGATCTGCAGGATGTGGTCTCACGCGCCGATCGTGAAGTTGAGCAGCTGATAGCAGAGCAGATCCGCCTCCGGTTTCCGCAGGATGGTTTTCTGGGAGAGGAGTATGGCCTGCAGCCTGGTTCGTCAGGTTATACCTGGGTGGTTGACCCTATCGATGGCACCAGCCCGTTTCTGAACGGTATGCCTAACTGGTGCGTGTCGGTGGCCGTACTGCACGAGGGGATACCGGTGGTTGGCATTATTTATGCGCCGGTTTATGAAGAGTGTTATGCCGCCTCCCTCGGCGCTGGCGCCACGCTGAATGGCACAAGACTGCAGGTTGATCCCGCACGCACTTTGCAGAATCACGTTACAGGTTTTGGTGCAAACAGCCACGTCAGCCCGGAAGAGGTGGGCAGGCTGCTCGCGTCGCTGCTGGCGGCGGGCGGCAACTTTATCCGTATTGGCTCAGGCGCTCTGATGCTGGCCTGGGTCGCTGCAGGACGGGTGGTAGGCTATTTTGAACCCTATATGCACGCCTGGGATTGTCTGGCGGGATATTGTCTGGTGAAAGAGGCGGGAGGCTGGTATCACCCGTTTAATACCGAAGGCGATCGCCTGCTGAAAGGCGCTCAGGTGCTGGCAGTGGCGCCAGGCGCTGAAACCGAGCTCAGGCAGATTGCCGGCGTGTAACTACCGTTAGCGGATGCAAATTATTGCATCCGTTTTTTAACGTAACCGGAACGCTGGTATGCCAGCATACTGCATCAGTAAATATCCGATTCATCAGGCTATTTTTTATTAAAAAAAATATAACAAGAAAATATAGCGTAAAGGCGTGAAATAGCGCTTAAAAAAATCCGTAATTAAAATTGTATAAATTTGTCATCGCAAAACTTCGTTTTATTTTTGTTTAATATAGGTGCTATAAAAATGATTTCTCTTACACGAAAAGGAGAATATCATGATTAAAATTGATTATAACAGCTATCGTTCTGTAAAAGGCTTTAACCGCCGCGTACGCTTTCTTATTATGCATTACACTGCATTAAATTTTAACGGTTCAGTGAATGCGCTAACGGGCGCTTCCGTCAGCGCCCACTATCTGGTCCCGGATTTTACAGACAAAACGTATATCGACGCCGGATTTACCGATGAACGTATATTTAACCTGGTGGATGAGCACGAGCGCGCATGGCATGCCGGCGTCAGCACATGGGCCGGACGAACAAATATTAATGACTCATCCATCGGCATAGAAATTGTTAATGAGGCTAAAAGTAGCAGTGAAGGATTTATTTTTCCTCCTTATCCCGACAGTCAAATCGAGGCGATAATTTCTCTGGCATATAATATTCTGCAGCGTTATCCCGATATTACACCTACGCAGGTAGTAGGGCACAGCGATATTGCTCCGGGTCGCAAAAGCGATCCGGGCGCAAGCTTTCCGTGGCAGCGATTATATGAAGCGGGCGTGGGTGCCTGGTATGATGAAAGTACGAAACAGATGTATATGGAGCGTTTTGCTGCCGGATTGCCGGATAAAAATGAAATTATCAGCAAATTTAAAACATATGGCTATAACACGCAGGAGGCTGCATCCGCTCACGGCTATCGTGTGCTGGTCAGGGCGTTTCAGCTGCATTTTCGTCAGCAGGATTATGCGGGCGTAATGGATACAGAAACGGCCGCAATCCTCTATGCGCTGGTAGATAAATATTTTGCTGGCTAACAGGCGCTGCTCTGCCGCACAGATAGCGGCAGAGCACGCTTCAGGATATGACAAACTCCTGATACCCGGAGTAGATCACATACACCGCGAAATAGCTGAAAATCAGCGCTGAGGCGAGATAAGAGAGCCTCAGCAGCTTCCCACCCAGCATTTTGCCGCCCAGCGCGCCGGTCAGGCAAATCACGCCGCTCCAGAGCAAACCTGCAATAAAGAAGCCGCTCAGGAATTCTGCCGTGGCGCCTGCTCCCTGGTTACCCATACGCGCAATCAGCGCGCCGCCCACGCTGGCAAACCAGAGAATGGCGGTAGGCGATGACATTGCCAGCACCACTCCGCGCCGGAATTCCCGTGACAGCGGCTGTCGGGGCGCGGTTTCAGCTGCCGGCATGGCAACAGACTTTATGAGCGCGGCGTAAAGCATACGCCCGGCAAACCCGATCAGTAGCAGGCCACCGCCAATCCATAATGCCCAGCGCACAGGCGCAAATTGCAGCACCATAGCCATACCCGCCAGCGCCAGCAGGGCATAGATCAAATCGCCAATGCAGGTGCCGACACCCAGCCAGAAACCCTGCAGAAAACCACGCTGCATCGCCAGGGTCAGCATGGCGATATTGGCAAGACCAATATCGAGACATAAGGAGAGGCTAAGCAAAAATCCATTTGAAAACGGCAACATAGATCCGTCCCGGGCAGTAAAAAAGCTATTAAATCATCTCTGGCAGGCAGTGTTAATCGCAGAATCAGATTGTTGACTAACTCCTATAGACGGCTTGCAGAATCGTTGCCAGATTGCCCGTTTCCTGACTACGCTGTATCACACCTCTGGTCTGCAGGATAAACATAACGATGTCTATACCTTTCAAACCCGCTGCGTCTGGCGCATTGACGCCGCTTTCCGTAGCACTGTCACTGGCTCTTTTTACTTTTGGGGGAAATGTAATGGCACAAAATAGCGAAGATCAAATCGCCCTGGTGGGCACCTGGACCAGCGTGCCTGATGCTCCGGCGGCTGAAAAACCGGCGCAGCCAAGCGAGGGGCTCTACCGGCTGAAGCTGAACCGTGACGGCACGCTTACTCCGCTGGATGTGGTGAAGATGAAGAGTCCGTCATGGCTGGTGAAATCTGCCGACGGGCGTTTTCTCTATACCACCAACGAAGAGAAGGCGGGCAGCGTAACCGCACTGTCGGTTGCGGCTGATGGCACCGTAAAAGTGATCAACACGATAACCAGCCACGGCGATGAGCCAACACACGCCACGCTCAGCCCCGATGGCCGCTATCTGCTGGTCGCCAACTATTCCGGTAATAAAGGCGGTGCAGGCATTGCCGTACTGCCGGTGAACCAGGATGGATCGCTGGGTGCGCCGGTGCAGCACTTTCCGTTTGCTGAAGGCAGCGGCGTCGTGGACGAGCGTCAGGAGAGCGGACATGCTCATTCAGTCACGTTTACGCCGGATGGAAAGACGCTTTATGCCGCTGACCTGGGGGGTGACAAGCTTTATGCTTATCGCTACGACGCGCATTCAGCCACGCCGCTGCAGCCGGATCCGGCACGCGACATGACCTTTTCACCCGGTGCCGGGCCGCGTCATATGGTATTTTCAGCCGATTGTCACTACGCCTGGGTCATTGCAGAAATGGCGGCGGTGGTCGAAACCTGGCGGTTTACGGGAGAAAAACCGGAACGCATTGCGAGTACGGACATAGCGCCCGATAACGCTACGGCGGATCAGAGAAGCGGCGGCGCAATCATGCTCAGCCCGCAGGGCAAATTTCTGATTGTGTCCAACCGCGGTTCGCATAACCATCTGCTGGTATTCCGGATTGGGCGTGACGGCAAACCGGAGGCGCCCGTACGCTACCCGGCAGGCGGCATTGAGCCGCGGGCGTTATCTTTTGACGCCACCGGCCGCTATCTGTACGTGACCAATGTCTTCACTAACGCCATTTCGCTGTTTTCTTTTAATGAAGAGAGCGGCGAGCTGGAGGCGAAAGGAAAGGCGGCAGAAATTGCCACGCCAACTGATATCAAATTTGTGACCACAGAACGTCCCTGAGCGGCTAACGGATAGGCAACTGTTCAAGCGCCGTCAGCAGCGCATCAACTTTCGGTAACAGCTGCTTGCGGCGCGGCCAGATCAGCGACAGCGCAAAGCCGTCTGGCTGCTGCTGTGGGAGAATAATTTCGAGCTCGCCACGCTGCAGCGGCCCGGCGATGAGCCAGGAGGGCATCTGCGCCACGCCTAATCCGGCACAGACTGCCTGCACCTGTGCATCCACATCGCCCAGCGCCATACGATGCGGGACATTACGCCAGTAGGCGTGCCCCTCTGCGGTAGTCAGCAGCCAGGGCTTGGTGGTGCCATCAACCCGTTCATACATTACCGCCGGATGCAGCAGCAGCTCATTTTCCGTTGCGGGATAGCCGTGACGCGCCAGGTAGTCCGGCGCTGCACAAAATACCATACGTTCACGCCCGAGATGACGGCAGCCCAGCGACGCGGGCAGATCCGGCGAGCCGCCGATGCGCACGGCCAGATCGATTCCCTCCTCAAACAGATCGATAAAGCGATCGGAAAACGTCAGGCTTAGCTCCACTTCCGCGTGCTGCTGGCAAAAAGCGATCAGCAGCGGCATCACCGCCAGCCGGCCGTAGGTGCTGGGCAGGGCCAGTCGCAGGCGCCCTGACGGGATCGTGCGCTGCGCGGCCAGTACCGATTCCGCTTCGGCCAGCTCCTCCATGACGCGCAGGCAGGTCTGATAGTAGGCGCTGCCGGCATCGGTCAGCTTCAGACTGCGCGTGGTGCGCTCCAGCAGGCGTGAGCCGAGACGCGTTTCCAGCCGGGTAACGCTTTTACTGATCGCTGAACCGGTCAGATGCAGCCGCTGCGCCGCCGCAGCAAAGCTGCCGCATTCCACGCTGGCAACAAAAGGAACAATATCTTTCAGGCGATGATCGTGCATCTATTCATGAACTCAATTCAGAAATGAAGTGAATTTTTACCGGAGATAAGAACTGATTTCTCTATTAGGCTAAATATTAATAAACCGACGGGAGGATAATGATGAAAAAACAGGCACTCATTGTAGGGATCAGTGGCGTTATCGGACGTGCGCTGGCAGAACAGCTGCAGAAAGAGGGCTGGGACGTTACCGGCTTATCGCGCGGACGTGGTGCAGTACCGGATGGCTGCCGTAGCCTGACTGCTGACCTTACCGACAGCGACGCGGTACGCGATGCGCTGGCGCAGGAAAAACCCGATGCGCTGTTTTTCAGCGTCTGGGCACGTCAGGAAAATGAGAAAGAGAACATTCGCGTTAATGGCGGCATGGTGCGTAACGTCATTGAGGCGCTGGGCGAACGGCTGCAGGGTGCTCACGTGGCGCTGGTAACCGGCCTTAAGCACTATCTGGGGCCTTTTGAAGCCTATGGTAAAGGAGCCGTACCGGTTACGCCGTTCCGCGAAGAGCAGGGCCGCCAGCCGGTAGATAACTTCTATTATGCTCAGGAGGATGAGCTGTTTGCCGGGGCCGAAAAATATGATTATCGCTGGAGCGTGCACCGTCCGCACACCATCGTCGGCTTTGCACTGGGTAATGCGATGAATATGGGCCAGACGCTGGCCGTCTATGCCACCCTGTGCCGTGAGAAAGGCTGGCCGTTTATCTTCCCCGGCTCGCCTGAGCAGTGGAATGGTTTGGTCGATGTGACGGATGCTGGTTTGCTGGCTGAGCAGCTGGTCTGGGCGGCTACAGCAGAAGGCGCAGCGAATCAGGACTTTAACGCAGTAAACGGCGACGTTTTCCGCTGGAACTGGATGTGGCCGCAGCTGGCAGCCTATTTTGGTATCGAAGCTGCAGACTTGCCGGCTCAGACGCTGCCGCTGGAAGAGAGAATGCAGGAGGCGGCTGAAATCTGGCAGGAGATCGCTGCACGCTATCAGTTACGTGAGGCGGATATCAGTAAGCTGGCGTCATGGTGGCATACCGATGCCGATCTCGGTCGCCCGATGGAAGTGTTTACAGATATGAGCAAAAGCCGCAAAGCAGGTTTTACCGGCTATCGTTCGTCCGTTGACTCTTTTATCCAGCTGTTCGATCGCCTCAAAGCGGAAAATATCATCCCGCGCTGATGCACTCAGGTTCTGCCGCCGCCTCTGGCGAGCGGCAGACGTTGCGCATAAACGCTATCTTTTACCGCACTGTTTTTATTTTGTAAAACTGACGTGCCTGGTCTGTTTTCAGCCTGTGAAGTTACGTGCAAAACGCACAAATGCCTTAAGCCAGCGGCAGATTGGTGCGGTTCGTTTATTTATTTTTAGTACCAGATCCTTACAATAACCCGCTGATACATTTCACCAGGTTATTGCGTTATGACAACAATTCTGAAAAACAACAACAGTGACACACAGCAACTTTTGGCCGTCATCGAACATGCTGTCAGCGATCCGGTTCCGCTGGTTCAGTCTCTGCCTGAGAATTTCTGGCAGCAAATTGAGTCGCTGGCCGTCGCCGCTGCAGAAGAGTAGCGATTGAGTCCCGGCTGGCTGTCAGAGTTAACCGGGACATCCTCTTTATCACTTCACAAGACGGCTGAAATTTTTCTTTTCCCTCCTCCTCTTTTCTCAAACACCCGCTAAAATTAGCTCGTTCAGCACGCGCGACCCACGGCACCTGTCAAAATTACTGTTTATCCTGTTTTTATACGTATAAACATGATGTTACCTTTATGTAAATTAAGGTAAATAACAGGGAGAGAGTGAGGATTTTCCCGCTGCGGGTTTAACTGTGCTGCTTTTTTACGGTATAAATCTTTCACCAATAAGCCGGGCGAAACGACAACCCATGACTATCACCGCAAGCCGTACTCTTTTTACCAGTCTGCTGCTCTTTACGCTGGCTGGATGCGCGAAAAAGCATCATGAAGCGCCTCCGCCTGACAGCGCTGAAATGAATCTCTCTGGTGATAAACAGCCCGATTTAATCCCGGTTATTGCTGCACTGCACGATCAGATGCACTCCTGGCAGGGCACAAAATATCAGTGGGGCGGCACGCAGCTCTCCGGCGTGGACTGTTCAGGCTTTGTCTGGCGCACGCTGAAAGATCGCTTTAATATTCCGATGGAGCGCGTGACGACACGTGAACTCATCGCCATGGGCAAGCCGGTCGATCAGGCCCATCTGCAGCCGGGCGATCTGGTCTTTTTCCGCATCAGGCATGAGCTGCATGTGGGCTTCTATGATACTGACCGCCAGTTCCTGCATGCGTCGGTGAGTCAGGGTGTGATGCGTTCATCCCTCAACAATCCTTACTGGAAGTCTGTCTATCTCCAGGCGCGGCGACTGCCCCGCGAACAGGGTTCGCAAATCAGCTTCAACTATAAAAACAAAGTCTGAGCGCTACCTGCTTCTCTGATCCAGGAATAACAGCCGTACCCCTCTCCGCCTGCTGAGAAAAACCGCCTGATGGCGGTTTTTTTACGCCTGTTTTTATTCAAAAAATATGAACATAAACGGCAAAATGCTTAGCTTTTAAACTCTCCTCAACACCTTTATTCTCTCTTCATCGCAACAGAGGCAGCGCTGATAGCGTTTCCGGAGTGATTCTCCACCTGTTTTTTTAAGTGAAATAAACTGCTTGACTTGCTTGTGAATTTAGTTAGCAAGATCACAGTAACAGCATTAATTATCAAAATGTATATAATTTACAGTGTTACTATATTTCTCATCAAAGGCGTGCGGCCTTTAAAACAGATATTAAGGAAAAGATTATGAAAACCATGAAAGCTCTCTCAATTGCTGCTGTAACCGCTCTGACCCTGGTATCCGGCGCAAGCTTTGCACAGAGCATCTCTGTGACCTCCGGTACGCTGGATGGTGCAGAAGCGAAAATTGCCGCTCAGGCGCAGGAGCAGGGCGCGCAGTACAAAATTACTGAAGCCAATACAAACAACCGTGTGCATATGACCGCTGAGCTCTATAAATAATCTGGCGTGAATAAGCGTTAAGGCCGCCTTCGGGCGGCTTTGCTGTTCTTATGGTTAAAAAATAACCAATCAATGGCGGCGTATCTGCCATGCGGCCTGCAGAAGGTTATCCACAGGTTTGCGCCTGCTCTTTTCACGCGGAATGTGGATAAACCCGCAAGCATAATCCACTCTCTTTGTCAGGTAAGGCGCACGTTTAACTGTGCCAGGCCGATCTATCTATTCGCCTCATTTTTATTCTATTTTATTCCCTGACTGCAGAACGCATAGCAATGACACGCTTCAACGCGAATTTTAACCTTTAGTAACTTATTTCTGGTTACACATTATTGCGGCGCAACTCAGGTAATTCATTCGATATTCCGGAATTTCATTACTATATTCAGCATGAATGCAATCTGCATTTATTTTCGGGGATAAGAATATGCGTAAAATAGCGTTTGCTTTATTAACTGCCGGCGTGCTGTTATCAGCGACTGCTCAGGTTCAGGCTAAAGGCTGTCTGAAAGGGGCTGCGGTAGGCGGTGTGGCAGGGCATCTTAAGCATCACGGTGTAGCCGGTGCGGCAGCAGGATGTGCAGTAGGTCATCACATGGCGAAAAAAAAAGAGAAAGAAGCGAATAAAAATACGCAGTAATACTTATTGGGCAGGGCGCTATTTAGCCCTGCCTGAGAACGCTCAGTGCTCCTCTTTATTTCCCTGCGTCCACGGATTAAATCCGGCGTCAGCAAGATCTTTCTCAGGCTGTTCAGTTAACATCTCCCGATAGAGCGCTTCAACTTCTGTACGCGCCCAGGGTGTACGTCGCAAAAATTTAAGGCTCGACTTTATACTGGGATCGCTTTTAAAGCAGTTAATATTGATCTTTTTTGCCAGTTCTGCCCAGCCGTAATGTTCTGCCAGCGCAGTCACTATCATTTCCAGCGTTACGCCGTGCAGAGGGTCATTTGAATGCATATCAGGTTGCGTCTCACAGGGCAAAAAGGGGCGCCAAGGTTACCGTAAACCTACGGTAACCGCAAACCACCCCGCGGTGAAACGTGTTTGTCAGGATTGATCGACCCAGATGAGTTTATCGGTGGCGAAGCCCAGCTCTCTGGCGAGATTAACGTAGTCCCGTTTGACCTGCTCCGGGATCTGCGGCTGGCGCGACAGTATCCACAAGTAGCTGCGATTCGGGCCGCTGACCAGCGCATACTGATAATCTTCATCCAGCGCGATAACGTTGTAGCCGCCGTAAAAAGGCCCGAAGAACGAAACCTTCAGCGCCGCAACGTCAGAGCGTCCGGTGAAATAGGCTTTACCCTCGCTTTCACTCCAGGATTTCTTCTCCGGATCGTAACCGCGATTGATAACAACCAGTCCGCCATCGCTGCGCTTTTTATACGTGGCGGTCACGTGATCTTTACCACGCTCAAAGCGATGATCGAGACGCGCAATTTCATACCACTTGCCCAGATAGCGCTGTGCATCAAAACCGGTAACCGGCTTAACACCTTTGGGCGGGGTAGGCGATTTGCAGGCCACCAGCGTCAGTGAAAGCGCGGTGACAGCAACCAGAGGCCAAATCTTCATTGTCTCTCCTTACACAACATCGTAAAAATCCCATGCTGAGTATAGTTAAGGATTGACGAGGCGTGGCGGGCGCGGGCAGATGCGTTCCGCCCGCGCCTTTGCCTGCCAGGCTTATGGTGCTTTCTCGTCGTCCGCCGGAAACTGAGGTTCATCAATGGCAATCGACTTACCGGACTTCAGCAGCTGAATATCGAGCATGACGTAAGTCATGGTGGTGATAAACAGAGAGATAACGCTGCCAATAACGCCGCTGGTGGTAAAGGTAAAGAAGTTATACATCACCACCCAGGTGACGCAGATAAACAGCGCCAGCGCCACGCTGATAGCGGATTGTGAATAATTGGTTGCGCGCGCGCCCATTTCGTTGATCTGCATACTGAGGTTGCACCCTGTGTATTTCTCAAGTACCCAGATGCCCTGGTCCCAGCTGCGCAGACGACGCGCGCTGCCGCGTGTCACAAACAGAAACAGCAGTGAGATAAACAGGCCTGAGAAAGCGATCAGCACCGGTACTGCCGCCAGAGCATAAGCGATACTTTTATGCAGCGAATCCTGTGCCAGACCGGTGAGATCCAGGGTTAACGACGCGCCGAGTACGCCATATAAAAACAGAAACAGCACCAGATAGAGCGCGTTACGTTTCCAGTTGAGATCGGCTTCGTGGTTTTTCTGCTGACGAGCGATAACCAGAGCCTGCTGCAGGCGCTGCGCTTCAGCAGAGCTGGCG
Source organism: Pantoea sp. UBA7232 (assembly GCF_002473195.1). NCBI lineage: Bacteria > Pseudomonadati > Pseudomonadota > Gammaproteobacteria > Enterobacterales > Erwiniaceae > Pantoea > Pantoea sp. UBA7232. The sequence goes on from NZ_DKTK01000008.1 coordinate 242,806, forward strand.
TCGATGGTGTCAGGTTCACTGCCCAGCAGTCGGTGGATAAAAGGCCGATCGGCCGGATCGATAATCACGTGCATAAGGGTTCCGCAAACAGAAGATAAGTGGCAACAGTGTAACAGTTGCCGGCTCAAAGTGATCGTTAAGGCGCGGCTGAAAGCCGTCCGGTGCACCGGTCTTAATCAGAGCGTACCGCCGGTTGTTGGCGATAGCGCATTATTCGGGTAACGTGGAATACTCACCGTTTTATTCATCAGGCCAGCCTGGACTGGCAGGAGCCTCTTTGATGTCAGCTTCCTCTTCACTTGTCGCGCTAATCTGTCGCGCGCCTGAAAATGCGGCAACCGCGCGTCAGCTCAGCGCATTCAGCGCTCAGCTCAACAAACGCGGCATGGTCAGCCTATTGATTCATGCGCAGTCACGCGAGGAGCTGCAGCAGGCGCTGCATAATGCCGCCGAGCTGCCGGTTACGCATCTGCTGTATCTCTCATCTGTCTGCGACGATGAGCAGACTCTGGCCGCAGAGATCCTGCCTGCGGTCGCGCAGCTTCATGCTGATGCACTGGCCAGCGATCGCTACAGCGCCGGCGAAGCGCTCGCCCTGCTGCTGCTTTCGCAGGGGCATCAGCGGACAGGCTTTATGCACGCCGGCGACACGCCGGCTATAAGCCAGCAGCTGGCAGGCGTGAATGCCGCTTTGCAGACGCAGGAGAAAGAGATACAGCTTTTACTGACGGCCGGCAGTGAGCAGCGCGAAGCGGCGTATCAAAGTATGATGACCTACCTGAAGAAAACCCGTGCCGCTGAACGTATTAACGCGCTGGTGTGCAGCAGCGATGAGCTGGCGTTTGGCGCGCTACAGGCCGTGCGTGATTTTGGTCAGGGTGCGCACGTGGCGGTAACGGGCTATGGCAGCGTGCCCGAAGCGGCAACATCCACCTGGCATCTTACCCGCTGGGCACCGCGCAGCGAGTTACAGATCGAAGAAACGCTGAACCGGTTACTGGAGCAGCGTGCTGACAGCAGCGTCTGGCAGCAGGGTGCACTGGAAGTGCGGCATTCCCATCAGGGAAAATATATCCCGGGCAAAATGTCGCAATGTGGCTGCGCGATTCGCCACTAAAGCGCGGCTCCGGACAGCATGAATGCGTATCCGGAGCCCTGCACTTAACGCAGCACGCCGCTGCTGTCAGCCTGCGCGGCACCGGAAGGCTCAATCACCACCGGAATACTTTTATACGCGGGAATACCGCTTTGCGTATCGTGGCTGTCGAGCGGCACCATGATATTCGCTTCCGGATAGTAAGCGGCTACCGAACCGGGCGCCATGTCATAAATCACGAGGGTCAGGTTCTCCATACGGCGCTGCGTACGGTTGCCCTGCGGATCGAGCGCGGTCATATTGACCGTATCGCCGGAGCGCAGCTGCCGGCTCTCCGCTTCATCGGCAGAAATAAAGAGTACGTCGCGCCGGCCGGTAATGCCGCGATAACGATCGTTCAGCCCGTAAAGCGTCGTGTTGTATTGATCGTGACTGCGCAGCGTGGTCAGCACCAAATCGTGACACTGTAGCGAGCGCGGATCCTCATTGATGCCCTGCATCACTTTAAACTGCGCGCGCTTCGACGGCGTCAGCCAGACACGTTCAGAAGCCGCGTTGTACAGGCGGAAACCGCCAGGCTGCATTACGCGCTGGTTAAAGTTCTCAAAAGCGGGGAAGACGGCTTCAATCGCATCGCGGATGTTACTGTAGTCGCTGACCATTTTATCCCAGTTTACGCGGGAAGCCGGCAGCGTCGCTTTTGCCAGTCCTGCTACCAGCGCCGGTTCCGATTTTAGATGCGGCGAGGCAGGCTCCAGCGTGCCGCGCGAGGCGTGCACCATCGACATCGAATCTTCCACGGTGACGCTCTGGTCGCCCGACGCCTGGCGATCCCGCTCCGTGCGGCCCAGCACAGGCAGCAGGTAACTATGTTTAGCCATCAACAGATGAGAGCGGTTGAGCTTCGTCGCCATATGCACCACCAGATCGAGCTTGCGCATCGCTTCAAAGGTGATTTGCGGATCGGAGATCGCTTCAGCAAGGTTGCCGCCCAGGCAAAGCAGCGCCTTTGAGCGTCCGTCACGAATCGCCTGAATCGCCGCCACCGCGCCGTGCCCGTGCTGCTGCGGGGGCGTGAAGCCAAAGACCTTCTGCAGACTGTCCAGCAGCGTCTGCGAGGGGATCTCTGTAATGCCCACGGTGCGATCGCCCTGTACGTTGGAGTGTCCGCGCAGCGGGCAGATGCCTGCGCCGCGCCGGCCAATATTGCCGCGCAGCAGTAGCAGGTTCGCAATCTGCTGCACATTTTGCGTGCCGTACTGATGCTGGGTGATGCCCATTCCGTAGCAGATAATGGTGTTTTCCGCGGCGGCGTAGAGGTGGGCAATATTCTGGATTTCGGCGATATCCATGCCGGAGACTTTCAGAATATGATCCCAGCTGGTGTCATCCAGATCCGCTTTCAGCGCCGCGAAGCCTTCAGTATGTTCACGGATAAACGTCTCATCCAGAACCGGCGGCTCGCCGGCTTCAAGCGCGTTATCATGCATAGCCAGCAGCGTTTTCATCACCCCTTTGAGCATGGCCGCATCGCCGCCAACGCGCACTTTATAGTAGGTTGAGGCCAGCTGCGTGGACCCCATCGAGAGCATTTCAATCGGGCTTTGCGGAGAGGTAAAACGCTCCAGCCCGCGCTCGCGCAGCGGGTTAATGGCCACAATTTTTGCACCACGCTTAGAGACCTCCCGCAGCGTCCCCAGCATACGCGGATGGTTGGTGCCAGGGTTGTGACCAATACAGATCACCAGATCGGCGTGATCGAAATCCTCCAGCTCTACCGTGCCTTTGCCGACGCCGATGGATTCAGGCAGGCCTACGCTGGTGGGCTCATGGCACATATTGGAGCAGTCGGGAAAATTGTTGGTGCCATATTCGCGGGCAAACAGCTGCCAGAGAAAGGCCGCTTCATTGGAAGCGCGTCCGGAAGTATAAAATTCCACGCTATCGGGATCGTCATAACCGCGCAGCAGCGCGCCAATCTCCTGCAGCGCAGTCTCCCACTCAATGGGCTGATAAGTATCACTGACGGCATCATATTTCATCGGATGCGTGAGCCGGCCTTCACCTTCCAGTTCAAACGCGCTGCGCTGCCAGAGTTCGCTGACGGTGTGTGCGGCGAAAAAGTCGGGCGTGGTGCGTTTGCTGGTCGCTTCCCAGGAGACGGCTTTGGCACCATTCTCACAAAACTCAAACGACGAGGCGTGACGCGGATCGGGCCAGGCGCAGCCCGGACAGTCAAATCCCTCCGGCTGATTGACCTTAAATAACGCAATCACATCCTGTTTCACCGCCATCTGACGGCGAATGGCATCTGCTACCGCTTTCAGTGCACCCCAGCCGCCGGCTGAGCCGCCATAAGGTTTAATGCCGACATCCCGATTCTGCTCTTTCATGGCTGCTTATCTCGCGTAAAAAATTATCTAATAAGCCTGGAATAAGCTGCCGGGTCCGCAAGGAAACTATTTAAAACAGGTTATTTTAATGTTTACAGAATATTGCAGCGCTGCGATTGCTAAACGGGCATATAAGCGCATCGGATTCTCGCCTTACCGCTATAACATGCTATATAAATGATAATTATTATCAGTAAATTGATGCGGAACTGACAGAATGCACAACGGTAAAACTCTCCATACTGACTGCTGTATTGCAGGCGGCGGTCCGGCCGGATTAATGCTGGGATACCTGCTGGCGCGTGCCGGCGTAAATGTGATTGTGATTGAAAAACATGCTGACTTTTTGCGTGATTTTCGCGGTGACACTATTCATCCTTCAACGCTGGAAGTGATGCACCAGCTTGGTCTGCTGGATGAGCTGTTAACGCTGCCGCATCAGCGGGCTGAAAAGCTGCAGGCGGAAGTGGGTGGGGAAGAGATCACCATGGCGGACTTTTCCCGCCTGCCGGTGCGCTGCCGTTTTATCGCCTTTATGCCGCAGTGGGATTTTCTTGATTTTCTGGCGCGCAAAGCCCGCGCGTATGACAATTTTACGCTGCTGCAGGAGACCGGCTTTGCTGACTTTATCAGAGAGGGCGACCGGGTTACCGGCCTGACGACGTTACAGGGAGAGACTATTCACGCACCGCTTGTGATCGGGGCTGATGGTCGTCACTCACAGGTACGTGCTAAAGCCGGATTGACCAGCCAGAGTTTTGGCGCACCGCGTGACGTGCTGTGGTTTTCACTCCCTAAGCTTCCCGACGATCCGGCGCTCGGCATGGGTCATAAAGGACCGAAGCAGAATTTTATTGTGATCGATCGCGGTGATTACTGGCAGTGCGGCTATACCATCGAAAAAGGTGAGTTTGAGCGGCTCAAAACGGGCGATGTCGCTGCATTTATTACGCGGCTTGCTGAGGTGGCCCCCTTTAGCGAAGCGCGGCTTCATGTGCTGACGCACTGGGAAATGTTCCGCCTGCTGTCGATCCGGATCGATCGGCTCGACAGCTGGTGCCGGGCAGGGGTACTTTGCATCGGAGATGCGGCGCATGCGATGTCGCCCATCGGTGGCGTAGGGGTGAATCTGGCTATCCAGGATGCGGTGGCCACCGCTAATCTGCTCACGCCTTCACTGCTCAGGGGCAGGGTGAGCCTAAAAACGCTACAGAAAGTCCAGCGGCGGCGTCAGTTTCCGACGGTTGCCACGCAGTTTCTGCAGATAAAGATGAGCAGTAAAAAACGCACGCGCAGCGCGCCGTCAAAAGTGCCGCAGTTCATCAGCCGCTACCCGTTCCTGCGTCACCTGTTTGGGCGTCTTATCGGACTGGGATTTCGCCCGGAACGCCCGCGTCTGACCGACAAAGTCTGAATTTCAGACAAAAAAAAGCCCGCGAGGCGGGCAGGCGAACGATAACCGGTAAACTTTCTCGTCAGCAACGCATTGCTGTTTAGCGTCACTATAATAGCAACGTTTCAGCGAACGTACGAATTTTGTTCGATGAGTTAATTTTGCTGAACAGATAAGTAATTTATGCAGCCGGGCCGGTTCAGGCTAATCCTTCGGTAATGACAATCGTTGCGTCAGCAATATCAGCACGCGCAGCACGCGCCTGCTGATATTCGGGTGAGTGGTAACACGCCACGGCCGTCTGATAATCGGGAAACGCGATTAACACATGCCGGCCACAGCTCTCGCCTTCCAGCGTCAGCGCCTGCTCGCTCCGCGCGAGAAATGTTGCCTGATATTTATTAAAGGCCGCCGGTGCAAGATCCCGGTAACGCTGATAGCGCTCAGCATCATGCACCGTCACGTGTGCTATCCAGTAAGCGGTCATGGTTACTCCTCCGTTGTCAGAATCGTTTTTGCCAGCTGCGCAGCTTCCGTCAGATGCTGTATCACCGCTTCTCTGGCCTGCTGCGGATCGCTGGCTTCAACCGCCGCACAGATACGCGACATACGTTCAAATCCGGCAACCTGGCGTTCAGGGCTGCGCAGCGTCATGGCGCGCAGCCGGCTGATACGGCTGTTGAGCCGCTGCACGATTTCCCAGGCGATATGATGCTCCGCAATCGAAAACAGCGTTTCATAAAACGCCTGAGACGCTTCAACCCGTTCAATATCGTCATGATGTTCAGATGCTCTGGCAATTCGCATCAGCCGGGTGTGCAGCTTCTGCTTATCTTCCGTTGTGGCTTTGCGGGCGCAATCTTCTGCAGCTGCAGATTCAAGCAGCTGACGTATGCTGTAGATCTGCTGCGCAATCTCCCAGGTCAGCCGCGCCACAATAGGCCCTTTTTTAGGCAGGTTTTCGATCAGTCCTTCCGCTTCAAGATAACGGATCACTTCCCGCACCACGGTACGACTGACGCCCAGCTCATCACACAATGAGCGTTCAACCAGACGATCGCCCGCTTTAAAATAGCCTGAGATGATTGCCTGTCTTACTTTGACCAGCGCCAGTTCCCGCAGTGTCACCGGCGTGTTTTCAATCCTTAAGGAGTGAATCGCAATCATGATCTTCCCTATTGTCCCGCGTTAAGAACCGTTGCGCGAAGCCCCCTGCGCGCGCTCTTTTTTACTATTAGCACTGTTCCGGCAGTTAACGCAACGTCGCGGACGTGGCTGCAACAGAGTCTGAGGTCATAAAGCCCTCAGCGGCGCTGTGATTTCGTCTGACGCCGCCATACCCGGAATTTGTCATTGCTCACATTTTTATCACTTATCGCTGAAGTATTCCCTTTTCCCGCGCGGGCTTTAAAAATAATGCATATTTATCAATCAAATGATTTTTTTCCGCTGCGCTGGCCTGCATCACTTTTATGATGCCAGTCACACTCCGATAGCTGATTTTCTACCCGCTAAAACCTGCACTGGCAGCCCGCTAAAAATGGCCCAGGACCGCGTCTGGCGCATCCTGGCGCATACAAAGCAGGCAATTAAGGTATGACTGTATGATGGTATACCATGTTTTGACATCCCAAAAGTGGCGATGCTATACCCCTTTCACCAGTAGCAATTAACAAACCGTTAACTTGAAAGGGGTTTACATGCATCCGGATATTCGTAAAACCGTCGTCACCACTGAAACCGTGTATACCGATGGCGGCAAAGCGGCGGGCACGCCGCTGGTGATGATTGCGGCTGCAGCCGTGGTCAAAAATCCGTGGGCTGGCAGAGGCTTTGTTGAAGATCTGGCACCAGAAATCCGTGAGATGGCGCCGGTATTAGGCGAATTGCTGACCGGATTAATCGTTAAAGAAGCGGGGGGCGGCGATCGCGTGGTCGCCTATGGCAAATGTGCCGTTACCGGACTGAACGGCGAGCTGGAGCACGCCTCAGCGCTGATTCATACGCTGCATTTTGGTAATCACTACCGTTCTGCGGTGCAGGGCAAAACCTATCTGGCATTCAACAATACGCGCGGCCCGGCCAACACCCCGATCCTCGTCCCGATGATGGGAACAGAAGATGAGGGCTCGCGCGAACATTATCTGACCATGCAGTTCACCATCAATGATGCTCCGTTCAGCGACGAGATCGTGATTGCGCTGGGCGCTGCGCTGGGCGGCCGCCCGCATCATCGCATCGGTAACCGTTATCTTGATCTTAAAGAGCTTGGCCATGATCAGAAAAATCCAGCCGCTGTCTGAGGCGTCAGCGCAGGTCAGCTATCTCGAAGCGGGAGCCGGCACTCCGCTGGTGCTGATTCACGGCGTGGGCATGAATGCGGAAGCCTGGTTTCCCCAGATAGCGGTACTGAGCCGCCATTTTCGGGTTATCGCAGTGGATATGCCCGGGCATGGCGACAGCACAGGCTTCGGGCATCACGCGACGCTGACCGACTACGTTTCCTGGCTGGCAGCCTTTCTCGCCACTCAGCCAGAGCAGCGTTTTGCGGTTGCCGGGCACTCAATGGGTGCCCTGATCACCGCCGGACTGGCAATTGATTATCCGCACTCTGTCAGCCGCGCCATCGTCATGAGCGGCGTCTTCAGGCGCTCAGCTGCGGCCCGCGCTGCGGTCCTGCAGCGCGCTCACGAGCTGGCAAGCGGTGATGTCCAGCTGGATGCGCCACTGGAGCGCTGGTTCAGCGCCACCCCGGAGGAGCAGCCGCTGCGTCACAAAGTCGGCGAGTGGCTGCAGCAGGTCAGCCCGGCAGGCTATGCGCGCGCCTATCAGGCGTTTGCTGAAGGCGACTCGCTGTATGCCGATCGCTGGGCAGAGATGCGCTGTCCGGTGCTGGTCATGACGGGCGAACTGGATGCCAACTCCAGTCCGGAAATGACACGCCAGATGGCCGGCGCAGCACCTTACGGTGAGGCGGTGGTTATCGATAACGCCAGACACATGTTGAATCTGACCGATGCTGAACGGGTCACGCAAGAGATGCTCTCTTTCCTTGAGCCGGTTGCAGCCCCCGTCACGTCACAAGAGCCTATTCAGGAGTAACTTATGGACGCAGATAAACGCAGAGAGTTGCGCGACGCCTTTGGCGCCTTTATGACGGGCGTAACCGTGGTCACGACCCGGGATGCTAAAGGTGAGCCGATTGGTTTCACCGCAAACTCTTTTTCATCGGTATCACTCGACCCGGCGCTGCTGCTGGTCAGCATCGACAAACGTTCGGCTAACTTTGAACATTTTACGCAGTGCCGCCATTTTGCCGTCAATATTCTGGCAGAACAGCAGAAAGAGACGTCAAACGTGTTTGCGCAGAAAATTGCCGACCGGTTTGCGCGCGTCAGCTGGCATCGCGGAGAGCAGGGCACGCCGCTGATTGATGAGAGTTCGGCCTGGTTTGAGTGTGCGCTGCATCAGGTGATTGACGCAGGCGACCACGCAATTCTGATTGGTAACGTGCTGCAGTTCGCTTCCAGCGGCACGGCGGGTCTGGGCTACTATCGCGGCGCCTATTTTACCCCTTATCAGCAGGCAGAGTCGCTGATTAGCGGGCCGGATGTTGTGGTCAGTGCGCTTATCGAGTCCGCCGGTAAGGTGCTGCTGGTCAGGCAGTCAGAGGGGTATGAGCTACCGGCACAAACCATGCGCGGCCGCAGCGTCGATGAAACGCTGACGCAGGTATTCAGCACGCTGCAGATTGCCGCCAGTCCGGGCTTTATCTACTCCATGTGGGAGGATCGGCAGAAAAAGCAGCAGCATATTGTCTTTTTATGCGCTCAGCCCACCGGCGGTACGCTACCCGCAGTTGACCAGGGAGAGTGGCGCGATCTGCAGGATCTGGCTGCAGTACCGGTGGCTAACGGTGCGCTGCAGGCGCTGCTGGGACGCTACATGCGTGAATATGCGGCGGGTAATTATGGCCTCTATTACGGCGATGAAGCGCAAGGTTCGGTGCGCCAGTTCTCTGTGCCAGCCCATCAGGAGGTGGTATGAAGCTTTCTCTGTTTCTGCATATGGAGCGCGTCTCGGCTGATGATGCACAGGATAAGCTCTACGAAGAGATGATGACGCTGTGCGAAATCGCCGATCGCGGCGGGCTGCATGCGATCTGGACCGGTGAGCATCACGGTATGAACTTCACCATTGCACCGAACCCTTTCATCAATCTGGTGGATATTGCGCACCGCACCCGACATGTGCGCCTCGGTACCGGCACCATTATTGCGCCGTTTACCCATCCGATTCGCCTTGCCGGTGAGGCGGCAATGACCGATATCATCACTAACGGACGGCTGGAGCTGGGTATTGCGCGCGGCGCCTATGCGTTTGAGTATGAGCGTCTGCTGCCGGGCCTTGATGCCTGGGGAGCCGGTCAGCGCATGCGGGAGCTGGTGCCGGCAGTAAAAGCGCTCTGGCGCGGTGATTATGCTCATCAGGGCGAGTTCTGGCAGTTCCCGTCCACTACGTCCTCGCCGTTACCCAAACAGCAGCCGCATCCCCCCATCTGGGTGGCTGCCCGCGATCCCAACAGCCATGAGTTTGCCGTTAAGCAGGGTTGTAACGTGCAGTGCACGCCGCTGCATCAGGGAGACGAGGAAATTGTGCGCCTGATCACCACGTTTAAAGAGGCGTGCCGGGAATACGCTCCGGAGCAGCCGCTAAAAATTATGCTGCTGCAGCATGGTTTCGTGGCGGCGGATGAAGCGGATGCACAGCAGGCAGCGCAGGAGCTGAACCGCTTCTACCACTACTTTGGCGCCTGGTTTAAAAACGAGCGTCCGGTGACGCAGGGGCTTATTGCGCCACTCAGTGATGAAGAGATTGCCGCTAACACCTATTACAGCGCAGAAAAAATGCGCCAGAACCTGGCTATCGGTACGGCGGACGAAGTGATCGCCCGGCTGAAAAACTATGAAGCACTGGGCTATGACGAATATGCGCTATGGCTCGACAGCGGTATGACCTTTGAGCGCAAAAAAGCTTCGCTGATGCGCTTTATTGAGCAGGTCGTTCCGGAATTCCACTAAGCGGAGAGAGAGATGGACGCGTTTAAACTCTATATTGACGGGCAGTTTGTAACCGGCGCCGCCTCGTTCACATCCCTGAATCCGGCGACCGCGGAGCCCTGGGCAACTATCGCCGGCGCAGAACAGCAGGAGACTGACCGCGCGGTGGAGGCGGCTGCCCGCGCGTTTACGTCAGAGGCATGGCGCGCGCTTACTGCCAGCGCGCGCGGTAAACTGCTGCTGCGGCTGGCCGATCTGATTGAGCGGGATGCGGCGCGGCTTGCACGTATTGAAACGCTGGATACCGGCAAAATTATTCGCGAGACGCAGGCGCAGATCGCCTATGTGGCGGAGTATTACCGCTATTACGCGGGCATGGCCGATAAAATGGAGGGGGCCACGTTAAGTATCGATAAGCCCGATATGGAAACGTGGGTCAGACGTGAGCCGGTGGGCGTGGTGGCGGCAATCATCCCCTGGAACAGCCAGCTGTTTCTGTCAGCGGTTAAAATCGGCCCGGCGATCGCCGCTGGCTGTACGCTGGTAGTGAAGGCAGCAGAGGTGGCTCCGGCTCCCCTTCTGGCGCTGGCAGAACTGATTGATGAAGCGGATTTTCCCCCCGGCGTGATTAACGTCATCACCGGCTTTGCTGAGCAGTGCGGTGCACGGCTCACCGCACACCCGCTTATCGATCATATCGCTTTTACCGGCGGCGCAGAAACCGCACGCCATATTATACGCGGCAGCGCGGAGAATCTCGCCAGCACCTCACTGGAGCTGGGGGGCAAGTCACCGTTTATTGTTTTTGCCGATGCCGATCTGGAGAGTGCGGCGAACGCTCAGGTGGCTGCGATCTTCTCAGCCTCGGGTCAGAGCTGCGTTGCAGGCTCGCGCCTGCTGGTAGAAGCCAGTATTAAAGAGGCGTTTATTGAGAGGCTGGTGAGTAAAGTGCGCAGCATTGTGATCGGCTGTCCGCAGCAGCCTGAAACGCAGTTTGGCCCGCTCTGCACGCTGCGCCAGAAACAGAACATTGAACAGGTCGTCAGCCGCACGCTGGAGCAGGGCGCTAAGCTGATTATCGGGCATGAGCCTGTTCACAAGCCTGGCTTCTATTATCCGCCGACTATTCTTGATTGCAGCAGCGTACCGGCAGCAGAGAGTGTCGTGCAGGAGCTGTTTGGTCCGGTGCTTTCGGTGCTGACTTTCAGCGGGGAAGCGGACGCGCTGCGGCTGGCTAACGGCACCGAATATGGTCTTGCCGCCGGCGTCTTTACGCAAAATCTGACGCGCGCGCATCGCATCACGCGCCAGCTGCGCAGCGGTGTGGTCTGGCTGAACACCTATCGGGCAGTCTCACCGCTGGCACCCTTTGGGGGCTATGGCAAATCAGGATTCGGGCGCGAGGGCGGCACTGACGCCGCGCTGGAGTACACCACAACCAAAACGGTATGGCTGCGCACCAGCGATGAGCCCATCGACGATCCCTTTATCATGCGTTAATTCCCTTTCCGGCGCTGGCCATTCACATCCTCGCCCGCCGGATCGCTAAATATCAGGAGTCTTACCGCCAGCAGTTTCTCCTGCGAGAAGACGAGACGCACATCGTCGGGATGGCTATGGCATGACAACGCCAGTGATGTATCTGCAACACATAATAATTCTGCATCTCAACTGGAGGGTAAGGTGGAAAAATCATCACGTCAGGGGCCGTTTATCGAGAACAAGTCGGTGGATTATGTGCCGGTGTCTGAGCGGCACGGCAAATCGCACAGCCTGTTCACGCTCTGGTTCTGTACCAATATTGCTCCGCTGGCGGTGGTCAGCGGGGCGATCGCAACCGAAACGTTTCACCTTAATGTAATTTCCGCGCTCTCTGCGATTATCGCCGGCCATCTCTTTGGTGGCATCTTTCTTGCGCTGACCTCAGCGCAGGGGCCGAAAACCGGCATTCCGCAGATGGTACAGAGCCGCGCGCAGTTCGGGCGCTATGGTTCGCTGCTGGTAATCAGCTTTACTACCGTAATCTATCTGGGGTTCTTTATCTCCAATATCTCGCTTTCGGGCCGGGTAATTAACAATGTCATTCCGGCGCTGCCGGTGGCGAGCGCAACGATTTTAGGCGCCGTGCTGGCAACAGCGATCGGCGTGATAGGTTACCGCTTTATTCACCGGATCAATAAAATTGGCGCATGGATCATGGGCGCGGCCCTGCTGCTGGGACTGACGCTGATGCTATCGCAGCCGCTACCGGCAGACTTCTGGCAGCGCGGATCGCTGAGCGCGGCAGGCTGGTTCGGGACCTTTTGCATTGGTGCGGTGTGGCAAATCAGCTTTTCACCTTATACCTCAGATTATTCGCGCTATCTGCCTGCGGATGTGGGGATCGCCCGTCCTTTCTGGGCGACTTACCTCGGCGCCTGCGGTGGAACTATCCTGGCGTTTGTCTTTGGCATGATGGCCGTCAGTATTGCTCCGGCGGATGACGCCATGATGGCGGTGCGTCATGCCACCGGCTGGCTGGGACCGCTGCTGATGATCCTGTTTCTGGTGAATATCATCTGTCATAACTCCATGAACCTGTACGGGGCGGTGTTATCGCTGATAACGGCCGTGCAGACCTTCCGTCCGCACTGGACGCCGGGGGCGGCGGTGCGGCTGGTGGTGTCCGCTCTGGTATTGACAGGCAGCATTTTGATTGCGCTGGCGGCATCGCAGAACTTTGTCGCATTTTTTATCAACCTGATTCTGGCGCTGATCGCCGTACTGATCCCGTGGATTGTGATCAACCTGCTCGACTTCTACTACGTCAATAAACAGCACTACGACGTGGCAGCCATATTTCAGGCGGACGGAGGACGCTATGGGCGGCTTAATACACAGGCGCTGCTGGTCTATTTTGCCGGGATCCTGGTGCAGGTTCCTTTCATCGAAAATGCGTTTTTCTCCGGTCCCTATGCAAAACTGGTCCCGGGCGTGGATATCTCATGGATTATCAGTCTGGTTGTAACCAGCATCGCCTATCCGCTGTTTCATCGCAGGCATCAGCCGGTATTGACCGTACTGCCTGAAAGCAAAGTGTAATAACCGGGCAGGGATGCCCCGGTCTGCTTCCCGCATTAGCAACGAACGTGCTGCTGTCTGCGACCTTCTCATGCACGGCAACCGCACGCGACAGAGGTGCGATTTATGCGGGATACCTGCTAACATAGCGCGCGGCAGCGGCGCGCTGTCGTCTGGTTAACCCGGTATAAATATTATGATTACGCCGTGCGAATAACGCGCGGTGAATGGAGCTATGGCACTGATGTTGCAAGATTTAGGCATTATCGATTTATGGACGTTTCTGGCAGGTGCGCTGGTGATTATTCTGTTACCCGGCCCGAACAGCCTCTATGTTTTACGCACCGGCATGGGCCGCGGCATGAAAGCTGCGTCTAAAGCGATTGCGGGCGTCATGGCAGGCGATCTGATCCTGATTTTTCTTGCCTGGGCGGGGGTTGCTACGCTGATCCGCACCAGCCCGCACATTTTTATGATGGTGCGCTATCTGGGCGCGATGTTTTTACTTTATCTGGGTATCAAAATCATCATGGGCGCACTGCGCCAGCGCGCGGATGCGCAGCCTGCTGAGCCGGTCAAAGCAGAAAACTACTTTCTGCGTGCGGTACTGCTGGGGGTGACTAACCCTAAAGCTATCCTGTTCTACGTCTCTTTCTTTATTCAGTTTATCGACCCCAAAGTCACTCATACCGCGCCGGCGTTCGCCACGCTGGGTGCGCTGATCCAGCTTATCAGCTTCAGCTACTACTCCGTGCTGCTGGTGGCGGGCGCGGTGATGGTCCGCTTCCTGCGCAGCCGCACGCGGCTGGTTAAATTTGCCAACATGCTGACCGGTATGCTGTTCTTTGGTTTTGCCGTCCGGCTGGTGAGCGCCCAGAGCTGATGGCAACTACGCACGCTGCGGAGAGATAAATGATAGCCAGACAACGTCAGGCGGATGCCCTGCTGGTGAGCACCACGCTCATCGCGGCATTTGGCTGGATCTGCTCACGCGAAGCGATAGCTGGTATGCCCGCGCTGGCCTTTGTTGCGCTGCGCTTTCTTTCGGCCAGCGTGGTACTGCTGCTGCTGTGCCGTGCCGCCGAGCTGCGCCATACGCTGCGGAATATCAGGCCGGTTCTGATGAGCGGGCTGCTGCAGTCTGCTTATATGCTGCTGTGGATTTATGCCGTCGCCACCACGCGCTCGCTGGGTGAGGGGGCTTTTATCATGAGCCTGTCGATGCTGTTTGTGCCGCTTTTTGCCTGGGTCATACTGCGCAGCCGGCCGGCGCGTGCGTTCTGGCTCTCTCTGCCGGTGGGCATCGCGGGACTGGCGCTGCTGACGCTCAGGCAGGATCTCCATTTTGAACTGAGCCAGCTGCTGTTCCTCGGCGCCGCGCTGGTTCAGGCAGTCTACTTCTGTTTCACCACCCGCTTTGCCGCGACGGTCCCTGTCTGTCCGCTGGCCACGGTACAGCTCGCCTGCACCGGCGCGGTAGCAGGCGTGCTGTCGCTGCTCTCTGAAAGCTGGCCGCAGGAGATTGCGCTGGCCTCCTGGAGCTGGCTGGCGGCCAGCGCGCTGCTGGCGACCAGCCTGCGCTTCTGGCTGCAGCTGAAAGGGCAGAGCATGACCAGCGCGGCGAACGCCGCACTGATCATGATTCTGGAGCCGCTGCTGACGGTGCTGGCGGCGGCCCTCTGGTATGGCGAAGCGATGTCGGCCCGGCAAATGCTCGGCTGCCTGCTGATATTACTGTCGCTGCTCTATTACCGGCTGCAGCAGGCGAAAGCGCTGGCGTAATTGCTTAAGCAAGGCGATACAGCGCATCGCTTACCGCATTAAACAGCCTGTCGAGTTCGTCAGGCTGAGCAGAAAACATCGGACCAAACTGCAGCGTGTCGCCGCCAAAGCGAACATAGAATCCCGCCTTCCATAACAGCATGCCCGCTTCAAAAGGGCGCAGCGTGGCATCACCTTCACGCGGCGCCAGCTGAATCGCCCCGACCAGCCCGCAGTTGCGAATATCCACCACGTGCGGACAACCGCGCAGCGCGTGGAGCTGCTGTTCAAACAGCGGTGCCAGCTCAGCCGACTGCGCTATCAGCGACTCCTTTTCCAGCAGGTCAAGCGTGGCGATAGCCGCTGCGCAGGCGACCGGATGGGCGGAATAGGTATAGCCATGTGCAAACTCCACCGCATGCTCTGGCAGCGGCTGTGACATATAGGCGTGATAGATTTCGCTGCTGGCGGCCACGCCCCCCAGCGGGATGGCGCCGTTGGTGATCTGCTTGGCAAAGTTAAGCAGATCCGGCGTCACGCCAAAGTACTCTGCGCCGGTCCAGCGTCCCATGCGGCCAAAGCCGGTGATCACCTCATCAAAAATCAGCAGGATGTTGTGCTGCGTGCAGATCTCACGCAGGCGCTGCAGATAACCCCGTGGCGGAATGATGGCTCCGGCGGAGCCGGAAAGCGGCTCAACAATCAGCGCGGCGATGTTTGACGCATCGTGCAGCTCAATCAGTTTCAGCATCTCATTGGCCAGCGCCTCGCCGCCGGTTTCAGCCTGACCCGGCGTGAAGGCGAGGTCGCTTTGCAGCGTATGCGGCAGGTGATCCACATCCATGAACTGACCAAACATTTTGCGGTTGCCGCCAATGCCGCCGAGGCTGGTGCCGGCGATGTTCACACCGTGATAACCGCGGGCGCGACCGATCAGTTTGGTTTTGGCCGGCTGGCCTTTGGCGCGCCAGTAGCCGCGCGCCATTTTTACCGCGGTGTCTGCCGCTTCAGAACCGGAGCCGGTGAAAAAGATATGGTTGAGATCGCCCGGCATGTACTGCGTGATACGTTCTGCCAGCTGAAACGAGAGCGGATGGCCATACTGAAAGCCGGGGGAGTAATCAAGCACGCCGAGCTGCCGGCTTACCGCCTGCTGGATCTCACTGCGAGTGTGGCCAGCGCCACAGGTCCACAGCCCTGACAGACTGTCATAAATGTGTCGCCCTTGATCATCGGTAAGCCAGCGTCCCTCTGCTGCCACGATAAAGCGCGGATCGCGCTGGAAATTACGATTGGCGCTGGAGGGCATCCAGTGCGACTGCAGGTTCAGGGAAGCGGTATCTATGCGTTCGGACATGGCGGGTTCTCCAGAGTGTATAGCCAGAGTTTGCAATCAGGCATCGGTTAAGTTAAATGCTAATTAACTTAAGTTTAGTCAGCGGAAAACTCACCTGAATGAAACCTAAAACGCTGGCGCAGGTTACCGATTTCGATCTGCGTCTGCTGCGGCTGTTTAAAGTCGTTAGCGAATGCGGCAGCTTTACGGCTGCCGAGAGCAGGCTGGGCATTACCCGTTCGGCGATCAGCCTGCATATGAGCGATCTGGAGAAGCGTCTCGGGATGCGGCTCTGTCAGCGCGGAAGGGCGGGATTTGCCCTGACGGATGAGGGGCGCGAGATCCTGCGCCACAGCGCCAGCCTGATGGCGGCGGTTGAGGATTTTCGCCAGCAAATAAATCAGATGCATAAACAGCTGCGCGGTGAACTTAATATCGGCATTATCAATAATCTGGTGACGCAGCCGCGTATGCAGATTACGCAGGCGCTGGAAGCGTTACGCGAAAAGGGTGCGGAAGTCCGCATTAATATCAGTATGCTTACGGCCGCTGATATTGAGCAGGGTTTGCTTGACGGACGTCTGCATGTGGGCGCGCTGCCCTATACCGCGCCGGTGTCGGGCCTGGTCTATACGCCGCTCTATGAAGAGATCTCCTGTCTTTACTGCAGCAGTACGCACCCGCTTTTCAGCCAGGCGCATGAGGCGGATCCAGCGGTGCTGCATCGCTATGAAGCGATAGCGCCTGGCTACCGTCTGAGCGCGGAAGCCGCTGCCCTGCATCGGTCACTTAACTGTACGGCCACAGCCTCTGACCGGGAAGGTATCGCTTTTCTGATCTTAACCGGACGCTATATCGGCTTTCTGCCCGATCACTATGCGGCACGCTGGTGTGAGCTGCAGCAGATGCGTGCAATTGCGCCTTCGCGGCTGCGCTTCGGCAGCCAAATCGCGATTGTGACCCGGCAGGGAGAGCGCCGGAATGCCATTCTGCAGCATTTTCTGGCAGCAGCAGGCGCGGAAAATGAAGCTGCCACACTATCATAATTACAACATACTGTTAGTTGATCAACTAACTCGTTCAGCTTCAGTGTCGGCTGGTCCGATCGGGCATTCGTCGTGGCAAGTTTTACAGCGAGAATAAAAGCGGTATGAAGCAGGGCAGCATTGCGCTGCCCTGCAGAGAGGTTATGCCCGTACAGGCTCACCGCGCACCGGGCGCTCGCCGGCAACATAGTAGTCGGCAGTGCTGCGTGGCAGCGGATCGCGACCGCGAATATTATCCGCAATCTTCTCGCCAATCATAATGGTTGTCGCATTGAGGTTACCGGTGATAATCAGCGGCATGATGGAGGCATCGACCACGCGCAGCCCCTGCAGGCCATGCACGCGACCTTCACCATCAACCACGGCCATCTCATCGCTGCCCATTTTACAGGTGCCGCAAGGGTGGTAAGCGGTTTCACCGTGGTTACGCACAAACTCATCCAGCTGCTCATCGGTCTGGCAGTCGATTCCCGGACTGATTTCGCGACCGCGATACTTATCCAGCGCCGGCTGGTTGATGATTTGACGCGTAATGCGAATCGCATCGCGGAACTCATGCCAGTCCTGTTCATGCGACATGTAGTTGAACAGAATGGCCGGATGGCGGCGCGGATCGCGTGATTTAATCCGCACGTGACCCCGGCTTGGCGAGCGCATAGAGCCAACATGGCACTGGAAGCCGTGCGCTTCAACCGCGTTAGAGCCGTTGTAGTTAATGGCAACCGGCAGGAAGTGATACTGGATGTTAGGCCAGTCGAACTCTTCCCGGCTGCGAATAAAGCCGCCGCCTTCAAACTGGTTGCTGGCGCCGACGCCGGTACCGTTGAACAGCCATTCGGCGCCGATTTTCGGCTGGTTCCACCACTTCAGCGCCGGATAAAGAGAGACCGGCTCTTTGCACTCATACTGCAGATACATCTCCAGGTGGTCCTGCAGATTCTCACCCACGCCGGGCAGGTCGTGCACGACCGGAATATCAAACTGCTGCAACAGCTCTGCCGGACCGACACCTGAACGCTGCAGGATCTGCGGCGAGGCGATGGCGCCAGCGCATAGCAGTACTTCACGCCGCGCATAGACCGTTTTCGGGGTGTTACTGCCGCCCTCAAGGTATTCAACGCCGGTCGCGCGCTTGCCGTCAAACAGAATGCGATCGGTGGTCGCATGGGTAATGATCTTCAGGTTCGGACGTTTCTTCGCGGTATCAAGATAGCCGCGTGCCGTGCTGGAACGGCGGCCTTTTGGCGTAACAAAGCGATCCATCGGGCCAAAGCCTTCCTGCTGATAGCCGTTCAGATCGTCGGTGCGCGGATAACCCGCCTGCACACCTGCTTCAATCATTGCCGCAAACAGGACGTTGTTATCCGGCTTACAGGTGGTGATGCTGACCGGACCTTCGCCGCCGTGATAGTCATTTGCGCCGATATCACGCGTTTCTGACTTGCGATAGTAGGGCAGGCAGTCGAGATAGCTCCACTGCTCAAGACCGGGCGCTTTGGCCCAGTTGTCGAGATCCATCGCATTGCCGCGGATATAGCACATGCCGTTGATCAGCGAAGAGCCACCCAGCCCTTTACCGCGCCCGCACTCCATGCGGCGGTTATTCATATAAGGTTCCGGCTCGGTCTCATACGCCCAGTTGTAGCGCTTACCCTGCAGCGGGTAAGCCAGGGCCGCAGGCATCTGAGTGCGGAAGTCAAAGCGGTAATCGGGACCACCCGCCTCCAGCAGCAGTACGTTGACATTGCTATCTTCGGTCAGACGGGTAGCCAGTACGTTTCCTGCGGATCCGGCTCCGATAATGACGTAATCAAATTCCATTAGTCGCTCCTCAGGTAAGCTCAATTAAAATACTGACTGAAAACGGGTCATTTCGATCTGCACCGATTTAACCTGGGTGTAATTCTGCAGCGTCATCACGCCGTTTTCACGGCCGATGCCGGAGTGCTTATAGCCGCCTACCGGCATTTCAGCGGCGGATTCACCCCAGGTGTTGATCCAGCAAATACCGGCTTCAATCTGGTGAATAACGCGGTGCGCGCGGTTAAGATCCTGCGTGACCACGCCCGCGGCCAGACCATATTCGGTGGCATTAGCGCGACGCACGACCTCTTCTTCGCTCTCATAGGTGAGAATGGACATTACCGGGCCAAAAATCTCTTCCTGTACGATGGTCATTTCGTCGCGGCAGTCGGTAAAGACGGTTGGTTCAACCCACGCGCCCTGATCAAATTCAGCGCCGCTCATGCGCTTACCGCCGCACAGCAACGTAGCCCCTTCGCTGATGCCCGATTCGATATAGCGCATTACGTTGTCGCGATGGGCAAAGCTCACCAGCGGACCAAAGTTCGTGGCCGGATCGGCGAGGTCGCCCGCTTTGATACGCGCCACGCGTTCGCTGATTTTGGCCTCGAATTCCGCTTTTACTGCTGCAGGAATAAAGACGCGGGTGCCGTTGGTGCAGACCTGACCGGAGCTGTAGAAGTTTGCCATCATGGCGATGTCAGCAGCGAGGTCGAGATCGGCATCATCAAAGATAATCAGCGGAGATTTACCGCCCAGCTCCATCGTGACATCTTTCAGTGTCGAGCCGGCAGCGTTTGCCATCACTTTCTTACCGCTGGCCACGCCGCCGGTGAAGGAAACTTTGTCGATACCAGGATGATCGGTCAGCAGCTGACCGGTCACCGCGCCGCGTCCGTTCAGCACGTTGAAAACACCATCCGGCACGCCGGCCGCGGTGTAGATCTCAGCCAGCTTCAGCGCGGTCAGCGGAGTAACTTCACTGGGTTTGAAAATCATGGCGTTACCCGCAGCCAGTGCCGGTGCCGATTTCCACAGCGCAATCTGGATGGGATAGTTCCATGCGCCGATCCCGGCCACCACGCCGAGCGGTTCGCGGCGGGTATAGACAAAAGAGGTGTCGCGCAGCGGGATCTGCTGGCCTTCCAGTGAAGGGATCAGCCCGGCATAGTACTCCAGTACATCAGCACCGGTGACAATATCTACCGCCTGGGTTTCGCTGAACGGTTTACCGGTGTCCAGCGTTTCCAGTTCCGCCAGTTCGTCATTACGTTCACGCAGGATCTCCACCGCACGCCGTAAGATGCGCGAGCGCTCCATCGCCGTCATCGCAGCCCAGATTTTCTGGCCTTTTTTCGCGGCTTCAACGGCGCGATCGACATCCGCACGCTCAGCTTCATGGACTTCTGCCAGCACATCGCCATTAGCAGGGTTGATACTCTGGAAGGTGTTACCTGCTGCAGAGGGGACAAATTTGCCATCAATGTAGAGGTGCTGTTCGGTGAATCGGGACATGTTTTCTCCTTCCTCAGTGATTCGGTGAGTCAGCCAGTTGCTGACGAATAAATTGGGTGGTAAGCGTTCTGGCAATCGCTAAATCAAAGGGCTTGCCACTCAATGCGGCACGCAGCCACAAGCCATCAATCATAGAAGCCAAACCGTAAGCTGCCAGTCGGGCCTGCTCGCGCGGCATTTCCCGGCGAAACTCTGCAGCCAGGCTGGAGAACAGGCGGCGACTGCTGACCCGCTCTAACCGGCCCAGCTGCGGCTGATGCATGCTGCTTGCCCAGAAGTCGAGCCACGCTTTCATGGCGGCACTGTGCAGCTGGGTATCATCAAAGTTACCTTCCACAATGGCCAGCAGGCGCGCTTCGGTGCTGGCGTCTGCCAGCGGTTTAAGCCGCATGGAAACGGCTTCGCGCAGCTGGCGCGTGACATCACGCATGGTAGCTTCGAGCAGGCCATTTTTATCTTTGAAATAGTGACTGATGATGCCGGTAGAGACGCCAGCCCGTCGGGCAATTTGCGCGATGGTGGCGTAGTTAATCCCTACGTCGTTGATGGTATCAAGCGTCGCATCAATCAGTTGCCGGCGACGTATCGGCTGCATTCCTACCTTTGGCATCACTACCGCTCCACCTCAAATCGAGACCCCTATTAAAACTTTTTTTGATTGCACGTTCAATATAAAAAAGAAAGTTGTTAGGATGGTGTACTTCGTTTGTTACAAAAGCCAAACGGTGAGCTACGCTTGGTAGCGATTTATCACCGTGCCCAACTAACGGAGGTAAAGCAGGGAGTACAACAACAAGATCAGCCACACTGATCGCATCAATTTATTAAGTAGTTACAGGAAATTAACCAGAGGTTATCGATGATTAATCCACCTGCCAGTGAAAAGGACAGAATTAATCCCGTGGTGTTCTTCACCTCGGCCGGACTGATTCTGACATTTTCACTTGTCACCATTCTCTATAGCGACCTTGCGGGCGCCTGGATCCAGATAGCGGTAAACTGGGTCTCAACCACGTTTGGCTGGTATTACATGCTGGCCGCCACGCTCTATATCGTTTTTGTGGTCTATATGGCCTGCTCGCGCTATGGCGCGATTAAGCTCGGGCCGGAGCAATCCAAACCGGAGTTCAGCCTGCTGAGCTGGTCGGCGATGCTGTTTGCCGCCGGTATCGGAATCGATTTGATGTTTTTCTCCGTTGCAGAGCCGGTGTCGCAATATATGCAGCCGCCGGAGGGGGCCGGACAAACCATGGAAGCGGCGCGTCAGGCGATGGTCTGGACGCTGTTTCACTACGGGCTGACCGGCTGGTCAATGTACGCATTGATGGGGATCGCGCTCGGTTACTTCAGCTACCGCTATAATCTGCCGCTCACCATTCGCTCAGCGCTCTATCCGATCTTTGGTAAACGCATCAATGGACCGATTGGCCATACCGTGGATATCGCTGCGGTAGTCGGCACCATTTTTGGTATCGCTACCACGCTGGGTATCGGGGTAGTGCAGCTGAACTATGGCCTGAAGGTACTGTTTGACGTCCCTGAAGGACTGACCGCGCAGATGGCGCTGATTGTCCTGTCGGTGATCATTGCGACGATCTCCGTCACATCGGGCGTCGACAAAGGTATCCGGATCCTGTCTGAGCTGAACGTGGCGCTGGCGCTCGGCTTGATCCTGTTTGTGCTGTTTATGGGCAAAACAGACTTCCTGCTGAACGCGCTGGTGCTGAACGTTGGCGACTATATCAACCGCTTTATGGGCATGACGCTGAATACATTTGCGTTCGATCGTCCGACCCAGTGGATGAACAGCTGGACGCTGTTTTTCTGGGCGTGGTGGGTTGCCTGGTCGCCGTTTGTTGGCCTGTTCCTGGCGCGAATCTCTCGCGGCCGCACCATTCGCCAGTTTGTGCTTGGCACACTGTTCATTCCCTTTACATTTACCCTGCTATGGCTCTCTGTATTCGGTAATGCCTCGCTGTATGAAATTATTCACGGCGATGCCGGCTTTGCGCAGGAAGTGATGGCGCATGCTGAACGCGGCTTTTACAGTCTGCTGGCGCAATATCCGGCGTTTAAGCTCAGCGCGTCGGTGGCGACCATTACCGGAATGCTTTTCTACGTTACCTCAGCGGATTCCGGTTCGCTGGTGCTGGGTAACTTCACCTCAAAGCTCAAGGATATCAATAGCGACGCGCCTAACTGGCTGCGTATCTTCTGGTCAATCGCGATTGGGGTGCTGACCATGGGCATGCTGATGACTAACGGTATTTCTGCACTGCAGAACACCACGGTTATCATGGGGCTGCCGTTTAGCTTTGTGATCTTCTTTGTGATGGCCGGCCTGTGGAAATCGCTGAAGGTAGAAGATCATCGTCGCGCCAGCGCCGTGCGTGAAACCGCGCCCTATATTCCCTCAAGCAGCGATCGCCTGAGCTGGAAGAAGCGGCTGTCGCGCCTGATGAACTATCCGGGTACGCGCTACACGCAGCGGATGATGGAAACGGTTATCTATCCGGCGATGGAAGATGTGGCGAAAGAGCTGGAGCTGCGCGGGGCGCACGTAATGCTGGAGAAAATGCCGGCTGAAGAGGGACAGGCGCTGGGGCACCTTGAGCTGCGCGTTGATCTGGGTGAAGAGCAGAGCTTTATGTATCAGGTCTGGCCGCAGCAATATTCAATTCCCGGCTTTACCTACCGCGCCCGCAGCGGTAAATCGCACTACTACCGGCTGGAGACCTTTTTACTGGAAGGAAGCCAGGGCAACGATTTGATGGACTACAACAAGGAGCAGGTGATTATCGATATTCTCGATCACTATGAGCGTCACCTGAACTTTATCCATCTGCATCGTGAAGCACCGGGCAGTAATCTGACCTTCCCTGAGATGTAACCCTCCGGGCAGCTGCGACCATGCAGCTGCCCGTTTTCTTTTTTCTCCGCCTCGCGCATTCCTGTCTGAGAGCTAGACTCACTAGCTGCTGTTAAGGGGAATTCTATGAAACTGGGTTTTGCGTGTAAGTATTTCGATCATGAGGCGAAGCAGCCTTTTCCATTCAAAAGCACCACTCGTACCCGCTTTCTGGGCATGCAGGGTGATGCCGCCGCCACGCTGCTAATTGGGCTGGCCCGTACTAACCTCACCAATCTTTATGCTCTGCTGGAACAGCTCGCCACGCTGCCTGATGCACTGCGCATGATGCGTATCGGCAGCGATCTGCTGCCGCTCTATACCGTTCCGCAGGCTACGCCACTCTACCGCGAGGCGATGCCGGAGCTGGCGCCGCTGTTTGCCCGCTGTGGCGAACTGGCGCGCGCCAGCAATATTCGGCTCTCGTTTCATCCCGGACAATATACCGTGCTGGCGTCTGATAATGAGGGGGTGGTGGAGCGTGCAATTGAGGATATTGAATATCATGCCACCTGTGCCGTTCTGATGGGCTATGGACAGCGTTTTCAGGATTTTAAAATCAATATCCATATGAACGGCAAAAAGGGGTTTGATGGTTTTCGCGATGCGTTTATGCGGCTCAGCCCTGAGGCGCGTAATATGCTGACGGTAGAGAATGATGAGGTTTCCTGCGCGCTGGATGATGTGCTTCAGGCGCGCGAGCTGTGCGCGGTGGTGCTGGATATTCACCATCACTGGGTAAAAGAGAATGCCTTTATCAAACCTGACGATGGCCGGATTGCACAGATTATCGACTCCTGGCGCGGCGTGCGTCCGGTGCTGCACTACTCGATTGCGCAGGAAGGATTGATCCCCGATAGCGGTTTTCCCGATCAGAACGCGCTGGCAGCCTCCAAAATGAAGCTGCGCGCGCATTCGGACTACTTCTTTAATCAGACGCTAAACGACTGGGCGCTCTCGTTTGACCGGTTCGATATCATGTGCGAAGTCAAAATGAAAAACCTCGCCCGCGACCGGCTCTATTTCTATGCGCTGGAGCGCGGTGGTCACGCTACGGCGCCGTGATCACAATAGCGACGCGGCGGTTCTGCGCACGCCCCTGCGAGGTACTGTTGCTGGCAACCGGCACCCGCATACCCAGCCCGCGCGTCACAATATTCGCGCGCGGGACGCCGCTGCCGGCGGCCCACTGCTGCGCTACGGCATTGGCGCGTTTAAGTGAAAGCTGCTGATTATAGCCCGCTTCACCGTAGTTATCGGTATGACCATCAATGCGCAGATGCGTAATACCGGTAGCTGCCAGCGTGCCGGCCGTGGAGGCGATGCGCTGTTTACTGGCTGCGGTAAGTTCTGACTCATTAATGCCAAACAGAATACGGTTGGGTAACCCCAGCCCCCAGCCTTCGCTGTTCTGACTGAACCCCTCCTGCTGCAGCGCCGCAACCTGGGCACGGGTAAACCCGCCGGACTGGCAGCCCGCGCAGGTGAGTATCAGCGCCATCAGGCAACCATAGATTTTCACAGCCGATCCTTATTCAATTTTTTGTTTTTATACATATGCAAATCTGCCCGCTCCAGCAGTGAGGCCACGCTGTCGCCAGACTGCGCCCAGGCATAGCCGATGGTGACCGAGGTGGTAATAGTGCGGTCTTCGCTGAGCGCGATAGGCTGGCGCACCGCGTGCTGTATGGCATCCCGAAGTTCCTGCAGCCGGGCAGGGGTGGTGCGGCTGGTCAGGACCATTGCGAACTCATCGCCCCCCATGCGTGCAACCAGATCGCCCTCTGAGATCAGGCCAGCCAGGCGTTCAGCGGTGGCTTTCAGCACTTCATCCCCGGCAGCGTGTCCCCAGCTGTCGTTAATGCATTTAAAGCGGTCACCATCCAGAAACAGCAGCGCAAAGCGCGGCGGCGTTAACGGACGATCGAGCAATTGCGCCAGCCGCGCCACAAAAGCAGAACGGTTCGCCAGACCCGTAAGCGGATCCGTCAGCGCTTTTTCTGCCAGCGAACGGTTATCACGCAGCAGCGATGCTTTCAGCGTCTGCATCTCACTCAGCAGCGCGTTCAGATCGCTGGAGAGCAGCTGAAACTCATTGATCGGTTCAGGCGGCACGCGCTGGGTAAAATCACCGGTGCGGATCACATAGTGAATGGCGCGCGTGATAGTGCGCATGGAGAGCAGAATGCCGCGATGGAGAAACTCGCTCAGCATAAAAGAGATCACCAGCACGCATAGCATGCCGCAGGTCAGGATCAGGATGGAGTAGTGGATAAACTCGCTGGCGCCATTCACCGTTCCGGCCAGCGTCAGGCTGCCGGCCCGGGTACCCGCGTGCTGTATATCAACAGTGACCGGACTGGCGTAGATCCACTGCCGCAGCTGTTTTTCATAGAAGCCGCTGTGTTCGCGGCGGTTGACCCAGTCAACCAGTACGGTATGGCTGGCGGTGACCAGCTGCGCCGACGCAAACATCCCTTTGTCACCCAGCATGGCAATCTTACTGTGCGCATCATAGCTGTCTTCAAATACCGTTGCCGCAGTAAGACTGGTGCTCAGCGTGGTTGCCGTCAGCGCCAGATTGCGGTTTTCGTAACGCTTAATAAAGTAGAGAGAGGTCGAGGTCATCAGCAGCCAGCACAGCAGCAGGATCACCGCCGCATTTATGGTGCTGATGCGGCGCAGGCGACCGCGCAGTGATGAACCCTGACGTTTTCTCAGTAAAAATTTCATCTTATTGGTTCTCTTTACGCGACAGCATCAGCACATCGGGACTGACTTTGACGCCGCTGCGTGCCAGTGAATCGAGATTCACCGAAAAACGGGTACGTTCCTCACCAAAAATCATACAGAAAGTGGCGCCGGTTGCGCAGTCAGGGTTATTTTCCGCCATGCTGAGCACCGCTTTATCAGGCATTGCTGCCAGAGCAGCGTGCTGCTGAGCCGGAGTTTCCGTGCCGAAATAGACCGCGTCGCAGTGCAGCGCGGATAACCTGCCAGCGCTGTCAGCGCGCACGACGCTGAACGGCGTGGCAGGCGGCGCGTCGGCTGATGAAAGCGTGAGGTGTCGGGCGGAGGCCAGGATGCAGAGCTGCGGCACCTGCACCGGAGGTGGCCAGCGGGTAAAACTCAGGATACCGCTGACAATGCGGTTAGCGCGATTGTCAGCGGCAGTATGCTCAGCGGCGTATGCCATCGGCCAGCTAAGCAGCACCAGCAGCGCAGGCAGTGCGCAGCACAGCCAAAGGCAGGATCCTTTTGAATACGGGGCAGGAAATCCTTTTATCTGCATGGCACTCTTCCTGGTCAGTAAAGCCGGGATAGTACCATTTACGCCATGAAATGCGTAACCAGTACGGGATGAAGCTTTTAAACCGGTCTATTGCCACCGCTCATTTGTAGCCACAGGTTGTGCGAGCCGCGACGTTAACTCCACGCCAGCGGGCGAACCGCGGCCAGGGTTTGCGGACAGACTCTGTTCAAATAGTCAAACATGCCCTGGGACAAAGCCGCCGTGCATTCAAGTAATCCGTTACTTCCCTGAAATTGATTCTGCCACTTGATAAGCAAAGAAGGCGAGTCAAAAATTGTTGGGTCAAATTTTGCCGCCTGAAGCATTAAAGCATGAGCGTAGGCGCGCAGTGGCAAAGGCGATTCTGTTTCTGTTCCAAAGTAAAAACTGGAAGAGAGGAGCGTAAATACTGCAGATATGCAGAGAAAATACTCTGCTTTGTTTCGCGGCGATGCATCTGCTATCCCATAAGCTTCTGTAACTGCCCGCGCATGTTGTTGCGTCAGTTGACTCCAGTACTCGTCAGGGTACAGCATAGGGCGAAAGTGCGCTTCCAGCTTAAATTCGGTGGCTTTATCGATCATTTTTTCAGTTGAGGACTTTGCTTCGGTTGCGTTGTCAAAAGCTTTACGGAACTTTCCCAGTTTGAGCAGGTCCAGCAATTTGCTTAACGTATTTTTCTGCTGTTCTGCCAGAAATGGAGTAAGAAACTGAGGAAAGTCGCGGCGAAACAGGTTTTCCGGGTTCACTTCAACCATTTTTAAGCAGTTTTGCGGCGTATCCATTTGATAAAAATGGTTCCAGACGGGGTTCAGCGGATCGGGCCTCAGCATGCCGCGCATGGTGTCAAGACTCATTAAAAGAACCGGGCCGCCTGGATTCGCAGGCATCAACACGAGATTTACCGCATCACTCTCCTGCAGATTAACTTGTGTAGGTTCAGAGAGGGCACTGGTGCGGCTGAAGTGTTCAAAGCGCGTATAAGGCGTAACTTCTCTGCTCTGAAGATAGCGGTCATAGCTTTCCTGAGCGCGAGCGGCAATACTGGAATTTTCATGGTTCTCAGAAACTGTAAGATCAATTATTTGATGAAATAATGCATTTTTTTGCGACAATAAAGATGAGTCATGCGTTATAAGGCGAAGGAAATTTTCAATTGTTGCATGAGATAAGAGGTTCAGATTGCTGCCTGAGATATGTCTATTAGAATAAAACCACTCTTCCGTCAGCCTGTCGTGCCATTGCCTGATACTGGGATCTGAACAGAAAGGTTCTTTGCCAAAAACCTCAAGTATCGGTATGGCTGTGCTAATCAGCTGTTGCAAAGTGATATCCTGACGCGATAACTCATTGATAATTTCTCGCGCCAGCTGTTTTTTAAAATCAGCAAAGCGATTATCGATACTCTGTAATGCCGTTAATGGCGTTCCTTCTGGGTTATTATGATGATTAAAGAATAAATCGATATCTCTCTCTTCGTCAGAGAGTCTGGAAAAATCAAGCTGCATTGAACTATTTTTAAATATGGCCCAAGAAAGATTATGCCCTGTAATATCTCGTTTCCCAAGGGAGCTGTAGCTAAAATCAGCCTTTTCGAACATATCTTTGGGAATATATATGTTATCCAATTTCAGCTTGCGAAAATTGATATGCTTATCTTCAGTTAAAAGAGAGTCGGTTGCCGGAAGTTTTTTATGCTCGCGCAGAAGACGCGCTCGCTGATCGAGCATGATTCTGAAGCTGCACAATTCTTCATAGCTATTTCGTCTGAAATCTGGTGTTCCACCGGCGTTAAATAAATTAACGGCTTCATCGACCATATGTAATGGAAGGGGAGCGTCCATAGAAATAACATCAGTCAGTTTATATCTTAATGAACCACGCACAGTACCTTCGTTATCCACCTCTCTTCTTTTAATATTGCACCGCCCAAGAGAGATGCCTGAAGTATGTTCACGGTAAAGAGTTGCTATTAAATGTGACTTTTTCATGAAAGTATACTTAGTGCTTTCTTTTTCAAATAGTTGCCAGGCATTTACTACGGACTTTAAACGGGCCCAGATTGATTCAGGCGGGTTTAATATATCTACCAGCGCATTTATCTCTGGCCGGAAATGCGCTGTTGCTTCGCAAAGTGAAAGTTTATTAAGAGGGTTTTTTTCCATAGTTAATATCGCCCTGAGGTTGGTGTGAAAATTATGCCTTTACTGTTTGCAGTTAGAAGAGGGGATTAGTGAGTCGGTAATACAATTCCTGGATGCCGCCAGGGGGTATAAAACCGGATGTGAAGAGAGTAACCAGGTTAGATGAACGCCTAATACAGTAAATCGCTCATAAAAAAATTAATTATGTGGTTTATTGTGAAATAGCAGATCTATTTCGGGGGAGCAGCAGGCCAGCTGGCTGGCCTGCGCATATTATTCAGAACTGAGGTCGCGTCCGTTACTGGCGATGACTTTTTTATACCACCAGAAGGATTTTTTGCGCGTGCGCTGCAGGGTGCCGTTGCCCATGTCATCCCGATCAACGTAGACCAGGCCATAACGCTTACTCATCTCACCTGTGGAAGCGGCGACCAGATCGATACAGCCCCAGGTGGTGTAGCCCATCACCGGTATGCCATCGGCGATAGCCTCTGCCATAGCCTCAATATGCTGCTGCAGATAGCTGATGCGGTAGTCATCATGAATTTCACCGGCGGCGGTAAGCTCATCACGTGCGCCGAGGCCATTCTCCACCAGAAACAGCGGCTTCTGATAACGGTCATACATCATATTCATGGTGATGCGCAGGCCCAGCGGATCGATTCCCCAGCCCCAGGCGCTGCGCGCAATGTGCGGGTTGGTCAGCGATTTAACAACGTTGGCGGCGCTGCTGTTCTGCTCATTCATCTCTGCCGAGGCGCAGCGCGAGGCGTAATAGCTGAAGGAGATAAAATCTACCGTGTGACGCAGAATGGCTGTGTCTTCATCCGTTATTTCAAGGGTTACGCCTTTTTCACGGAACAGTCGTGCGCTGTAGGCAGGGTAGGCTCCGCGCGCCTGAACATCAATAAAGAACAGGTTTTCACGATCTTTCTGCAGCGCGGCCCAGACATCCTCTGGCTTGCACGACCATGGATAAAAGTTACCGCCCGCCAGCATACAGCCCACCTGGTTCTGCGGATTAACCTCATGCGCAATCTTTGTCACCAGCGCGCTGGCGACCAGTTCATGATGCGCCGCCTGATACTTCACCTGCTCATGATTCTCGCCGGGTTCAAATACCAGGCCAGCGCCTGAGAAGGGACTGTGCAGCAGGATATTGATTTCATTGAAGGTCAGCCAGTACTTCACCAGGCCATCAAACGCTTCAAAGCAGGTTCGCGCGTAGCGCGCAAAGAAATCGATCATTTTACGATTGCGCCATGAGCCATATTCAATGACCAGATGCATTGGCACATCAAAGTGAGAGAGCGTAACCAGCGGCTCAATGCCATATTTTCGGCACTCGGTGAATACTTTATGATAAAAAGCGATCCCGTCCGCATTCGGCGTCAGCTCATCGCCGCCGGGAAAGAGCCGGCTCCAGGCGATAGAGGTACGAAAAACGGTAAAGCCCATCTCTGCCATCAGCGCGATATCTTCTTTATAGCGATGATAAAAATCGATAGCGTCATGGCTGGGATAGAACTCCTCTTCGCGCAGCGTAAACCGCTTCTCCAGCCCCAGCTTAACCGCCATACGGTTAGCGCCGTGCGGGATCATATCCACCGTGGTCAGCCCTTTACCATCGGCCAGGTAACTTCCTTCAGACTGGTTGGCGGCTAAAGCGCCGCCCCATAAAAAACCGGCCGGGAATGGCGTGTCAGACATAAAAAACCTCAATCATTAACGGGTAGGGATGGCGACATTGCCGGTGGCCGGCTGCGGCTTTTCTGCTGGTGTGGTAACAGGAATATCCTCAAAGCCGAGCAGCAGCGTCAGCACAAATGAAACCACCACGGAAAGCACCATAACGCCGCCCACCCAGACAATGCTCATGGGGTTAGCAGGATCAAAAAACTGGACGCTGGTAAACAGGCCCGGTGAGGCCATAGAGTGGCTGGCGAGTCCGCCGATGCCGGCCACCGCGCCGCAGATAAAACCGCTGATCAGACTGGCGATCAGCGGACGGCGCAGCCGCACGGCCACACCGTACAGCGCCGGCTCGGAAATACCGGCGACAATGGCAGAGGCGGCGGCGGCAAAAGCGGTCTGACGCAGCTCCGGGTTTTTGGTTTTAAACGCGACTGCCAGCGACGCGCCGCCAAGCGAGAGGTTGGCACCAATCTCTGACGGCATCACCATGCCCTCTTTGCCGGTTTCAGCGATGGTCTGAATGATAGTAGGGGTAAAAACGCGGTGCATACCGGTCATCACCAGCAGCGGCCAGAGTGCGCCCATAATGGCGACTGAGAGCCAGCCCAGATAGCCGTGAATGGTGTAGACCAGCGCAGAGATGCCGCTGCCGATCCAGATCCCCAGCGGCCCGACAAGCAGAATGGCTACCGGCGCGGCCAGCAGGACGATCAGCATCGGCTTGAGGAAATTTTTCGTCACGGCAGGGGTGATGCGATCAACCCAGCGTTCGATCCAGGAGAGGATCCAGGTCATCACCAGCGCGGGGATCACGGTATAGGTATATTTCACCGCCGTTACCGGAATAAACGCGAACTCCACCGTCTGGCCCTGCGCGGCTTTCGCCATCAGGTCGATAAAATTGGGGTGTACCAGCACTCCGGCAATGGCGATCGCCAGCGACATATTGGTATTGAATTTAAGCGCGGCTGAAGCCGCAACCATCACCGGCAGGAAAAAGAAAGCGCCGTCGCCGATAACGTTGAGAATGATCAGCGTTGAACTGCCTTTC
Source organism: Pantoea sp. UBA7232 (assembly GCF_002473195.1). Lineage (NCBI taxonomy): Bacteria > Pseudomonadati > Pseudomonadota > Gammaproteobacteria > Enterobacterales > Erwiniaceae > Pantoea > Pantoea sp. UBA7232. The sequence continues at coordinate 274,359 of NZ_DKTK01000008.1, forward strand.
TCCAGCACGCCACCCATCTCCAGCATCATCGCCAGCAGCTTAACCATTGAGCCACCGATGATAGCCGGGATCAGCGGTGACATCGTGCCCACCAGCGCATCAAGAATGCCGGCTCCGATGCGGCGCAGCGTGATTTTCCGCGCCGGCGCGGCTGCGGTGGCAGAAGCGCCGGGCGTCCCGAGCTGCTGCACCGCCTGGTAAGCGAGGTTTACGTCATTGCCAATGATCACCTGACACTGTGTGTCGGTATAGACCACACCCATTACGCCCGGGATCGCTTTTAGCGCGGCATCATTAATCTTTTCGCGTGCGTGTACCACAAAACGCAGTCGCGTCATACAGTGGGTCACCGCCGTAACGTTCTCCAGGCCGCCAAGCGCAGCAACAATGGAGCGGGCGGCGTCTGCATATTTATTCGCCATGATTTCTGTCTCAGTTTTCAGGGTAAGATTGTCCGGCAGCAGGCTGCCTGTTTTTTATTCATGAGAAACCGGTTTCACAAAATCATGAGATGTGAATTATGTTCAGGCAAGATAATTAAAATTTAATATCTGCAATTGTGACGCAGATCGGATCTCGCCCGGCTGGACAAAAGATAAATTTCTTTGCCTGTCCCGATACTTAGGTAAACTCAGCGCAGGAGAGCTTAAACAGGCAGATTATGACCACTATCACCGAAGTAGCGAAACGCGCGGGTGTCTCAAAAGCGACAGTGTCACGTGTTCTGTCAGGTAACGGCTATGTCAGCCAGGATACGCGGGAAAAAGTGTATGCGGCCATCGCTGAAACCGGCTTCCGGCCCAATCTGCTGGCGCGTAATCTGGCGACGCGCTCCAGCCAGACAATCGGGCTGGTCATTACCAATACGCTCTATAGCGGCAGCTACTTTACCGAGATGATGCAGCATTCAGCGCGCATGCTTGAACAGCAGGGGCGCCAGCTGCTGCTGGTGGACGGCAAACACAGCGCGGCAGAAGAGCGGGCCGCCATTGAGTTCTTGCTCGATCTGCGCTGCGATGGCGTCATCATCTATCCGCGCTTTCTTTCCATCGAAGAGATGGACAGCATTATTGCTCAGCACCGGCATCCGATTTTGGTCATCAACCGCCGCCTGCGTCAGCATACCAGCTACTGCATTTTTGCCGATCAGCACGCCACCAGCGCGGCAGCCGTTGAGCAGCTTATTCTGCTGGGTCATCGCGAGATTGCGTTTATCACCGGATCGCTTGATTCGCCTACCGGACGCGAGCGTCTGGCGGGCTATCAGACGGCGCTGTCGAAGCATGGCATTGCGTTCGATTCGGCACGGGTGGTGGAAGGGCGCTGGCAGGCGGAACAGGGCGTCATGGCTATTGAGCAGCTGCTGAAGCAGCACGTCCGCTTCAGCGCGGTGGTGGCAAGCAATGATGAAATGGCGATTGGCGCACTCAGGGCGCTGGCCGTCCGGGGGATTGCCGTGCCGCAGCAGGTGGCGGTGGTGGGATTTGATGATATTCCACTGGCACCCTATACCCTTCCGGCGCTGTCGAGCGTGAAAATGCCGGTGACAGAGATGATCCATGAAACCATCGCCCGTCTGGTCGCCATGCTCGACGGCGGCGATATCAGGCCAGGCGCGCCGCACACCGGCACGCTTATCCGGCGTGAATCCCTGGCGGCAGGTCCCTGGCTATCCCGCGCGACTCAGTGATTAAGCAGCGCCTGACGGAAAGAGAGAATATGTACCCGCGTCGCCGCTTCCGCCTGTTGCACGTCACCCTGCTCCAGCGCCACGATAATCGCTTCATGCTCGGCGATCACCTCTTCCATATGCCGGACGCTGGAGAGCGTGGTTGCCCAGAAGCGCTGTGCCTGGGCATGAATAATGCTCAGAATATCGGTGAGACGCCGGTTTCCGGCGATCTCCGCCAGCACCTGATGAAATTCCCGATCCAGCAGCATCATCGTCTCTCTTTCATGCGCCGCACCGGCATGTGCGATTTGCTGATTGAGCTGACGCAACGTAGCAATCTGCGCGTCACTGATGCGCACCACAGCCAGCCTGACGCATAGCGCTTCATTCACCAGCCTGACCTCAATCAGTTCAAGCGCATCATCAATAGAGAGCGGCGAGACCATCACACCTTTACGGGGAATGATCTGCAGCAGGCCCTCCGTCGCCAGCCGGTGCACCGCCTGATTAACCGGCGTGCGGCCCATCTGCAGATCTTCCATCACCTGCGCCGTGTTCAGATAGTCGCCGGGTTTATAGCGCAGCGTGATCAGGCGATGTTTAAACGCCAGATAGGCGCGCTCATTTAATGAAAGCGTCTTTCCCTTCGCCTGCGGGTTCACATTTTCAGCCATTACATCACTCATTGCGCACATCCTTTTTTGGGTACTGAGACATATTACACAAAAACCTGGCATGAAAATGGCTACTTTGAAATCACAGTGAAATTTCACAGTCATTTCAAGTCAGGAGAACCGACCATGCAGCTACGTTTCAACACGCAGGAAAACCCGCCCCTGTCGCTGGACGTCACCATCAACCGACTGGTCATTGCGGGCTGGGCCGGGCGCGATCGGGAAGCCGTATTGCACCATATCCGTGAGCTGGAGGCGCTGGGTGTGCCCGCTCCTGGTGCAGTACCGCTGTTCTATCGCGCTACGCCGACGCTGCTGAGCCAGCATGAGAATGCGGAAGTGGTGGGAGAGCAGACGTCAGGTGAGGCTGAGCCGTTTGTCTTTTTTCACCAGGGAGAGTGCTGGGTTTCGCTGATCTCTGACCACACCGATCGCCATCTGGAAACCTTCAGCGTGGCGCTCTCAAAACAGGTATGTGTGAAGCCAGTCGCGCAGCAGGCTTGGCGCATGGCGGAGGTTGCCGCGCACTGGGATCGGCTGGAGCTGCGTGCCTGGATAATGGAAAACGGCGACTGGGTCACCTACCAGTCCGGCACGCTTGATGCACTCCTCTCTCCGCTGGAGCTGATTGCGCGCTTCTCAGGTAAAACGGCTGAAGAGGAGGGATTTGCGATCTCCTGCGGCACATTATCGGCTATTGGCGGTATTCGTCCCGCCGCGGCGTTTCGCATGGCGCTGCACGACCCGGTGCTGAACCGCACGCTGGAGCACAGCTACTCCCTCTCCACTCTGCCGGTGATTGCCTGATGGAGACGCGCCTTATGACAACCTTATGGCAGGCGAGCCAGCAGCTGCAGGCTGGGGAGACCACGTCAGTGGCGCTGACGGCACAGGCGCTGGCGGCGATTCAGGCGGAGCAGGGCGAGGGCGCGCGCGCGTTTACTCAGGTATGGGCGGAGCAGGCGCAGCAGCAGGCGATCGCTGCCGATGCGCGCCGGGCGCGCGGTGCAGCACGCTCACCGCTCGATGGTGTGCCGGTCAGTATTAAAGATCTGTTTGACGTCGCAGGTATGCCCACGCTGGCCGGATCACGGCTGCCCGGTTTTTCTCCGGCGGCGGCAGACGCCACTGTTGTGCAGCGTCTGCTGCAGGCGGGCGCCGTGATCGTAGGGAAAACCACTATGACGGAATTTGCCTTTTCCGGTCTGGGCATTAATCCGCATTACGGCACGCCTGCCAACCCGTGGCGGCGGCAGGAAAAACGCATTCCGGGCGGTTCATCATCCGGTGCGGCGGTCGCGGTTGCGGACGGTATGTCAGCTGGCTCCGCAGGCACGGATACCGGCGGCTCAGTACGTATTCCGGCCGCACTCTGCGGTCTGACCGGCTTTAAGCCCAGCGCCAGCCGTATTGACCAGCGGGGCACGCTGCCGCTGGCACCGTCGCTCGACAGTATCGGGACGATTGCTCATGACGTGCTGAGCTGCTGGCTGCTGGACAGCGTTATCGCCGATGCACCGCTGACGCTCGGGCCGCGCAGTCTGGCTGACGCACATTTTCTTATTCCTCAAACCCGCGTGCTCGACGGTCTGGATGAGGGCGTCAGCGCTGCCTGGCAGCGCGCGCTCAGGATACTGCGCGAGGCGGGTGTGACGCTGACAGAGCAGCCGATGCCTCTGCTGAACGAGCTCGATACCCTTAACGCGCGCGGCGGTATCACCGCGTATGAAGCCTGGCAGTGGCACCAGGCGTGGGTGGAGAGAGCCCCGGCAGAGTACGATCCGCAGGTGCTGCTGCGGATCCGGCGCGGCAGCGCGCTGACGGCGCAGGATGCGGAGCAGCTGTATCAGCTGCGCCGGACGTGGCAGCAGCAGGTCAGCGATTTCCTGTTGCCCTTTGACGCGCTGCTGATGCCCACCGTGCCGCTGATCGCACCCACCATTGCCGAACTGGATGATGAAGAGCGCTACCGCGAAGTCAACCTGCTGATGCTGCGCAACACCAGCGTCATCAACATGCTGGATGGCTGCGCCATTTCACTGCCCTGCCATACGCCCGGCGAGGCACCTGCCGGCCTGATGCTGGCGTCAGTTCACAACCAGGATGCAGCGCTGCTTAGCTGGGCCGCTGCTGCCGAATCTGCCCTGCAACGAGGTTTACATCATGAATAATCCCCACGGTATGCTGTTTGTCGCCACCAGTGTGGCACCCGAAGATGATGCTGATTTTAACCAATGGTATGACCATGAACATGTTGAAGAGCGCGTCGCCATCGAAGGCTTTCTCAGCGGTACGCGTTATCGTGCCGTAGCGGCAGCGCGCCGCTATCTGGGGCTTTATGAAACTGCATCGCTGGAGACTTTTACCAGCGCCGCCTACCATGCCGCCTTTACGCGCCAGACGGAATGGTCAGTCACTAATCTCAACCGGATGATTAATCCGAAGCGACGGGTTTGCGCAGTGACACACCGGCATGGCCGGGGTCAGGGCGCGCATCTCGCTATTCTGACCCTGCCCGCAGACGCTGAAGGCACGGCGCTGCAGGCGTGGCAGCAGCAGCTGCCGCAGGTGCCGGGCTATATCTCCTCCTGCCTGCTGACGCCGGATGTGTCACTCAGCACGCCGTTGCCGCGCGAAACCGATGCCGATCGTCCGATGCACGCCATGCTGCTGCTGCACTGCGCTGATGAAACCGCCTCTGTCACGCTGGCTGCTATGGCCGCGCAGACTTTCCATGCTGATGCAGAGCGCTACGCGCTGAGCTGGCAGCTTACCCGACAGGAGATCTCCTATGAGTAATAATGACTCTGCACTGTCACAGGTTTCACAGCCTGACGTCACGCACTCTGCCGCTACGGGCGCCAGCAAAACCCGGCGGCTGGCAGCCGCCAGCTCTATCGGTACGGCGCTGGAGTGGTACGATTTTACCGTCTACAACATCATGGCGGCGCTGGTGTTTAACCATGTGTTTTTCCCCAGCTTCGATCCGCTGGTCGGCACCATTCTGGCGTTCTCCACGTATGCCGTTGGCTATGTCTCCCGTCCGGTAGGCGGCTTTATCTTTGGGCATCTTGGCGACGTGGCCGGGCGCAAAGCGGTGCTGGTCACCACGCTGGTGATCATGGGCGTCACGACCGCGCTGATGGGTATGCTGCCCGGCTACGCCAGCTGGGGGATCTGGAGTCCGGTGCTGCTGGTTGCGCTACGGTTTATTCAGGGCATAGCGCTGGGCGGGGAATGGGCCGGTGCGGTGCTGCTCTCGATGGAGCATGGTGACGCCAGCAAGCGCGGGCGTAACGCCTCGTTTGCGCAGGTAGGGCCGTCGTGCGGTACGCTGATCGGCACCGGCTTTATTACGCTTGTGACCCTGTCACTGAGCGGCGAGGCGTTTCAGGCATGGGGCTGGCGTATACCCTTTCTGCTCAGCCTGCTGCTGGTGATGTTTGGGCTGTGGCTGCGCCGCGGCGTGGATGAGACACCCACCTTTAAGGCGATGAAACAGGCAGATAAAACCACGCAGGCTCCGCTTAAAGAGGTGTTTACCCATCATCCGCGCGCGCTGCTGATTGCCGGTGGCTCACGCATCGGATCTGACGTGCTGTATGCGCTGGTGGTGGTCTTTACGCTGACCTACGTCACCACGGTGCTGGAGCTGCCGCGTCCGGTAGCGCTGCTGGCGACTATGCTCGGCGCCATCGGCAATGCGATTACGGTGCCGATGTTTGGTGCTTTATCCGATCGGCTGGGGCGTCGCCCGGTCTATATCGCTGGCGCACTGCTGGGCGTGATCTGGAGCTTTGTCTTTTTTGTTCTGCTCGACAGCTCGCAGCCGGTACTGATTGTGCTGGCGGTAATCGTCGGGTTACTGATCCATGCGATTATGTATGGTCCGCAGGCGGCTTTCGTGACCGAACAGTTTCCCGGCCACGTCCGCTACGCCGGCTCTTCGCTCGCCTATACGCTGGCCGGTATCATCGGCGGCGGCTTCGCGCCGCTGATCATTACCTCGCTTTACCGTGAGTCGGGCAGCACGCTCTGGGTATCACTTTACGTGTCGCTGGCGCTGCTGATCACGCTGCTTGCCCTGTGGAAAGCGAAAGAGACGGCGCATAAACCGCTATAAATGTCGCTGGCGAGGGACCGCCGCATTTTTCCGCATCGGACTATCTTCCGGCAGCACCATCGCAATCTGCGCCAGCGGACCCGGACGTCCGATATAGTAACCCTGTACCGCGTCGCAGGAGAGCGCCTGCAGCTGCGCCATATGTCCGGGAGTTTCCACCCCTTCAGCCGTAACCGACAGTGAATAGGCTTTACCCAGCCCAATCATATTTTCTACTACCTGACGCGCCTGCGGGGATTCACCCAGCGGGAAAATAAACGATTTATCGATCTTGAGGCCATCAAACGGAAACGCGCGCAGATAGCAGAGCGAGGCGTAACCGGTGCCGAAATCGTCAATCAGGAATTTTACGCCGAGCGCTTTAACCGCCTGCATCGTCGCCAGCGTTTTCTCCGGATCGCTCAGCAGCGCGTTTTCCGTCACTTCTATCTCCAGCCGGTGATTGGGCAGGCCGCTGAGCTGCAGCACCTGGGCAATACGTGACGGCAGCGCATCATTCTGGAGTTCCGTCGCTGAGATATTAACTGACACAGAGAGCGTCGGCTCAAACTTAACAATATCGCTGCAGGCGCGCAGCAGCACCCAGTCGCTCAGCGCGCCAATCAGGCCGGTCTCTTCCGCCAGTGGGATGAACTGATCGGGCATCAGCAGACCCAGCCGCGGATGCTGCCAGCGTACCAGCGCCTCAACTGCCGTAACCTGTCCGGCTGCCAGCTCATAGCGCGCCTGGTAAACCAGCGCCAGCTGCTCGCTGTTAATCGCATCGCGCAGCTCATGCTCCAGCTCGCGGCGCTGCACAATCTTCTCTTCCATATCGCGATCGAAAAAGACCCACTGATTGCGTCCGCTGTTTTTCGCCTTATACAGCGCGATATCGGCATAACGCAGCAGATCGCTGGCGTTATCGGCGTCCTGCGGCGCCAGCGCAATGCCGAGACTGGCGCCAATGTGCAGCGTGTTGTCACACACCTCAAACGCATCGTTGATACGTGCTATCAGCTGCTGACACAGCGCGATAATACGATCGCGGCTGTTCATTTCAGGCAGGATCGCCACAAACTCATCGCCCCCCAGGCGTGCCGCCAGTCCGTGACTGCCGAGACAGGCGCGGATTCGGTCCGATACCTCATGCAGAACTTTGTCGCCTGCGGTGTGACCGTAGATATCGTTGACCGGCTTAAATTTATCCAGATCGATCATGATAATCGCCAGGCGATGTTGCGGATCGGACGGCAGGCTGAGTTTGCCCGTCAGAAACTCCTGCATCTGCACCCGGTTAGCCAGCCCGGTCAGCTCATCAAAATGGGAGAGGTAGTGCGCCCGCGCCTGCGCCTCATACTCGAGCGTGATATCCGTAGCGCTGCCGCGGAAACCGCTGACGCCCTGGGTCAGCATCACCTCTTTCAGCGTCAGGTTACAGTAGCGCACGTGCCCCTGCGCGGAGCGGTAGCGGCAACCGGTCAGCGTCAACTGACCACCGGATTGCTGAAACAGCGTCAGACGGCTGCGATATTTCGCGTAATCCAGCAGAAAATCCGCCAGCGTACGCTGTATCCACTCCTGACTGCTGAAACCGGTGACGACCGGAAACCGCCCTGAAATCCAGACAAAGCGCAGCTGGCTGTCCATTTCCCAGATCCAGTCCGTAGTGGTTTCGGCGATGTCACGGAAGCGTCGTTCGCTGGCGCTCAGGGCGAGCTGGCTCTGTCCCAGTAGCCAGGCGCTCTCATCATTAAGCTGCGCTTTACGCAGCGCGCTGCGCATCAGCATCAGCGCGGTAAACAGTGAGAGCAGCATAATCAGCACCAGCAGAGGCAGCAATCCGGTCAGCAGCGCGCCGCCAGGATTTGCGCTGCGCCAGACCAGCGCAACGCGCTTGTCACCCACGGAGAGCAGCAGAGCGGGAGAGGCTGGCTGGCCGGCAGGCGAGGTATCCAGATGGAGGTTCTGAATACCATACTCATGACCCAGCTTAAGCAGCTTCTGTGGCGTCAGGCGATCGGTGAAAATCATCAGCGAAGGCGGACCAGGCAGCGCCGTTACGCTGCGGTCGCCTCCTGGGGTGATCCACGCCGCGCTGTAGAGTGTGAGCTGCCCCTTTGCCAGCACGTAGTCGCTGATCGCTTTACCCGCGCTCGCCTGCAGCTGCGTTTTAATCCGGGGCAGGGGATCGGCGCCCAGCCAGAGAGAGAGCGTTCTCTCTTCCGGCTGCCCACGGATTACGCTGTAGCGCGTTTCATCCTGCGGTGAGATAACAAATACCCCCTCATAGGCAAAGGTATCAAACAGCGAGGCGCCAAGATTCTGATTATCCCATGCCCAGCTGCGATTCAGCGTACGATGCAGATTCTGGTACGCCTCGCCCCACTCGGCGTTATCAGAGAGGTGAAATTGCATGACCGCCTGCCGCGTCTGCAGTGCTTTGTCCAGCAGCAAAGATTGCTGGCGATCGGATTGGCGGTTTAAATCGCTGGCGATAAATATCAGGCTGATAAACGCCCCGGCAAATGCCAGCAGGATCAGCAGTACCATCATCATCATAGGCTGACGGATCAGACCACGCATTTGCCCGCGTGTGGGAGAATCGACAAGAGAGGTCTTCGCTATCATAGGCTTAATACGCCAGTTAAAATGACATTACAAAAGTATGTTCAGGTTATCGGCACAGGCTGGCAAAACCTGATGCGTGAACGTGATGTTGCGCTGTGACAGCCCTGCCGGAGAGCTGGTGCATAAAAAGATGCAGGCAGTAAAACTGAATATGTCGGGTGATATGTAATAAACGGACCTGAATAAATGGGCGTTTCAGTGCTCAGGTTCAAGTATAGCCAGCTCTGCAGGCATAGCAGAGGTATCAAATACCCGGAATGGGTAGCCAGAAATTTTTATAACATTTTGCTGTTTACTTAATATAAATTTAATCTTAATAGGAATAAGCCTTATTGAATGTAAATCTGCGTCAATGTTAATTTGACTTATGTCTATTTATTATTGTCACTGAGAACATCATGCAGGCTCGTATCACTCACCTCGACGGTATGCGCGGTTTGGCTATTCTGATGGTTATCGCCTATCACGCCTGGGCGCGCTGGCCAGAACTGCTGCCTTATGTCGCCACCACTCAGCATCTGCCGCTCTTTTCTTTTGGCTGGGCTGGAGTACAGCTCTTTTTTATGATCTCGGGCTTTGTTATTTTTATGACGCTTGACCGATCGGAGAGCTATTCGGGCTTTCTGCAGAAGCGCTGGCTGCGGCTCTTCCCGGCGATGCTTATTGCCAGCCTGCTGCTTTTTCTGGCCGGCGGATTTTTTCCGGAGTGGTCTCTTATGACCCCCTATGTGAAAAATCTGCTGCCGGGTCTGCTGTTTATTAATCCGGAAACGCTGACGCAGCTGACCGGCATTTCGTTTCACTCTATGGCGGGTTCTTTCTGGTCGCTTTATGTTGAAGCCCTGTTTTATCTGATTATCGGCGCTGTCTATTTCACTGCGGGACGTAAATATTGCCTGCCGGCGCTGATTTTACCGATGCTGTTACTTTCCGGTGCGTTAGTCATTAAGTCACTCGGCTATCCGCTGCTGGTGGATATCATCTCCAAACTGGGATTTATTCATTACGCCTGGTTTATGGTGGGCTGTCTGGTCTACGAGCGTCTGCACGGGCGTGACAGGCGCTACCACTATCTGCTGGTAGCCGTTGCGCTGCTGATCAACTTTAGCTATTACGTGAAAAACAGCGGGGCACTCGCGCTGGTGCCGCTGGTAGCGATGCTGCTGTTTTTCATCGCCAGCTTCAGGCTGCAGCGGATCCAGCACTTTCTTTCGCTGCGACTCTTTACCGCTATGGGCTTTGTCAGTTATGCGCTCTATCTGATTCATGAAAACCTGATGATTGCGATGCTGATTAAGCTTAACCGCTATGTCAAAAGTGACACCGTCATGATGATCATGCCGCCGGTAATGGTTATCGTGCTGGCCGGTGTTGCGTATGTCATTACCCGCTACGCGGAGCCGGCGCTGCGCCGGGCGCTGCAGAAAAAACGGCAGCCGGTCGCACCGGCCGCAGGCAGCGGCATAGAGTAGCGGGCGGGAGGCGAAAGCCTCCCGCTGGTTTCAGACATCCAGGCGATGGATAACGTTAACAAATTCGTGAACGCCGCTGTTAATTTCCCGCAGGCTGCGCGACAGCATGCCGATTTTTTCCTGCTCAGCTACGACAAACTCACGCACCTCATCCAGCTGCTGATACATCTCTTTTATCAGCAGGCTGTTTTGCTGCACCACTTCGGTAATTTGCCGGGTCGCGGCAGCGGTGGAAGCAGCCAGACGACGTACTTCAGCGGCAACCACGCTGAAGCCGCGGCCTGCGTCACCGGCACGCGCAGACTCAATGGCGGCGTTCAGCGCCAGAATATTTGTTTGTGACGCGATGAGATTAATCGTGTTAACCACCTCGCCAATATTTCTGGCAGACGCATTAAGCTGAACGCCAATTTCCGTCGCAGCATTAACCCGCTGGGCCACCAGACCTGAATTGCGTACGGTTTCGTCCAGAACGTCGTTGGCGTTGTCGGTGATTTGCGACGTTTCACCTGACGTGGTGAGGGCTATATCTGCCACACGCTTTGCGGCCTCCACGCGCGCGGTGATATCAGAGGCAATTTTAATAACTTTATAGACCCGCCCATCCGCATCCACTACCGGGTTATAGCTCGCCTCTAGCCAGATGCGCTCACCGCTGGCGGTTTTACGCTCAAAACGACCGACAAAATGTTGCCCGCGCGCCATTTTTTGCCAGAAATCGGGCTGAGCGTGATAAAAATCGTCATAGCAGAACAGTCGGTGATGCTGACCAACAATCTCTTCACTGCTATACCCCATATGCTGCAGAAAATTGGCGTTGGCGCTGAGGATCTCGCCCTCAGGTGTAAATTCAATCACCGCCATGGAGCGATCCAGCGCGGTGATAACCGCCTCTTTATGCTCCAGCTCCTGATGGCGCGCGGTGATATCGCTGGCGACTTTGATCACCTTATACACCCGGCCTTTATCATCGCTGACCGGAAAGTAGGTCGCGCTCAGGTAGAAACGCTGCTGCTGACGATCGAAGCGCTCAAAAATGCCGGTGATTGACTCACCCCGCGCCAGCGTTTGCCAGAAACGGCGATAGCCCGCTGTCTGACTGTAAAGCGGTGAACAGAAGAGGCGATGGTGCTGGCCCTGGATCTCCTGCAGCTGATACCCCGTCAGCGTCAGAAACAGCGCGTTAGCATCAACAATTTCACCCTCCGGCGTAAATTCAATCCAGGCAACATGCTGTCTGATAGCATTGATATCACGATGAACGCTGGCGCTGTGGCTGAACGGCAGCGCCAGGCGTGAAGTTTTCACCCCAAACATAGATGACCTCTGTCAGATAGTGTGCAGTTAAGTAGCGCGATCGCCTTACAAAGGGTCGCGTAATTTCATTCAGCGCAGAGCCTGTGCCGCGCCGGATGTTTCCCCCCGATTTCCATGTTGTCCTGAGCGCCGGCAGCCGTTAAGCGTAAACGGGCATCAGTCAGGGGGATTTTTTTGAAGTTCAGATTCCCGGTGCTGGCAATAAATGTGGTGCTGAATATATGTTATCGACGGCGGAAAACAAAAACTGAGTAAATTTTCTAATTAAAACGCAGCGGGGGGATTTTACCGTCAGCGGTCTGAAATCAGCCGGGTGCTGCGCTGTCAGGCAATATGTCGCTGCAGCAGAGTGGATCAGGCTGATTGTTAAAGATGCAAATAAAATATAGGTTACCTCTGCTACAGAGAGCGGATAAGCAGAATGGCAGCTACTGACGGAGAGCTTTGCGATGACGACATCCCTGTGTAAAGAATTAAATCTGCGCTATCCGATTATCCAGGCCCCGATGGCAGGCGTTTCAACTCCGGAACTGGCTGCTGCAGTCAGCAATGCCGGTGCGCTTGGCTCGCTGGGACTGGGCGCCTCCTCTGCGGAAGAGGCTGCACGCCTTATACGGCAGACTCAGGCGCTTACCCGGCAGCCTTTTAACGTCAATCTGTTTTGCCATCCGCCCGCCCTGCGCAACGACGTAGTCGAAAAGGCGTGGATAGCACGTTTCGCCGATCGTTTTGCTGCTCTCGGCGCTCAGGTTCCCGTGAATCTGGAGGAGATCTATCCCACTTTTTGCGGTCATGAAGCGGTGCTGCAGGTCATTGAGGAAACGCGTCCGGCGGTCGTGAGTTTTCATTTTGGTTTGCCACCGGCGGATACTCTGCGACGGCTGAAAGCCTGCCGGATAGTGACCCTGGCAACAGCCACCAGCGTGGCGGAAGCGGAAGCGATCGCGCAGCAGGGAGTGGATATGATTGTGGCGCAGGGCTATGAAGCAGGTGGCCATCGCGGCAGTTTTGCCGTCGATGAGGAGGATCATCAGCTCTCCACGCTGACGCTGGTACAGGCCATCTGTGCGCGGGTTACGCTGCCGGTGATTGCCGCAGGCGGGATCATGAACGGTGCAGCAATCGCAGCAATGCAGGCTCTGGGTGCCAGCGGCGTACAGGCCGGTACCGCTTTTCTTCTCTGCCCTGAATCCGCTACTGCACCCGCCTGGCGTCAGGCGCTCCGGCATGCCGCTGTAACGGGTACTACCATGACTGCGGCAATTTCCGGTCGTGAAGCGCGCGCGCTGCGCAACGCATTCTGCACTATTACACGCGATATCCCCCGCACCGAGATCCCTGCTTATCCGCTGGCTTATTCACTGGGTAAGGCGCTGGCTAAGGCTGCGCTGGCGCAGGGCGAGGCGGGGTTTGGGGCATACTGGGCGGGAGAGGGAGCGGCACTGGTACGCGAACTGCCGGCGGCGGAACTCATCCGGCAGCTGGTCACAGAGTGGCATGCTGCCTCTGGTCAGGGTAGCCCGGCTAATGCGTAGAACGGTCGTCTTTATAACGTGGCAGGAATGCATTATAAACGCGATTGCGTTTCGGACATCTGCTGATTAAATAAAAAAAACGGGTGGGACAGCAAATAAGCGCAGCGATAATTTTACCGCTGCGCTTATTTAGCGCAGGTAAGATATCCGGAGATAAACTATTAACTCATCTGGACTGATATAAATTGAATGGCTTCACCATAAATTTTCTTAACGCCATCAATAGCCTGCGCTTCAGACTCTTGTAACTCCGCCAGAATGGCATATTTTTCAACGGGCACCCCCGCTGCAATAAGGGTAGTCACGGCGCGTCCTATCGCCTGATTAATGTCGTTAATAGGTTGTACATCAACCGGTTTCACCAGGTTTTCTCCACAGATAAAATATGCCAGTCAGCACAAAGCCGCAGGCAGTAATACGTTACAGCAATGATTGCTGGTATATATAATGCCATAGAGAAAATAAATTTTAAATATAGATCTGAGCCATGTTTTATTGCCCGCTAAGGCGTCTTTTTAACTTGGCGGTTCGTTAAAAAAACGTGCTGCTTGCTATCAACGTACAATCGGGCTAGCCTGCTGATCGTTGAAATAATCACGCTAAGTACAGGCATACATTAATGGCAGTTATTCCGAAAAACTACTCGCGGCTGGAGAGCGGCTACCGTGAGAAAGCACTTAAAATTTATCCGTGGGTGTGCGGGCGCTGTGCGCGGGAGTTCGTTTACTCAAACCTGCGCGAGCTGACGGTACACCATATCGATCACGATCATACCAACAATCCGGAAGATGGCAGCAACTGGGAGCTGCTTTGTCTCTACTGCCACGATCATGAACATTCAAAATATACCGAAGCCGATCAGTACGGTACGCGAGTGGTGGCGGGAGAGGATGCGCAGGATGAAGTGGGTGCCGCGACATATAACCCGTTTGCCGATCTGAAATCGCTTATCAGCAAGAAGAAGTAGCAGCGCTGCCACACACATTTACAGGTCAGTAAAATGAGACGGCGGGAAACCTGTGTTATAGTGCGTTTGCGTACTTTTCTAAGTCGCGAATTTCACTGGCGCTTGTGCCAACCCGATACGCCCTGCCGGGTGTCGGGCTCTTTTTAGCCCGGTTACGCGCGCACAAAAAAACCCGCACAAGGCGGGTTTTTTTATCAGCAGCATTTAACTGCTCAGACTACTGTCTTCATCGCTATCGTAAGCGCTGCCGATCGTCAGCGCAGCTTACAGTGCGGTAACGTTAGCAGCAGCTGGACCTTTAGCACCATTCTCGATGGTGAAAGAGACCTTCTGGCCTTCGTCCAGGGTTTTGAAGCTGTCACTCTGGATTGCAGAGAAGTGTACGAACACGTCTTTGCTGCCATCTTCAGGAGTGATAAAGCCGAAACCTTTATCTGCGTTGAACCATTTTACTAAACCAGTCATTTTGTTAGACATAGATACTTCCTTAATTGATGAGCCATAAACTATGGCGATGGTGGCCTGTATCAGAGCGTTACTTATTGGGCACTTAGGAGGAGGCTCATGAAGAAGGGGTATCTGTGGATAACACTTGAACTGAGGACTGCTTTACTAAAACTGCTTCATAAGGTCTGTATTCCAAACCGATGACGCTATTAAGCCACACCTGTTCCGGTTTAGCAACACTTATATTACATCCTCTTTAATGCCTCCGCCAGATAAGCCCTGCACCACGTTTTACCTCCCGGTCATCATCCGGGAGGCGGAAAACCACATAGTGAAAGAGGTATTTTTATACGCCTCAAACGGAATTGTGACAAAGATCACAAATTCATCCTTCAGAAACGCTGATGTAAAATTTACTGAAATTACCCTATTGAATGATAATAATTATCATTTATAATCTCATTCAAATTTTAAGGCCGACTTATACAGGTCTGCCCACGTATGCCAAATGATGGCGTATGTTAATGATATATATAAATTATTATTTTTTAGATTTTTGCAGAAGCAACAGAGCCTATGACACCTGTTGTCTTATTTGTCAGCAGGATTTAAAGATTTTTAGTAACAGGAAAGGATTATGTTTACACGTTCATCTGCGCAATCATTACCAATCGTAACCTCTGAGCCGCAGTCAGGCGCGCCGGAGAGCTGGCTTTTTAACGATCGTCAGCTTGATGCCTGGGCCGGACAGACGCAGGAGGTGCTTAAGCTACTGACCCAGACGGTGCAGGGCGTAGAAAAGCCGTTTAGCGGTATTCTGCCGCACGAGCTGGCAAACGAGTTCCGCAGTGTGGATCTTAATTCTCCACTGGGCAATAACGAAGCTGCACTGGCCGAGCTGTCTCAGCTCTATCTGCGCGATGCGGTCTGGTTTCACCATCCTAAATATGTTGCGCATCTGAATTGCCCGGTCGTCCTGCCGTCGCTAATGGCAGAGCAGGTGATGGCCGCCGTCAACAGTTCTGTCGATACCTGGGATCAGAGTGCCGGCGGTACGCTAATTGAGCAAAAAGTTATCGACTGGACGCTGGAGCGTATCGGCCTGCCCGCCGCTGCGGACGGTATTTTCACCAGTGGTGGTACGCAGTCAAACCTGATGGCAATGCTGCTGGCTCGCGACAGCTGGTGCGAGGCGCATCATCCGGGGCATCTGATCAAATATCGCGGCCTGCCTGAAACCGCCGGTAAGTGGCGCGTATTCACGTCTAAATTGAGTCATTTCAGTATCCAGAAATCGATGGCGATCCTCGGCCTGGGCTACGATGCCGTTGTGCCGGTTGACCATGATGCCGATTACCGTATGGATGCGGGTATGCTGGAGCACGAAATCCAGCGCTGCCGCGAAGAGGGGCTGATCCCGATTGCGGTGGTAGCAACCAGCGGCACCACCGATTTTGGCAGCATCGATCCGCTGGAAAAGATCGCCGCGCTGTGTCAGCGCAATGGATTATGGATGCACGTTGATGCCGCCTATGGCTGTGGTCTGCTGGTTTCAGAACAGCACCGCCAGCGTCTGCGCGGTATTGAACAGGCAGACTCAGTCACCGTTGATTACCACAAATCGTTCTTCCAGACGGTAAGCTGCGGGGCGTTCTTTGTACGTAACAAAGACCATCTGAAACATGTTACGCACCATGCTGACTACCTCAATCCACTGAGCGCGCAGCAGGAAGGGACGCCAAACCTGGTCAACAAAAGTATTCAGACCACGCGTCGCTTTGATGCACTGAAGATGTGGCTGACGCTGCGCGTCATGGGCCCGGCCGCGCTGGGTGAAGCGTTTGACTCGCTGATTGACCTTGCACAGCGTGCGCATCAGCTGCTGCGCGCGCATCCGGCAATCGAGGTGCTGCACGCACCAGAACTCACCACGCAAATCTTCCGCTTTGTGCCGCGCCAGTCGCTCAGCGGCCCGCAGCTCGACGATATCAACGCTGCGATCCGCAAGGCGCTGTTCCGTTCCGGCAATGCAATTGTGGCAGGCACGAAAGTCGACGGCCGGCAGTATCTGAAATTCACCCTGTTAAATCCTGCCACCACCGCGGCAGATCTGGAAGAGGTGATTAACCTGGTTGCGCATTACGGGCGCGAACAGCTGCGCACGACCGCGCTCCACGCGGCAAATCAGTGAGAACTCTGTTATGAATAACACCGTTTACGATTTTATAGGCATCGGTATCGGCCCGTTCAACCTTGGACTGGCCTGTCTCAGCGAACCGGTAGAGGGACTCAACGGCGTATTTCTCGATCAGAATGCGGGTTTTGACTGGCACACCGGCATGATGCTGGAAAGCGCACACCTGCAGACGCCATTTATGGCCGACCTGGTGACGCTGGCTGACCCCACCAGCCCTTACAGCCTGCTGAATTACATGAAAGAGAAAGGAAAACTCTACTCATTCTACATCCGGGAAGATTTTTTCCTGATGCGTAAAGAGTATAACCAGTATTGCCAGTGGGCCTGCGAGCGCCTCAGTAACCTGCGCTGGAACCGTCACGTTGAGTACGTAAGTTATGATGCGGAGCGGGCGGTTTATCGCGTTCAGGCGGTGAATAGTCAGAGCGGCGCGACCGAAGAGTGGCTGACGCGTCATCTGATCCTCGGCACCGGTCCGGTGGCCTGGCTCCCGGAGTGCAGTCAGCCGCATCGTCAGCGTATTACGCACTCCAGCGACTATCTGAAAAACAAAGCAGAGCTGCAGCAGAAGCGGTCTGTCACCGTGCTGGGCAGCGGTCAGAGCGCGGCTGAAATTTACTATGACCTGCTCAGCGATATCGACCGGTTTGATTATCAGCTGAACTGGATCACCCGTGCGCCGCGCTTCTATCCGCTGGAGTACACCAAGCTGACGCTGGAGATGACCTCACCGGAGTGGGTGGACTATTTTCATGCGCTGCCGCCGGCGAAGCGCGACCGGCTGAATGCAGACCACAAGAATCTCTATAAAGGTATCAACAGCAGCCTGATCAACGATATTTATGATCTGATGTACGTCAAACAGCTCGACGGCCCGCTCGACGTCAATCTCTTCACACACTCAGCGCTGACCGATCTGCGCTGGCTGCCGGCAGGGGAGTTTGAACTCTCGCTCTGGCAGCAGGAGCAGGAGTGCGCCTTTACCCGTCGTACCGAAGGGCTGGTGATGGCAACCGGCTATCACTACCGTCCGCCGATGTTTATCGAAGGCATCAGTCAGCGGCTGCGCTGGGACGAGCAGGGGCGCTACGATGTGCAGCGTAATTACAGCATCGATCATCACAATCAAATCTTTGTGCAAAACGCAGAGCTGCATACGCACGGTTTTGTGACGCCGGATCTCGGCATGGCCTGCTATCGCAACTCCGTTATTTTACGCGAAATTACCGGACGCGAAGTTTATCCGGTAGAGCGGCAGATCGCGTTTCAGACTTTCCCGGCACAGACGGAGCGCTGACATGAGCACAGAGATGATTTACCGCGTTCAGCGACCGGCAGGCACCTTTAGCCTGCGCCCGATGCAGGCCGCCGATGCCGCACTGATCCACAGCTGGGTAACGCGCGACTACGCCCGTTTCTGGGGCATGCAGAACGACACCCTGGAGCAGGTCGCCGCTTTTTATCACGGGCTGACCGCAAATAATCCCCACGCCGCCCTGATTGGCTGCTGTGAAGGGCAGCCGGTGTTTCTGATGGAGTGCTACCGCGCCAGCGAGGATGAAATCGGACGGTTCTATCCGGCCGCGCCCGATGATTACGGGATGCATATTCTGATTGCGCCCGCCAGCACACCCATTCCGCAGTTCAGCTGGCAGGTCTTTACCGTTGCCATGGGATACCTGTTCAGTCTGCCGCAGGTCGGACGCGTGGTGGTGGAGCCTGACGTACGCAATGAGAAAATTCACCGGCTGAATAAACGGGCCGGCTTTCGCTATCAGCACACGCTCGATCTCGGGCATAAAACCGCCTGGCTGGCGTTTTGCCAGCGGGAAGATTATCAACAGGCTCTGGAGCAGGATATTTTGACCATGAACACCCCCTCTGCGCTGCTGACAGGATCCCACCTTACGGGCGATAACTGGGCACAGGCAAACCGGATGCTGATCCGCAAAGCGATAAGCGAGTTTGCCCACGAAAAGCTGGTTACGCCCGTTGAAAACGGCGCAGGCTGCTATACGCTGGCCGTACCGGGCGGCGAAGCACATTATCAGTTCCGCGCAGAACGTCTGGCGCTGGACCACTGGAATATTGACGCCGCGTCACTGCTGAAGCAGGAAAATGGCCGGCCGCTGACGCTGGATGCGCTGCAGTTTATCGTGGAGTTTAATCAGCAAATCGGCATTCCGCAGGCGCTGCTGGCAACCTATATGGAAGAGATCAGCAGCACGCTCAGCAGCAGCGTCTATAAGCTGCAGAAGCAGAATCCGGATGCGCAGGCTCTGGTGCACGCTGATTTCCAGACCATTGAGGCGGCAATGACCGAGGGGCACCCCTGTTTTGTCGCCAATAATGGCCGCATTGGTTTTGACGCCCGCGATTATCTCGCTTTTGCGCCAGAGGCCGCCGCACCGGTCCAGCTTATCTGGGTTGCGGTACATCAGCGCAACGCCCATTTTTCCAGTCTGAGTACGCTGAGTTATGAGCAGCTGATGCGTGATGAGCTGGGCGCGGAGACTCTGGCGCGGTTTACAGAGCAGCTGAGCGCGCGCGGGCTGAATGCGGATGAGTATATCCTGATGCCGGTGCATCCGTGGCAGTGGCAAAACAAACTGCTGACAGTATTCGCGGCCGATATTGCTCAGCAGGATATCGTCTGGCTCGGCGAGGGCGACGATCGCTATCAGGCGCAGCAATCGATCCGCACCTTCTTTAACCGCAGTCAGCCCGCGAAGCGCTACGTCAAAACCGCGCTGTCGGTGCTTAACATGGGCTTTATGCGCGGTCTCTCACCCTATTATATGGCGACCACGCCCGCGATTAACGAGTGGCTGGAACAGCTGGTCAGCAGGGATGCGTGGCTGCAGCGCTGTGATTTCCGTATTTTGCGGGAGGTTGCGGCGGTGGGCTATCACAACCGTTACTACGAGCAGGCCATCAGCGGCGATTCCGCCTATAAAAAGATGTTTGCTGCGCTGTGGCGGGATAATCCGGCAGCCCGCCTGCAGCCGGGTCAGCGCCTGATGACGATGGCCGCACTCCTGCATGTTGATCACCACCAGCAGGCGCTGTTACCAGCGCTGATCGCTGACTCAGGCCTGCCGGCAAAAGAGTGGGTGGCGCGCTATCTGAACTGCTATCTCAGCCCGCTGCTGCACTGCTTCTACCAGCACGATTTAGTGTTTATGCCCCACGGCGAAAACCTGATCGTGCTGCTGGAGAATAATGTGCCGGTCAGCGCCTACATGAAAGATATTGGTGAAGAGATTGCCGTCATGGATCCGGACGCGCAGCTGCCGGAAAAAGTGAGCCGACTGGCAGTGGATGTGCCGGACGATCTCAAGTTACTGTCGATTTTTACCGACGTATTCGACTGCATTTTCCGCTTTATCAGCGCCATTCTGCACGACGCCGGTACGCTGTCGCAGGATCAGTTCTGGCAGGCGGTAGCGCAGTGCGTGAAAGAGTATCAGCAGGCGCATCCGCAGCTGGCAGCTAAATTTGCACGCTTTGATATGTTTACCCCGGCGTTTACCCGCTCCTGCCTTAACCGGCTGCAGCTGGCGAATAATCAGCAGATGATTAACCTCACCGACCCGGCGGAAAATCTCAAGTTTGCCGGTACGCTGGATAACCCGATTGCCCGCTGGCGCTGATAAGGCGTTCGCTGGCTGACATCTGTGACGCGGTTGCTCCGGCAACCGCGTTTTTTATCATTCTGAAACGGGTAAGGATCGGTAATGGCCCTATATGAACCGGTGTCGCAGCTCACGCGCCGCCGCATAATTTTTCCGCTCTCGCTGGTACTGTTTGAATTCGCCACCTATATCGCGCATGACATGATCCAGCCCGGCATGCTGCTGGTCACTGAGGAGTTTGGTGCCGGACCTGAGTGGGTTTCCGCTTCGCTAACCGCCTATCTGATCGGCGGTATGATGCTGCAGTGGCTGCTGGGGCCGCTTTCCGATCGCATCGGGCGGCGTCCGGTGCTGCTCAGCGGCGTCGCCTTTTTTATGCTGACCTGCATTGCCACCCACTGGGTGCAGAGCATTGAGCAGTTCGTACTGCTGCGCTTTCTGCAGGGGGTCAGCCTGTGCTTTATCGGCTCTGTAGGCTACGCCGCTATTCAGGAGGCGTTCAGTGAAGCGCTGAGCGTGAAGATCATGGCGCTGATGGCAAACGTCGCGCTGCTGGCTCCGCTGGCCGGGCCGCTGGCCGGGGCCGCTTTTCTGACTATCAGCGACTGGCGCACCCTGTTCTGGCTCTTCGGCGGCGTGACGGCGCTGGCCCTGCTGGGCCTGTGGTGCACTATGCCGGAAACCGCAGGGGATCGTACGCGCTCGATCTCTCCCGGCGCGCTGGGCAGGGGTTACTGGCAGCTGCTGCGCGATCGCCAGGTTATGCGCGGCTCGCTGGCAATCGGCCTGGTGACCATTCCCTGCCTCGCCTGGGTAGCGCTGTCGCCGGTTATTCTGATGCACGATGCCGGCCTGAGCCGTATGGAGTATGCGCTGCTGCAGCTGCCGGTGTTTCTGGCGATGATCGCCGGTAACCTGACGCTGGGGCGCCTCAGCAGCCGGCTGCCGATCCAGCGACCGCTGCAGCTGGGAGCCTGGCCAGTGGTAGCGGGTCTTGCGCTGGCGGCAGTCGCGACCATAGTCGATCGGCACAGCTATCTGTGGCTGACCGCCGGCCTCAGCCTTTACGGTTTTGGCACCGGACTGGTTAATGCCGGACTCTATCGTATGACGCTTTTTTCCAGCCAGGCGGGCAAGGGCAGCGTGGCAGCGATGGTGGGTATGGTAACAATTCTGATTTTTGCACTCGGCATTGAAGCGGCAAAATACGCCTATTTTAGCTTTTACAGTACCGGCTTTAGCCTGATTAATCTGGCCTGCGGATTGCTCTGGCTGGGGCTGATCCGCGCATTTCTGCGTGAAAACCGGCGGCGGCAGCCCGCGCTGCAGCAGGCCTGACGCATTTATCTAAAGCGAGCTGCGGCTCGCTTTTCAGCCATTCCCCCACTTTTTAACCGGTTTCCGGCAGAAAATTTAACTGCAGACACATCTTGAAATGCCACTATCAAAAAGATAATAATTCTCATTAATATTAGCATTACTATTGCCTCTGGCATCCATCGGCTCTCCGGCTGCACCGGAGAGAACTGCGTGTTTTTAAGGGAATTAACCATGCGAGTGCCTTTTACTCTGAAGCGTTCTGTTCTGTTCTGCTCCGTCGCATTATCTGCATCACCGCTGCTGTATGCAGCTGAGACTCTGGTTGTCACCGCGCAGCCGGCTGAAACGGCTACGACTCCCACCACCGGCTATACGGCGAAAACCAGCCAGGGCGCGACTAAAACCGATCGCCCGCTGATCACTACCGGTCAGGCCGTTTCAGTGGTGACGCGTCAGCAGATGGAAGATCAGGGCGCGATGAGCGTAAATCAGGCGCTGAATTATACCGCAGGCGCCTTTACAAACTTCGCCGGTGCGGCGTCGCGTTACGATACGGTATCACTGCGCGGCTTCCACGGTGGCGATGTCGACAATGTCTTCCTGGATGGCCTGCGACTCATGAGCGATCCCGGCAGCTATAACGTGCTGCAGGTTGATCCCTGGTTCCTGGAGCGTATCGATGTGATTAAAGGTCCTTCATCTGCGCTTTATGGTCAGACGGTGCCGGGCGGGCTGGTGATGGAGACGTCAAAACGTCCGCAGTTCCGGCAGGAAGGGCATTTCCGTCTCTCGGCGGGTAACAACAACACCAGCTCAGCCGCCTTTGACTACACCGATGCGCTGAACGATCAGCTGGCGTTCCGCCTGACCGGTATTACGCGCAACAGCGATACCCAGTACGAACACACGCGGGAGGAGAAATATGCGATTTCACCCTCGCTGCTCTGGCAGCCGTCGGAAGATACCTCGCTGCTGCTGCGCGCCTATCTGCAGAAAGATCCGTCAGGCGGCTACCACAGCGCGGTGCCGGGTGAGGGCAGCATCACCGAACACAACGGCTATAAGCTGAGCAATGGCTTCTACGACGGCCAGAGCTCACTCGACCAGTTCAAACGCCGCGAGCAGATCTACAGCGCCGAATTTGCCCACCGCTTTAATGACACCTGGGCGTTCCGCTCTAATGCCAGCTACTCTCACTCAAACGTCGATCTCGATCAGGTGTATCAAATCGGCTGGACAGGGAACAGTTCAGATCTGCTGAACCGCTACTACTCCGGCTCGCGCTCATCGCTGAAAGCGTACGCGATCGATAATCAGCTGGAAGCAGATTTCGCCACCGGCGCAGTAGACCATAAAGTGGTGCTGGGCGCGGAATATCACCAGTATAAAAATGACCTGCATGACGCAAGCGGCTACGCCAGCCAGCTGAATGCGCGGACCGGGGCTTCAGTGGGCGCCAACGACGTGTTTAATTTCACCCGCTCGCAGCGCTACTACTATCAGACCGGCGTCTACCTGCAGGATGAGATGGTCTGGGATAAGTGGCATCTTGATCTGTCGGGCCGCTATGATCGTATTGTGTCGCAGACCGAAAATTACGATCGGGCAACCAAAAACCGGCGTCAGGATGACCACGTGGGCGGGCGTGCCGCGCTGCTTTATGCGTTTGACAACGGTGTCTCACCTTATGTGAGTTACAGCCAGGCTATTACGCCGCAGTCGCTCTCGGGCCAGAACGGCAACCTGCTGAAACCCACTACCGCAGAGCAGTATGAAGCGGGCGTGAAATATCAGCCGCCGGGGACCTCCGATCTCTACACCGCAGCGGTGTACGATCTTACGCAGAAAGATGTCGGCAACCGTATTGTGCAGGGTTCTTATTTTGTGCCTGCCGGTAAAGTGCATTCACAGGGGCTGGAGCTGGAGGCGCATACCCAGCTGACGCCGCGTCTCAGCACCATCGCTAACTACACCCTCAGTCACGTACGGTATAAAGATTCGGTGGATGGCAACGATGGCCACACGCCATATGTCACCCCCAACTCTATGGCTTCGCTCTGGAGTAAATATCAGTTTGACTATGGTCTGAGCGTGGGTGCCGGCGTGCGTTACATCGGCAAACAGTGGGCTGATAATGAAAATACCCGGCGCCTGCCTTCTGCCACTCTGTTTGACGCGTCGGTCCGCGCCGATCTCGGTGCCTGGAACAGCCAGCTGAAAGGGGCTTATGTACAGGTTAATGCCAATAACCTCACCGACCGGGAATATGTCGCCGCCTGCTACGGCACGGGCTACTGCTACTGGGGCGCTGAGCGCTCAATTGTTGCGACCGTGGGTTACGATTTCTGATCGGATAATAGGTGGCCGGCGTACAGCCTGACGCCGGCAAACATACAGCCCGTAAGCTGGTTTATCCGCTTACGGGCTTTTTTCTGGTCGGCGCAGGTTAAAAGCTTTCCCAGCTGGCGTCCGCTGTGGCCACAGGCCGGGGTTTAGCCGGCGACGGCGTCAGCACGGGCTTCGGAGCAACCCGGGCGGCATTTTCCTGTTCCGCGGAAAGACGGAAGATGGCCACGGTTTTCTCCAGTTCAATCGCCTGCGACTCCAGCGAGCTTGCTGCGGCAGAAGACTCCTCAACGAGAGCCGCATTCTGCTGGGTGGTGGTATCCATCTCCGACATCGCCTGCGCAATCTGCGAAATGCCCCGGTTCTGTTCATCAGAGGCGGCGGCAATCTCACCCATAATGTCGCGCACCTGCGTCACCGACTGCACAATATCATTCATTGTCGTACCGGCACGATCCACCAGCGCTGAGCCGTCGCTGACGCGATCCAGTGACTCACGGATCAGCGTCTCAATCTCTTTTGCCGCCACGGAGCTGCGCTGCGCCAGGTTTCTGACCTCGCCCGCTACCACGGCAAAACCGCGTCCCTGTTCTCCGGCCCGAGCCGCTTCAACCGCTGCGTTCAGCGCCAGGATATTGGTCTGGAACGAGATACTGTTGATGACATTGATGATTTCACCAATTTTACCGGAGCTCTGACTGATACCGCTCATGGTAGCGATCACGTCGCGAACAATCTCGCCGCCGCGGCCAGCATTGCCGGAGGCGTCGGCCGCCAGCTGGCTGGCGTGATGCGCATTCTCAGCGTTCTGCTTCACCGTAGAGGTCAGCTGTTCCATACTCGCGGCGGTCTGCACCACGGCAGCACTCTGCTGCTCGGTGCGGGAAGAGAGATCGGTATTGCCGGCGGCAATCTCTGCGGAGGCGCGCGCCACGCTGCTGACGCCGCTGCGCACGTTAGCGATAATCGTCTGCAGGCTATGGTTCATGCTGTCAACCGCCTGCATCAGCTCTCCCAGCTCATCGCCACGGGTGGTTTTCAGCGACGTGGTCAGATCGCCTGCGGCAATGCGCTGCGCCGCGCTGAGCGTTTCACGCAGCGGGTGCGTAATGCTGCGCGTAATGCGCCAGGCAATCAGCAGGCTCAGCACCACGCAGATCGCGGCAGCGATAGCGATGCGCCACTCAGCGCCTTTGATAAACGAGGCAGAAAGCTGCGACTGATAGCTGAACATATCTGCCACGCCCGCATTCAGCCGCTCAGCCGCGCCCGTCAGGATGATGGATTCACTTTTCTCGCTGTTAAAAGCGTTCAGGTAGGGCGCCAGGGCGGGGCGCTGCTGATTGACCGCGGCCAGCACGGCCTGCGTTGCGGTAGTGATATCCCCCTGATTAAAACTGTCGAGCAGTTCGGTCAGGGTGGTGATGGTGATAAATTTATCCGCTATGGCGTCTCTGCTGGTTTCGCCGGGATTTTTCAGGAAGTTCTCTTCAATATTAGCGGTATCGTAGAGGGTCGCCGTAAGCTGCATAACCGGCGGCGCGGTCTCTGGCGTCAGGCCGCGATTCAGCGACTCCAGCTGATGTGCCAGCTTAATCAGCGCGGCAGGCGTAATTACACTGAAGGCCGTGGTGGTTTCTTTAGCGGCGGCAATAAATTTTTCGCGCTGATCCTGATAGCTGTGCATCAGTTCACCCAACTGGTTCACTTTCTGCAGCCCCTCTGCGTTCCAGCTAAAGCTTTCCAGACGCTGATAAAGCGCGGTAAATTCTTTCAGCGCCTCAACGTTCCGCACGGCAAACTGCTCATCTTTCGTGTACTGATACAGAGTGCGATTCAGCCGTGCTTTACTGAGCGTATTCACCATCTCAACCGTCACGGTGCGCCGGGCTGAGTTATCTTTAATGCTGCGAAAACAATCAAATGCGATAACAGTGATTGCCAGTGAGGCGGCTATCACAATAATAAAACCGGCTCCCAGTTTCTTTCCGATTTTAATATTTGAGAGGGAGTGAGCAAGGCCCATAAAATTCACCTTTAGTGAGATAATGAAATGCAGGTCAGAGGGAGGCGGTACGCGTGCTCTGCCGTCAATTTACTATCGTCACGGCTCACAGAAGCTTGATATCTATTTTTAACGTTCGTCTTTTTATAAATAAATAAATAAATGATGATCCAGAACAATATGGCGTCGGGGAAAACAGGATCGCGCTAAATAAGCGGATCCCCGCCACCGGATACGGCAGCGCCTGGTATCAGGCGGCGCTGCCTGAAAAGTGTCGGGTCAGAACGGCCCCCAGTTGATAGCGACCCCTGTCAGCAGCATCACCACACAGATCACAAACCAGATTGCGATGACCGGGGCAACAAAGCGCAGCCACTGACCGAATGAAACGCCTGCCGTGGCGAGCACCGCCATCAGCACGCCGGACGTCGGGCTCATACAGTTGACGATCCCTTCACCCAGCAGTACCGACTGCACCATCACCTGGCGCGTCAGGCCAAGGTTATCGCCCAGCGGTGAGAAAATAGGGATCAGAAGCGCCGATTCTCCCGAGCCGGATGAGATACCAAAGTGGATCAGTGCGGCGCTGATAAACATGCCAATCGTTGCCAGCCAGGCGGGCACCGGCTCCAGCAGATCGGAAAGAAATCCGACGATCGGGTCGAGGACATTGCCCTGCTGCAGCACCAGTGAAATGGCAGCGGCCATCCCCACGATAAACGCCCCTTTGACCAGCGTGGCGCAGCCTGCCAGGAAGGTGTTGGCAATGTCCGATCCTGAGAGACGGCCCATCAGTCCGACGATAATAGTCAGCAGAATAAACATCGCTGACATCTCACGGGTGCCCCAATGATAGCGCACCGTACCGGCAATAAAGAGCAGCAGCGCCAGCGCCGTGGTCGCCAGAATCAGCTTATGTCGTCCGGTTACCGGAGCAATACTCTCCGCAGCGGCAGACATAGCGGGCCGGCACTCACCGTTTTTACGCGCACGGCGCACGGCGTGGATCAGATAAAGCGCGGCGCTGACCACAAACAGCAGGCAGGTCAGGGCGCGCAGCAGCATGCCGGAGAACAGCGGCAGCTGCGCCAGATGCTGCGTCAGCCCGGTGGTGGCCGGATTCAGGATCGCGACATTATATCCGGCGGCGCAGGTCAGATAGACCAGCGAGGCCCCAAGCATAGGGGAGAGTCCGAGTGAGCGCCCCACCAGCAGTCCGATCGGCACAAAGGCGACCACCGCATTGACGACCACGCCGGTGGTGCCGAGCAGCGAGAAAATCACGGCGAAAATAATGATGATGCGCGTATCACTCAGCGTGCTGCTGCGCGACAGCGCCTGCAGAGCCGTCGCTATCGCCCCGGTTTTCTCGATTACCGCCAGTACGCCTCCGGTAAACAGGATCAGAAAGATAATGGGGGCCTGTTTAACCATGCCCGCAGCGATCGCCATAAAGATCTCCAGCGGCAGCACACCGCTCTGCGGCACCGCATGCAGACTCTCTTTGACGGCAAACTTAATGCCGTCGCGCGTCTCATAATCGTAGACGCCCGCCGGTATAATCCAGGTCGCCACGGCGGCCAGCGCCAGAATAATAAACAGCAGCAGGTAGGGGCTGAGGCCCTCCCGCTGGCGCACAGCCCTGTCCGGTTTTTCCAGCGATATCTGTGTCATGGCGTCTCTCCGCTCAGCAGGCCAGCCAGCAGCGCCGTACGCTGCACCACCTCCGCAACAATAATATGCTCATGCCGCGCGTGAATACCGGCACCGGTGGCGCCCAGCCCATCCAGCGTGGGCAGCCCGAGTGCGGCGGTAAAGTTGCCGTCGCTGCCGCCGCCCACGGAGGCGCCTTCCAGCGTCAGGCCCAGCTGACGACCGATGTGCGCCGCGCGGGCAAACAGTGCGCGTGATGCCGCGCTCTGGCGCATGGGCGGGCGCCCCTGTTCACCGCTGATATGCAGGGTCACGCGCGGGTCATGCGGCTGGAGCTGCATAATTGCCGCGTGCAGGCGGGCCGCCTCCTCTTCAGAGGTGACGCGCGTATCCACTTCCAGACGCGCGCGATCCGCCACCACGTTCGCCCGGCTGCCGCCGCTGGCAACGCCGACGTTGACCGTAGTGCCACGTTCGGGCGCGTTGAGCGCGTGCAGCGCCAGAATCTGCTGCGCCATCTCCAGCACCGCGCTGGCACCTTCTTCCGGATTGTTGCCGGCGTGCGCCGCCAGGCCGGTCAGCGTAAGGTCATAGCGGCCGGTGCCTTTGCGGGCGACCTTCAGCGCGCCGCTGCCCGCTACCGCTGGCTCGACAACCAAGACCTGGGCGGAGCCCCGGGCGTGGGTTTCAATCCACTGCTGCGAACCGGGGCTGCCCAGCTCCTCATCACTGTTGCAGAGAAACACCACATTTTGCCAGCCTGGCAGATCAAGCTGCTGCAGTGCGCGTACTGCCCAGATCGCCTGCACCAGGCCCGCTTTCATATCGAGAATGCCGGGGCCGTACAGGCGTCCCTCTTCTTCACGCAGCGTAAGCTCGCCTTTATTCCAGACGGTATCGAAATGGCCAATAATGGTGCTCTGCGGCGTTTGTCCGCCCAGCGAAAATTTCAGGTTATTACCATAGTGCTGCTGCGGTGTTATTTCCGCACGCACGTTAAGACGCTGCTGAAATAGCTGCTGCAGCACTTCACCGCAGGCGTCAACGGCAGATTTGTCATCAGAGGGAGATTCAGCCGCCACCAGCGTTTTTATGTCCGCCAGAATATCTGCGGCATGCTGTTCCAGATAAAGAGTAATCGCTTTCATTTTATAGTTTTCCTGTCTGTCGGGTTTGCACAGGCAGTATGCGCAGAAAAAACACGGTAGAAAAATAAGCTGCGCTGGCTATTATTGTTGCTCTCAGATCAACAGATAAGCGGAAAGTATGACATTATCCAGCTATCCCGAAAAATCGATAAGCTACCTGTATGAGGTCGGAATGCACGGCGGGATCCGCCGCGCTGCAGATGCGCTGGGCGTCAATGCTTCCGCCATCAGCCGCCAGCTGGCGCAGCTGGAGCGCGCGCTGCAGCTGCCGCTGCTGGAACGACGCGGCAGAAATGTGGTCCTGACCGATGCGGGTAAACTGCTGGCAGAGGATTATGCGCTGACCAGTCAGCGCCGCCGTCAGCTGGAGCGGCAGCTGCAGGATATGCGCCATATGCGCGGCGGCAGCGTTACGCTGCGCGTGGGCCAGGGGATGGCAGACGAAGTGATCCGTCACGTTATTGCCGAGTTCTCTCAGGCTTACCCGGCGGTTTTTGTGAATATTCAGTCGGGAGATATGCAGACCACGCTGACGCTGCTGGCAAAAGGTGAGGTGGATATGGCGGTGAGTTTTGGCCCCTCCGGCCCGCCCGGACTCCGCTGTAACAGCTTCAGGCGCGGTCCGATCTGTGCGGTCGTGCCCCCCTCACATCCGCTGGCCGCGCTGGATAAAGTTACGCTGTCACAGCTGGCTGAGCACCGGCTCATCGGCATGGATGAGCAGTTTGGTCTCCAGCGCTATCTGAATGCCATGTTCAGGAGTGAAGGACTCATCTTTACGCCCGCCTGTAGCTGTAACCTGTTTACCAGCGCCGTTTCTCTGGCGCTGGCCGGGCAGAGCGTGGCGTTTATGACGCCGCAGACGCTGAGAAGCATTCACGATTGCGATCGGCTGGTCGCGATACCGCTCGATCACCGCATTGCGCGCGAGAGTCAGTGTCAGCTGCTGCACAGCGCCGATCACCGTATGACGCCCGCTGCGCACTATCTCTGGCGACTGCTCAACAGCTATTTTGCGCGCTCCGCTAACGGATTACCGGCATAAAAAAAGCCGGACAGTGTCCGGCTCGGGATTCAGGGGTGGTCGCGATTAGAGCGCCATATCCTGTTTAGCAGATTCTTCGCGCGGCTTAGCCTGCATCGGCGCGGCCTGCTGCTCGCTCATATTGATGACCGGTGGTTTGGTCAGCTGCAGTACAGACGCGGTGTTATCCCACACCTGCTGCGTCAGCGCGGTATTGCCATTCAGTTTCTGGCCAAAGCTCGGCACGATAGTACGGATTTTTTCCTGCCACTCCGGTGAAGCAAACTGCTGCGGGAACAGCGATTTCATTACGTTCAGAGTGATAGGCGCAGCGGTTGAAGCACCCGGTGACGCGCCCAGCAGGGCCGCCACGGTTTTCTGCTGATCGGTGACAATTTCTGTACCGAGTTTCAGCACGCCGCCTTTGTCCGCATCTTTCTTGATGATCTGTACGCGCTGACCCGCCTGGATCAGTTTCCAGTCCTCTTTACGCGCGTTCGGATAGTACTCTTTCAGCGCGGCAAAGCGGTCGTCATCGTTCAGCATCACCTGACCAATCAGATATTTCACCAGGTCAAAGTTATCGATACCCACGTGGGTCATCGGCATAACGTTGCTGGTGGTGGTCGCGCTCAGCAGATCGAACAGCGAACCATTTTTCAGGTATTTGGTTGAGAAGGTGGCGAACGGCCCGAACAGCACCACTTTTTTACCGTCGAGGTTACGCGCATCGATATGCGGAACCGACATCGGCGGTGCACCTACGGAAGCCTGACCATACACTTTCTGCAGGTGACGGCTGGTGATCTCCGGGTTTTCGGTCATCAGGAATGAGCCGCCTACCGGGAAACCGCCGTAATTATCCGCTTCCGGAATGCCGGTTTTCTGCAGCAGCTTGATGGCCGCGCCGCCGGCACCGATAAAGACATACTTCGCATCAACGCTGCGATCTTTACCGCTCTTCACATCTTTAATCGTGACGTGCCAGGAGTTATCGCCGTTACGTTTGAAATCGGTCACTTCAGACGACGTTTCCAGCGTGAAGTTCTGATCTTTTTTCAGGCTGCCGATCAGCTGACGGGTAATTTCACCGTAGTTGACGTCAGTACCGACCGGTGTCCAGGTCGCAGCAACTTTCTGTGCCGGATCGCGGCCTTCCATCACCAGCGGTGCCCACTGCTCAATCTGCTTGTGATCGGTTGAGAACTTCATGCCCTGGAACAGGGTGGTTTTCTGCAGCGCGGCGTAACGTTTAGTCAGATACTCAACGTTCTTATCACCCCAGACAAAGCTCATGTGCGGCGTAGAGTTGATGAACGAACGCGGATCGTGCAGCACACCGCGCTCAACCTGGCTGGTCAGGAACTGGCGGGTGATCATGAATGATTCGTTGATCTCCAGCGCTTTGCTAACGTCGATTGAACCGTCTGCACGCTCTGGCGTGTAGTTCAGCTCCATGTTAGCAGAGTGACCGGTACCGGCATTGTTCCAGCCATTGGACGACTCCATCGCCACGCCGTCGAGACGCTCAACCATCAGCTGTTTCCAGCCCGGTTGCAGCTCCTGCAGCCAGGTGCCCAGAGAGGCACTCATGATCCCGCCGCCAATCAGCAGCACGTCGGTTTTTTCTGGTGCGTTCTCAGCGTGAACCGCTGAAGAAACAAGCAGTGCGGTCAGCGAAAGCGCACACACAATTTTTTTGGTCTGATTCATGCCAGTCCTGTTCTTTATTCAATGCAGATGAACGTTAAAAATTCGGATGGCAAATTAAAATATTGTTACGGAAAGATTAACCTGTTTTTAGTTATTTAACTATTTACGCGGATTAATTAAGTTACATAATTATATTCAGGTTAAATAAGCAGCAAATAAGGCGGGAGAGGCGATGTCAATATCAGCAGGATAACCGCTTCTGTTGCGCGGTTATTCTTTATAACCACAGGCTGAACTTAAAGCAAATAAAAGTGCGGATAATTGCGCCCGCCGGTTATTCAGCAGGCGCAGAGCGTTAGCCGTTTAGCGCAATCTCATCACCGGTGTGATAGAGCGTCGCTTTCGCCGCCAGCACCGGGTGCCCGTCATGCGCCGGCTCATGCGACTCCACATCACTGATATGATATCCCGCCGCCCCGGCGGCCAGCGTCTTTTTAACCACCGCATCGGTCAGATCTTCCATTGAGGTTGCCCAGCTCACGCTGGTTACGCTGGTGGGGCGCAGCGAAGCGATCTGCTGTGGCGTCAGATCGGCACGCACCAGCACCGGCTGAATATCCTGCGGGGTAAAAATAGAGATAACATCATTGATTAACGCTTTCATAGGCCTGCTCCTGAGAGAATTGCACGATATGGGTTCGTTATGCATTTTTCTGCCCGGCTTAAAAAGCGCGGGCGACAGAGTGACTAAACACTCTGCCGCGCCGTCTGGTTTAGCTTTAATTGCTAATAAGTTGTTAAGAAAAATTCTGCCACAACTTTGTCACTCTTACAGCAACCTGGTTGCATCTGCTTACAGGTTTATGCTGTGTTTTGGTGCACTTACCCGATCAAAACTCGCGCTGACCACCCAGTTCAATGACGCGGTTGGGCGGGATATGAAACTGTTCATGAGCGCGCAGCGCATTGCGCTGGCAAAAGTGAAAAATGCCGCCGCGCAGGCGCGCCAGACCACGACGCTGTTTCATCACCAGCGTGTCGTGGGAAGTAAAGAAAGACGCTTCATTGACCGAGCAGCCAAAGCCCTCCAGCCCGCACAGGTGCAGGATCTCAGCCATCGACGGCGTTTCACGCCAGCCATAGGCGGCAGTGACCTGCCAGAAGGA
The DNA here is from genome assembly GCF_002473195.1 of Pantoea sp. UBA7232. Taxonomy (NCBI): domain Bacteria; kingdom Pseudomonadati; phylum Pseudomonadota; class Gammaproteobacteria; order Enterobacterales; family Erwiniaceae; genus Pantoea; species Pantoea sp. UBA7232. Next base: position 307,323 of record NZ_DKTK01000008.1, read on the forward strand.
GGCGGAAAGCGGCGTCAGCGTTATACGCTGCTGGTTATGCACGCGCGGCGTGTCGACGGTGCGGATATGCAGCAGCACGACGCGACGGTGCAGCACGCGGTTATGTTTAAGGTTGTGCAGCAGCGCCTGCGGGATCTCAAACTCTTTACGCGCCAGAAACACGGCGGTGCCCTCCACGCGGCTGGGCGGGCTTTTTTCCAGCGAGCTGACCAGCGCCAGCAGGCTGGCCTGACTGCTGTCGAGACGCCGGATCAGCCGGTTGCGCTCGCTGCTCCAGATAAGCATCAGCGCCATCATGGTCAGCGCCAGCAGCACCGGGATCCAGCCGCCTGACAGCAGCTTCATCAGGTTTGCGATAAACAGCGGCACGTCGATGCACAGCATCATCAGCAGGAACAGCCCCGCCAGCGGCAGCGGCCAGCGCCAGTTGCGTTGCGCCACCACGCCTGCCAGCCCGGCGGTGATCACCATTGTACCGGTCACGACAATGCCGTAAGCAGAGGAGAGCGCCGACGACTCACGAAAGGCCACTACCACCAGCATCACGGCGGTAAACAGCAGCCAGTTCACGACCGGAATGTAGATCTGACCTGACTCGGTATGCGAGGTAAAGATAATGCGCATCGGCGGCAGAAAGCCCTGCCGTATCGCCTGATGCGTCAGCGTATAGACGCCCGAAATCACTGCCTGCGCGGCGATAACCGTTGCCAGCGTCGAGAGCACAATCAGCGGGATCTGCCCCCACGCCGGCGCCAGCAGGTAAAAGGGATTACTGATCGCGGCGCTGTTCGCCATCACCAGTGCGCCCTGACCAAAATAGTTAAGCACCAGCGCCGGCATAGCGATAACCAGCCAGGCGAGGCGGATAGGGGTTTTACCCAGATGCCCCATGTCAGCATAGAGCGCCTCGGCACCGGTGACGGCCAGCACCACCATGCCGAGCGCCGCCAGCGACAGCGCAGAGTGGCTCAGCAAAAAGTCGAGCGCATAGTGCGGACTCAGCGCCTGAAGCACCTGCGGGTTAAGCAAAATGCCGCGTACGCCGAGCAGCGCAATGGCGGCAAACCAGACAAACATTACCGGCCCGAATATGCGGCTGACCTTTTCAGTGCCCTGGCGCTGAATGACAAACAGCAGCGTCAGAATAACCAGCGCCAGCGGGACCACAAACCGCTCCAGCGCCGGTGAAACCACTTCAATGCCTTCAATGGCGGAGAGCACCGAAATTGCCGGGGTGATCACCCCGTCACCATAAAAGAACGCGCCGCCGATGAGACCGGCCAGCATCACAGCGTGCCCCGCTTTGCTGCTGACGCCGCGTCGCGCCAGCGCCATCAGCGTCAGGATGCCTCCCTCTCCGTCATCATCCGCGCGCATGACGAAACAGACATACTTCAGGGTAACAATCAGCGTCAGCGCCCAGAAGATGAGCGATAAAAAGCCCATGACGGCAGCCGGTGTGACGCTGCCGTCGGGCAGAATCGACAGGCACTCTTTCAGGGTATAAAGCGGGCTGGTCCCGATATCACCAAAGACGATACCGGCAGCAGCCAGCATGCCGGCAGGCAGCGAGGCTTTGTGCGGGTGTTTCATGAATTTCCTGCTCAGGTTAACAGAGAGGCGCGGTCTCTTCAGCGCCGGAGTTATAGCGGCGAAGATAGCGGTTTTCGGCGCAGGCAGGGAGAGGATGGCGAATATTTACACACCATTTTTACGCCGGGAGCGCAAATTTTTACGCGTTTTTTATATCGCTGCGCGTTTACCAGCCATAAAAAAGCCGCCCGTCAGGGCGGCATGCGGTTCAGGCTTACCAGCCTTTGATAATATCGCCTTTATAAATCTCGTTGGCTTTATCCAGTACCGGCTGCGAGCGGAAGGCCTCTTTCAGTTTCTGCACGTTCGCACTCTCTTTATTATCTTCACGCGCCACAATGGCATTGACGTATGGCGATGCTTTACCTTCCATAAACATACCGTCGCGTGAGGCGGAGAGATTTACCAGTGCCGCAAAGTTGTTATTGATGATGGAAAGATAGACCTGCGGATCGTCCAGCGTGCGTGCCAGCTGCGGCGTATCAACTTCAACAAACTTCAGCTTTTTAGGATTAGCAGTGATATCCAGCGTGGTAGGCAGCAGACCCGCTTCAGGTTTCACTTTAATCAGGCCCTGCGCCTGCAGCAGCAGCAGGCTGCGACCCAGCGTGGTGGCTTCATTTGACAGCGTGATCGTCGCGCCATCCGGCAGTTCGTTCAGGCTTTTAATTTTGCGTGAGTAGCCGGCAATCGGGAATACAAAGGTATTGGTGATTACCGCAAATTTATAACCGCGCTCTTTTGACTGCATCTCAAGATAGGGCAGACTCTGGAAGGCGTTTGCATCCACGTCTTTATTGTAGAGCGCCTCGTTGGGCTGCACATAATCGTTAAACGCAATCACCTCAACATCCAGCTTATATTTGTCATGGGCGACCTGCTTCACTGTCTGCCAGAGCTGTTCATCCGGGCCGCTGTTGATCGCAACTTTGATTTTTTCGTCGTTATTATTGTCGCAGGCGCTAAGCAGCGTAACAGAAGCGGCCAGCAGCGCGGTCAGTAAATGTTTTTTCATGTTTGCAGCATCCTTATTCTTGTCAGTCCCGGACTATAATATACGTCCAGACGTCTGTACATCCATAATTAACAGGTGGCTTATGCTTTTACTGCATAAGTTATGCGCTACTTCAGGCAGTTGAGATAGCGCTGCGCGGAACGTGCGACGGCGCTATCGGCATCCTGCAGGATCTCACGGCCGTCAAATGCGCCGTAAAGCTGGGCAAAATGCCGGTTCTGCAACCGCTGCATCATGTCGCGCACCACCCGGGCAGAGAGCGGCAGCATGTTGGGATAGCTCCACATAAACGACACGGCATCCGCGCCCGGCGTCACCTGCAAAATATCGCCACTCAGCATCACGCCCGAATCGCGCTGCCAGTGCAGCACCGTGCCGCCGGCAAAGTGCCCGCCAAGACGCAGCAGCGTAACGCCAGGCAGCAGGTCATGCTCCTCCTCCTGCCATAACCGGATCCACGGACTGTCGCGCATGATCCACTCTCTGTCGCTGGCGTGCAGCCAGACGGGGGCGCTGAAAGCGGCGGCCCAGTCCTGCATCGTGGTGTAGTAGTGGGGATGGGAGATAGCGATCGCCTGCACGCCTCCCAGCGCATGGATCAGCGTTTCGGTGGCGTCATCCAGATGAGCGATGCAGTCCCAGAGAATATTGCCGTGCGGGGTGCAGAGCAGAAAAGCGCGCTGGTTAATACCAAATGCCGGCACGCTCTGCAGCGAAAGCAGTCCGGGCAGGTGCTGCTGCCATCGGTTGGTATGTGCGGCGCGTAAATCCGCCTGGGCTATCCAGCGCTGTCCGCCTGGCGGAATAAACTGGCGCTCATCTTCACAGACGGGACAGCGCCGGGGAGCCGGTTCGGCGTAAGAGGTGCCGCAGGCAGTACAGAGCGTAATCATAATCTCTCCTTATCAGCTGATCCGATAAGGATAGTTACTCTGTCGCGGGCTGCAGCTCGTAAACCCAGGCGCTAATCTGCTCACCCCGATGGGTGGTCACGGTTACGGGCACGCGATCGTATCCCTCTTCAAACGCGTCGAGCATCGGCCAGTGCGCGTCGAGATGCGGCGAGAAAAACAGATAGCCCGGTACGCGCGCGCCCTCTGGTGAGAGCACCACGCCGGGAAAGTCCGCGGCAGCGCCCCAGCCCCGCGCATAATAGGTGCCGCTGACGCTGCCGGCCAGCCACTCGCCGCCTATCTGCTCCAGAAGCCAGGCGTTATCGTGCCCGGGCTGCAGCGTACCGTAGACAAACAGAGGTTTCATACCACTCCTGTAAAGGGTTGCGTTATACGAACCGGCTATTGTGACGCAGCGGGCGGGGCCGGTAAACGTCACGGGCGGGAAAAATTCCGCGCCGATTAGACGAAACGCCAAATGTGACATTTACTCATAGGAAGATTCAGGTCCCTGCAGGTAAAAAAGGGGGACATTACGACGGAGCAATTCATGTATCACCTTGATGTGCAGGTTCTTGAAACCGCGCAGCACTGGGCAGAAGCACATCCGGTATGGCTTTGTACCGTACTGAGCACCTTTGGCTCCTCGCCGCGTCCGCCGGGCGCCATGATGGCGATCCGCGCCGATGGACACTTCTGCGGCTCGCTCTCCGGCGGCTGTGTGGAGGAGGATTTTCGCCAGCGCATAGCAGCAGATGCTTTCAGCGAGGCGAGCGCTGTTGTGCGCTATGGCGATGGCGGGCTGACGCCTGACCGGGCACTGCCATGCGGCGGCGTGCTGGATATTCTGGTGGAAAAGCTGCCGCAGGGAGCGGCATCCATTCACTATCTGCGTCAGATGCACGATGCGCTGGTTCGGGCCGAAGCCATCAGTAAAACGCTGCTGCTGCCGCACCCCTGCGCCGGCATAGAGACGCACCCCTATACGCAGCAGACCGCAGCGCACATTACTGGCAACCAGGTTACGCTGACGCTCTCTGCGCCGCCGCGCCTGATTATCGCCGGTCTCTCCAGCGTAGGCATTTACTGCGCCAACTTTGCGCAGGCGCTGGGGTTTGAGACGCTGGTCTGCGAGCATCGCGATGAGGTGCTGGAGAATATGGGTGCGGAGTTACAGGCTGGCGTGCGGATTATACGCTGTTTTCCGGCCCGTTATCTGGAGCGTGAGGGGTGTCACAGCGCAACGGCGATTCTGTCACTGACCCACGATCCGCGAATCGATGACCTGACGATGATGGAAGCGGTGATGCTGCCGGCATTTTACCTCGGCGCGATGGGCTCGAAGCGCAACAGCAGCCGGCGGCTGTCGCGTCTGGAGGAGATCGCCGGACTGACCCCTGAGCAGCTGACGCGCATTCACGCGCCGGTGGGGCTGGATATTGGCAGCAAAACGCCGGCAGAAATCGCACTATCGATTATGGCGGACATTGTGCGCCATAAAAATGGCCTTGCAGCACGCCAGTAAGCCCGTTCCGGCAGCCATAGCCCTTTGCGCTATGGCATTTTTGCGCTAATCCCTCACAAAGTTTGTCCTTTTTTCTGACAACGCCTTCCGAAATGCGCTCAGCGTCTAGACTTAGCGGGTGCGCACGCTATTAAGAGATCCTAAACGCGCATCCCGATCGATTCTTTCACTATTGGAAATGAGCCATGTCAGAAAACATACAACTGCACCTCGAAGTCAATGGGCAGCCCATTGAACTTAGCGTCGACCCGCGCGTGACGCTGCTGGACGCGCTGCGTGAACACCTGACGCTGACCGGTACAAAAAAGGGCTGCGATCAGGGCCAGTGCGGCGCCTGTACCGTGCATATCAATGGCAAGCGGGTGCTGAGCTGCCTGACGCTGGCTGTACAGGCCAACGGGCAGCAGGTCACCACTATTGAAGGTCTGGCGCGACCTGATGGCACGCTGCATCCGGTTCAGGCGCGTTTTATGGAGCATGACGCGTTTCAGTGCGGCTACTGCACGCCGGGGCAGATCATGTCTGCCGCCGCCTGCATTGCCGAAGGACATGCCGGATCTGCCGATGAGATCCGGGAATATATGAGCGGTAATCTTTGCCGCTGCGGTGCTTATCCTAATATCGTCGACGCTATTCAGCAGGCCGCCGCCGATCTCAGTTCGGAGGCGCGATGAATCCGTTTGACTACCTTGCGGCGAGCAGCCCTGAACAGGCGCTGCAGCAGAAGCAGCGTGCCAGCAGCCGGTTTCTGGCAGGGGGCACCACGCAGATTGACTTAATGAAATGTGACGTGGAACAGCCTGCAGCGCTGGTGGATATCAGCGGCCTGCAGGAGATGCGGGAAATTGCGTTCAGCTCTGACAGCCTGCGCATTGGCGCGCTGACGCGCATGAGTGAACTGGAGCATCACGCAGAGTGTCAGCGTGAAGCGCCGGCGATTTATCACAGCCTGTGGCAGGCGGCGTCGCCGCAGCTGCGTAACATGGCCACCATCGGCGGCAACCTGCTGCAGCGTACCCGCTGCGTTTACTTCCGCGATCCGCATACGTTCAGCGCCTGTAATAAGCGCAATCCGGGCTCGGGCTGCGCCGCGCTGGAGGGCATTAACGGCAACCACGCCATTCTGGGTACCAGTGACAGCTGTATTGCGGTTTATCCGGGCGATCTGGCTGTCGCACTGACCGCCTTTGATGCCGTGGTTATCGTGCGCAATGCCACACAGCGGGAGCGCCGTATCCCGATCGATCAGTTCTATCTGCTGCCCGGCGATACGCCGCATCTCGAGCACGATCTCGCCAGCGATGAGATGATTATCGCGGTGGAACTGCCGCGCACCGCCGCGCTGAAACATTCACACTACCTGAAGGTGCGCGATCGCAGCTCGTATGAGTTTGCTGCCGCCAGCGCTGCCGTCGGTATTGAGCTGGATGGCGACCGGATCCGCGACGTGCGTATCGCCGTCGGCGGCGTGGCGACAAAACCCTGGCGGGCGCAGCAGGTGGAAGGGGCGCTGCGCGGCCAGCCGTTTGATGAACAGACGCTGCGTCGTGCCGCAGAGCGTATCGTGCAGGATGCGAAAACCCTGCCGCAGAATCAGCACAAAAAAGTGCTGACACCGCGCGTGATTGCACGTGCACTACTTCAGGCTGGCGGCAAGGCGTAACGGGGAAATTGTATGGACAAGCAGGAACAGAACTATCAGGCACTCGGTGCCGGACGCAGTCGGGGCGACGGTGTGGTGAAAGTCACCGGCGCCGCGCGCTATGCGGCGGAGTATCAGCCTGAGAATATGCTGTATGGCGTGGTGGTGCAGTCCACTATCGCCAGCGGCCGGATGACGGATATTGACACCGCAGAGGCGGAACAGCAGCCTGGCGTAGTGGCGATTTATACCCATCTCAATCCGCTGAAGATCAACAAGCCCACCGCCATTGCTGACGGCGGCGCGGCGCAGTCTACCTACACACCGCTGCAGGATGACAAAATCATTCATAACGGTCAGAACATCGGGCTGGTGGTGGCAGAAACGTTTGAGCAGGCGACCTGGGCTGCCAGCCTCGTGAAAGTGCGCTATGAGGAAGCGAAGCCGCTGGTCTGGATGGACGATCCGGCAGCAGAGCGCCAGGAGAGCGCTACCGTTGAAATGGGTAATGCGCAGCAGGCGATGGCGCAGGCAGAAGTGAAAATCAAAAGCTGCTACGCCACACCGCGTGAATATAACATGCCGATGGAACCGCACGCCTGCATCGCCTCATGGCAGGATAATGCGCTCACGGTATGGGAGCCAAGCCAGTGGGTGATGGGAGCACAGACTGAAATAGCTGAATGGCTCGGCATTGAGCAGCAGCAGGTTCGGGTGATTTCTCCCTATGTGGGCGGCGGTTTTGGATCAAAACCCGTGCCCTATACCCATGTGGCGCTGGCCTGCGTGGCATCGCGCGCGCTGACGCGTCCGGTGAAAGTGGCGCTGTCGCGCCCGCAGACCTTTACCGGACTGGGCGGTCGTCCGGCGACGCAGCAGACTATTGAGATGGGTGCCGCACAGGATGGAAAACTGCTGGCGATCCTGCATGAAGGACTGAGCGATACCTCGCTCATTGACACGTTCGCGGAAGGGACGAACAAAGTCACCGGACGTATCTACGATGTGCCAAACGTCTATTCGCGTCATTATGTGGCTGCTATCAATACCGTTACGCCAGGCTGGATGCGTGCGCCCGGCGAGAACCCGAGCGCGTTCGGACTTGAGGTGGCGATGGATGAGATGGCCTATGCGCTGGGTATCGATCCGCTGGAGCTGCGTCTGCGCAACTATGCAGAACAGGATCCGCAGGAAAATCTGCCGTGGAGTACGCGCCGTCTGAAAGAGGCTTACAGCGCAGCGGCTGAAGCGTTCGGCTGGAAAGATCGCACTATGGCACCGCGCTCAATGCGCGAAGGCCGCGAGCTGATAGGCTGGGGCATGGCAACGGCAACCTATCCGGTAAACAAAGCCCCGGCTGAGGCGCGCCTGATCCTCAACAGTCAGGGTGAGCTGGTGGTGCAGAGTGCAGGTGCTGATATCGGCACCGGAACCTACACCATTCTGGCGCAGACTGCGGCAGAAGTGCTCTGTCTTGACTCTACCCGCATTAAAGTTGAACTGGGTGATACCCGGCTGCCGCGTGCCGGCGTGGCGGGCGGTTCGCAGCTGGCCGGCAACCTGACCGGTGCCGTGCATAAGACGGCGGTGGCGCTGCGTGACCGGCTCTACGCGCTGGCAGGCGCTTCTTCCGATGCGCCGTTCCCGCAGACCGACGCTGAGCAGCTGACGCTCTGCGCAGGAGGCGTGTGCCTGAAAGGTCAGCCGGAGCGGGCGGTATCGCTGGGCGATCTGGTGCGGCTGAGCGGTGAAGAGACGCTGGCGGTAACGGACGGTACCTTTAAGCCGGACGAAAGTGCAGAGGAGCGTGATAAAGCGGTGCACTCGATGTCGAGAATGACCACGCCGGAAGAATTTTCTTCACACAGCTGGGGTGCCCAGTTTGTTGAAGTGCGCGTTGACGAGGATTTCGGTACGGTGCGCGTCAGACGTATGGTCTCTGCCTTTGACAGCGGAAGGCTCTACAACCCCAAACTTGCACGCAGCCAGTGGATTGGCGGAATGGTCATGGGGCTCGGGCAGGCGCTGCTGGAGGGTGGAGCGGTCGATCCGCGTAACGCCCGCATCGTGAACAATAATCTCGCTGACTATCTGATTGCGGTCAACGCTGACGTGCCGGAGATTATCACTATCGACGTGGGTGAACCGGATCATCACGCCACGCTGATGGGCGGCAAAGCGGTGGGCGAACTGGGTATTGTCGGCATGGCTGCGGCTATCAGTAACGCTGTCTATCACGCAACCGGCAAGCGCATTCGCGATCTGCCGCTTTCCCTGGAGAAGTTGATCGATTAATGCAGGCTGGCGGCGTCAGGAAGATGCCGCCGCTTCATCCCGTGGGCGCTCACATGACTATTCCCTATCTCAGGCCTGGTGAACAGGTAGTGCTTTACGACGGCGTGTGCAAACTCTGCAATGGCTGGGTGGCATTTTTGCTGCGACACCGGCTGGATCGGCGGGTACGGTTTGCCACCGTGCAGAGTGAGGAGGGCAAAACGTTGCTGCGTCATGTCAGCATGCCCGTTGACGATATCCGCACCATCGTGCTGATTGGTGAAAACGGACACTGGCTGCGCGCCCAGGCAATCTGTCGCGTAATGAAAAACCTTCACAGTCGCTGGCGTATTTTTGCGCTGCTGCGTTATTTCTCCGATGCGGTAAGCAACGCGATATATAACCTTATTGCCCGCAACCGCTATCGCCTTTTTGGCCGCTATGACGACGTTAAGCACCTCTCTCCCGACTTCCCCGAAAGGTTTATTGCACGCTAAAGCAGCGTTATTGCTTTGATAGCAGAAAATGAAAATCAGAGATGCAGGTAAATAAATTTCCTGCATCAATCCCTTTTGTGCACTACATCAGGCTGGTGCAGCAGCATCTATTTATATTTTTGATTTTAAAGTAAATTAATTAATTTTCTGTTTCATTAAACCGCAAGTGTCTATTTTGTATACTCTTCTTTACATAAAAAATTACATTTTATGCCTGATTAAAAACAAATAATGTCCCGCGGAGGACGATACTTTTTGCCAGTTCTTTATCCTGAAGACCATCATGGCTTTGAATAATGGCACAATACAAATAGCGCCATATACTTTAAGCGTATTCTCTCCCGGAATATAACATTACCTTTTAATTTTCTATGGCAGCGCAGCGGGCGTGATAATGACGCCGCTGTACAGGAGCAATCAACATGGATCAGACTGCATTTCTCATTGGATTTTCAGTGATGGCGCTTGCATCACTGGCGATTTACGCCACCGGCAGTAAAACGTTTCCCTCCCGTCACCACACCCTGATGCATGCATCAGTGCCTTTTATTGCCGCTACGGCGTATCTGGCAATGGCGTTTGGCTATGGCAACCTCACCCTGGACAGCGGCACGACGGTCTATATGGCGCGTTATGCTGACTGGTCTGTGACCACGCCGATTCTGCTGGCGGGGCTGGTTATGCTGGCCTTTCATGAGCATGGCAAGCCAGGCGAGACGGGCGGCTTTCTGACCGCTATTATCGTGCTGGATGTGATGATGATTGTGACCGGCCTTGTCTCCTCGCTGGCGGAAACCGCAGCAGGAAAATGGGTCTGGTATCTCTGGTCCTGCGCTGCATTCCTCGGCGTGATCTATCTGCTGTGGGGACCGCTGCGTACGATGGCGGCGGAGCGGGGCAGCGCACTGGCAGGCGCCTATAACAAAAACGTGGCGCTGCTGACGGTGGTCTGGTTTATCTATCCGATGGTATTTCTGATCGGGCCGGAAGGGCTGAAGATCATTTCTGATCCTGCTTCAATCTGGGCATTTCTGATTCTCGATATTATCGCCAAAGTTTTCTACGCCTTTTACGCGGCGGCGAATCTGGAAAAAGCGTTGCGCTACGCAAAACGCGATGGTGCCGTGCGGGTATGATCCTGCGGCAGCATACCGGCTGGCTGACGCTCTGGGGGGCAGCTCTGGCTGCCTCTTTCAGCCCGCTGCCGGTTCAGCTGCTGTTTGCCGTCGTGGCCATTGGCATTATCGGCATGGCGCACGGTGCAAGCGATCTTGAGATTGTCAGGCGCGAACAGCAGTGCGCTTTTCTGGCAGGTTACGGCGTAGTGATTGTGCTGTGCCTGTTCTGGTGGCACTGGCGTCCGGCAATCGCGCTACCGGGCTTTCTGCTCGCCTCTGCCATCCATTTTGCGCTGGAAGATGCGCCGCACGGCTCTCTGGCTGAACGACTGGCGCGCGGCATCAGTCTGATTGCAACGCCTGCCGCGCTGCATCTGACAGCGTACAGAACGATTTTACATCAGGCCGGGCTGGCATCTGCCATGCCGGATAGCGTGACTGCGGGTCTGGCTATAGCGGGCGGCTTTACCGCCGCAGCGCTGTTGCTGACAGGCATTGTACGGCGCGACAGGCGTCTGCTGGCCGGGACGCTGGCATTGCTGCTTCTGCCGCCTTTTGTCGGTTTTTCTGTAGGCTTTCTGATCCTGCATGCGCTACCGCAGACCCGCCAACGGCGCGATTTGCTGGGGTTCAGACATTACGCTGGCTACCTGCGTGCCGTCTGGCCGGTGCTGACGGCAGCTATTTTGCTGGCGGTACTGATCATGTTTATGATGCATCCTACCGATACCGCCGGCGTGCGTTCACTGTTTGCCGCGCTGGCCGCGCTCGCTATCCCGCATTTACTGATCACGCCGTGGTTTGAGAAACCGCCGCACCGTAAATAATGCGTGCGATTGATTACGCTATCTTCTATTCAAATATAAGCAGGAAAATGGCAGATGAGATAATAATAATTCCCTGCCCGAATAACTGTTTTAATTAATAGCGTATCACTGTGCGACATTGTACTGTCAGTTTGCGACATAACACGGGTATTTCAAAATTAATATATTTATCTACATGTATTTAATGGGTTTTCCTGTGTATCCACTTGTTGCATTCATGAAGCCAGTCACAACTCCGGCACGCGTAATCCATTCTCTGTTTAATTACGCACTATTGCGTATTAGATTTAACGCGTCATCACTCTTTATTATCTTACGGTTTCGTAAGTGTCCGGCAGTTAATGTGCATATCAACATATAATGGAGATTTTATGGGCGCAAATTCCAACCGCGGTGTGGTGTATCAGGGGCCAGGCAAAGTCGAGGTGCAGGATATTGCCGATCCGGTCTTTGCTAATCCGGCCGGCAAGAAGATTGGGCACGCCGTGATCCTGAAAGTGCTCTCCACCAATATCTGTGGCTCAGATCAGCATATGGTGCGCGGACGTACCACCGCGCCTGCGGGTATGGTGCTCGGCCATGAAATTACCGGTGAAATTATCGAAAAGGGCGCTGACGTTGAGATGCTTAACGTCGGTGATATTGTCTCTGTGCCGTTTAACGTTGCCTGCGGGCGCTGCCGGTGCTGCCGTGAACTCGATACCGGCGTCTGCCTGACAGTCAATCCGGCACGAGCGGGCGGCGCGTTTGGCTATGTTGATATGGGCGGCTGGGTAGGCGGGCAGGCGAAATATGTGATGGTGCCCTATGCGGACTTTAATCTGCTGAAATTCCCTGACCGTGACCAGGCACTGGCGAAGATTCTGGATCTGACCATGCTGTCTGACATTTTACCGACCGGGTTTCACGGCGCGATCAACGCGGGTGTGGGCGTCGGCTCAACCACCTATGTTGCAGGCGCCGGTCCGGTTGGCCTGGCCGCGGCGGCCTCAGCACAGATTCTCGGTGCGGCGGTGGTTATGGTAGGTGACTTCAACAAAGAGCGTCTGGAGCACGCCAGGAAAATGGGCTTTGTGCCGATCGACCTGAGTCAGCATGACCGCCTGGGAGAGATGGTTGCGCAGGTCACTGGTACGCCGGAAGTCGATTCAGCTATCGACGCCGTCGGATTTGAAGCGCGCGGCCATTCCGGCAAGGAGCAGCCGGCGGTGGTGCTGAATCAGATGATGGAGATCACCCGCGTGGCCGGTAATATCGGCATTCCGGGTCTGTATGTGACGGAAGATCCGGGCGCGCACGATAAATCAGCACAGGAAGGCTCCCTGAGCCTGAAGTTCGGCCTCGGCTGGTCTAAAGCGCAGTCATTCCATACCGGGCAAACCCCGGTGGTGCGTTACAACCGGCAGCTGATGAACGCCATCCTGCACGATCGTTTGCCGATTGCGAAAATCGTTAATGCCAAAGTGATCCCGCTTGAAGAAGCGGCGCAGGGATATGCCCAGTTCGACGCTGGCGTAGCCGCCAAGTATGTGCTGGATCCGCATGGCATGCTGACGGCGAAATAGTCTGGTGCAGATAAACTTATCCGGCAAGGTGTAAGGCACGCGCGAATATGCGCTGTGCCTTACACGCTTTTAAATGCGCATAATCATGATTATGTTAAATAGAACATACAGGTAATACTTGTACTGCCGATCATCAATCAGCCGTGAGCCCGGCATGGAGACTCACGGCGTCCCCTACCGCCACACCAGCGTAAGGAATGGCGGACGATTACTCTTTTCGTTGTAACGTAATGCGCGTAAGTTCAGAGTAGCGCCCTAACCTTATCGCCATACCCGGCCAGAGCGCGGTTCCGTTATTCACATAAAGCTGCATGCCGTCCACATCATAAAGCCCTGAAACAAAACGCGCGTTGGGTTTCGAAAACAGCCGATCAAAGCCAGCAATCAGCCCGCCGTGAGTATGACCCGAGAGCTGTAAATCAACGTGATGAGCCGCATTTTGACGGGCATTGCGCGGTTGATGGTCAAGCAATACTACCGGAGCCTTATCAGGTGCACCTTTCAGCGCTTTTTCAATATCAGGGGCCATTGCGTCTCTGCGTGATGCTGAGATATCAGGCAGGCCTGCGATCACGAGCGCTGAGTCATCGCGCGTGATGACCATATGGCTGTTCAGCAGAGGTTGCAGTCCCAGTGTTGCTAAATGATCGGTCCATCGTTGCTGCTCAAAAAAATACTCATGGTTGCCGGTAACGGCATAAACGCCGTCTGGCGCCTGCAGGCCTCTCAGCGGCTCAACGTCGTCCCTCCGATTTGCCAGCGTGCCATCAATGACATCCCCTGTCACAAGGATCAGGTCAGCATCCAGCGCCATCGCCCGCTTAACCATGGCGGAGGTCCATGCAGCGTTGAATAATTTGCTGATGTGTAAGTCAGTGAGCTGCAGGAGCTGATAGCCCTCAAATGCGGGTGGAAGATCCTGAATGCGGATGGTCACCTCTTTCACTGGCGGAACGCGTATGGCCTGATAGACGCCGATGGTTGCCAGTACCATAGCAAAAAGCGCGGCCAGATAACGTACTCCCGATGGAATCTCCAGCGGATGCCGTAACAGCAGTGAACTGACTGCCACAACATCAATCAGGATTTGGGTAAACGCCAAAAACAGAACCGTGCCGAAAGCCCAGTTGAACAGGATAATCACCGCACGGGGCATTTCAGGTGAGAAGATGCCGCCCGACGTAAAACGGCTAATCAACAGATACTGGGACGCGAGGAGCACTACAACAGATAAAACAATTTTCAGAAGTAACGGCATAGCGAGCGGAAAAATGAAGCGTGCGATAACATACCAAGCCGGTATGCTGAAAATCAGATGAAACATCACTCTCTGTTCCCTCTCTTATAACCGCTGAAAAGGCGCGAAGTTAACTCAATACTCTGAGTAGTTAATGCCTGCTGTGCACAGCGCAGTGATAGCATAGGACATTTACATGGCAATACCAGTTACAGTCATATTCCGGGAAAAGGATAGTCAGGCGGGTCTTAAAGCGGCATTTTTTCATGCGCTACCGAAGGTTTACGTTGATTGAAGAAGAGAGTGGCGCGGAGTAGATAAAAGGAAAGCTTAGCAATGGGAACAGGCCAGACAGCCTGCTCCCACAGGTATCTTAACGCTGCGTTGGCATTTTGCCTTCACCAAGGCGTGAAACACCCTTGATAATTTTAATGAGTGACCAGACAAACCAGGCGAGTGCGATGACCATACCGATCAGCATGACCCATGTTATCAGCGCAACAATCATTGTGACAAAACTGATCCAGAAAATTTTAATCAAATAATCAAAGTGCGCACGCTCAAAGTCAGTTGACCCGCCGCGGTTCATATAGGCCATAACGACCGCAATAAGTGATGTCAGGCCGCCAGTGAAATATCCCACCACAAACAGAATATAGAGGATTTTAATAGTAGAAACTTGTGAGTGCAGGCGAATATCGACGGGTTGCGTCTGTTCAGACATTATATACTCCAGAGTCGTGTTAAAATTATTGGTTTATTAAAGTAGTGAATGCGGGTTCTCTTACTGAACCAGGCGCCACTCGCCGTTATCATCGATAACATTTAGTTCGACAATGTTTTTACGATTTCCAACAAACGGCGCAGTGATGTCTAATTCGACTTTGCATTTATATTGCGAATTACTCCCGTTTGGATCACAGGCAATTTTACGCAATGAGTTAAGCTTAGTAAGCATGTTCTCACTATTAATACCGCTGCCGGACATCACTTTACGCGCCTGCGCATTGGTATCATCAATATTTTTTTGTGCAGCCTGCTGAATATCACTTTCTGAAGGTTCACTGTTGCATCCCGAAAGTGATAAGGCAAAAATAGCGACAGCAGCAATTTTAAACATTTCCATCCCATATTCCTTTAATAACAGGCAGTACGAAGATTGATTTTTCGCAGCAGCCTGAAAGATTAAGTGTCAAAATTTAATTATCAGTTTAAATGCCTAAAAATCACTGCAAAGTCCAGGTTAAAACCGGGGCTTTGTCATTGAGTACATCCACTGAACGACTGAAGATATCAACGTCAGAGCGAATCAGGACAGTATTGATATCTACCTTATCGGCATCATAATCCGTGATCAGCAGATATGCAGTGCTGTCTGCGCTGAACGCAGCCGTCGGAATGTCTGACAGAATGCCAGAGATACGGCGGGCTTCATCTTCATTCGCTGGCGAATAACTGCAGGCTGCTGCGTTTTTAATCAGGTTTACTTTAACATTTTGCCGCGTGTTATAAAGAAGTTCAGGGCCATATTTGAGCGAATCATTGCAACCGGACATGTTCATCGGGAAACTCTTTGTGTCAAAATCATAATCGTCCGGTTTACGCATGTTCATAAAAGCTGAGGTGACTATGCTTTTTTCCGCTGTCGCTTTTTTACCATTCATGCGGTAATTAAGACGACTGATTTTAATCAATTTAATGCCTTTGAATGCGGCAAGCTGGTTTTCAGCAGATTCCAGCTCCGACTGCTTCATGTCGTTTTTCTTAAAAGGATCGCGCTCAGCATTCCATCGGCCACTCAGAAGGCTTAACTTCTCTTCATCACTGACTTGTCTGCCGGAGTTCGCCAGGAACAACAGCATAAGTTGGTCACTATTTACCGCTTTAAACGCATCATTGCTGCTTTGCTTAGCTGAGTTAATCTCTTTTAACAATTCTGCTTGTTTTGCTGCTTCTTTCGCTTTTATCGCTTCTTCTGCACGTGCTTTATCGGCTGCAATCTTTTCCTGTTGCTCGCGCCATTCTTTTTGCTCAACGGTTTCATCGATTTTAACAGGTTTGAAGTTTTTCCGATCAATGCCATCCCAGATGGAAGCATCGTTGATTGACGGATCACGATCGCCATTTTTCAACAGCTGATAATTAGCTGTTCCGACTATTGCAGTGCTGGATGCGCGCGCGTCAGTAAAAGTAACCTTGACGGAACATTGCGCCATGTTTTCTGTAGAGTGCTCCTCATCCTTATGATAATCAGCGAGGGTGACTTTAACATGCTTCAGCAGGTCATTAAGACTTTCATTGCTACCAGCTTTTTCAGCAAAAACGGTGAGAAGGCGTTTGCTAAGGCTGTCCTGCAGCGAGCTGGTATCACAATCGATATCGTTTTTATCACAGCCGGAAAGGCCCGCAATTGCTGCAATCAGCAGAGCTGATCGTAATTTGAATTTCATTTTATTCATCCTTGAAGCGAAAAATAGCCAATTAACGTCTTTTTATTATCAATTGGGCTTTAACCTTAATATCGGCAGCACCAGCCAATTCTTTAGAGAATTTTTACAAAAAAAGACGGGAGGGTTTCCAGCAAACATTATCTCATCAATACATTATTTCCAACAAAAAATAATTTCATTATACGTTAGCATATTTTAATAAAAACCGATTGACAAATCTGATGCGGTAAAAATGCTTTTATCAGAACCGGAAAACGCATGGCCATAAATGATATGTGCAATTTCGCCAGCATTACCGGAGAGTATGCAAATGCCAGTTAACTCTTCGCCGCTGTTAAACGGGATGATAAAAGACGACCTACGGCGTAAGCAGATGCATGAGTAACCAGGTGCGCATGAATGCGCACCTTACGTGATTTCCGCATTTGTGTTACAGGGTTGCCATGTATGTATAGCGACCGGAAGCGCTTTACCAGCCAGCACACACGCTTCATGCCCCATCCCTCTGCCTTATCGCGTTATGCGTGCCTGAAGTCACCAACTTCATATAATTGGACTTATATGAACTTATAAAGAGGGCATTGACGGGAGTTGTGATGATGGGTGTGGCGCTTCAGCTCAAAAAACCGGCGTCGCTGCGTGAATTCTGCAGGTATTGCAGCACTGGTTACCCTGCAGAATTCACCCAGCGTTGCCGGTTTTATCAGCAAAAAACAGCACCGGAGTGCTGTATAGTTTGTCGGGTTACCAGAAACGTACGCCGGTAAGATGCAGCGTACGGGCGATGCCGCCTGCTGCAATCAGCGAAAGCGCGATTCCCAGCATAGCCATTGCGTTAAAGCCAAAGTGCCGGAACAGCAGATAGCCCGCCACGCAGCCGGTAAGAAAAGAGAAGATGGTTACAAGGTGGGTATAAAGAAGCTTGCGATGCAGATGGCGCTCCCCCGCTTCGCTGCTGCTGAACGTTGCCCGCAGAAACGAGCCCAGCGCAATACCGGCATCGGTCAGCGTACCGGTTACGTGCGTTGAGCGTACGCGACCAGACGAGAGCTGTGTCGAGGTGGAATTATGGATCCCCATCAGCAGTCCGAGCGTGACCAGGATTTCACCGTTGTTACGTTCTGAGTACCACAGGATCTCCACCACTGACGTCAGTAGCAGAAGCAGTCCCTCAATGAAAAGCACCTGACAAAAAATGGTCCTGATATTGCGTTTAAGACCCCAGGCAACCGTCAGGCGCGCGATCATTGAGCCGGTGACAAATGCCAGAATTAAGCCGGCCAGAAACAGCAGATCCTGCAGATCGGAGCCTGAAACTTCAGCGGAGATTTGGGAGGTGTTACCGGTCATGTGGGAGGGGAAAAAACCAAAAGCACCGAATGCCATGGCGTTAAGTATACCTGCAGTGGTCGCCAGCGTGAGCGCCAGCAGGCGATCTTCGCTGTGCGAACGTAACTTCTTTTTTCTCAGCAGCATCCTTCTCTTACCTCGCAGCGTAAAGGCACATAATGTTAGCGTAGCGCACTATTGAGCATAGCGAAGTCTGGCCAGGACGCCTGTAACCAACTGCTTTTAATAGTTAATAATGTCAGGAAATGAAAACTTATATTGATAACCGGAACAACCCGCAGTAAGTGACGCTGTCACTTAAAGTGGGAGATTCCGGTTATAGCGTTATTTATTTTCAAAGTAATTTGCCGGCATCTGTCCCGGTGCCATGTTGATCACGTCGTCATTGTCCGGCCCCTCATTTTTCATATAAGTGACCTGAGCAAATTCCGGGATAATAATATAGGGATAGGCCGGTCCCTCGTCACGAAAACGCTGCATATCTTCAATGAATTCATTCTGATAACAGATCGTTTTTTCCGGATGCTGCCCCTCCCCGGCGATCCACTGCGGGAAAAAAATCGTACCGTGAATAAGTTTACGTTCGAGGTCGAACAGCAGGCTTACGCAGGTGCCGGTGGGTTCATGCCAGTCAACCTTATAGATACCGGGTGCAAACTGCACCGCATGCATCTTCTGATGGGTAACCCAGCGTCCCCCTACCAGTCCCTGATGAATACGGTAGTCGCAGGTGGTGGCGTTACGGGCATACCACTCATATTTCCAGCCGTTGTCATAGGTATAAACAAAATGGGTTCCGATAAATGCAGACAGATCGCTGGCCTGTTCTGTCGCTGATGCGATTGAACTCATGCTTCACCTCACCGATGGGTAAAAAAAAGCGTACTGGTAAGGTATAGCGCGTAATGCGGGATTGCGTATCGCTTAATGACGTTTACACATACCCCATTAGCCTTAGCATCGACCGCGCCTCATGCATGGCTTCATTGCGATGGGTCACTCCCAGCTTCTGATAGAGGTTGCGGATATGGGTTTTAATGGTGGTGGCGGCGACATCAAGCTCGCCGGCAATCTGCTCATTGCTGTAACCGGAATAGATCAGACCCAGCACCTGCCATTCGCGCTGCGTCAGTGGGCTGGTGCGGACCAGCTCCGGAACATCGGGGTGGTTGAGTAAACGGCTGACAAAGCCCTCATCAAAATGGGCAAATTTATGCCGGTGATACTTATTAATTTCGTGCAGGATGCGGCGGGCGCGATGTTCATCTATCTCTTCCAGCACCGAAAGCTGCAACAGCTGCCGCAGCTGCTGCGCCATGATCTCGCCCTCAATCACAAACTGACTCATAAACCCTGTACTGCGCGCCAGCTTCAGGGCGGCAATCAGCACCCGCTGTGCATCGGGTTTACGATTAGTCTGCCAGTAAAGCTGATTAAGCAGCAGCAGGTTGCTGTTAAAATCGCTGGTGAGCTGAAGCGTCCGGGCATTCTCATTCAGCTCATCCAGAATCACTTCCGCCTGAATCAGATCGCCCGCCAGAAGCTGTGCCCGCGCCACGTTACGCCACTGCTCCTGTAAGAAGTGATTATTGGCGCTGGCCGGCCGGGAGGTAACGCGCAGCCACTGACTGGCGCTGGCGCTATCCCCGGTCAGCTGCCAGTAAAGGATACGCGCTTTATCCGCGTTGGCGATCCAGTCGATATGCAGCGTGCCATTATTGAGCAGATTCTCCAGCCGGGTAATGTGCGACCGGGCATTATCCAGATTACCCCGCGCCAGCGAGCACTGGATCAGCAGTCCCAGACACTGGATCTGCTGCTGCGGAGGAAAGCCGCGCAGTACCTGCATACCACTGCGAGCCGCCTGTTCAGCTTCATCAAGCCGACCCCAGGCCCAGAATAGCTGCGCGCGAATGCGTAACAGAAACTCATGCAGCGGAAATTGTGCGAGATGCTGTTCGTGAACCAGACGAAACGCCTTTTCCTGCATCTCCCATGCCGATTGTAAAAATCCCTGCGCAAACAGAATCTCGCTCTGCTGGATCAGGCTCCAGAGAACGTAGTGCCAGGTCTCTTCCTGCCGCGCCATCTGCTCTGTCTGACGCATCAGCGCCAGTGAATCAGCCAGCTCTCCTTTACAGTGCATGACCTCACCGTGGACAGAGGTCGCGACAATGCGGCTGTAGCTTTTCGACGCCGGCAGCAGCTGCAGAGCAAGACGCGCCAGCTGCGCGGCCTCTTCCGCATTGCCATCGTTAATGGCCACCTGAGCGCGTATTGCGTGCAGCTCGCCCTGCAGGGAGGCATCCATCTCACAGCAGCGCTGCTGTTCAAACTGCGCCAGCAGGCTGTTAACTTCGGAAAAACGATGCTGGCTCTGCATCAGCCACGCCTGCAGCAGCACCAGCTCCGGGTTTTCCAGCAACAGTGGCCATGGCAGAACCCGCAGGGAAGACTCCAGCAGCGCCAGTTCGCTTTGATTAAACAGGGTCCAGGCGTGCTCCAGCAGCACGTCGCGCAGCATATCGATATCACCCGAGGCCAGGGCATGGTGGATCGCCTCGCCCGGGAAACCCTGCCTCATCCAGCCTCGCGCCGCCGCACGATGCAGGGCCGGCAGCTCCGCGCTAAGCTCCCACTGACAGCGCTGGCGCAGAAAACTGCCAAACAGTGGATGGTAGCTGAACCACTCGCCCGCATTATCCATGCGCTGCAAAAACAGCCCCTGCCGCTCAATCTCCTCCAGCCGCATGCGGCCATTATTTTCACCCGTGACTGACGTCACGAGGGCATCATTCATCGAGCGCAGCAGCGCACTCTTCAGCAGGAACTGGCGGGTATCGGCATCGA
The DNA here is from genome assembly GCF_002473195.1 of Pantoea sp. UBA7232. Lineage (NCBI taxonomy): Bacteria > Pseudomonadati > Pseudomonadota > Gammaproteobacteria > Enterobacterales > Erwiniaceae > Pantoea > Pantoea sp. UBA7232. Next base: position 328,159 of record NZ_DKTK01000008.1, read on the forward strand.
CAGTATCCAAAACCTCCTCAACCAGATAATCGGTGAGATGGCTGGCGTTGATGCCTGATAAACGGCGCGCGGAGTCCTGCGCTGAGCCTGCGCCCTGCCGGGCTGAGATAGCAATCAGCTGCAGTGCGGTCGCCCAGCCAGCCACATCATCACACAGCTGGTCGCTCTCTTCACCGGGCAGCGGCGCCTGCAGCCGGTTATCAAAAAATTGTTTAGCTTCATCGTGCGTAAAGGCGAGCTGCTGGCTGCTCAGCTCCAGCAGCTGTTCACGCACGCGCAGATTGGCGATGCCCAGCTGTGGCAGACCGCGCGACAGCACCACCAGGGTCAGATTTTCCGGCTGATGCTTCAGAAAAAAGCGCATCGCCTCATGAATAACCGGATTGGTAATATGATGGTAATCGTCAATAACCAGCCAGGCCGGACGCTGATAGTCAGCCAGCTCAATAAACAGCTGCGAGAAAAGCGCATTGAGATTAACGTAGTGCCGCTTTTGCGCCAGTGATTCACTGCGGCTGCAGCTGCCCTGAGTGGCCTGCTGCAGCGCAGCAATCAGATAGTCAGCAAACCGTTCCGGCTGATTATCCCCCTCATCCAGCGAATACCAGCCCAGGTCGCGCTTTTCTGCCGCCCACTGCGAAATCAGCGTGGTTTTACCGTACCCTGCGGGACTGGTAATCAGCACTAACCGGTAAACGGCGGCGGCATTCAGTTTCTGCAGCAGACGGCTACGGACCACCATGGCGTCATGGCGCACAGGACGACTCAGTTTTGACGGGATCAACATCGACGCACGCTCCTCCATTAACGTCTGCGCAGTATTATTTTACGCTTCGTAATTATTCGACATACACGTTATCCATACGCCATCTTAATGCAAGCGAACTCAGCAGCGCGGCTTAACAAAAGCGAGGGGTATCACACTCCTGTCACGCTTTCGGAGTTTCCTTACCCTCTCCTCCCTCTCTATCCTCCTGCCTGAATAGTGCCGGGGAGGAGGAGATACACAACCGGCGCAGGCAAAATGCACGCTGACCTCTTCCTCTGACGGATGCTTAAGCCATGACCCAGTTACCTTTTGATTCCGACCGTTTTACTGCTGCCCTGACGCGACAGTGGCAGCGCTTTGGCCTGCCCGACGCGCAGGCGATGAGCCGGCAGCAGTGGTGGCATGCCCTGAGCGGTGCGCTTGCCGAACTGCTGGCTGAACTGCCCGCGCAGCCGGCAGCGGGACCGCAGCGCCACGTTAACTATATTTCGATGGAGTTTCTCACCGGCCGTCTGACCGGCAATAACCTGCTTAACCTCGGCTGGTACCCGGCGCTGAACGATTTGCTGCAGCAACAGGGGCAGTCGCTGAGCGATGTGCTGGAACAGGAGATCGATCCGGCGCTGGGAAACGGCGGTCTGGGCCGCCTGGCCGCCTGTTTTCTCGATGCGATGGCAACCACGGGTCAGCCCGCTATCGGTTATGGCCTCAATTATCAGTACGGACTGTTCCGGCAGCATTTCAGCGACGGCGCGCAGCAGGAGCGGCCGGATGACTGGGGGCGAAATCGCTACCCCTGGTTTCGCCATAATGCGGCGCTGACGGTAACGGTTAATCTGGGCGGCAAGGTGAAAACTGAGCAGGGAAAAACCTGCTGGATCCCGGCGTTTCAGCTGCAGGGTGAGGCCTGGGATCTGCCGGTTGTGGGTTACCAGAACGGGGTGGTTCAGCCGCTGCGCCTGTGGCAGGCGAGCCACGCGCAGCCATTTGACCTGCAGCGGTTCAATAACGGCGATTTTTTGCGGGCGGAAAAGCAGGGTATTGATGCAGAGAAGCTGACTAAAGTGCTCTACCCTAACGATAACCATCAGGCGGGTAAGAAACTGCGCCTGATGCAGCAATATTTTCAGTGCGCCTGTTCGCTGGCGGATATTCTGCGCCGCCATCAGCAGGCGGGTCACGCTATTGACACGCTGGCCGATCGCGAAGTCATTCAGCTCAACGATACGCATCCCACTCTGGCGATTCCGGAACTGATGCGCCTGCTGCTGGATGAGTATGATTTCAGCTGGGAAAGCGCCTGGCAGCTGACGCAGCGCACCTTCGCCTATACCAACCACACGCTGATGCCGGAGGCGCTGGAGTGCTGGGATCTGACGCTGTTCCGTACCCTGCTGCCGCGCCACATAATGATTGTGAATGCCATCAATGCGGCACTTAAGCAGCAGGTTGAGGCGCAGTGGCCCGGTAATGCTGCCATCTGGGCCAGACTGGCGGTGGTGCATAATCATCAGGTGCGTATGGCTAACCTCTGCGTGGTGACCTGTTTTGCCGTTAACGGCGTTGCTGCCCTGCACTCAAAACTGGTGACAGAGGATCTTTTTCCGGAATATCACGCGCTCTGGCCGGCGAAATTCCACAATGTGACAAACGGCGTGACGCCGCGCCGCTGGATCAACCAGTGCAACCCGGCACTGGCTGCACTGATCGACCGCTCGCTGAATAAACCCTGGCTGACCGATCTCGACGCGCTGCGCGCGCTGGAGCCGCTGGCAGAGGATGCCTCATTCCGCGCAGAATATCGCGCCATCAAACAGCAGAACAAACGCGATCTGGCACAGTGGGTGGAACAGAAAACCGGCATTGTGATCAATCCGGACGCGCTGTTTGATGTACAAATAAAACGGCTGCATGAGTACAAGCGTCAGCATCTGATGCTACTGCATATTATTGCGCTGTGGCAGACGCTGGTCAGCGATCCGCAGGCCAACCTGGCGCCGCGCGTGATGCTGTTTGGCGCAAAAGCTGCACCTGGTTATGCGCTGGCCAAAAATATTATCTATGCCATTAACAAAGTTGCCATGACGATAAATGCTGACCCGCGCGTGGGCGATCGGCTGAAAGTGGTGTTTATCCCGGACTATAACGTCTCGGTCGCAGAAAGGCTGATCCCGGCAGCCGATCTCTCGGAACAGATCTCCACGGCCGGCAAAGAGGCGTCAGGCACCGGCAATATGAAACTGGCGCTGAACGGCGCCCTGACTATCGGTACGCTGGATGGCGCTAACGTGGAGATTGCCCGCGAGGTTGGCGACGAGAACATCTTTATCTTTGGCCATACCGTGGAGCAGGTCAGCGCGCTGAAGAGCGCGGGCTACGCCCCGGCAGTCTGGCGCAAAAAAGATAAACAGCTGCATCAGGTGCTGACGGCGCTGGAGGATGGCACGTTTAGCGACGGCGATTGCACGGCATTTGATGCGCTGGTGAAAAGTCTCGGGGCGGAGGGTGGCGATCCTTATCTGGTACTGGCCGATTTCCGTCACTATCTCAATGCGCAGCAGGATGCAGAAAAACGCTGGGCCGATAGTGAAGCCTGGACCCGCGCGGCGATCCTGAATACCGCACGCTGCGGCATGTTCAGTGCCGATCGCGCTATTCGTGATTATCAGCAACGAATCTGGCAGGCGGTGCGCTGAAGATGACAATGACAACGCTTACTCCGGCAGCGCTGATCGCGCCGGAATATATTGATGCTCACGGCAGGCCGCGCCGCATTCCGGCCGCCACCGAGCAGTGGCTGCACACGATCATACAGCCGCCTCTCGCTACACCGTCAGCGCTGCCCCCGGTAGCGATTTTTCGTGGCGGAGAAGCCGTGGTAGTAGAGCCAGCGCTGAGCGGGGCGGCAGCATGGGAGCTGACCAGTGAAGCGGGCGAGCTCTGGTCAGGTGAGTGCCAGCCTGGTGAAACGCTGCGGTTGCCGGCACTGCCGGAAGGCTATCATCAGCTGACCCTGACGCAGCCGGCGCTGCTGTCGCGCTGCAGCCTGATTGTTGCGCCACCGCGCTGCTATGAGCCACCGGCATTGCTGGCCGGCGACAAGCTCTGGGGCTGCTGCGTGCAGCTCTATACGCTACGATCGCAGCACAACTGGGGCATCGGCGACTTTGGCGATCTGCGCCAGATGGCGGCAGAGATCGCGCAGCGCGGCGGCGCATTTATCGGGCTTAATCCGCTGCACGCCCTCTTTCCGGCTAATCCTGAGGGTGCCAGCCCTTACAGCCCCTCCTCGCGCCGCTGGCTGAATGTGCTCTATATCGACGTCAATAGCGTGGAGGATTTCAGACTCAGTGAGGCGGCGCAGGCGTGGTGGCAGCAGCCTGATACCCAGCAGCGGCTTGCGGCCGCGCGTGACAGCGAATACGTGGATTACGCCGCCGTTACCGCGCTAAAGCTGGAGGGCTTACGCCTTGCCTGGAGACAGTTCAGGCGACGTTCGCCGGATGAACCGGTAATGCAGGAATTTGATGCGTTTGTTAAAGCGGGCGGACAGAGCCTGCTGAGTCAGGCGTTGTTTGATGCGCTGCAGGCGCACCAGCGCGCCAAAAATCCTGCGCTGTACGGCTGGAAAAGCTGGCCGGAAGCGTATCAGCATCCCGACAGCGCCGCTGTGCTGGCGTTTCGTATTGAACATAGCGACGAAGTACGCTTTTACCTCTGGCTGCAGTGGCTGGCTGCCTCTCAGTTCGCGGCCTGCTGGTCCGTGTGCTGCGCGCAGCAGATGCCGGTTGGCCTCTACCGCGATCTGGCGGTAGGCGTCGCGCAGGATGGCGCAGAGACCTGGCGCGAACGCGATCTCTATTGTCTGCAGGCCAGCGTGGGTGCGCCGCCCGATATTCTGGGGCCGCTGGGGCAAAACTGGGGGCTGCCACCGATGGATCCGCAGATCCTGACAATGCGTGCGTTTACCCCGTGGATCGATCTGCTGCGGGCCAATATGCGCGACTGCGGCGCGCTGCGCATTGATCACGTAATGGCACTGCTGCGCCTCTGGTGGATCCCGCAACATGAGAAGGCCGCTGAGGGCGCCTACGTTCACTATCCGGTTGATGCCCTGCTGGCCATTCTTGCGCTGGAGAGCCAGCGCCATCGCTGTATGGTGATAGGTGAGGATCTGGGCACCGTACCGGAAGCGATTGTCGCTAAGCTGCGCGACAGCGGCGTCTACTCCTACAAAGTGCTCTACTTTGAGCAGACGGCAACGCGCGCGTTTCGCGCGCCGGAAGCCTGGCCACGGCAGGCGATGGCGGTTGTCACCACGCATGATATGCCTACCCTGCGCGGCTGGTGGCAGAGTGATGACTTAACGCTGGGCAGCAGGCTGGGACTCTATCCGGATAAAGCGATCCTGGCGGGTCTGTACCGTGAGCGCGCGGCGGCAAAAAAGGCGCTGCTGCATACGCTGCAGCAGCAGGGAGCGCTGGCGCACCGCTATCCGCTTCAGCGCGGCCGTGCGCCCATGCGCCGCGCGATAAACCGTGCGGTTCACCGCCTGGTGGCGGCCAGTAACAGCGCCCTGCTTGGCCTGCAGCCGGAGGAGTGGCTCGATATGGATCGGCCGGTAAACGTGCCCGGTACGGTGGACAGTTACCCTAACTGGCGCCGCAAGCTCACGCTGTCGCTGGAGGCGATGTTTACGGATGAAGGGATTACGCACCTGCTGCAGGAGGTCAGTCACGTGCGTCAGCGGCACCCCTGATCAGACGCCCCGGACCGGGGCGGTTTCTGCAATAAAAAAGGTGCGCCGGAGCGCACCAGGTGCTGCAACTCAGCACTGTCGGGGCAGGTTCACCCCTTGCCTTTTACACTGCTGATAAACGTTTGCCGCGCTGAGGTTGACCCCAGTCGCTCGGCCTCATTCAGAAGCTTCAGCGCTTTATCAATGTTGCCCTGGCTGACCGCCTGACGGATATTCTGATTGAAGTAACTTTCGGTGTCGTTTTCCAGCGGCACCGGTTTCACGGCAGAGGCGGGACGCACGGCAGCGGGCGCAGGCGCCTGAGTATTGCCGATCACAACCGGAGCCGATGCCGATGAACCGAACAGCGGGCCGACCAGAATAGAGGACGCGGAACTGGTGGAGACTTTCAGCTTCAGCCTGCCGCTCTGGCTGTGTGTGGCAACCGGATCGGGAATATCAGGAACCGCATGGCCGGTGCCTTTCGCATAAGCTTTGGCCGGATCGACCAGCGTGGTGGTCTGGGTCAGATCCCGGTCGGTAGTAAAGACCAGCAGATAAATTTTCTGCTGTCCCGACACCGGCGTCAGTTTCATTACGCCTTCAAGACGATCGGCGCTCATGACGCCCGGCTGCTGGTAAGCAAAGAACTGGGACGGGAACCACGCTGCCGGACGCAGGTTTTCATCGAGCACCAGTACATTAGGCGCGAACACGCGGTTGTCAGCGACCTCACTGCTCAGCGTAACGGTCAGCTCACCCTGACTGGCTGGCAGACTATACGCCGCAACCGGACCACGGATCCCCGGCAGAGCATCTCCGGTGCCGCTGTCGCTCAGCTGAGTGGTTACCGCACGCGACGTGTCAGCAGGTTGCCAGTTCAGGCGCTGCAGAGTTTCAGGTGAAACGGCGGGCGCGGTGGAGAGATCCTGCGGCACCAGATTAATATCAGCGACAGCGGGCAGCGTAACGCCGGTCAGCAGCGCAGCGCTCAGGCAGAGCGCGGTAAGCGTTTTTTTCATCGTTTTATCTCTGATAGCTGGAGGAAGCGCCGGCACCAGGCAATGGCCAGCGCTGCCTAATCGGTGAACCGCACCGACGGGTGCGGCCATTCTGTTACAGGGTAACGCTGAGGTTTACCACCAGATTTCCATCTGTGCGCCAAAGCTCCACTCGTCATTGTCGCCCCGGCTGTTGGTGAACAGGCCGTTACCGGTGCTGTCAGCTGCGGCCAGCGTGGTCAGGTTGCCATCCGCATTTTTGCTATAGCCCCACTTCTCATCCCATTTGGCATAGGTTGCAAACAGGCGCAGCGCCGGACGGGACCAGATGCTGTCGCCCGCCTGCCACTGCTGGGCCAGGGTAATTTTGTACTGCCCGTTGCGATCGCCGACCTGCTGCGACTTCACGTTGTCGTAGCCCAGCTCAAGCAGCGTGCTCATGATAGGCGTCCATTTGTACATCGGGCGCACGCCCACGGTGTACCACTCGTTGCCGCGATTATTATCGAGGTCGGTGTTCTGATACATCGCGACGTACATCAGGTCCCAGCGCTCGGCCAGCGAGATGGCACCGTGATCCAGCACGCGGTACATCTTGCCGTCGTTATTGATATTCGTGCCCTGCGGCAGCCCTTTGCCCTGCGAAGTCAGCGCGTCTGTTGCGTACTGAAGTACAAACTTGTTGTAGCCTTTCAGCATGCTCTGCGTATGTTCGGCGGTGAAGAGCCAGCCATCTTTGGACGCGCCATCCTCCAGACGATACCCGTCGCGCGCGTTAGCACGGCCATAGTCGACGCCAAGTTCCAGCACGCCATCCGGGTTGGTCTCCAGACCCGCCAGGCGCACATCAAACACGTCGTTCGCGGTGCTGGTTGCGTAGTCGCGGATGCGATCGCTGGAGAAGGTGTAGGAGCCGCCCGCTTCTGATGAGCGCGTGGCGGCGAAAGAGAGTTTGCCGAAGCCGAGGTCAACATCTTCCAGGCCTGCGCCGGGACCGGAGATATCCCAGTAGTAGAAGTCGATCATATGCACGTCGTGACGCTGATAAAAGCGCTTACCGGCCCAGATAGTAGAGCCCGGCAAAGCATCAATCAGGTTTTTGCCTTTAACGTTGGCTTCGCGGAAGGCAGGTGAAGTTGCCTCCCAGTCATTCTGCTGCGATACGGAGTAGGCAACGTTGGTGTCAAAATAGAAACTCTTATCTCCCTCCTTCCAGACTTCCTGTCCCAGCTTAAGCTCGGCGTAGGTTTCACATTCGTTACCCAGACGGTACTTACTTTGTGCGCCGGTCGCCTGGAAGCACTGTTGTTCACCGCCGCTGCCGGTCCAGCCAATGCCGGAACGGGCGTAACCGGTGAAGTCCACCGCCATAGAGGAGGCGGACAGGGTACCCGCAGCGATAGCGATCGCCACGGGGAGTTTGCGCAGAGTTATCATTTATTTATCTCCTGAGATCATTGCTTTTATTGTTTTGCAGGGTACACACCAGGCTCCTGATGCAGCCTGCGACAGGCGCTGCCATCTTCACGAAACAGATGACAGCGTTCCGGCGGCAGGCCGATGCCCATCAGGGCGCCCTCTTCTGCCAGCACCACGTCCTCCTGGCGATAAACCAGGTTTTGACGGATGGCGGGGATTTGAATGTGGATTTGCGTTTCATTGCCGAGCTGCTCAACGACCTGCACCTCTCCCTCCAGCGTGACATCGGCGATGTCGCTGGAGAGCAGATGCTCAGGCCGGATACCCAGCGACATGTTGCTGCCGATCTGCACGCCGGTGCTCTCGACCGGCAGCCAGACCAGCTGATTGTTGGGCAGACGCACCTGAACCTGATCGATTGCGGTGGCGGTTACTTTTACCGGAAGGAAATTCATCCGCGGGGAACCGATAAATCCGGCGACAAAGCGATTGGCGGGGTAGTGATAAAGTTCCAGCGGTTTGCCAATCTGCGCGATGCGCCCTGCTTCGAGCACCACAATTTTGTCGGCGAGCGTCATCGCTTCTACCTGATCGTGGGTAACGTAGATCATGGTGCGCTTCAGCCGTTTATGCAGTCGCGAAATTTCAATGCGCATCTGGACGCGCAGTGCGGCATCAAGGTTGGATAACGGCTCGTCGAGCAGAAAAACGCGCGGTTCAGCCACCAGTGTCCGGCCAATCGCCACCCGCTGCCGCTGACCGCCAGAGAGCGCTTTGGGCCGCCTGTCCAGCAGATGCGCCAGCTGCAGCACCTCAGCTACCTGGTTTACACGCTGCTGGATCTCGGCGCGCCTGACGCCGGCCAGCTTCAGGCCAAAGGACATATTTTCCGCAACGTCCAGATGCGGATAAAGCGCATAGGACTGAAACACCATGCCGATCCCGCGCTCTGCTGGCGGTACCTCATTCATGCGCTTGCCGCCTATCAGCAGGTCGCCTTTAGTGATGGTTTCAAGCCCGGCAATCATCCGCAGCAGGGTCGACTTACCGCAGCCGGAGGGTCCGACAAACACCACAAATTCACCTTCGGCAATCTCAAGATTGATATCTTTCGAGACTTCGGTTTCACCCCATGTTTTGGAGACATGACGTAACGCAACGCTCGCCATAATACTTTTCCTCTCAACGTGCCCTGTTGGCTGATATGACTGCTGGCCGATTCTGTGGCTCATCATGAAAGCCCCGGCAGCCGCTGACATCCTCCACCACAACGTGAATGCACGGGGGATGAGCCGGGAGGAGGAGAAAGGATGCGTGCCGGCTGCCAGCTGCCGGATGAAGAAATTTTTGTGATGTCAGACGCAGAAAAAAGCGGGAGAAAGTGTGCGCCAGCCCATAAAAACAGGGATTTTTGCAAGCAGGATCACGCGTTTACGCCTGCAGGCGTAGAGAGCAGGAGGATGAAACCGTGCTGCAGAACCTGACAATAAACGGGACGCTTACTTCCCGCTTTCGTTTACAGGATGGACTTATGACAATGAAAACCGTCTCGCGCTTATTCGCCCTCTCCGCGCTCTCCGCCGTGCTGTTCTCTGCTTCGGCTCTCGCAAAGATCGAAGAGGGAAAACTGGTTATCTGGATCAACGGTGACAAGGGCTACAACGGACTGGCCGAGGTTGGCAAAAAATTTGAGCAGGAGACCGGCATCAAAGTCACCGTGGAACATCCGGATAAGATGGAGGAGAAGTATCCGCAGGTGGCCGCCACCGGTGATGGCCCCGATATCATTTTCTGGGCTCACGACCGTTTTGGCGGCTATGCGCAGTCAGGTCTGCTGGCGGAGATCTCACCTGACAAAAATGTGCAGGACAAGCTGTTTCCCTTTACCTGGGATGCGGTGCGTTACAACGGCAAGCTGATTGGTTATCCGGTATCGGTCGAGTCCCTCTCGCTGATTTATAACAAAGATCTGGTCGCCGAACCGCCAAAAAGCTGGGAAGCCATCGCCGATCTGGACAAGCAGCTGCGCGCCAAAGGCAAGAGCGCCATCATGTTTAACCTGCAGGAGCCTTACTTCACCTGGCCACTGCTGGCGGCAGGCGGTGCCTATGCTTTCAAACCTACGCAAAGTGGATTTGATATCAAAGACACCGGCGTGGATAACGCCGGGGCGAAAGCGGGCATGCAGTTCCTTGTGGATCAGGTCAAAGCCAAAGTGCTGAATGCGGATACCGACTACTCCATCGCTGAAGCGGCATTCAATAAAGGGCAGACGGCGATGACGGTTAATGGTCCGTGGGCGTGGAGCAACATCGACAAGAGCGGCATCAAATACGGGGTGACCACCCTGCCAACGCTCAATGGCAAACCCTCCAAAACCTTTGTCGGTGTACTGAGCGCCGGTATCAACGCCGCCAGCCCCAACAAAGAGCTGGCAAAAGAGTTTCTGGAGAACTATCTGCTGACCGACGGCGGGCTTGAGGCGGTCAATAAAGACAAGCCGCTGGGCGCCGTGGCGCTGAAATCGTATCAGGCAATTCTGGAGAAAGATCCGCGTATCGCCGCCACCATGAGCAACGCACAGAACGGCGATATCATGCCAAACATCCCGCAGATGTCCGCCTTCTGGTACGCCATGCGCACTGCCACCCTTAACGCGCTGAAAGGACGCCAGAGCGTGGACGCCGCGCTGAAAGATGCGCAGACCCGTCTGAACAAGTAAACCCTGTCTGAAGCCGGCGCTGTCCGGCTTTTTATCAGCTGTTGAGGAATTTCGGATCATGTCAGGAAAAACGGAACGGTACAGCCAGATGCTGAAAGGCGTACTGGTTGGCGGCTGCTGTCTGTTAGTCGGCTATCTGCTGGTGCTGATGTATGTGCAGGGAGAGTACCTGTTTGCGCTCATGACGCTGATTGTCAGCGCAACCGGCATCTGGATTTATGCTAATCGCCGCGCTTATGCCTGGCGCTATGTCTATCCGGGCCTGGCCGGCATGGCTATTTTTGTGCTGTTTCCGCTGGCCTGCACTATCGCTATCGCGTTCACCAATTACAGCAGTACCAATCAGCTGTCGCAGGAACGGGCGCAGCAGGTGCTGCTTGGCAGGCAGTATCAGGATGGCGCCGGGCTGAATTTTGCGCTCTACCCGGCCGATCGGCGCTGGCAGCTGGTGCTCAGCGACAGCAGCAGCGATGAACGCTACGTCTCCACGCCGTTCGACTTCGGCGGCGCGCAGACCCTGACGCTGCAGCAGGCGCCGCTGCCCGCTACTCAGCGCGCCACGCTGAAAGTCATCACCACGCATCGCCAGGCGCTAAGCCAGATCCGTGCCCGGTTGCCGGATGGACGTGAGCTGGTGATGAGCTCCTTACGCCAGTTCTCGGGTACCCGTCCGCTCTATGTTACCGGGCACCAGGGCGTGCTGAAAAATCAGCAAACTGGCGTACGCTATCAGGCTAATCAGGACACGGGGTTTTACCAGCAGATTGCGGCTGACGGCAGCTGGGGCAGTGAACAACTGAGCCCTGGATTTACCGTTAACGCGGGCTGGAAAAACTTTGTTCGCGTCTTTACTGACGAAGGGATCCAGAAACCGTTTCTCGCCATTTTTGGCTGGACGCTGATCTTCTCGCTAGTGACGGTGATCCTGACCGTTGCAGTGGGCATGGTGCTGGCCTGTCTGGTGCAGTGGGAAGCGCTGCGCGGTAAGGCTATCTACCGCGTGATGCTGATTTTGCCCTACGCCGTACCGGCTTTTATCTCCATCCTTATCTTCAAGGGGCTGTTTAACCAGAGTTTTGGTGAAGTTAACGTCATGCTCAAGGCGCTGTTTGGCGTCCAGCCTGCCTGGTTCAGCGATCCCGCGCTGGCGCGTACCATGCTGGTCATCGTGAATACCTGGCTCGGCTATCCCTACATGATGATTCTGTGCATGGGGCTGTTAAAAGCTATCCCGGACGATCTGTATGAGGCTTCCGCGATGGATGGCGCGGGTCCGCTGCAGAATTTTTTCCGCATCACGCTGCCGCTGCTGCTTAAGCCCCTTATGCCGCTGATGATTGCCAGCTTTGCCTTTAATTTTAATAACTTTGTTCTGGTGCAGCTGCTTACCAACGGCGGACCGGATCGGATCGGGACTACCACGCCCGCCGGCTACACGGATCTGCTGGTCAATTACACCTGGCGTATTGCGTTTGAGGGCGGCGGCGGGCAGGACTTTGGCCTCGCGGCGGCGATTGCAACGCTGATTTTCATGCTGGTCGGGGCACTGGCGGTCATCAACCTGAAAGCCGTGCGCATGAAGTTTGACTGAGGAAAAATTATGGCAATGGTACAACCCAAATCACAAAAGCTTCGTTTGCTGCTGACGCATCTGCTGCTGCTGGTTTTTATTGCCGCCATCCTGTTTCCGCTGCTGATGGTGGTCGCTATTTCACTGCGTTCCGGCAATTTTGCGACCGGCTCGCTGATCCCGGAGCAGATCTCCTGGGAGCACTGGAAGCTGGCGCTGGGATTCAGCGTGACTCAGCCGGATGGCAGCGTCACACCGCCACCCTTCCCGGTACTGCTCTGGCTGTGGAACTCGGTGAAGATCGCAGCGATAAGCGCGCTGGGTATCGTGACGCTATCCACGACCTGTGCCTACGCCTTTGCCCGCATGCGTTTTGCCGGCCGCGCAACCCTGCTGAAAGGTATGCTGATCTTCCAGATGTTTCCGGCGGTGCTGTCGCTGGTCGCGCTCTATGCATTGTTTGACCGGCTGGGTCAGTATGTGCCCTTTCTCGGACTCAATACGCACGGCGGCGTAATCTTTGCCTATCTTGGCGGCATTGCGCTGCACGTCTGGACCATTAAAGGCTACTTCGAAACCATCGATGGCTCGCTGGAAGAAGCGGCCGCGCTGGATGGCGCAACGCCCTGGCAGGCGTTTCGTCTTGTGCTGCTGCCGCTGTCGGTGCCGATTCTGGCAGTGGTCTTTATTCTGGCCTTTATCGCCGCGGTCACCGAAGTGCCGGTCGCTTCGCTGCTGCTGCGTGACGTTAACAGCTATACGCTGGCCGTTGGTATGCAGCAATATTTAAATCCGCAGAACTATCTCTGGGGCGACTTTGCCGCCGCTGCGGTGTTGTCTGCCATTCCCATTACGCTGGTATTCCTGCTGGCACAGCGCTGGCTGGTCAGCGGTCTGACAGCGGGCGGTGTTAAAGGCTAACCTCTTCATCATTGTGTGACCTCGCTGCCCCGGTGTTTAACCACCGCTGGGGCGTTTGACGGCCCCCGGGCCGTCTTTTTTTATGGCGAGGGAAATAATCAACATTTTTTCTTACTGAACCCGACCTCCCCTGGAATAAGAAATGATTGATTTATGCAACTCCATCAGGAAATTCTTTAGAAAAAAAGAGGCATAGCCGCGCAGATAAAAATTCTGATATTACCTTTAAAATCAATCACCCGGGAAATGAACGATAAAGCGGCAAGGAATTATTTTTTAAATGGTAATATTTTCGGGAAAATAATATGAAAAATTAAAGATAAAATCGCCAAAATTTTCAGTAAACATAAATTGATCTGGCGCACATTTCTATTATTCAGGATTTGAATTAAGAATGGACATTAATTAAATATATCCCCGCCGCAATCAGCAGCTTGCTAATAAAGGAGTCTAATCATGGGATATTTGAACTCAGGCATCAGCAACAGCAATAGCGAGAATGCAAACAAAGCCGTACTCACTATTGAAGAAGAGGAAGTGTTAGCGTCCGCCTCGCAGGCGGATGAAGAGAGTCAGTCTGAAGACTAACATTTCAGCGGCACATTATTGTGCCGCTTTAATATGGACATTTATCATGACTATCCTGCCTGAAAGATCTGTCACCCTTACCCGGTCAAGAAAAGCAATAGAGCGTTATTTTTCCCGCCAGAATATACAGATAAAAAATGACAACTTTGGCAATACGCTTTCAGCTACGGTTACGCTGTTAAACAGGGAAAGTGGCACCAAACCGATTTCTGGCTGCGGTAAAGGCTATGCAGAGGAAGCCAGCGTTGGTGCACTCTATGAAGCTTATGAACATTACAGAAGCTTTCCGGCACTCAGAGAGAAAAGCAGGTTATATCCCTTCGGGTCAGTCATTCAGCAGGCAGAACTTCGCGGGATGTTGCCATTGACTATTCTTGCGAAATCATCACCCGCCAAAATTGCAGCAGTGGAATTTACAGATAAAAAGGGTTGTGCGTCACTGCTCTGGCCTCTTTTTTTAACGGATTGCGAATATTTCAGCCATATCATTCAGGGAGACACTACAGACTATAGCGCAGCGCGACGCTATACCAGTAATGCAGGTATCGCTGCGGGTTATGGTTTTACTGAAGCAGCGATTCACGCCATCGGGGAAATAATAGAGCGGCACTGCACAGGTATCCTGCTGGCAAAAACATTTTTCTATGGTGTACAAAAAGAGATCCGACTTGTTAATACGGACTCACTGCCCCCTGCAGCTGAAAAACTTTTCAATGATGCTCAGTCTGCCTTAGAGGATGAAATCAATATTATTGATGCCTCAGAACCGTTACTGCCTCCTGTTTATCTTGCTTACTGTAAGAGTAAGCCGCGCCTGGGGATAAACATTTACGGCGCTGGCTGTTCAATCTATGCTGACCATGCGGTTGCCCGGGCTATCAAAGAACTGGTCCAGCTGCATAAACTGGCCGATAATTTTACCTGCTTTACTGAGGAACTGGAAAAACACCAGCATAACCTGAGAGAGCATGAAAAATTATATCGCAGCCTTGTTGCCGATTTTGGCAGCCTCGCTTCTGTCAGCGTTGAGCTGCCAGAGAAACGCGCTGAACTGACTCTGCAAGAGCACCTTCACCGCCTGACAACCCTGTGCGAAATGGCCGGATTATCTGTATGGCTTAAAGAAATAGACAGCGATCCTGCCGGCGTATCACTGGCCTGTGCCGTCATGCCCGGTATGGAGCGATTTGCCCTGGTCAGTTTGGGTAACGTCGTTATTCCCTGCCGAAGCTATCAGGATCAGATATGAGTAGAATAATTTACATCCGGGTCCCGAATCGGGAACGGCATGATATTTTTATCATGACAACCTTTGAATCGATTTTTGCCGGCATACGAAAGCCGTTAAGCCACGTGGCTTACAGCATCATTCTTCCCGATATGATAAAAGGCCCGCTCATTTCGCTGGATGAAACCAAAGATGAAATAACCCTCGGCATCAGAGTGCCGGACGATCCGGCGTGGCGTGAAAAATTACTTCCCCCCTGCCCGGATTACAATATCCACTTTCCATGGCCGCCGCTGGATGATGAAGGGAATGAGGCTATATGCCCGGAATCATTCTGGGACCAGATGGCCGGTACACCGGAGAAGCTGGACATACAGGAAGCGCACTTCCGCCGGCATACCGTAAATTTGCTGCGTGAGATTGCTTTTCCCGACTGCCGCGTATTTGATCCGGCCTGCTCTACCGGAACCTTCCTTGCCTCAGTAAAACAAAAGCTTCCCCGGCTAAACTATTTCGCTGCCGATCGCGCGGAAAAAATGGTCCTGAAGGCCAGGCAGCAGCTGCCGCAGGTTGTACAGAGCGACTTTATGCAATCCGGTGACCGTGACAGGTATGATATTATTTTTTGCCGCTTCGCCAATCATGAAGTGATAAGACACGATCAGGCAACACCTGTTATCGATAAACTGATTACGCTGCTTAATAAGAAAGGGTATTTAATTATTTTTGGTCATACCCCTGTGAATTGTGATGTTGAAAATCATGTGCGGGGCAAAAACATTGCTCTTAAAATGACAAGCGGCTATAGCGAACGTTCAGCAGGTTTTTTCCAGTATTATCTGTTACAGACACTTTGAAAGACTGCGCTGAGGCCACAGGCACGTGCGACATACCGCTTAACATTAAGCATAAAATGCTGCAGTGGCGCTGCTGCTCTTTAAGCTGAATAACAGATTTTGCTTTAAGCAGTGATTACTAAATTTTCGATTAAAACTAATTCCAATCATTAGATACCCTGAATACATTAGCGATACTAAAATCTATTGTCAGGGATAATTGTGGATTCGCTAAGGAAATCAGTGACTGTCAGCGCAGTATCCGATGGCGTTCTGAGTAAAAGAACGCTCAAACTATGCAGATTGCTTAATGATAGCGATAAGCTGATCGATATTGCGCCGGCGACCGCTTTTCTCGATTTTTTGAAAGGCATGGAAGTCACGCATAGCGCCTACCAGCGTAGCGGTATTATCAAGAGCAAGCGTGCGCTGTTCCTTTATAACGAAGGCCTGCTTCATCCTGACAGCACCCTGTTTCTGGCGCGTAAAAAACAGGAGATCCTCGGCACAATCAGCGTGATTGCTCAGCGAAACCAGCAGCTGCCCTGCTCCCTGCTGTTTGGTGCAGAGATAGCCGCCCTCGGGCTGGAAAACCGGAAAGTCGTAGAGCTGGGTACGCTGTCGGTCAAGCAGACGCAGCAGCAGGACAATCTGGTGTTTATGCTCTATCTCAGGATTATGATTTATACGATTTTTGTGGAGCAGGTAGACGATCTGCTTATTCAGGTTAAAGAGAACGTAGCGCCTTTTTATATGCGCAATTTCATGTTTACCCGGATAGGTAAAACCAAAAAACATCCTGAGTACAGCGATCTGAATGCTGTGTTATTGCGTCTCGACGTTAAGAAGATGCGGGAAAAAATCTATGAACAACAGTGCTACGGAGCCAATGGCTGGCTGCGTATTTTATGCGAACTTGGACTGAACCGGCACTATCGTACCATCTGTGCTCAGTGTCGTAATAGCCAGCGCTTCAGGCCGGATCCGCAGGATGCCGCTGTTTATCGTTATCTCTGCTCGCTTCAGAGGTAAATTAAAGGCCACCGTAAGCCCTGCCAGGCGATATCATTGCCGCGGCTGAAGAGGGTGTATTTATAGTAAAATGGTATGTTGTAACTAGAAAGCCAAATCTTTCCGGTTAACGCTTAGAAACAGAATCCCTGTGCCGGGCCGCCTCCGTTCGCCGATGACCATCTACACTTATTTCACCTGAGATCCCCTGAAAACATGAGGTTAAGATGAGTCTGTTATTTAGCGCCACGAAACTGGGACAGCTCTCGCTGGAGAATCGCATTATTATTGCGCCCATGTGTCAGTACTCCGCTGAGGCGGGTAAAGCCACCGCCTGGCACCGTATCCATCTGGGGCAGCTCGCCCTGTCCGGTGCGGGCTTACTGATTATCGAAGCAACAGCCGTTGAGGATATCGGCCGTATATCGCCGGGCGATCTGGGATTGTGGGACGATGAGACTGAGGCGGCACTGGCCAGCGTGCTGGAGGATATCCGTCCATGGGCAACCCTGCCAATAGGTATCCAGCTGGGTCACGCAGGTCGCAAAGCCTCCTGTGCCGTGCCGTGGGAAGGCGGCGAGCAGCTTTCGGCTCAACAGGGCGGCTGGCAGACGGTGGCTCCCTCCGCAGAGGCTTACCAGTCGGGCGAACAGGCGCCACACGCGCTGAGTAAAGAGGAGCTGATGCGCCTGAAACAGGCCTTTGTTGACAGCGCGCAGCGCGCGGTCCGCATCGGTATCGAACTGGTTGAACTGCATGCTGCCCATGGCTATCTGCTGCATCAGTTTCTCTCTCCGCTCAGTAACAAGCGCGATGATGAATATGGCGGATCGCTGGAAAACCGCATGCGCTATCCGCTGGAAGTGTTTCAGGCGATACGCGATGCTCTGCCAGATTCAGTACCGGTGGGCGTGCGTATTTCAGCAACTGACTGGGTCGCAGGCGGCTGGGATAATGAGCAGTCTATTGCGTTCAGCCAGCAGCTGGCCGCCGCAGGCTGTGCTTATATTCACGTCTCCAGCGGCGGACTGTCGCCCGATCAGGAGATCGATATCGGCCCAGGCTATCAGCTCTCTTTTGCGCGCGATATTCGCAAAGTGGTGGATATCCCGGTAATCGGTGTCGGACTGATAACCGATCCGCAGCAGGCGGAACAGGCTCTGCACACCGGTGATACGGACCTGATTGCGCTGGCGCGC
This sequence comes from Pantoea sp. UBA7232, assembly GCF_002473195.1. Classification (NCBI taxonomy): domain Bacteria; kingdom Pseudomonadati; phylum Pseudomonadota; class Gammaproteobacteria; order Enterobacterales; family Erwiniaceae; genus Pantoea; species Pantoea sp. UBA7232. The sequence goes on from NZ_DKTK01000008.1 coordinate 346,161, forward strand.
GGGATGCTCTGGGATCCGCACTGGCCGTGGCACGCTGCCGCTGAGCTGGGCGCCACCGTTAAGGCTCCGCCGCAGTATCTGCGTTCAGAGCCGCACGGTCTGAAAGGCACTCTGGTACAGAACAACAAGTGATCCATTGCGGCAGGCGCTCCGCCTGCCGCACCCCTCTGGGAAATTTCACAGATTGCGGCCAGCGTGAGGCGCTCCGGCCCTTAGCCTCTATGCTTCATTTCACGCATTCACATTAAAGGACGATGAAATGAAACCTCAACACCTTCTGCTTTCTGCTGTTTTACTTTGCACCGCTGGCGTCGCCGCGGCCGATACCATGAAAAACCCGGTGAGCGTGCACGTGCTCAACCTGCAGACCGGCATCCCCACCGCCGGCGTAAAAGTAGAACTGGATCAGAAAGCAGGCGATAACTGGACAAAACTGGCAGAAGCCACCACGGATGCGCAGGGGCGGATCCCGGCACTCTATCCGAAAGATAAAATGGCGCAGTCAGGTATTTATCGCGTGGTGTTCAAAACCGGGGAGTACTATAAATCAGTTAATCAGCAGACTTTCTTTCCGGAAATTCCGGTAATTTTTAATCTTGAGAAAACCGATCAGCATTACCATATACCGCTGCTGCTAAGCCAGTATGGCTATTCAACCTATCGCGGTAACTGATTTTTAAAACGCGCTGGCCTCAGACCAGCGCGTTCTCCTGTCAGCCTGCGCCAAATAGCGGCAACCACTCCAGCCAGCTCAGTAGCCACGCCACAATGTTCAGTCCCCCAAATAGCAGTACCAGGATGATCGCCAGCGAGGATTTTTTATGCGTGGCGAAGCGCTTTTCTGCCCGCAATGCCAGTAAGGCCGGGATGATCACCGCCCACAGGGTGGCAAACAACCCGGCATAGCCGATGGCCGCCACAAACCCGTGTGGCCAGACAATCGACGCCAGCAGCGGCGGCAAAAAGGTCAGCAGCGCCGTTTTCACCCGTGCCCGGCGCGTATCGCCCTGCCCCATACGGTCGGCGATATAGTCGAACAATCCTGCGGTGACGCCAAGAAACGAAGCGATAACGGCAAAATGGGAAAAGAGCGACAGCATCAGGGTTAATGCCGGCACCTGCAGATGCGAGCCCAGCGCCGCCATCAGGGCGGCGATATCCCCGCCCTGCGCGACAATACCCGGAAACGCGCTGCGCGGCAGGTTTCCCATCGTGCTGACGATCCAGAACAGGTAGAGCGCAAGCGACATCAGGGTCCCGAGCAGCAGCGCACGCGCGATCCTGCGCCGGTCGCGATGGTAGTAGCTCACCAGCCCGGTGATATTGCCGTGATACCCAAAAGAGGCCAGGCAGAAAGGCAGCACGCCGAGCGCATAGGGCCAGTAAGCGCTGCCTTCTGGCGCTGGCTGCAGCAGTGAGGCGCTGTCAACCTGCATCAGGAGTCCGCCGAACAGCATAATAAGCAGCGCAATTTTTGCCACTACGCAGAAGGTCATAAGCCGGCTCACGCCACGCGTGCCGAGCAGCACCACCCCTGCAACCAGCAGCGTCAGCGCAATTTTCGCACCGGCCGCTGTCAGCGGCAGACCCAGCTGATTAAGGGAGTGCTGATAGACCGGGCCGCTGGCTGAAATATAGGCGTAGGTCAGAATACCCAGTACAAACAGGATGCTTAACCCGTTGAGCCTTGCCCAGCCGCGTCCCAGCAGATCGCGCACCAGCGTGTCATAGCCGGCGCCGGCAGTATAGTGCAGGCTGACGCGCATAAACAGCAGGCCGGAGAGCAGCATCGCGCCCCAGCTGATAAACAGCAGCAGCACGCCCCAGCCAAACCAGCTTCCTGCCATAACCACAGGCAGCGTAAACATACCGGCACCCACAACGGTGCCACAGATGATCATAGCGCCCCACCAGACTGAGGGCTGGCGCGGCGTGAGTTGAGGTACTGACATTAAGACGACTCAGAAAATTAGCAAAGGCGGGATGATACACATCATGTACTAGTATGTAGAGTACAAAACGCAAAAACAGACTGGCAGGGTTGTAAGCAGATAATGACAGCAGCGCGCCTGCAGAGCAGGCGCGCGGTTCAGGCGGGATTACTGATAAAAAGCCGGACGGGGCGGCATCGTAATCTGAACAATATCGCCACTCTTCTGAGCGGCAACACAGGCGTCTGCCGCCACCGCCGCCGCATAACCATCCCAGGCAGAAGGCCCGGTCAGCTCGTCGGCAAGCACATTGTTGATAAACGCCTGCAGCTCCACATCGTATGCATCGATAAAGCGCTTTTTCCAGTCGGTCAGGATGGCCACAGAGAGCGCTGCGTTACTGCGCGTCTGCACCGCCACAGGTTCCGGCAGCCGGGCAATGCCGCTTTCTCCGACAACTTCACACTGAATGTCATAGCCATACTGGCAGTTAACAAAAATTTCGACGTCAATGCGCGTACCCTGCGCCGTTTCCAGCAGAACAATCTGCGGATCTTTCAGGTGTGAACTGGCGTGGCGCGTTTTGCGTGGCCAGATCACCTGCGCGCTGACGTAATCATCATTCAGCAACCAGCGCAGCACATCCAGCTCATGGATCAGCGTATCGGTAATCGCCATATCCGTGGTGTAACTGTCACCCACCTCCGGATTGCGATGCGCGCAGTGCAGCATCAGCGGCGCGCCAATCTCACCGCTCTCCAGCACCTGCTTCAGCGCGCGATAGCCGCTGTCATAAGGTCGCATAAAGCCGACCTGTACGCGTTTTTTACCGCCGGCCATCTCCGCTTCAACGATGTTCATACAGCCCTGCGCCGTCACTGCCAGCGGCTTTTCACAAAACACCGCCTTGCCCGCTTTGATCGCCGCCAGCACAAACTCTTCATGAGTGGGACCCCAGGAGGTCACCAGCACGGCCTGTACGTCAGGCGCATTAATCAGATCGTGCGCGCTGTCGTAGATCTCCGCCTGCAGCTGTAGCGCAGCTGCGACCTCTTCACACTGACGGCGGTCGATATCATTCAGCGCCACTACGCGCGCGTTCTGCAGCACCTGACTGCAGCGCCGGATATGTTCACGACCGATTGCACCGGTGCCAATTACGCCAATATTGAGTGTCATAGTCTGTTTCCTGAGCCGGTTGCGGTTAGCGGTTGAGATAGTCGATACTGCTGCGGATCTGCTGCTCAATCTCAGCAGCGCTCCAGCTCTCCATCACCGATGAGAAAGGCTCAAACGCATAGATCCCGCGATACCCCATCTCTTCAAGGCGGGCCACCTGCTGTTTTGTCTGCAGTCTGTCATCGGCGCTGAGCATAATACGCTCTTCATCCGTCAGCTCTGCCGCCGGCCGCGTATCGGTCACGCCGGACAGGTGAACCAGGCCAATCTCATGCACGTTGACGTGCCCGGCAAAGTCCGCTTCGGCACCTTCATAAAGATGATGATGGAAGGTATCCAGCACAATTTTGAACGGCACCCCGGCCTGTTTAATCAGCTGCTGCGCCTGCGCGGCAGAGCGCAGCGAACTCTGCGGAAAGCCCAGCGGCTCAACCAGTCCCTGAATGCCGTATTCTGCAAACAGCGGCGCCAGCGTTTGCAGCGCATCGATAGTCTGTGCGTCGCTGACCGGCGCACCATCGTTGAGCGGACAGAGCACCAGCGCTCTGGCACCGCTTTCAGCTGCGTCTTTCAGCAGGCCGCGGGTCTTTGCCAGAACCTCATCATTGAGCTGGTTAAATGGATAAACCGCATTGATTGTTTCGATAGTCAGATCGTGCTCGCGCGCCAGCGCGCTGACCTGCGCGCCACCGAGATTGTCGGTCACGCTGCCGCTTTTCATGTCGTTGCGGATTTCAACCTTGTGCAGCCCCAGCTTTGCCACCAGCGCAAAAAATTCACTGATGCTCAGAGCGGGAGCAATTTTTCGATTAATACAGAGGCGGTCGCTGCTTAGTTTACCGGTCATATTCAGTCCTGATGCGTACGGGTTGGAAGGCAACTGAAGGGATACTAAAACATCAGGCTGAGCGGCTCCGCTGCTTCTTTGAGTGATTTACATCAGCCCCGTATCGTGCTGACTAAGCGCATATCAGCAGTCCTGTTTTTTACCGCGCGGCAGCGATACCGCCAGCAGGCCCGCCACAATCAGTACTACGCCCGCCAGGCTACTCCAGCGAAAAGGCTCATGAAACCACGGCAGAACGACAGCAGCCAGCCAGACCAGTACGTAGCTCAGACTGAGTAGCGGATAGAGCTGACTGAGCGGCTGATAGCGCAGCGCGGCAAGCCAGCAGAGCATCGATAACCCGTAGGCTGCAAGGCCGGCGCAGAGCATCAGCACAGGGCGTGCGCCGCCCTGCAGCAGCGCACTGAACGCGGGAAACTCCATCATCGCGCTGCGCAGCATCAGCTGCGCCAGCGTCACCAGCGCGACGCTTACGAGCGCCAGCCCTGTACCTTTCATAGCTGACTCCCCATCAGCGCCACCCCCGCGACAATCAGCAGCGTGCCCAGCCACTGCTGCAGCGTACAGGCTTCGCGCCAGATCAGGCGTGCGGCTGCCGCCACCAGCACAAAGTTAAGGCTGAGCATCGGATAGGCCTGGCTGACCGGCACACTGCGCAATACCAGCAGCCAGAGCAGCATCGCCGCCCCCAGCAGCAGCAGGCTGAGCGCGACCCAGAGCGCCATGCGCCTGCCGCCTGACGCCATCAGCGCGGCCTGCTTCTGACAGAGCTGGGCTGCACAGCTGAGCAGGCTGACCAGAACAATCAGCAGCAGATTCATGGCGCGCGACGGTAGCTGTAATAAACCAGCCGTCCCTGCTGCCAGACATCATCCGGCACCGGCAGCATCGCATCCGGCGTTTTCTGCCCGGCATCCAGCATCAGTACCAGCGCGACACCACCCTCTCTGCGATGGACGCGCAGCCAGTCGGCAAACTCCGCTCCGGCAACGTAGCGCTTTCGGGCATCGGCATAGCTGAGACCATACTCCAGCTCGCCTTTGCTGCTGTAAAAAAAGATATCGCTGCGTTTGAGCTGCCAGGCGATCGCCGAGGCGACGCCGGGATTATCCGCCAGGATAAAGCGGCTCTGCGCAAGCCGCTCCTCTATGTGGCGAACAAAGTTCTGCGGCTGTTTGGCGTCCCGTATCCGGTCGGGAATAGCAAATCCCACCAGCAGCACCAGCGCCAGCGGGCAGAGCGCCGCCAGCTGCCAGCGCCCGGTGCGCAGGCTGACACCTGCCGCCAGCGCCCAGCCGGTAAAAGCGAGCGCAGCCAGAGTCGCACGCAGCTTCTCGTCGCTGCTGTAGAGCGGCCGGTGAGCCAGCCCCCACGGTGCCAGTACGCTTATCACCGCCAGCGCGGTCAGCGCGCCAAACAGCAGGTTGATCCAGCCGTTAAACCGCAGCGCGGTGTTTAATCGTGCGCTGTTTCCTGATGCATAACCTGCTATCAGCAGGCTCAGCGGAGCAAAACAGGGCAGGATATAGGTTGGCAGCTTGCCTTTTGCAATACTGAAAAACAGCAGCGGCAGCACGACCCAGCTCAGTAAATAGAGCACGCCTGCCTGCTGGCGACGCTGCTGCCAGCCGCTTATCAGCGCGCCGGGCAGCAGCCCCAGCCAGGGCAGCGTGCCCGCAACCAGCACCGGCAGGTAATACCAGAAAGGCGCTTTGTGCTGCGCGTTTTCTTCAGCAAAACGCTGAATATGCTCAACCCAGAAAAAATAGTGCCAGAAATCTCCCGCCTGCTGCGCTATCGCCAGCGCCCACGGCAGGCTCAGCAGTACTGCGGTCAGCAGCGCCAGCGGCCCCCAGCGCAGCAGTTCCGTGAAGCGGCGCTGCCACACCATCCACGGCACAATCGCCAGCACCGGAACCGCGAGCGCCAGGAAGCCTTTGGTCATAAACCCCATGGCGCAGGCCGCACCCAGCAGCAGATAGCCGGAGAAGCGCTGCCGGAATGTGCATGCCTGAGCCGCGTACCAGAAGCTGCACATCGCTCCCGTCAGCCACAGCAGCAGAACAGGGTCCAGCACCGCATAAGTGCCGATTCCGTAAACCAGCAGCGAGGTCAGAAAAACGGTGCTGGCCAGCAGGGCGACGTTGCGGCTGGCAAACATCCGGCATCCCAGCCAGAAAATCAGCAGGCCGCTGCATAGCGTGCTGAACAGCGCGCCGGCGCGGACGCCAAAATTAGTGTGTCCGAACAGCAGCTGGCCCAGATTATTTATCCAGTAGCCGGCGACAGGTTTTTCAAAATAGCGCAAATCAAAAAAGTGCGGCACAACCCAGTTGCCGCTGACAATCATCTCGCGGCTGATCTCTGCATAACGCAGCTCATCGGGCTGCCACAGATCGCGAAACGGAACCGGCAGCAGATAATAGAGCGCAAACAGCATCAGCAGCAGCGTAATTTTGGTGCCTGTACGCATCAGAACTCCCTGATTAGTTTTCTGCCTGACAGCCCAGCCACCCTTCCCGACCCGCAATCCGGCCGCGTATCACAGGCGCGCGCGGCAGAGTGGAGAGATCGGCAGGCAGAAGCTCGCTGAGCGGACAGAAGTGAATACCGGCCTGCCGGGCGCGATCGAGCAGGTTGCTAAAGGCGTCGCGCGCGGCGATCCCCTCAACTTCGGCATGAATGGTGTAAACCGCGGTGCCCGCAGCGTGCTGCATGCGCTCAAGGATAAAATCGTTGAAGCGCGCAGCACTCACCTGTTGCCCCACCACTTCATCCCAGGTAGGCAGCGTGACCGGGATCTGTACTGTGCCTTCTGTACCGTCCGGTAGCAGCGGGATAAACGGGCCGCTGCCGCGGCAGTCGCTGTTGTACCGAAAATGGAAAGGTTCTTTTGCAGCAATAATCCGGCTGTCTGCCCGCCAGCCGGCAACGGCTGAACAAGTGACGGCGTCACCTGTCAGCGCTTCCAGCATCTGCCTGCCCCGCCCGATCTCCTGCGCCAGCCGCTGTTCTGACCAGACGCCCGCCCAGGTCTGCCAGGCGAAGTGATCCCAGGCGTGCAGGCCAACCTCATGATGATCGGCGGTGGCGCGGATAATGTCCGCCTGGCCGCGTCCGATGTGGCGTCCTGGCCAGGCGGTACCGGCCAGCAGAATATCCCAGCCATAGAGCGATGCCGCCCGCGAGCGCACCATTTTGTGAAAAAAGTGCGGCTTAAGCAGGCGCCAGATATGGCGCCCCATATTGTCCGGCCCGACGCTGAAAAAGAAGCTCGCCTGCAGCTGATGCAGGCTGAACTGTTCCAGCAGTGCCGGGACGCCCAGCCGGGTGCCGCGCCAGGTATCAACATCGACCCGCAGCCCCACTTTTTTCATGGCTTTTCCTGCAGTTCAACAGTGCGCAGAAAGAAATCAAGGGTGTTATCGATGGTGGTATCCATATCCACATCCGGTGCCCAGTTCAGCAGCCGGCGCGCATTTTTTATCGAGGGCTTGCGATGCTCCACATCCTGATACCCTTTGCCGTAGTAGCTGCTGCTTTCTACTTCGCGGAACCCGGCAAACGGCGGAAAACGGTCGCGCAGCGGATGGCGCTCAAAGCTTGCCAGCAGATGCTCCGCCAGCTCACGAATACTGGCTTCATTTTCAGGATTACCAATATTGATGATCTGCCCGTCACAGTTACCGTTGCGGTTTTCAATGATGCGAAACAGCGCCTCAATGCCGTCACGGATATCGGTAAAGCAGCGCTTCTGCGCCCCGCCATCCACCAGTTTGATGGGCGATCCCTCTACCAGATTGAGGATCAGCTGCGTAATGGCGCGCGAGCTGCCAATGCGTGCAGCATTGAGGTTATCCAGCCGGGGGCCCATCCAGTTAAAGGGGCGGAACAGCGTAAAGCGCAGGCCCTCTTTTTCACCATAGGCCCAGATCACCCGATCGAGCAGCTGTTTGGAAACCGAGTAGATCCAGCGCTGCTTGTTAATCGGACCGACCACCAGGTTAGAGCTATCCTCATCAAAATGCCGATCGGTACACATGCCGTACACTTCAGAGGTAGAAGGGAAGATGATGCGTTTTTTATATTTAACGCAGTCGCGAATGATTTTCAGGTTCTCTTCAAAATCGAGTTCAAATACGCGCAGCGGGTTACGGGTGTACTCAATCGGCGTAGCAATCGCCACCAGCGGCAGCACCACGTCACACTTCTTGATGTGATACTCAATCCATTCGGAATGAATGCTGATGTCGCCCTCAACAAAGTGGAAACGCGGCTCGTTCAGAAAACGGCTTATCGCATCAGAGCCGATATCCAGCCCGTAAACCTCAAAATTATCATCCTGCAGCAGGCGTTCAGTCAGATGATTGCCGATAAAGCCGTTCACCCCGAGGATCAGCACCCGCGTGCGGCGTTTAACAGCCGCCACCGGCTCAGAGTAAAGCAGCGCGCCGGGCACCAGCCCCAGGCTCTGCGCCAGCTGGCTGCCATTCATAAACACGCCGTTGTCACACTGGCCGGTGATAATTTCCAGTGCGCCCTGGCCGCAGGCGACCTGCAGCGGATCGACAGAGAGTACGGTCCCGGCTCTGGCACCCGGCGTGCCGGCGTGCACACGTCCTTTCCACACCATAAACTTCACCGTACCGGCAAAGGCAAAAGCACCGGGCCAGGGCCAGGTTACCGCGCGCACCAGATTATTCACCTGCTGCGCACTCTGCTCCCACCGGATACGTCCATCTTCCGGCGTGCGGCGTCCGACCCGGGTTGCCAGCCCCTCATCCTGCGGCCGGGCTACAATCTCGCCGCGCTTCAGCGCTGGCAGCGTACCTTCCAGCAACTGTGTGGCACAGGCCACCAGCTTACGGTGCAGCGTCAGCGCATCATCCTGCTCATCGATCGCCACCTTTTCCTGCGTGACAATGTCACCGGCATCGGCCCGCTTAACCATGCGGTGCAGCGTCACGCCGGTTTCCGTTTCGCCATTAACCAGCACCCAGTTAAGCGGTGCGCGTCCGCGATAGGCGGGTAGCAGCGAGCCGTGCAGATTAAACGCGCCGCGTGCCGCACATTCCAAAATAGCGTCGCTCAGCATGGCGCGGTAATAAAAGGAGAAAATATAGTCAGGCTGCAAGGCGCGGATGCGTTCAATCCATAACGGGTGATTGACCTCTTCAGGCGCATGCACCGGAATGCCGCGCTCAGCGGCGAGGCGCGCGACGGAATCAAAAAAATGGCTCTCTGCCCCGGTGTCGGTGTGCGTAAAGATCGCCGCAATCTCAAAACCCGCTTTCAGCAGCGCGTTGATTCCTGCGCAACCCATTTCCGCATAGGCAAAAACAACTGTTTTCATGGTTTGATTTCCTGAACCTGAGGAGTTTCCTGCTGCGGGTGGATCACCCGCTGAATGAAATAGCGCGGCCGCGCGCGTACATCGTTGTAGATACGCCCGATGTATTCGCCCAGCAGGCCCATCCCGATAAACTGCGCGCCGACAAAAATAAACAGCACCGCAAACAGCATAAACAGACCGTCGCCGGCCCAGTTGGCGCCAAAAAACAGGCGTAAGATCACCAGCACTATCGAAAAGGCAAAGCCCGCCAGCGCAATCAGGCTGCCAGCAATGCTCAGCAGGCGCAGCGGCGTCGTGGTCAGACAGGTCACCAGGTCATACATCAGATTGATAAGCTTCATGACGCTGTATTTGGAATCGCCAAACTCACGCTCAGCGTGTGCGACCGGCAGTTCGATAGTGCGGCGGGCAAAGGTATTGGCCAGAATGGGAATAAAGGTGCTGCGTTCATGGCAGTTCAGCATGGCGTCAACAATATGCCGGCGATAGGCGCGCAGCATGCAGCCATAGTCGCCCATCGCTTTGCCGGTCACGCGCTGGATCAGCTGATTGATGGCGCGTGAGGCGCGTTTACGAAACCAGCTATCCTGCCGGTTCTGCCGTACCGTACCCACTACGTCGTAGCCCTGCTGCGCAGCTTTGACCAGCGCCGGGATCTCTTCGGGCGGGTTCTGCAGATCGGCGTCCAGCGTAATTATCAGGTCGCCCGATACATGGGCGAAGCCCGCCATAATCGCAGAGTGCTGACCATAGTTTCGGTTAAGCAGTACGCCGACGACGTGACTTCCTGGCATATCAGCGGCATCAGCGATCATCTGCGCCGAGCGGTCGCTGCTGCCGTCATCCACCAGCAGGATCTCAAAGTTCAGACCCAGCGTGCTACAGGCTGCGCTGGTGCGGCGTACCAGCTCCGGCAAACTCTCCTCTTCGTTATAGACCGGGATAACCACAGAGATTTTCTGAAGCGGTTTTTCATCCAGCATGGCGGCCTCCTGCCAGCGTACGCAGCGCGCCGATCACCCGGCTGACATCCTCATCCTGCATATCAGGAAACAGCGGGAGCGAACAGATACGTTCGCTGTTCCATTCCGTGTCAGGCAGGGAAAGATGCGGATAACGCTCGCGATAATATTTGTGCGTGTGCGCCGCGCGGAAGTGAAGTCCGGTGCCGATCTCCTCCGCTTTCAGCGCCTCCATCAGCGTATCGCGGCTGATGCCGCAGGTAGCTTCATCCACGCGAATGATAAACAGATGCCAGGCGTGCTGATGCGGCCAGTCCGGCTGTTTCAGCGGCAGAAAAGGCGTATCCGCCAGCGCCTGCAGGTAGCGCTGCGCAATCTCCCGGCGGCGCCGGTTGATAGCCTCAAGCTTACCGAGCTGAACCAGCGCAATAGCGGCATTGATATCGGGCAAATTGTATTTAAAACCGGGTGCTATCACCTCTGCCTGCGGTTTGCGCCCGTGCGTATTGCGATCCCAGGCATCCACCCCCAGGCCGTGAAACTTCAGGCTGCGCACCCGGTCGGCCAGTTCAGCATCATCCGTTACAACAACGCCGCCCTCGGCACAGGTGATATTTTTGATGGCGTGCAGTGAAAAGATCGCCGTGCCGCGCTGTCCGACATGCTGGCCGTTATAGTGGCAGCCGGTAGCGTGCGCGGCGTCCTCAATCACCGGAATGGCGTAGCGCTCACCCAGCGCGCAGATTGACGCCAGATCAACCGGCGCACCGGCGTAATGCACCGGAATAATCGCCCGGGTGCGTGGTGTGATCGCCGCTTCAATCTGCGGTGCCGTCACCATCAGCGTATGACGGTCGACATCAACCATAACCGGCGTGGCTCCCAGCAGCGTGATGATATTGAGCGTAGAGACCCACGTTAGCGAAGGGGTGATCACTTCATCTCCGGGCTGAATGCCCAGCGCCAGCAGCGTAACGTGCAGGCCGGCAGTCGCTGAACTGACGGCAATGGCGTGCTGGTTTCCAGTCAATTCACAGAAAGCCTGCTCCAGCGCAGCATTTTTCGGGCCGGTGGTGATCCAGCCTGAAGCGAACACCGCACTGACGGCGGCCAGCTCTTCTTCGCCCAAAGCGGGACGCGAAAAGGGTAAGAAAGACATAAATCCACCTTATCAATTATGCTCTGACCACAATGCAGGAATAAACTCTGCACCTGTCACTCCGCGCAACTTCAACGCACTCTCAACGTGTTATAGTGAAAAACTGATTAACATCACGCCCGTTCACTGCTCAGCGCTGACATAGCCGATCGACTAAAACATTAGTGCACCTGCTATTTTTCCTGCGTAATCACCATAAGCAACGAAACTTAACGCAACATTAAATTTGCAGCGTTTACTCAGCCAACTTCTTCAGCGTTTAGGGTTGATTGATAATTGTGCAGAGCGCGGTATGACAAAAAGCAGGGCTGCCGTTGAGATTTTCACACGCTGATTTTCTGGATATGGGGCGCAATTTTTTCTGCAACTCGCTGAAAATATTGATTTTAAATACCTCACTCGCCGGATATCAGGTAGGTTACTCGCAGATGAATTACGTCATGTGAGAAGGAGGAGAATATGATGCTGGTAATGGTGACGCTGCTGTCGCTGGCGACGGGCAGTTTTATTAACGTTGTGGTGTACCGGCTGCCACGACACATCGCCGGGGCGGCCACGTTCACTTCCCTGCTGGCTCCCTCCTCCTGCTGCATACACTGTGAACGCGCCCTGCGCTGGTATGACATGATCCCGGTGCTGAGCTGGCTGCTGCTGCGCGGCCGGTGTCGCGATTGCTATGGCCCTATCAGCTGTCGTTGTCCGGTTACTGAGGCCGCGACGTCGCTGATCGCCCTGCTGCTGATGCAGCTGCTGCCCGCGGACAGCCGCCTGATTGCCGCACTGCTGCTGGCATGGTCACTGCTGGCGCTTTCGCTTATCGATATGACGCACCTGCTGCTGCCGGATGCGATTACGCTGCCGCTGCTCTGGCTTGGCCTGCTACTGCATGCCGGTGATGCGATGCCCGGTACGCTTCGTGATGCCGTTACCGGCGCAGCGGCCGGGTATAGCGTGATTCGCTTTACCGGCTGGTGCTATCAGCTGCTGAGAAATCAGCCCGGCATCGGACTGGGGGATGCAAAATTAATGGCAGCGCTGGGTGCCTGGCTTGGCTGGACGTCGCTGCCGGCGCTGCTGCTTATCGCCTGCGGCAGCGCGCTGATTTTTGTGATCTTTATCAAACCCTACTGTTTTCAGCGGCCAGACCGCCCTGTTCCGTTTGGTCCGTGGCTTTCACTGGCGGGTATAAGTCTCTTTATTCATTCAATAATTTAAAGCTGGCTATTTTAGCGGAGAAATAACAGCGGCCAGTTTCTGTCCAACGTTATGATTCGTATATGAAAAGAATAAATAATTCTACACAAAATTAATCATTGTGATGTGAGGCAAAAGGCTCTATATTGGCCGCGCTTTTTACATTACTGATACTTTTTTGTTCAATTAGTCAATCGGCCAGCCACTGCGAGCCCCGGTTGAAGGAGAGATATGATGACGGATAAAGTCCGTATTGATAATTTTGGTACCAGCTCATTCAACGGAAACAACGACGCATTCTTAGCCCGTCAGGCTGAGTTTGAATCAAACGTCAGGAGTTACCCGCGCAAATTGCCTTTAGCCATCGCTAAAGCCAGCGGCGTGTGGATTACGGATGTTGAGAATAAGCAATATCTTGACTGTCTGGCTGGCGCAGGGACGCTGGCACTTGGTCATAACCATCCTGATGTTCTGCAGAGCATCCAAAATGTCATTACCAGCGGCTTGCCGTTACATACTCTTGATCTGACCACACCGCTGAAAGATCAATTCTCTGAATCTCTGCTTTCTCTGCTGCCAGGCCAGGGCAAAGAGTATTGCCTGCAGTTCACCGGCCCATCCGGCGCGGACGCCGTTGAAGCTGCGCTGAAGCTGGCGAAAAAAGTCACCGGTCGCAGCGGTATTATCAGTTTCTCAGGCGGCTATCACGGCATGACGCACGGCGCGCTCGCGGTGACCGGCAACCTGTCGCCAAAAGAAGCGGTTAACGGCATGATGCCGGAAGTGCAGTTTATGCCTTATCCGCACCAGTACCGCTGCCCGCTGGGTATCGGTGGCGACACAGGCGTGAAAGCGCTGACATACTACTTCGATAACCTGATCAATGACGTAGAAAGCGGCGTGCGCAAGCCGGCAGCCGTTATTCTGGAAGCGGTCCAAGGTGAAGGCGGCGTGAACCCGGCACCGGCAGAGTGGCTGCAGCGCATTCGCAAAGTCACGCAGGAGCACGGCATCCTGCTTATTCTGGATGAAGTTCAGGCAGGCTTTGCCCGCACCGGCAAATTCTTCGCCTTTGAACACGCCGGCATTGAGCCGGACATCATCGTGATGTCAAAAGCGGTTGGCGGTGGCCTGCCTCTCGCTGTGCTGGGCATTAAAAAGCAGTTTGATGCCTGGTCACCAGGACACCATACCGGTACTTTCCGCGGCAATCAGCTGGCGATGGCGACTGGTCTGGCTACCCTGAAAGTGCTGACCGAGCAGAATATTGCTGCCAAAGTTGCGGAACAGGGTGAATGGCTGAAAGCACAGCTGGCAGAGATGCAGCAGCGCTTCCCGGTTATCGGTCATATTCGCGGCATGGGCATGATGATCGGTATCGAAATCGTTAAGCCTGATGAGCCAGCCGATCACATGGGCAGCTTCCCGGCAGATGGCGAGCTTTCTGCGCTGCTGCAGAAGAAATGCTTCGAAGCGGGCCTGATTCTGGAGCGCGGCGGCCGTCACGGTTCTGTCCTGCGCCTGCTGCCGTCCCTGCTTATCACAAACGAAGAGCTGGCTGTATTCCTGGATAAATTTGAGCAGGCGCTGCTGGGCGCTGGCGTCAAACCTGTTTGACTGGAAAAGTAAATGAGTGAAGTGAACCCGATTCTGGCCGCCTCTGCGCAGAGCATTGAGGCGTATCAGCAGGCGATTGCCCAGAGCAGCGCCGCGGTTGTGCAGTGGCTGCAACAGCCTGAGATGTATCAGGGCAAAACGGTTGCCGAACTGCGCGAGCGCATTGCGCTTGACTTCAATCCTGACGGCCTGGGTAACCAGGCCGCGATTGAGCGCGCAATTGAGTATTTCCTGAAAGACAGCCTGTCAGTGCACCACCCGCAGTGTGTGGCGCATCTGCACTGCCCAAGCCTGGTGGTAAGCCAGGCCGCTGAAGTTCTGATCAACGCCACAAACCAGAGCATGGATTCCTGGGATCAGAGCCCATCAGCGACCATCATTGAGGTCAAACTCATTGAATGGCTGCGTGCTCAGGTGGGTTACGCTGCCGGCGACGCGGGCGTCTTTACCAGCGGCGGCACCCAGAGCAATCTGATGGGCCTGATGCTGGCGCGTGATGCCTTCTTTGCCCGCCAGGGACATTCGGTGCAGCAGGATGGCATCATCGGCGATCTGCGTAAGATGAAAGTGTTCTGCTCTGAAAATGCGCACTTCTCCGTACAGAAGAACATGGCGCTGCTCGGCCACGGCTATCAGTCAGTGGTTCAGGTGAAGTCGGATGACTTTGCGCGCATGGACGTCAACGATCTGCAGGCCAAACTGGCGCAGGCTGAAGCGAATGGCGAACAGGTACTGGCGATTGTTGCTACCGCGGGTACCACTGACGCAGGCGCTATCGATCCGCTGCGCGAAATTGCTGCCATTGCTGCTGAACGTAACATCTGGGTGCACGTGGATGCGGCATGGGGCGGCGCGCTGCTGCTGTCAGAGAAGTATCGCCACTATCTGGATGGCCTGGACATGGTGGACTCCGTTACCCTGGACTTCCATAAGCAATATTTCCAGACCATCAGCTGCGGCGCATTTCTGCTGAAGGATGCGCGTCACTATGAACTGATGCGTTATCAGGCGGCTTACCTGAACTCTGAGTTTGATGAAGAGGCGGGCGTACCAAACCTGGTCTCTAAATCGCTGCAGACCACGCGTCGCTTCGATGCGCTGAAGCTGTGGATGGGTCTGGAAGCGCTGGGTCAGAAACAGTATGCGGCAATTATCGACCACGGCGTCACGCTGGCGCAGGAAGTGGCGCAGTATGTTGAAGCGACACCGCGCCTGGAGCTGGTGATGCAGCCGCAGCTGGCAAGCGTGCTGTTCCGCTATCGTCCGCAGCAGCTCACCGATATCGCGCAGATTGCCCTGTTTAATCAGCGCATCGGCGATGTGCTGCTGGAGTCGGGCCGCGCTAACGTAGGCGTGACCGAAAATCAGGGTGTGACCTGCCTGAAGCTGACGCTGCTGAATCCGACCGTGACGCTGGATGATATCAAGCTGCTGCTGGCTCTGGTGGAAAAAACCGCCGATCAGCTGCTGAGCGCCTGATTCTCCGGCTGACATCAGGCCGGCAACCTTCACGGGTTGCCGGCTTTTTTTATGCCAGATTTTCCGTGCCGCTGCCACGCGCGATCACGCCCGCCTCCAGCAGACAGCCTCTCAGCGCGCCAAACGCATCCTGACACTGACGCTCGTCAACGCAGGCATATCCCAGCAGTAAACCGCGTTTCTCCTGCGGATGCATATAATACTGCGACAGCGCACGCACCTTCACGCCGCGCCTGAGCGCCAGCGCAGCTATCGCCACGTCATCACACCCCTGCGGCAGCGGCAGTACCAGATGCAGACCCGCCTGATAGTTCACCGCAGGCATAAACGCCTCCCCAAGATAGCGGGAGATAAGCCCGGTCAGAAACTGCCGCCGCTGGCTGTAAAGCTTGCGCATGCGGCGGATATGCGCCATGTAATGCCCTTTCTGAATAAACTCTGCCAGCGCGCGCTGGATCAGCAGGTGACCGCCCCGGTATAGCTCCGCTGCCGCCAGCCGCAGCGGCTGTGCCAGCGCTTTTGGCACCACCAGATAGCCCAGCCGCAGCGCCGGATAGAGCGTTTTAGAGAACGTGCCCATATAGATAACCGGTGCATCCGCCTCAAAGCCCTGCAGCGACGGAAACGGCTGGCCGGAAAAACGAAATTCACTGTCGTAGTCATCTTCTACCAGCCAGCTTTTATGTTTTCGCGCAAAATCAAGCAGCTGCCTGCGACGCTCCAGGCTAAGATGTACGCCCAGCGGATACTGGTGTGACGGTGTCACAAATATCATTTTTGGCGGTTTACTGCGCGACGTCAGATCGGGAATGATGCCCTGCTCATCCACCGCTTTCGCCTGGATTTTAAGGCCGTTGATGCGCAGCAAATTACGCGTTCCCCAGTAGCCCGGCTCCTCGATCCAGACCGGATCCCCCGCGTCGCACAGCACGCGCGTCACCAGATCCACCGCCTGATGCACACCCTCGGTAATAATAATCTGGTCGGCGTCCGCCCGTACCGAACGCGCCACGCTGAGATACTCCGCCAGCGCCTGACGCAGCAGCGGACAGCCTCCGCTGCTGCTGTAGATCAGCCGCTCTATCTCCGGATCGCGGTTCAGCCGCGCCTGGATCTGACTGAACAGCTTATGCGGAAACTGACGCACATCGGGCGCGCCCGGAACAAATGCGCCCCACTGCCACGGTGAGGCGTTGGCGTGGCCGAGCAGGGTTGCCCCCCGTCGCGACAGCGCAGCAGGTTTTGTCAACGCGGCAGCAGGCTCAGGAACGCGCTGCGGGCTGTTCAGACACCCCTCAGGCAGCGTTTCAGCAATCCAGGTGCCGCTGCCGGTGCGCGCCGTGACGTATCCCTGCGCAATGAGATTTTCATAGACGTTCAGCACCGTATTACGCGATACCCCCAGCTCGCGTGCCAGATCGCGCGTGGCGGGCAGGCGCGAGGCGCGCGGGAAAATACCTTCAGCAATCGCCTGCTGCATGCAGATAAGCAGGCGCTGCTGCAGCGTGCCCTCTGCAACAAATTGCAGACGTTCCAGAACATGATCGGCATACAAACTCCGCAATTGGCTCCATCCTTTTTCGTTGAATTGGCTCTGGCAACCTGTGCCGCTGCAGGCATAAATAAGCGTGTTTGTCGTGATTTGTAAAGAAGCTTATCGCTAAGGAAAGGTTATGGAAGGTAAAAACAGCCAGCTGCAACAACGTAAAGATGACGCCCTGCCACGCGGCACCGGCAACCTGTGCCCGTGGTTTGTTGAGCAGGCGGAAAACGCCACGCTGCGCGACACTGAAGGTAATAGCTGGATCGACTTTGCCGGCGGTATTGCGGTTCTGAACACCGGCCATCGCCATCCGCGCGTCGTGCAGGCCATCAAAGATCAGTTAGAGAAGTTTACCCATACCGCTTTCCAGGTCACGCCTTATGAGAACTATGTTGCGCTGGCGGAACGTATTAACGATCTGGTTCCTATCGCCGGTAAAGTGAAAACCGCGTTTTTCAGCACCGGTGCTGAAGCGGTAGAGAATGCCGTTAAGGTTGCGCGCGCCGCCACGCGGCGTCACGGTATCATCACCTTTGGCAATGCGTTTCATGGCCGCACCTTTATGACCATGGCGATGACCGGCAAAGTGGCTCCCTATAAGCGCGACTTTGGCCCGATGCCCGCCTCCGTATTTCACGCCCGTTATCCAAACAGCGTCACCGGCATCACCACAGCAGATGCGCTGGCAAGTCTGGATGACCTCTTTACGCAGGATATCGCCCCGCAGGATGTGGCTGCGATCGTGCTGGAGCCGGTCCAGGGCGAAGGTGGCTTCCATATCGCCCCACCTGAATTTATGACGCAGCTGCGCGCGCTGGCCGATCGGCACGGCATTCTGCTGATTGCTGATGAAGTACAAAGCGGATTTGGCCGCACCGGAAAAATCTTTGCCATGGAACACTATGGCGTGGAGCCGGACCTTATCACTATGGCAAAAAGCCTCGCCGGCGGTATGCCGCTCTCCGCCGTCAGCGGACGAGCAGAAATTATGGATGCGCCCGGTCCCGGCGGCCTGGGGGGAACCTATGCCGGTAACCCTCTCTCTATTGCGGCGGCGCACGCGGTGCTGGATGTCATCGCCGAAGAGCAGCTCTGCGAACGCTCCGTACAGCTTGGCGCTGCGCTGACCGAATTTCTGCAGGGAATACGCGCCACGCAGCCTGCTATTACCGATATCCGCGCGCTGGGTTCCATGGTGGCCGTGGAGTTTGCTGATGCGCAGAGTGCGCAGGCGCTGCAGCAGCAGGCGATGGCGCAGGGGCTGCTGCTGCTGACCTGCGGACCGCAGGGTAACGTCATCCGCTTCCTCTATCCGCTGACGATTCCGGACGCGCAGTTCCGTCAGGCGCTCGATATTCTCGGCGGTCTGCTCACTCCGCAGCGTTGAACCGCGCTGCACCTCAGGCCTGTCCGCTGCAGGCCTGACTTGTCCACCTTCACGCCAGGCGGCGCTGTACGTCGCCTGAGAGACGATTCGGAGAAAAAACTATGACTGCTCAGAATGCCGACGTACTGGCACCAGGCCTGAAGCCGCGCCACGTGAGGATGCTATCTATTGCCGGCGTTATCGGGGCCGGCCTGTTTGTCGGATCCGGTCACGCCATCGCCGAAGCGGGACCGGCGGTGCTGCTCGCCTATATTGCCGCCGGTACGCTGGTGGTGCTGATTATGCGCATGCTGGCTGAAATGGCCGTCGCTTCGCCTGATTCCGGCTCTTTTTCCACCTATGCTGATAAATCGCTGGGGCGCTGGGCCGGTTTTACCATCGGCTGGCTCTACTGGTGGTTCTGGGTGCTGGTGATCCCGCTTGAAGCTAACGCCGCCGGCACTATCCTGCACGGCTGGTTTCCGCAGGTAGACGTCTGGGAATATACCCTGGCGATTACGGCGTTTCTGACCATCAGTAATCTGTTCAGCGTGAAAAACTATGGCGAGTTTGAGTTCTGGTTTGCCCTGCTGAAGGTGGTGGCAATCGTCGGCTTCCTGGTCGCCGGTAGCCTGGCGGTATTTGGCCTGCTGCCCGGCAGCAATACGCAGGGGATCTCACATCTCTGGGATACCAAAGGCTTTATGCCAAACGGAATCAGCGCCGTACTGGCGGCTATTCTGACCACGATGTTCTCTTTCATGGGCACGGAGATTGTCACCATTGCCGCAGCGGAGTCGCGTGAACCGAAAAAGCAAATCACCCAGGCGACTAACTCCGTCATCTGGCGTATCGCGCTGTTTTATCTGCTGTCAATTTTCCTGGTGATTTCGCTGGTGCCGTGGAACAGTCCGGCGCTGATGAAGACCGGTTCTTATCAGACCGCTATGGAGATAATGAACATCCCGCACGCGCGTCTGATTGTCGATATTGTGGTACTGATTGCCGTCTGCAGCTGCCTGAACTCTGCGCTCTATACCGCCTCGCGTATGCTGTTTTCGCTGTCGCGCCGTCAGGATGCCCCCGCGGCCGCATCACGCACCACGCGCAGCGGTACGCCATGGGTTGCAGTATTGCTTTCAACCGCAGCGGCGTTTCTGGCGGTATTTGCCAACTACGTGGCACCCAGCGCCGTCTTTGAGTTCCTGCTGGCCAGCTCCGGAGCCATTGCGCTGCTGGTCTATCTGGTTATTGCAGCCTCTCACCTGGTGCTGCGTAAAAAGCGCGAGGCGCGTGGTGAGGTCCTGAGCTACCGCATGTGGCTCTTCCCGGGACTCACCTGGGCAACCATTGTGTTTATCATCGGCGTGCTGGGCTCCATGCTGTTTAATCAGCAGCATCGCCCGGAGATCATCGCAACCGCTATTCTGACGCTGCTGGTGCTGGCTGCCAGCCGGCTGGTACACCGCAAACGCGCGGCACGCCGCCACGCCAGAATGGTCGCCGTTCGTTCCTGAGTCACAGTGCCGGGCAGGGATGCCCGGTTTCAGTATACGTCGATGCTGATGGCTGACTCCGGCACATCAATTTTCACCACGCAGTGCGTCCAGACGGGCTGGCCCGGTGACAGTTCATGCTCAATGAAATAGTGCTGAAACGCTCTCAGCGCCTCCGTCAGGTCGCCTACGGCACGCGCATCAGGCTCAAACCAGTCAGGTTCGCCCTGCTCATCCAGATAGTTAAACTGATACTGTCCCCCCTCCTCATCAGCAAACAGTTCAGCCTGTACCGTCAGCTGACGTGCGTTCTCAGGCCCGCAGCTATAAATAATCTGTCCGATGCGGCGATAGAGATCTTCATATTGCATATTTTTTATTCCCGCGCGTGGATGGCGACACTGCACCACCCGTTAAGGTTGACTTTCTGCCGCATGCCCTGACAATGGCAGCGCCAGTTTTAGCCGTTTATAAAGGGAGTTTACCATAGCCTGTTTATCGCGTTTTCATCTGACAGCGCTGCTGCGCACCGCTGCGCTGGCGCTGCTACTGGCAGGCTGTGCCGGTCCCCCCCCGAAGTCGCTGGTGACGCCGCTGCCGCTGCCGCCCGCGGCAAAGCCGCCGGTAACGCCTGCTCCGGACGCCCGGCGCGTGCCGATGCGCGGCGTATGGCTCACCACCGTTTCGCGCCTCGACTGGCCGCCAGTGACATCGGTGACGGCTGCACCCGCTGAGCGTGTGCGTCTGCAGCAGGCGTCGCTTATCGCAAAACTGGACCAGTTAAAGCAGCTCGGGATCAACACAGTGTTTTTCCAGGTCAAGCCTGACGGTACCGCGCTCTGGTCCTCAAAGATCCTGCCGTGGTCCGATACCCTGACCGGCCATATCGGAGAGTGTCCCGGCTACGATCCGCTGGCGTTTCTGCTGAAAGAAGCCCATCAGCGTGGCATAAAAGTGCACGCCTGGTTTAACCCCTATCGCGTCTCGACTAACGTCAAACCCGGCACCCTGCGCGAACTACAGCGTACGCTGGCGCAGCAGCCTGCCAGCGTCTATGTGCTGCATCCTGACTGGATCCGCACTGCCAGCGACCGGCTGGTACTGGACCCGGGTATTCCCGCCGCACGCGACTGGATCACCAGCATCGTGGCTGAAGTTGTTTCGCACTACGCCGTGGATGGCGTGCAGTTTGACGACTATTTCTACACGGAAACCGCGGCCTCTCCTCTGAATGACAGCGCGACTTTTCGGCAATATGGCGCCGGTTTTATCACTAAAGCTGACTGGCGGCGCAATAACACGCTACAGCTGATTGAACAGGTTTCCCGCACGATTAAAAAAGTGCGGCCCGGCGTGGCGTTTGGCGTCAGTCCGGCTGGAGTATGGCGCAATCTCTCTCACGACCCGGCGGGTTCCGATACGCGCGGGGCAGCCGCCTACGACGAGGCCTACGCCGATACGCGCCTCTGGGTTCAGCGTGGTCTGCTGGATTATATCGCGCCGCAGCTTTACTGGCCGTTTGCCCGCGCAGCAGCGCGCTATGACGTGCTGACCCGCTGGTGGGCGGACGTGGTCCGTCCGACGCCGGTGCAGCTCTACATTGGCGTTGCGCTCTATAAAGTGGGCGTGGCGTCTAAAATGGAGCCCGACTGGACGCGTCAGAATGGGGTACCCGAACTGCAAAAGCAGATTGAGCTGAATGAGTCGCTGCCGGATGTTGATGGCACGATCCTCTTCCGCGAGGGGTATCTGTCACAGCCGCAGACGCAGGAAGCAGTACGCTATCTGCAGCAGCGCTGGAAAAGCCGCGACTGATGCACACGGTTTCGCTATCATCAGCATCCGTTAGCCCAATACAGATGCGCTATGACTGCTGATTTTGACGCGTTTATCGCGCCGCCGTGCCATGAAAAGATTACTGTTATCTGGCAGGATGAACACCTGCTGGTGATAGGTAAGCCCGCCGGTCTGCTGAGCCTCTCCGGTAAGAATCCGCAAAATAGCGATTCGGTGCATTACCGGCTGCTGCAGCGCTATCCCGGCTGTTCGCTGGTGCACCGGCTCGACTTTGGCACATCCGGCCTGATGATCATCGCCCGGAACAAAGCGATTAACGCTGCTCTCTCCGCGCAGTTCAGTACGCGCCGGGTGGAAAAAACCTATACCGCGCTATTGTGCGGGCATCTGCCCTGCGATGAAGGCGTGATAGATGCGCCGATAGCAAAGGATCCCGCGCACTTTCCGCTGATGTCGGCGTGCCCGGTAAAGGGCAAACCGGCGCGCTCGCGTTATCAGGTGACTGCACGCCTTTGCCCGCCTGAAGGGCCGCCGCTGACGCGGGTGATGCTGATGCCCGAAACCGGACGTACCCATCAGCTGCGTCTGCACTGCCAGCTGCTGGGTTACCCGATTCTGGGCTGCGACTTTTATGGTGGCCGGCAGTTGCCGGGAACAGAAGAGGCGCCGCGTCTGATGCTGCACGCCAGTGGGATCCGGTTTGTTCATCCGGTCAGCCAGCAGCCGCTGCATCTGCAGCTGCCGGCCCCGTTCTGAACGCCAGAGCGCTTACCACATCAGATCATCCGGCACTTTAAAATCAGCATATGGATCGTCCTCATCCTGCGCTTCCTGACTCAGCGCGCTATTGAGCACAATCGCGCTGGCGTCGCGCTGCGCAATTTTATCCGCCACGCTGGCCGGAATAATGGCGTAGTCGCTTTTCTCCGTAACCAGCCGGGCAATCGCCAGACGCCCGTTGATAAGCTGCGTCTGCGTCGTTTTATCAACGGTGATTTTTTTGATCAGATTGTTATCGGTGAAATTAAAATCGATATCACCCCGGCCAATGGTGATGCGGTTCATCTCAATGAGCTGCTTTACCTGCGCCTTATACTCTTTTTCCAGCACCGCCTGACGCTGCTGATCATTAAGCTGCTTATCACGCTCAAGCTGCGCTTTTTTATTCTCTTCAACGGCCTGTTTCGCTTCGCGCGCCTGCACGCGTGACTTTTTGGCCGTGCGCTGCACTTTTTCCATTTTTTTGCTGGAGACTAATCCGGCTTTGAGCATCTGCTCCTGAAGAGTAAGTTTGGTCATGTCCGATCCTGAATCTGTTGGCTAATCTGCCGGATTATACCTGTTATTCACCGGGCTGTACCGGCCAGCCGCATCCGCGTGAGCGGATATCTGCAGCAGACGGCGCTCTCAGCGATCAGAAGGTGGCATTGATGCCTATATTCCATGTTATCTGCCGCCGATCGCTGTTGCCGCCGATCGCAGAAACGCCGGTAAACGCGCTGACGGCGTCAGTCAGCGGCACCGAGGCACCCGCTGCCGCCTCCAGCCAGCTATCATCGCCATTGCTAACCGTACGGGTAAAAGCCGTGCGCGTTGATTTTAGTCCACCGCGAACGCTGCTCTCAGCGTCACCAAACTGACGGTTGTAGCTGATTTCCGCCCAGGGATTGACGGGCCACCGCGTGGTGTCGATACGCCAGCCGGCTGCGCCAGTCTGGGTATGCCGGGTCTGATCGGAAAAACGCATTGCGGTACTGCTCTCTCCGTTTTCACGGTAGCCACCGGCGCGCGCGTAATCGAGCGCATAGCGCACAACCGGACCGGTAGAGAGATGTGCGGTCAGCGGGAAATCCCAGCCGCTCTGCACGCGAAAGCCCAGCAGTTTACCGCTGCTGTTTCCCTGTTCTGTACGGGTGGCCGGCCCGATTTGAACACGGCGCTCAATAGCGTCATAGCTGAGATCGCCGTAGTGCACGTCTGCGTTGATCCAGCCCTGCTCGAACAGCGTAAGCTGGCTGTAAAGCGCCACCAGATTGCCGCGCAGCTTGTATGAGTAACGATCGTCAGGATGCTGGCGCTGGTCGCTGCGTGACAGCACCAGACCCGCCTGCCAGCTATCGGTCAGCTGATATCCCATACCCAGCGTCAGGCTGGCCTGAGTGGCATCACCCGTAAGCAGATCGCTGCGGCGATAGTCAGCATGCTGCCCGGCGTAGCCACCAAACAGGCTAAACTCACCGGTACTCTGCGCCTGCTGACGCTGCTGCTGCAGATGTCCCTCCAGCGTATTTTGCATATCACGGGCCGCGCCTGCTGGCGCTGCGGTGAGCGATGAGACCAGCGCCGGTGCATCGAGAATCGAGCGGATATAATCGGCAATCATCGCATGTACTGCTGGCGAGGGGTGCAGCCGGTCAGCAAACAGAAAGCGCTGCGCCTCGCTGAAGCCTGGCGTGGCAGACGTACACTGTGCGGCGGATGTGCCTGGCGGGCAGGCCATACCGATGGTGTTGCTCAAACCATACCGCGCGGGGTCCGCGATCACTTCGCTGAGCAGGCCAGCGATATCAGCACGCACGATATTGCCTTTAAGCGCAGCCAGCCCCGCTTCCTCCTGCTGGTTAAATCCATCAGAGAGTGCCGTCACCTGCTCACTCAGCACCTGCCAGAGCGCGAACAGCTGCTGCGCCAGCGCATCGCGTACGGCAGGGATCGCAGAGACTTCTCCCGCCGCACGGCTGAATGCGGTCTGAATAGCCTGCTCGCGGGCAGCCTGACTCAGCACAGGCGTCGCGTTCAGCGACTGAAACGCCGCCTGCAGCGCTGAATCTGCCAGGGGGCCTGTCAGCTGCAGCACCGTCTCAATCATCAGCGGGGTTGTGCCAAGCTGCGGCACATTCGGCACGATTACCGTACCCGCACCTGCATCCAGCAGCGTTCGAACCTGTGCCGCCGCCGCGCTGGCGCTGGCTGCAACGGTTTGCGGCGCAGTCAGCGGATTTGCCAGCACCGCCGCCGCAATGTCATTGGCACCTGCCCAGTAAATATAGAGACCATTGCGCTCCGCGCGGCCGTTGTTACGCTGCAGCCAGCGCGCCAGCTGATCCTGCGTATTAAACGCCGGGTTAAGCGCCGGAACGGTCACGGCGCCGCCCTGAGCGTAGTTATTTCCGCCCTGCGATGAAGGGCGCAGCGACAGGCCAGAGTCTGCTGCCAGAATTTCGTCATAGAGGGGATGCTGTGCACCATCATACGTAAAGCGACCGACATTGCCGCCATCGCTCAGGCTATCGCCAAATACAGTCAGGCTATCCCAGGCGTAAGCAGGCGCTGAGGCAACAAGAGTGGCAGCAATGACACCGGCAAGCGCCAGGGGCGTAAAACAGGAATGAGGCATATCAGACTCCTGAAATACCCGATCGCCACGCTGGCGACGAGACGGGCGGACTACGCGTGCGGCTTATCCGCAGGCGGCGTGGTATTGCAGGAAAGGTGTAGACATTCAGAGAGGCATTTACCAGATTGTGACCGGGGATTTGCGGTATCCGTCAGAATAATCGGGTTCAGGGCGGTATAAAGCAGGGCCCGCCAGCAGGCGTGCTGACGGGCAAAACGGATTACATGCGGGCTTCGAGCGGCACCGGCACCTTCTTCGCTTTTGGCTTCAGACCAAACATGAAAGAGGCAATGCGTGAACGCTTGATGAACCAGTAGCAGACGGCGCTCAGGCCGATACCGATAGCACAGTCAATCAGCACATACAGAACGGCATAGTTGGCAGGCAGCCAGTCATCAATAAGCCAGGAGAACGCAATCACCACCGGATAGTGCAGCAGATAGATGATCAGTGCTGAATCCACGATAGCGGTCAGTATGCGATTCTCTTTAACCTGGATTTTTTCAAAGGTGAACACCATCCAGTAAGAGAGCATGGCGGACAGCACGCTGCCCATCATTACCGGCACGTACTTCACCACGCCGCCGATATGATTATGCGCAACGTAGTAGCAGCCCGCCCAGACGGCAGCCACCAGCGCGGCAATCAGCCAGTTGTTCATCAGCTTACTGTTTGCGTAATGCGCAATCTTCTCGCGATTGATATAGAGCGCATAGCCTGCCGTGTAGTAGACCAGGAAGCGCGCCGTAATCGGAATCAGCTCGATAAATTCGCCACGCCCTTTTACCAGGAATTTCAGCACAAAACAGGCGTTACCCAGCACAACCAGTAGCGCGATAAGCGCAGGCAGTGAGAGTTTGCCCAGCTGGCGTGCGCTCCACTGATAAAAGCTGCCGGGTATGGCCAGTGACATAATGCTCAGCGACACCAGAAACCACAGGTGATGCATCATGGTGTAGCTGTTCAGCCAGCCTTCCGCCGAGTAGGGGCGGTCATTTATCTGTCCAGAGATAAAATACATCAGTGGCGGAATAAACAGATAGGCTGAAATAAGCGGAATAAATACGCGCTTGCGACGGTTCTCGGTAAAAAACTGCTGTCCTTTACGGAGAATAATGAGGGCGGAAAACATCCCTGATAAAAAGAAAAAGACTTCCATCCTGAAGGTATGAAACATGCTCAACAGCGCAGTAAATATCTCAGCGGGATCGCGCTGCGCCGTATAATACCAGGGATTCTCGCCGGGCAAACTTCTTGAGGCATGTAACAAGACACCTTCCAGAATTAGCCCGGCACGCAGCAGATCCAGACCGATATTTCGGCTGGACAAAAAGGATTGTGTTTTCACATCGCATACCTTGATGGGGATAGTGAGCGGAATATAGGGGAATCGTGGACGGGGTAATACCAGAAAATTCTGTATACATTCCTGTGACTAACGATTAGGAATTTCGCTATTGTGTAAAAGTTGTAACTTTTTTACGGACCTGTTCAGTAAAGCAGCGTTATCTGTTTGAAAGTGTTAGAGAGTTAATGCTTTGAACAGGGTTGATGCCGCGCTGGCAGGCGGCCTTACTGACAAAGAAGCCCGGCTCCGCTAGCCTGAGCGCTTTTCCTACATCCTGGCCTGACAGGTGAAAATCATAAAAATGGTTAGCGTGGTCATCCTGAGACTCCAGAGCAGTCCCCTGTACCCCTCCTGAAATCAGGTCCAGAATATTTTATAGTCACTATGCACATCATGCTGATTAGACAAATAATTTCACAGCGTTATTACCAGAGTTTAAGAATTAACCTGATTTTGATTTTTCACTGATGCTTTAAGATTGTATGACCTGCGTCACAGCTGTTATGGTTACATTTTACGTTTTAATTATTCGATCCATTAAATATTATTGAGCCTCACCAGGCGGGAAATTTGCTATGCCTTATTCACTGATTCGTTTTGCTTCATTATTGGTTACCGGATTTATCCTGCAAAATACCGCATGGGCAACGACGCCTGATACCAGTAATAACTTTATTATTGAAGCTTACGGTGGTTCAAGTACGCTGGGCGCAATGGCAGTCAGAGAGAATGGCAAACAACATAACATCAACATCAAAGACAATGAGATTGCCCTGATAAATAAGTGGCTTGGCGAAAAGTATGGCCCGGGCATCCGCGTGGTAAATAAGGGCGCAGCCTCTGCACAGGCAATGGATTTATTGCACCCGAAATACTTCTATAAAAAGAATAAAAGCTGGCGTGAAGAGATGCAGCGCTCGCCCGCTAAAATAATCCTGCTTAACTTCGCAACCAACGATGCGCGACACTTTCATTTCAAAGATACCGAAGCGAAATATATTGTCAGCCCGGATCAGTATACTAAAGTGATGACGGAGCTGATCGCGATTGCCCGCGAAGAGGGTAAACAGGTGGTATTGCAGGAGCCGCACCCGATTTGTGGCGGGGCAAAAAAGTGGAACGTTGCGCCTTATGTCACGAAGCTGGACGCACTGGCGCGCGCCGAGTCGCTGCCGCTGGCACGCCAGTATCAGCGTATTCTGCAAATGAAAGAGTGGCAGTCGCTGATGTCACCTGACTGTATTCATCCCTCTGAACAGCTCTATCGTATGAAAGCTGAGGAGACCTACTCCGTTCTGACCGCACATTTCAACAGTGAGCTTGCGGCGGCCGGTAAGTCAGGCAATGAGGCGCAACAGGTCGCCCGGCGCTGAGTTTCAGGCAGCAATGACGCAGAAAGAGCATTTTTTTCACTCTGCTTTCGGCTATTGTAGCGCTACCGCTTCGTACCGAATGGAATGGAATAATGAGCACAAAATATGCCCCCGCGCAGATTCTGCTTCACTGGCTGACATTTATTTTGATTGTTCTCGCTTATTGCACGATGGAGTTTCGCGGCCTGGCGCCGCGCGGCTCCTGGCAGCGTCTCTTTATGGTGGTGACGCACTTCTCTGCTGGCAGCTGCGTGCTGCTGCTGATGCTGTCGCGTCTGGTGATGCGGTTTCGCCATCGCACGCCGGCTATTGTGCCGAAGCCCGCCCACTGGCAGACCGGCCTGGCACACCTTACTCATCTGGCAATCTACCTGCTGTTTATTACCCTGCCGGTGCTGGGCATTCTCTCCCGATTCTGGCTTGGCCGCGACTGGTGGCTATTTGGTATTTCGATGCCGGTCAGCGCCGCGCCCGATCCCGACCTGGCCGATACGCTGATTGAGTGGCATGAAACGCTGGTACCGCTGGGTTACTGGTTAATCGGCCTGCACGCGCTGGCGGCGCTGGCGCATCATTATCTGTTTAAGGACAATACGCTGCTGCGCATGATGCCTTCGCGCAAGCCGCGCTAACGGCAGCCCGGCACGCGGCCGGGCTGCGTCAGTCAGCTTAATGTGAAACGTGCGGCGGTGTGAGCGAGCTGCGCCGCCTGATCTTCCAGTGAGCTTGCTGCTGCCGACATCTGCTGAACCAGCGCCGCATTCTGCTGCGTAGCGCTATCCATCTCATTCACTGCAATGGTCACCTGGCTAATGCCGCGCGCCTGTTCATCAGATGCGATAACAATTTCATCGATAATATTGCGCACGGAGTTTACCGCCTGTGTCATTTCAGTCATGGTTTTACCGGCACGCTGAACCAGCCCGACGCCGCTGCTGACGCGCTCCCCGGACTCCTCGATCAGCGCAGCAATCTCTTTCACCGCGCTGGCGCTGCGCTGCGCCAGATTACGAACCTCAGAGGCCACGACGGCAAAGCCACGCCCCTGCTCGCCGGCACGTGCAGCTTCCACCGCCGCGTTGAGCGCCAGAATATTCGTCTGAAATGCGATGCTGTTGATAATGGCAGTAATGTCGCCGATCTTTTTCGCGCTGTTATCTATCTGCGCCATCGTCTGCACCACTTCACCCACCAGTGTTTCGCCGCGGCTGGCAATATGCGTGGCATTTTCTGTCAGCGTAGTTGCCTGATGCGCATTTGCCGCGTTGTGTTTCACCGTAGCGGTAATCTGCTCCATACTGGCCGCGGTCTGCTCCAGCGCAGCCGCCTGCTCTTCGGTTCGCGATGCAAGATCGAGGTTGCCGCTGGCGATTTCGCCCGCGCCTTGCCGCACTGATGCGCTGGCGTCCTGAATCTGGCTTGCCATATCGCGCAGCTGCGTCTGCATTGTATGCAGCGCGTAAAACAGGCTGCTGCGATCCTGTGACACCAGCGGAATCGCGTTATCAAGTCTGCCGCCGGCCACCGCCAGCGCAATAGCCTTGGCTTCGGCCGGCTCGCCGCCAATCGGCTTAAGCACTTTCCGGCTGAACACCCATCCCAGCAGCACACTCACGGCAACGATGCTGATGAGCATCAGTATCAGCGCGTGCATCAGCTGGCGGTGCGCCGCCGCCATCACTTTGCTCACCGGTGCAACGACACCCAGATACCAGTGCTGGTCGCTGCTGCCGATAGTCACTGGCTGCCATGTTATCAGCGCCGCTTCCCCCAGTATGGCGTCATGCTGTTCAGTAACGGCACGGCTGAACCCATGCGTTTCTCCCTGCCAGGGTTTCGCGGTTTGCGTCTGGTCCGGATAGGAAACCACCCGGCCACCGCTGGAGAGCAGCATCGCATAGCCACTGCCCTCCCAGGGCCTGATCTTATTAACGCGCGCCTGCAGCGCCGCCAGTGAGATATCAGAGGTCACTACGCCCCAGAGTTTGCCCTGGCTGATGATGGGAGTGGCCACAGATGTGAGCAACACAGGTACGCCATTGTAGGCGTAGCTGTAGGGTTCAATCAGCGTATCCTTACGGCTTTTCTGCGGCAGCAGATAGTAATCGCCCTGGCCCGGCGTCAGCATGGAGGCCAGAGGATGCAGCCTGAAGCTGCCGCTGTCGTCGCGATCGACAAAGTAGGCATAGCGCCCCTGAGGCGCCGCACCTGGCTGGCTGGCAAACTCCGCATCGCGGCCATCAAACGCATTTTGTTCAAATATCACAGAGATGGAGAGGTAATCGGGGTTGTCACGCAGAGTGGAGATAAGAAGCTGGTCCGCCACCTTCCGATCGCTGATCCCTGCCGCCGGCAGCGCAATCAGGCTATGTCCCAGATTATGCGCCACATCGCGCGCGTAACTCAGCTCCTGCTGAATCTGCAATGCCTGACTCTGCGCAATCTGCTGCAGATAGTTTTCCGCCAGCGACTTCTGTTCTCTGCTGGATTGCCGGCTGAGCACGCCGATGGTGATAGCAAAACCAAGGGTAATTGTGACCGCGCCCGTCAGCAGCATCTGAGTACGGGTACGCATTTTTCGCGTTATAATTGCTTTTGTGGCCATGATGGCGCTCCTGGGGTTGGCAAATCAGAGCAATAATTGCGCCACATCCTGGGCCACCAGCGATCCTTTATCACTCTATCGGCTCAACCGTGCTGAACTTGATGGCATCCGCACCCGGATTAAAAAATAATCAATATCGATGCCCGTAGGGGTCGCATTAATGCGACCCTGGCGTATTGATGCGGTGCGGGTTGGGTGCAGAACATGACCAGGGCGGCATAAATGCCGCCCCTACAGAAACGCCCGTAGGGGTCGCATTAATGCGACCCTGGCGTATTAATGCGGTGCGGGTTGGGTACAGAACATGACCAGGGCGGCATAAATGCCGCCCCTACAGAAACGCCCGTAGGGGTCGCATTTATGCGACCCTGGCGTATTGATGCGGTGCGGGTTGGGTGCAGAACGTGACCAGGGCGGCATAAATGCCGCCCCTACAGAAACGCCCGTAGGGGTCGCATTTATGCGACCCTGGCGTATTAATGCGGTGCGGGTTAGGTGCGGAACATGACCAGGGCGGCATAAATGCCGCCCCTACAGAAACGCCCGTAGGGGTCGCATTCATGCGACCCTGGCGTATTGATGCGGTGCGGGTTGGGTGCAGAACGTGACCAGGGCGGCATAAATGCCGCCCCTACAGAAACGCTCGTAGGGGTCGCATTTATGCGACCCTGGCATATAAATGCCGCCCCTGGGGATTAATTAGGTATTTCACTGGCGGGTTGATCTGGCGCAAGAACTTTGTGCGCAACTGCTGTCAACGTATCTCCTGCAGGCTTTCCGCCCTTACGATTACAGGAGCATACAATGACAGGTAAAATGGGGTTAACCGGTTTTTTACTGGTGTGGCTGGTTTATGTTGTCTGGATGGTGAGCTACTACTCGGGAACCTTTTCACTCTTTTCACACTGATAAAATGGCCCGCATGCCGGGCTTTTTCAGGCTTAATCAGAAAGTAGCAAAGGTGAGTAAGGCGACAGCAAAACGCCGTCAGGAAGACGGCGCCGGGGTGCATCACAACGATCAGGCCGCTTTAACCGCGCGCACCTTTTTTTCAGGGGCAGAATCACTCTCTTTCACGTCAGATTTAACGTCTTTGTCTGCCGCCGCATCAGGCAGTTTGCTGGTGCGCAGAATATGCTGTACCGCGTCTTTCTGCTCTGCCAGCAGCATGCCCCAGGTTTCCGCTTCCGCATCCGCCAGCTCTGGCTTGATCTGCTGCAGCCAGTCGGTAAAGGCATCTGCCATATCGAGCATCTTATCCCAGGCATCGGCATCTTTTTTACTGGCAAACGTCATCTTCTCTTCACCTTTTCTGACTACAACATATTTGGTTTCGACTGCCATGATGCACCTCATTAACTGTATTTATATACAGTATATTCTGTTATGCAGCGATGAGCAAGTCTGCCCGCGTTTCAGGCAAGCAATTCCTCCAGAAAGGTGGCCAGCGCTTTTCGTGGGTCATCCTCTTCCGAGACAATCATCTCAATTCCCCACTGCCCCAGTACCTCTTTAGCCACCGGATTATTGCGATTGGTAAAAAGATACGATTTAGGCCGGGCCGTTGCGAGTCCGGTTCGTCCCCACATTTTAGTCAGCCGGTAGAACAGCAGGCGGATGTTGAAATCGCTTATGCTGTAGCCAACAAACAGCACCGAGTTACCCATCACGTCGTGCGTCAGTTTGATATCCAGTGGGGAATCAAAATAGAGACGTTCAAAATAGCTGCTCTCATCCAGCACAATCGAGGTATCGTCATCGAAATCGCCGTGAAGTTTAATGATGTGGCGCTTATCTTCAGTGAGTGAGACGAGATCGGCGGCGTTAGCCACTTTGCTATAGGGGACGTTGTGCGCCTCGTGAGCCATCTCCAGCCAGCGATCGTAATTGGTGGTGTAGATGCGCGAAAAATTACCCTGGGTGATCATGGTATGGATTTCGGAGCTGCGCACATCGATATCGGGCCGGTGCCACTCGCGATCCATCCAGCTGCGCAGCGGCCCCAGTGAGCCTTTGCGCTGCTTGTAATACTCCGCCAGCGACAGGTGTGTCCCGTAGGTGTTGAATATTTTCGGATCGTAGCCCAGCTCTTTTGCCAGATGGGCAATCAGTTCGTGCCACTCCGGCAGGCCAAGATTGCGGGAGATGCCGGCACCGGCAAACAGGATCAGTTTACCGGCATCGTAGGCGCGTTTGAGTTCAGGCTTCATACATAACCCCGCGCGGTTTTGAGAAAGGCGGCAAAGCGATCCAGCGCCAGGCGCCGATTGGAGATCTCATTCTTTAGATCGCCCATTTCAGCAAAGGTCTGCGTATACCCTTCCGGGATAAACACGCAGTCCCACTGAAACTCCTGCGGCCCGGCCGGCTCTGGTGCAATGCGACCGCGCAGCTGTCCTTCAAACTGATACATCTTGCGACCATCGCAATACCCCAGCACGGTTTTTGCCGTCACGCAGGGCGTATCAAGGCCGCGTACCAGTTTGGTAAAGCGATCGGCATTGAGCCGGCTCCAGAAGATGCGCGTCAGTCCGGCTGGCAGACCGTTAAGCCCGTCCAGAAACAGGCCGGTATGCTCGACAAACAGCGGCCGCCCGATAATGGAAAACGCTTTGGTGAGCTTATCGCGTACCAGTTCAACCTCATTTTCCGTCTGGATCTCCTCAATCCGCCGCGCGATAGGCACCACTTCCACTCCTACCGGTTCAAGGATGGTACGCACTTCAGAAAGTTTGAGCTCGTTAGCCGATAAGAAACGAATTTTCATTGCAACCAGTAATGTTAAGTAGGGTTAAACTGCATTAGTGAGGTGATCCGGCTGTTTTCCGCCTGTTGTTATATTTAGCACATCCGCCTGTGCCGGGAGTGATTCTACTCTGTGACCGGCAGAAGGAACAACCGCGCGCGCAATTTAGCGCAGGCAGATAGCGGTTCGCTTCCGTGAAAAGTTGCGCGATAACCCCCCGCCACGCATAAATATCATCTCTAATGTCAAATCTCCGGAGCAGATCAACGTGCAGAAAAAGCGCTGTGACAGCCGTCTCGCTTAGCACTAAGATAGCGCTCCTGAATACAATAAAACTAATCAATTACAGAGCAGAGTGATGATCGCGTTTTTGACTGCGGGCTATTCGCGTGTACGTAATTTGCCCTTTAGCCTGAAGGGAGAGAGCGCAGAAAAGAAGCTGCGCTTTACGCTGCTGATTGCGGGGGTGGCCAGCACTACCTCAGGCATTTATATGGCGCTGCTTAACGCCCATAGCCGTTCGCCAGCAATACCGTCGCTCTACTATCTGGGCGTGGCGCTGGGTCTCTATATCTGCGCCGTTGCCTTTCACGGCAAACTGCAGCGGCATCTGGCGATCGTCACGCATGCGCTGCTGTTTATCATTACAGCTCTGCTGCTGCTGGACAATGACCATCCTGCCGTTAAACCTTCTGCGTGTAATTATCTGATCGCGCTGACCATCGGCTCGGCACTCGTCCTGCGGCAGCAGCCGCGCTATCTCAGCAAAATATTTCCGCTAATCTGCCTCGCCTGTTACCTCATTTTTACCCTGACCGGCCTGACCTGGCAGCAGGGATCGTTTCATTTTGCGCTGCCGGCGGAAGCCAGTTTATACATTGTTAACTGTATCGTGCCCGTACTTTCTCTGCTGTTGACCGCGCTGACCTTTCGCGGCGATTACTCTGAAACTGACCTGATAAAGCGCGAACTCTCTGCCGCTGTCAGCCAGGATCAGCTCGAACTCTATTTTCAGCCGCAAGTGGATGCCGGTAAACATCTGATCGGATTTGAAGCTCTGCTGCGCTGGAAACATCCGGTTAAAGGATTTATTTCACCGGACGTTTTTATCCCGGTAGCGGAAAAGAGTGGCCTGATGATTGAGATTGGCCGATGGGTTATGGAGCGCACGCTGCAGCATATGGCTGCCTGGGAGAGTCTCCGGCACGGCGACAGCCTGGTGTTTTCTGTCAATATCAGTCCTCTGCAGCTAATGCATCGCGACTTTACCGCTGAAACTCTGCTGCTGCTCTCGCGTTACAGGATCCAGCCACAGCGGCTTAAATTTGAGATCACCGAAAGCACCTTTATCTACGATCAGCAGCATATCAGCTCTGTTATCGCGCACTTCAGCCAGCTCGGCGTAAAATGGGCGATCGATGATTTTGGCGTCGGTTACTCTTCGCTGAAATCGCTCAGCGATTTTTCGATTGATGATATTAAAATTGACAAGTCGCTGATTATGCACATTTTTGAAAATGAATCTGCCGCTATTGTGGTGCATAAAACCATTGAGCTGACGCGCGAAATGGGGCTGAACGTGCTGGCTGAAGGCGTTGAAAGTGAAGAGATGTTTCACTACCTGCGCAGTCGCGGATGCCAGTTCTTCCAGGGCTATTACTTTGCCCGGCCTCTGCCAGCGGCAGAGGTGATAAGCTGGGTGAAAAAATATCAGGGTGAAAAACGGGGCCGCAGTGCGACCCGTCTTTACTGATAAACGATGCCCGGCGGATTGATCTGCGACTGCGCTACCGCCTCATCCTGCTCTCCCCAGCGCGTCAGTACCTGCTGATACTGTCCGCTGGCGATGGCATGATTAACCGCCTGCTGCAGCGCCGGGGCCAGCCCGTTACCCTTTTTGGTTGTGACGGCCACCCATGCCCGATACGGGCCGTGACCAACAACCGCTGTTTGCCCGCGCGACGCCGCTTTCCACGCCGCCACCGCCTGCGGGCCAAAGGTGGCATCGGCGCGTCCGGACAACAGCGCGAGCGTGGCAGAAGCGTCATCATTAAGATAGACAGGCTGCACCGGCGCTAATCCCTCCTGGCGGTTTTTCGCATCCCAGCCCAGCAGGATCTTCTCCTGATTAGTACCGGACCCGACAATGATACGCCTGCCCGCGACATCCTGACGTCCGGTAATCGCAGAGATGGGACTCCCTTTCCGTACGGCAAAGGCGTGGTTGTCAGCCCGATAGGTGGCAAAGTCAAATTTGCGTTTACGCTCCTCGGTCACGGCGATATTAAACATGGCAACATCATAGCGTCCGGCGCTGATGCCCAGCGGCCACTCCTCCCACGAGGCGGGCACCAGCTTTAGCGTAAGGCCCAGACTTTCAGCCAGAAGTCGCGCCATATCGGGATCGCTGCCAATCAGCGTTTTGTTATCTGACGCCCATAATCCGATGGGCGGTGAGTTAGTGGCGCTGGTTGCGACCGTCAGAAAGCCGGGGTGAACAAACGCATAGTTCGCCGGAATTCTGGCTATCGCCTGCGGATCGGCGGCGATATGAATCGCCGTTTCATTATTAGCCGCATCCAGCGCCGCGCCCTGCGCGGCTGAAAACAGCAGGCCGGATGCCACCAGCGTCAGGATGAACCGCTTCATCACAGCACCCGGGCCAGAAAACGTCGGGTGCGCTCGTGGCGTGGCTGATTCAGCACCTGCACGCTGCTGCCCTGCTCAACCACGCGGCCGTCAACCATAAACACCACGTTGTCTGCCACTTCACGCGCAAAGCCAATCTCATGCGTCACAATCACCAGCGTGGTGCCGGAGCGCGCCAGCTTTTTAATGACGTCCAGAACCTCACCCACCAGCTCCGGATCCAGTGCCGACGTCGGCTCATCAAACAGCATTACGCGCGGATTGAGCATCAGCGCACGCGCAATCGCGATACGCTGCTGCTGACCACCCGAAAGATGGCGCGGCCAGGCGTCAGCTTTATGCCGCAGTCCCACCGTGTCCAGCAGCTCACCGGCGCGTTCAATCGCCGCACGTCGCGTAAGCTGACGATGTGCGATCGGCGCTTCAATCAGGTTTTCCAGCACGGTCAGGTGCGGAAAAAGATTGAAGTTCTGAAAAACGTAGCCGACGTTGACCCGCTGACGCAGTATTGCCCGCTCTTTAAGCTCATAGAGTTTATCGCCGCGGCGCTGATAACCGATATAGTCATCATCAATCTGAATAAAGCCCTCATCGACCCGCTCCAGGTGATTGATGGTGCGCAGCAGCGTTGACTTACCCGAACCGGAAGGCCCGAGAATAACCGTTACGGATCCCGGCGCCAGCGACAGCGAGACCGCGTCCAGCGCTTTGTGTTTACCAAACGACTTGCTGACGCCGGTGATGGTAACCGCCCCGGCAGCATAGGACGGGCGATAATCAATGGCTTCGGACATGAGAGCGCTCCTCAATAACAGCAGGGGTTGAATAACGATTACGCCACTGCCGCCAGCGCGATGGCTGCGGCTCGCGGGTTACGCTGCGCGCCAGCGAGCGTTCAACGCTGTGCTGCAACAGCGACAGTACCGTTGTGATAATCAGATACCAGGCGGCGCCCACCATCAGCAGCGGGATCACCTGCTGAGTGCGGTTGTAGATCATCTGAATGGTGTAAAACAGCTCTGGCATCGCCAGCACGTAAACCATCGACGTCCCTTTGGCCAGGCTGATGATTTCATTGAAGGTGGTTGGAATGATCGCGCGCAGTGCCTGCGGCAGGATGATGCGGAAGGTCCGGCGCGCAGAAGAGAGTCCCAGCGCTGACGCCGCCTCAAACTGCCCCTGGTCCACGCCGAGGAACCCGCCGCGGATAATCTCTGCGCTATAGGCGCTCTGCACCAGCGTCAGGCCAATCACCGCGGCCGGAAACTGGCCCAGCACATTAATGGTCTGGAAGTGACCCCACGACCAGGGCGTAAACGGGATCCCCAGCGATAACGTGTCATAGAGGTAGGAGAAGTTATAGAGAATGATCAGTACTACAATCAGCGGCAGCGAGCGGAACAGCCAGATATAGCCAAACGCCAGCGTACTCAGCAGCCACGAGGAGGAGAGCCGGGCCAGCGCCAGCAGACCGCCGAAAATCAGACTCAGTACGGTGCCCGCCAGCGTCAGCAGCAGCGTCTGACCCAGGCCATTCAGGATCACCGGGGCAAAAAACCAGCGCGCAAATACCCCCCACTCCCAGCGCGGATTGAACGCGATGGAATCCACCACCGCTGCCAGAATAAACAGCGCCGCCACGGCGCCCAGGCTGCGCGCCGGATAGCGTGCCGGCACCACGGTCAGTTTTTGCGTCTCACTCATTTTCGGCTCCTCAGCTCGCCTGTGCCGCAGCGTGGACATCAATTATCTTCAGAAAGCGCAGGCGGCCGTCGTGCGGCGGCCGGCCGTAGATCTCCATATCTTCCAGCAGGGCAAACTGCGGCTGATAGCCGTGGCCGATATAGAGGCGCACCGCCTCCGGCTGACGAAAGCCGGTGGTCAGCCAGACACGCTGATAGCCGGCGCGCAGCGCACGACGCTCCAGCTCCTGCAGGATCAGTAGTGCCAGGCCCTGACGGCGCAGATCGGAGCGCGTCCAGATGCGTTTCAGTTCCGCCGTCTGTGCGTCAAAGCGCTTGTAGGCGCCCATGGCGATAATTTCGCCATCCCGCTCCAGTACAATAAACAGGCCTCCCTGCGCAGGCAGAAACCACTCATCCTGCTCCACCTCATTCTGGCTGCTGAAATAGTCGCCATAGCGGGCAGCATATTCACCAAACAGGCCGGTAATAATCGGCTGCAGCTCTGCCGCTGCGGGTGAAACGTCACGAAAAAAATGCATATTGCCCCCTTAGTCGCCCAGGCCCGGTGGATTGATTTCCGAGCGGTCGAGCCGCTCAATGCCTTCGCCCCAGCGATTCAGCACCTTGTCGTAGTCGCCGTTTTGTATCACGCCGTTAAGCGCCGTATTGACTGGCTGCACCAGCCCGCCATCTTTTTTCACCGTCACTGCAATGTGCGCCGCTTTAGGCCAGCCGCCGTCCACGCTGCCCACCAGCCTGGTCTGCCCGTTGAGCGCCGCTTTCCAGGCGCCGATGACGTTGGGGCCAAAGTAAGCATCCGCACGTCCGGCCTGCAGTGAAAGCGTCTGCGCTGCGTCATCTTTGGTATAAACCGGGATAAACGGCTTCAGGCCCTTTGCGCGGTTTTCCTGATCCCACGCCAGTAAGATCGCTTCCTGATTGGTCCCGGAGCCAACAATAATGCGCAGGCCGGCAATATCTTCTGCTTTGCTGAGCGAAACGATTGGGCTGCTCTTTTTCACATAAAAGCCCAGTGAGTCTTTGCGGTAGGTGGCAAAATCAAAACGCTCTTTGCGCCCTTTTGTGACGGTTACGTTGGTGATCGCCGCGTCATATTTGCCGGACGCCACGCCGAGCGGCCAGTCTTCCCAGGAGGTTGGCACGACGTTGAGCTTCAGGCCGAGGCTGTCCGCCACCAGACGCGCCATATCCACTTCGCTGCCAAGCAGCGTTTTGTTGTCGTCGCTGAACAGCGTAAGCGGAGGGGAATTAAGGGCGGCCACCGCCACGGTAAACGCGCCAGGTACAGCAAACCGGTGTCCGGCCGGGATCTGCGCGATAGCCGCTGCATTTTTTGCAGTGTTAATGGGCGTCTTATTCGCCTCCACGCTGACCTGCTGCCCGTTAACGGCGACGTTTTCCGCCCCGGCAGCGCTGCTTAGCCCCAGTAACAGCAGCGCTATCAATGATTTTTTCTGCATAGCATTCATCCTGATCGTTATTATGATGTGAACTGATTTTCGGGGGTCTGCAGACCCAGACTGGCGCGCAGCGTGGTGCCCGGATAGTCGCGCCGGCTTAGTCCGCGCGCCTGCAACAGCGGGATAACCCGATCGACAAAGCGTTCAAACGTGTCGGGCGTTCCGCCCTGGATAATGAAACCGTCAGCAGCTTTCTGTTCAAACCAGTGCTGCAGGCCATCGGCGACCTGTTCTGGCGTGCCGTGAAACAGCGGCCGCGGCGTGGCCGCTTCCAGCGCGGCCTGGCGCAGCGTCTGACCGCGCACGCGGGCGTTGCGTTTTATTTCATCGGTGGTGCTGCGGAAGCTGTTCTGACCGATATCACCCAGTTCTGGGAAAGGTTCATCCAGCGGGTAGCGTGAGAAATCATGGTGGTCAAAGAACCGCCCCAGATAATTAAGCGCATCCGGCACTGAGACCAGCTGTGCGGTAGCCTGATACTGCTGCTCAACATCTGCGGCATCGTCACCGACGATCACGCTGACGCCCTGAAAGATATGGAGGTCATCCGCGGCGCGTCCGTTTTCGGCCAGCTGCTGTTTAACATCGCGCCAGAACGCCTGCGCCTCTTCCAGGGTCGCATGGTGGGTAAAAATCGCATCCGCATGGCGCGCGGCCAGCCGCCGTCCGTCTCCGGAGGCGCCCGCCTGGAAAATGATCGGTCGCCCCTGCGGCGTACGCTCAATATTCAGCGGCCCCTGCACCTGAAAGAAATCGCCGCGGTGATCGGGCGTATGCAGCTTGGCCGGATCGAAAAACTGACCGCTGCGCTTGTCGCGTACAAAGGCGCCCTCTTCCCAGGAATCCCACAGGCCTTTCACCACCTGCAAATACTCATCCGCAATCCGGTAACGCAGCGCGTGTTCCGGATGCTGCTGACGCGAGAAATTTTTGGCCGATCCTTCCAGCGGCGAGGTCACAACGTTCCAGCCGGCACGGCCGCCGCTGAGATGGTCGAGGCTGGCGAACTGCCGGGCGATGGTAAAAGGATCGCTATAAGAGGTTGAGACGGTGCCAACCAGGCCAAGATGCTCTGTGACCGCCGCCAGCGCTGAGAGCAGCGTCAGCGGTTCAAAGCGATTGAGGAAGTGCGGAATCGATTTTTCATTGATATAGAGACCGTCAGCGACAAACAGAAAATCGAGTTTGCCCGCTTCCGCCTTGCGCGCAATTTTTCTGGCGTAGTCAAAACTGATGCTGGCGTCAGCCTGCGCAGCCGGATGCCGCCAGGCGGACATATTGCCTGACGCGCCGTGTAATATCGTACCGAGACGTAATTCTCTTTTACTCATTATAAACTCCTGACAAAGCAGAGCCGTCGGCAGCGCAGAGGTTGCCGGGCGAAAAAGGTAAACGTTGTTATGCAGGCAGAATCAGATCGGTGCCGGGCAACATCGCTCGCAGCGATGCCAGAATGAGCAGCAGATAAGAAAAGCGGAGCGGATCATTACGCTATCCTCAGGCCGCAACCAGTCGCGCGGTGGCCAGCAGTTCCAGGGATTTAAACCGGGCGGCTTCGTCAGCGAGTGGCGTATCGATAATAAATTCGTCAATGCCGTAGCGATGATGCATCGACTCCAGCTGAGCATGCACCTGTGCAGCCGTGCCCTTTAGCAGTGACGGCGTGCGCGGCTCTATGACGTAATCCGCGTATCCTCCCTGGCGTACGTAACGTTCAGCCTGTTCCAGACTGGCAACGTTAACCGCCGGGCCATTTCTCACGCTGACGTGATAAAGACGCAGCGCATCGGTAAGCAGTTCAGCCTCTGCCGGCGAATCCGCCACAACCACCTGAACCGCTACCAGCGCACGGTCGCCGCGGCTGTGGGCATGATAGTGCTGCAGAACACGCGCCATCAGCTGCGGATCGCCGTTATGGTGCGCAGCGAACACCAGCTGCCAGCCCAGCTCTGCGGCCAGCCCGGCGCTTGCTTCGCTTGCACCCAGCAGAAACCGGCTGGCGGGGTGCGGTGACTGTGGCGTGGCGCGCAGCGTCTCTTCGTCAGCGGAGGGAGATGCGTTCAGCCAGCTATCGAGAAGCGCCAGCTGTTCAGCAAAACTGCCTTTTTCAGCCGGGTTAACCCCGAGCTGAAGCGCCCGCGTTGAAAGCGGCAAACCGCCGGGCGCTTTACCGACGCCGAGATCGATGCGATCCGGTGCCAGCGATGACAGCAGATTAAAGTTCTCTGCAACTTTATAGGGACTGTAGTGCTGCAGCATGACGCCGCCAGAGCCGACGCGTATGGTGCGCGTCTGCGCGGCGATCCAGGCGATAAGCAATTCAGGTGACGGACTGGCCAGCTGCTCGCTGTTATGATGTTCTGCGACCCAGAAGCGCTTATAGCCCCAGCTCTCAGCCCGCTGCGCCAGTTTTAGCGAGCGCGCCAGCGCCTGTGTCGCATTTTCTCCTGCCGCAACCGGCGACTTATCGAGCACGCTTAATTGGTAAGACATACGCCCTGTCCTTGTCCTGATGAATATGGCGTTTAGTTTGCAGGCTATGATTCCGTTACGTAAAACATCATATTGTTAGTTCTATTGCTGTTTTGCGCATATCACCCGGCTGGCCGGAACAGAAATAAAAAAACTCCTGCAGCAGCTGCAGGAGTCAGATTAAAAAAAGAATAGCTGTCGGATAAAGATTAAGAGCGTTTGAGTGCGCCTGCTTCACTGCGATCAAATGAACCATGCGTATCTTTTGCGCCATAAATGGCAGAGAGCGCGCGGTTAAATTTATCCGGATCGTGGTGCTGACGGATCCTGTTTACGGCTGCCGCTGAATAATCAGCCACGCGCATCCGGTCTTCAAGTATCGCCTTAATATGTGCCTTGAGCTGCGACACAATTAATATGCGCAGCGCCATTTTCTCCGCCAGCGTATCCACATTCAGTTCAAACATATCGTTGAGCGGACAGTTGATAAGCCAGCCGCTCTGAGCCGGATTAATTTCCGGAAGCGCCCGGACGTTAGTGGTAATCACCGGACAGCCGCACGCCTGCATTTCCAGCACGGAGAAGCCATAGGTATCCTGCCAGGTCGGCAGCAATCCGACATGCGTTTCACGCAGCAGCTGCATCACCTCATCATTAGACAATGCAGTATGATGGGTGAATACGGAGCGCTCAGCTATCAGGGTTTCAATTTGATGATGGAAAGCGGCATCGTCCTGCCACTCACGATGCGCAATATTATGCTGCTTTTTAATGTCGCCGATCAGGTTAACGCCGATCTGGCCAGCTGATATCACACCCTCGTCCATCAGTTCGGAGAAAGCCATTACCACTTCGGCTCCGCCTTTGCGGTAGAACTCATTACCGACAAAGGTGAAGATCATTTTATCGGCCGCTGGCGTGCGTCCGCCCTCATAGAGCACCGGCTGCGGCGGATGCAGCACGTGCAGTTTGTCGCTAATCGCTTCCCGCTCAATGGGAAAAGCGTCCAGCAGTTTCAGCTCAATTTTTCGCGTTGCCTCTGAGATGGCGATAATGCCGGCACATTCCGGTGCTGCAACATAGTACATCAGCTTTTTTAACAGCGGATTAGCTGTTTTGGCGACGCCCGGTACCGGCAATACCCGCGGCAGCTCGGTTTCAAAGGTTGACACCCAGCGCTCGCGGCTGGTTGCCACTTCATTAAAGAGATGAACTACCTTTTTTTCGCTACCGGCTGACCATAGCGGAGCGGAAAATATAAACAGCTTATTGCGTTTCAGAATTTTCCCACGAAACGCATTAATATACGTCCAGATATTTCTGGAGTGAAAATCGATATACGTTTTCTTAACATCAGTAACAATATTTCTTTTTTCGGGATATCCCTTGCCGCTAATGATGATTTTCATTTTATACTCCGGCCATAAACTTTAAGCACTACAAACCCGGCATTCAAAAAGTTAAAAATTGCAGATCGCCCGACGAGTATAATGCTTTATTAGCCTTCATATTGGTTATTCGGATTATTCCCCGAAAATCATTTCAGCATGTTATTTTATATTAATTATTTTTACGGCAGATATTAAAATAAGCGCACTAACTTATAGCCTGCTAATTAAAAATTCCCTGTCTGAATGCATAGCGGACATTATCAATCAATTGAAATTAACGACTATTAAATCGTCTTTTGATTAACGTTGATAACATTAGCCAGCCTGGCATTATCTGATACCAGACAGAGATACAATCCTTAATAACGGGCTGGAGAGTGTAAATATGGTGGATATTATTCTTAATTATCATGCCATTAAACGAAGGCGCACCCTGCAGACCTGATTCATAACCGGACGCCTATACATGCGACCGCCTGTGATGTACGCAAAAGAGGCGCATCAATGCATAACCGCGTTAAACAGTAAGGTGCGTTACTTTGTCCGGAGATTAAAAAATCTATTCAGCCTGAATGCACTTTAGCCTAAGAGGAGAGCAGAGTGCGATGGGTATAAACCAT
This sequence comes from Pantoea sp. UBA7232, assembly GCF_002473195.1. NCBI lineage: Bacteria > Pseudomonadati > Pseudomonadota > Gammaproteobacteria > Enterobacterales > Erwiniaceae > Pantoea > Pantoea sp. UBA7232. The sequence continues at coordinate 389,851 of NZ_DKTK01000008.1, forward strand.
TAGCCGCCTGAGGAGAAGAGGCGCGTTCAGAACGCGCCTGCCGGGATCAGAAGCGGTAACTCGCCGTTACCGAGTAACTGCGCGGTTCGCCATACACGATGCCGCTGCTGCCCACATTCTCGTCATACTCTTTATCAAACAGGTTTTTCAGGTTGGCCTGCAGGGAGAGATTTTTTGTCACGTCGTAGCGGGCAAACAGGTCCACCAGCGCATAACTTCCCTGACGCACACGCCAGGTTCCGTTACCTTCAGGTCCGCCGATATCTTTCCAGGTCTTTGACTGCCAGTTAACGCCGCCGCCCAGCGTCAGTTTATCGAACTGAGGCAGGCGATAGTGCGTAAAGAGATTGAAAGAGGTACGGGGCAGCTGGGAGTTATAGGCCTCACCCTTGCTGTCTTTTGCTATGTAGGTCGTACCGCCAAACGTCATCTGCCAGTTATCCGTCAGCGCACCGTTGATCTCAAATTCAACGCCGCGGCTGACAACGCCATCGGTGGTTTCATAAATAGCGCTTCCGCTCTCGCTGAAACGTCCGGTATCAACCGGCGCATTATCCAGCTCGGTTCGGAACAGAGAGATCGTGGTGGTCAGACGGCTATCAAACCAGTCCGATTTAACCCCGGTCTCATAGTTTTTACCGACAACTGGCGTCAGGAAACTGCCGCTGGCATCCAGATTATCCTGCGGCTGAAAGACCGAGGTATAGCTGGCAAACGCTGACCAGGCGTCATTGATGTCCCAGATAAGACCGCCATACGGCGTGGTATTGTTCTCTTCCAGTTCAGAGGTAATGCCCTGACGGTTCCAGTTGGTATATCGCGCCCCGACAATCAGATGCAGCGGATCGGCGAGCGTCAGGCGCGTAGCCATATAGACCGATTTTTGCCGCACCAGCTGGCTGTCCGTGGCAGGTTCGCGCGGCGACCAGTCAGGCTCCGGATAGTTGCCGTTGAAGTCGTTAAAGTTACCCAGTTCAGCAGAGGAGATGTTGGTCCAGGCGCTGTAATATTTATTATCCTGACGACTGTAGTTAACCCCCAGCATCAGCTGATGCTGGCGTCCCAGCAGCTCATAAGGGCCGCTGGCAAAGGCATCTACCGCATCCACTTTGCGCTTGCCGGTGTTATAACCGGTTCCGCCGATGACCGGATAATTCGCGTAGGCAGAGCTGCCTGCGCCGGTCACCTTATTGAAATAGCCGTCGAGATAGATCTGCTTACTGTCCAGCAGCATTTCGTTATGCGTGCCGTTGAGCGTAATGTTCCAGCCGTTATCAAAATTCTGCTGCAGATTGACGAAAACCTTGCGGTTCTCTTTATTGTTGTAAGCCCACTCCGGTTGAGTGTTATAGCCGCGACGCAGATGCGTCTGGCTGCCATCGGTATACCAGCGCGGCGCCCCACCCCACATCGGCGAATCGGTATCGACCTGCGTAAATTCGTAGCCCGCGGAAAGCGTGGTGCTCTCAGTCAGATCGGCGTCTATCACGCCATAAATGAATTTTTTCTCAAAACCGTAGCGTTCAATAAAGCTGTTTTTATCCTCATAACCAGCTACTACGCGCCCGCGCACGTTACCCTCAGGGGTGAGCGGCGCAGAGAGATCGGCAACATAGCGCTGTTTATTCCAGCTGCCGTAGCTCGCTTCCAGCGATCCGGTAGGGGTTTTACTGTCAGCGTGCTTACGTACCATATTAATCGACGCAGAAGGATTCCCGGGCCCGGTGAGTAACCCGGTCGCGCCGCGCACCACCTCGACCCGCTCATAAAGCGCCATGTCGGTCTGGGCATCACCCAGATTCCAGCGTGATGCAAACGCGGTCGGGATCCCGTCTACCATATAGTTGTCAATGAGAAAGCCGCGCGAGTAGTAACTGGTACGATCCATATCCGCCGAAACACCCCTGATACCGGTAGTGTTGGACAGAACATCATTCAGCGACTGCAGCTGCTGATCGGCCATACGCTGTTTACTGATAAGCGATACCGACTGAGGAATGTCGCGCGCCGTCAGCGCCATTTTTGTGCCTGCGCGCGTTACCGGTATGCTGTAATCCCGATCGTTCTGATTTTCCACGTCAGACGCGCTGTTTTCCACCATCAGGGTCTGTTCCGCCGCCTGTGCAACACCGGCTGCAATCAGCATCGCCAGCAATGACATTTTCAGCGCAGGTTGTGCCGTTGCAGCCGCAGCGCGGACGCGCATCGGTTTAGAAGACATAGCCATCCTTAATTCTCATTTTAGTTTATCTGTCAGCGCACCCTGCCGGTCACTTGGAGCAGGCATAGCTAAGAAAGCAAATGAGAAATATACTCATTTAGATTACTATTGCAAGAAATTGTTACTGCTTCTGACACCCTGTAATCCGATAAAAAAACCATAATTTTCATTTTGATGCGATGCGGGTTAGGTGCGGAACGTGACAAGGGCGGCATAAATGCCGCCCCTACAGATGCCCCCGTAGGGGTCGCATTAATGCGACCCTGTCGTATTAATGCGATGCGGGTTAGGTGCGGAACGTGACCAGGGCGGCATTAATGCCGCCCCTACAGATGTCCCCGTAGGGGTCGCATTAATGCGACCCTGTCGTATTAATGCGATGCGGGTTAGGTGCGGAACGTGACCAGGACGGCATAAATGCCGCCCCTAC